>NZ_JASISR010000023.1 GCF_030063245.1 Paenarthrobacter sp. PH39-S1
CTAAATTCGAAACCAGCCAAAAAAGCCACCCACCACCACAAACACGGCAGCAGGCAACAGTCTCAACCAATAAATAAATACCGGTATCAACAAAACTTGGCACACTATTGAGTTCTCAAACAACAGATACATACGAATACTTCAGGTTCCAAATTGATACAATCAATTTATAAGTAGAACCGTATTTCACCGCTGCAATATCTAAAGCGTATTTCATTGTCTTTTCCCTTGTCAAATCCGCTTATTCAATCGCATTCGACCCAGGCTTCTCAAACTCACGTCATGAATTGAAGCGCATCCGGCCTCTGCTCAGAGAGCACGCACGGAATCGCAACTAATTTTTTTGGGGGTTTGGTCTCCGCTCCAGCGAGTGAACCGGTCATCTTTCAAACGGTTGACTGCGCTCCTCAGCGGGCGACTTAGAAGACATTACACGCACTGTAGGGAACGCGCAAATCAGCCATGTCAGCGTCCCGGACCACCTGACCGTCGCCGGCGTCGCCGCAGCCGGCGTCGTCAGGGCGTCATCGTCGTCGTCAGGGCGTCATCGTCGTCGTCGTCAGGGCGTGCGGACCTGGACCATCGCCAGGTTCCGCTTCCCGCGCCGCAGCAGCAGGTAGCTGCCATGCAGCAGTTCCGTCTCGGCAATCACCGCGTCCGGGTCCGTGATTTTGGTGTTGTTCACGTAGGCGCCGCCTTCGGACACTATCCGCCGGGCCGCGGAATTGCTGGCGGACAGCCCCGAAGCCACCAGCAGATTAATGATGCCCAGCCCTTCCCCGTTCACGGAGCCGCGCGGCAGTTCTTTCGTGGCCGCCGCAAGGGTGGCCGCATCCAAGCCGGCAAGTTCCCCTTGCCCAAAGAGCGCGGCCGACGCCGCAATGACCTTTTCGGTCGCCTCGGTCCCATGCACCAAGGAGGTGACGTCGTAGGCCAGCTTCCGCTGGGCCTCCCGAAGGTGCGGGCGCTCGGCAACTGCGCCGGCGAGTTCATCGATCTCATTCCTGTCCAGGAAGGTAAAGACCTTCAGCCGCGCCACGACGTCGGCGTCGGCCGTGTTCAGCCAGAACTGGTACATCTCGTAGGGGCTGCACATACCGGCGTCGAGCCAGATGGCGTTGCCCTCACTCTTGCCGAACTTCGTGCCGTCGGAATTGGTGATCAGCGGTGTACCGATGGCGTGGGCGCCCTTGCCCTCCACCTTGCGGATCAGGTCCGTCCCGCTGGTCAGGTTGCCCCACTGGTCCGAGCCGCCCTGCTGCAGAACGCAACCGTAACTGCGGTAGAGCTCCAGGAAATCCAAGCCCTGCAGGATCTGGTAGCTGAATTCGGCGTAGCTGATGCCCTCGTCTGAGTTGAGCCGCGAGGCCACGATGTCTTTTTTGATCATGGTGCCCACGCGGTAGTACTTACCGATGTCGCGCAGGAAATCGATCGCGCTCAGCGGCGCCGTCCAGTCCAGGTTGTTCACCATTCTGGCGGGGTTATCTCCCTCGAAGCTGAGGAAGCGCTGCACCTGCGCTTGCAGGGAGCCGACCCATTCGGCCACCGTCTCCTTGGTGTTCATGGTCCGTTCCGCCGTCGGCCGCGGGTCCCCCACGAGTCCGGTGGACCCCCCCACCAGTCCCAGCGGCCTGTGTCCGGCCAGCTGCAGCCGACGCATGGTGAGCAGCTGCACCAAGTTGCCCAGATGGAGGCTGGGGGCGGTCGGGTCGAAGCCGCAGTAATACGTGATCGGATCGCCGGCGAGCAGCGTCTCCAGCTCTGCCTCGTCTGTGGAGACCTGAACCAGGCCGCGCCACTTGAGCTCCTGCCAAATGTTGGCAAAAGTGGGATCGTTGCGCTGGGCTGCGGTTGCTGTTTGTTCTGACACAGTTCAAAATTACCAGCACGACGGCGGATGCCGCGCCTATTGCCCGACGGCGGCGCGGAGGCGGTCGCCACTGACACCGCTATCGCCGGTTCCGGGACGGGGTGCCGAAGTAACGGCGCAGATGACGGGCGGTCAGAGTGTCTGCGTGAACCAGCAGGTCAGTTGGTGCGGTAAGACAATCCGGCCGCCATCGGTCCCGGGCACCGCGGCCGAGGTCGATATTGCAGTCAACGTGGGCCAGGACGGCCTGCTGATGCTCAATGGCCAGCTTGAGCCGCTGCCGCTCCGCGCCGGACAGAGTGGTCAATGGCTGGCCCAGGCTCAGGTAGCCGAGCCCGACGTCGGCCAGCCGGCTCAGGATCGCGTGCGCGGGCCGGATCCGGAAGACTCCCGGGCCTCGGTCCCCGGTCCTGCAGCCGGGCGCGGTGGTCGAGGCGCCGCCCGGTCAGCCGTTTGGGAATGTCCAAGGGAGACTTTCTTCAGATTGTTTCCCCGCGCACCGCGGACCTGAATGGCAGGGTGCCTGTCGGCCACGGGAGGCTGACGAGCGATCTGTTCGGACGGCACGTCAGAACTCCGGACAGACCGGCAGCAGTTAGCCCTCAATCCCGGCCGGAAGCTCCGACGACGTGATCAACCGCAGCCGCTGGGTGGGACGGGTCATCGAGACGTAAAGGTCGCCGACCCTGCCTGCATTGCCGGCAAGCAGCGCCGCGGGCTCAACGATCACGACGCCGTCGAACTCCAGCCCCTTGGCCTCATGCGGGTCCATCACCACGATGTCCTGCTCAATGGAACCGGCGCCGTGCCCGATCCGGCGCCCGTAGACGGCCCTGAGCGCCTCCGCTGTTGCTTTCACCTGGCTGCGCGGCGTGATGACGGCCAGCAGCCCGCCGTCGATCGCCGCCATTTCCGCCGGCAGCACCTCCACCAGCGTGTCCAGCACCTTACCGGCCGGGACACGGTCGATCACCGGATCCCAGAGCCCCTCCCGCACGGCCTTGGGTGCGGAGACCTGCTGGCCGGCCGCGTTGGCCATCCGCACAGCGGCTTCGGCGATCTGCAGCGGCGTCCGGTAGTTCACCGTGAGCTCCTCCAACTGCCAGCGGTCCCCCATAAACGGCGCGAGAGCCTGCTGCCAGGAACCGGCGCCGGAGGCGGAACTGGTCTGCGCGATGTCACCGACAATGGTGAAGGATTTGACCGGGCAGCGGCGCACCAACAGCCGCCACTGCATGGCCGACAGCTCCTGCGCCTCATCGACCACGATATGGCCGAACGCCCAGGTCCGGTCCGTCAGTGCCCGTTCCGCCGGAGTCAGCCGGCTGTCCTGGACCGCGTTATGGTCCGCCAGATCCTCCGCCGTGAGGATGCCGTCCACGCCCGAATCCGCCATGGCCTGGGTCATGTTGTCGATGGCACGCTCGGCATTGGCGATGTCCCGGCGCCGCTCGGCCTCCTTGGCCCACTGGTGACGACCGCCGGTGGCATCCTGCTCGCCGAGCAGCTCGGCTGCCTCATCCAGCAGGGGAACGTCCGCCTCGGTCCAGAGCGCGTCGGCCCCGCGCAGGAGCGCGTCACGCTCCTGGACGCTGAGCATCGGCGCCGCTGCGTCCAGGATGGCCGGCTTACTGAACAGCTCGGCCACCAGCTTCTGCGGCGTCATCGGCATCCAGGCCAGGTTCAGCGCGATGCGCACGTCCCGGGCCTGCCGGACATCCTCCGCGAGATATGCCCGGTCCGCGGTATTGCCGAACCCGGAGGATTCAATGTGCTCGGTCAGCTGTTCGGTCAGCTCGCGCAGCAGAATCCGCACGAAAGTCAGTCGGGCTTCGTTGTGCGGCTTCCCGGTGGCCCGGGCCTTGTCCCTGGCGCGCCGGACCTGTCGCTGCGTCAGCAGCAGCGTAGTACCTTCGACGTCGAGCTTGCGGTCTTCGGCTGGAATTCGCTGCCGGTTCGCCACGGCATTGCGGATCACCTCCGCCATCAGGATGCGGCCCTTGATCTCCGCGGCTTCGGGGTCTTCCACGGCGGTGGCCGCGATGCCGGGCATCAGCCGCCCGACACTGGCCATGACGACGCCCGTTTCGCCCAGGGACGGCAGGACGCGCTCGATGTATTTCATGAACGACGACGACGGTCCCACCAGCAGGACGCCAGCGGACTTGAGCCGGTCCCGGTGCGTGTAGAGCAAATAGGCGGCGCGGTGCAGCGCAACCGCTGTCTTCCCCGTGCCCGGGCCGCCCTGCACCACGAGGGCGCCGGAAAGCGGAGCGCGGATAATCCTGTCCTGCTCGACCTGGATAGTGCCGACTATGTCCGACATCCGCCCGGTCCGCTTGGAATTGAGCGCCGCCAGCAGCGCACCCTCCCCCTGCAGCGAGGCGCCCTCATGAAGCATTTCCTGATCCAACACATCGTCTTCGATGGCCTTGACATTGCGGCCGTTCAGGATCAGGTGCCGACGTCGGCGCACCCCCTGGCGCTCAAAGGCGGTGGCCTGGTAAAAGGTGCCGGCCTCGGGCGCCCGCCAGTCCACCATCAGTTGGCGGAGATCGTCGGTGGACAGGCCGATGCGGCCGATGTACCGCGTTTCCCCGGAGTCCAGATCCAGCCGGCCGAATGCGAGCTTGTCATCCACGGCATTCAGCTGCGCCAGGCGGTTCTCATAGAGCGAAGCAAAGGCGTCCCGCTCCGAGCGCATCTGGTGCGTTCCCATGGCCGTGGTACGCCGGACCTGCTCCAGCTGTTGTAGTTTCTCCTGTCGGAGCTCATCCAAGCGGGCGTAAAGCCCCGCTACGTACTCCCGCTCATGGGCGAGTTCAGCATCAAGCATTGCGGCGATCCCTTTCGCAAAAGGCAGACCGTCCATTCTACCGGTATTTCCCTGAACGCATATGAAGCACGTCATAGAACCGGTTGCCGGATCATATTGGACGTGACGCGGACGCTGAACAGCGGATAGCCGCTGCTGGCTGCGGCCTCCTTAGAGGCGCATCAGCGAGCGCACCCGGTGACCGGCCAACGCCGCGCGGCCGCGTAGTTCACCGAGTTCAAGCACGACGCCGAAACCGGCCACGTGCACGTTCGCCCGCTCAAAGAGCCGAGCCGCCGCGGAAAGGGTTCCGCCGGTGGCCAGCACGTCGTCCAGGATCAGCACCCGGCTGCCCGCAGGGACGTCCCCTTTATGGAGTTCCAATGCAGCGCGGCCGTACTCCAGGGAATAGTCCTCACGGTAGACCTCGCGAGGCAGCTTGCCGGCCTTGCGCACCGTGATCACGCCGGTCCCGGTGGCATAGGCGGCCGCGGCCGCGAGCAGGAACCCGCGGGCCTCAATCCCGGCGACGGCGTCGAACCGGCCGGCGAAGGGTTCAACCAGAGCGCCGACCACCGCATGCAGCGCCAGTCCGTCGGCGAAGACCGGGGTCAGATCCTTGAAGGAAATCCCCCGCTCCGGATAATCCGGAACCGTCTTGGTCAGCCGGGAGATGATCGCTTCCACGCTTTCGCGGGGTGGTGTCGAGCGCGGGGCGATGCCCGGAGTTGCTCGCGGGGCGGGGAAATCGGAAGCAGCAGAAGTCACGTCTCCACGGTACCCGCATCACCGGTAACCTCGGTCATGGGTGCCGCCGAGCGCTCAGTGCTGATCAGACGGGCGGTACGGTCCAGCACGTCGTACACGAAACATCCTTTTTCGCCGTTCCAACAGGAGACGCCCTAGCTCCGAACGATCCGTCCCGGGGAGCGCTGGGGCGGTGGAGGTGTAGATATTGCCGAGGGGTGTGCTGGTTTGCACGGTGTGCCGGGTGCCGCGAGGGGATCCGTGGGATGCGGCTCTCGGTTTTGTTTTCCTGGCTCCTGATGGTGGCTCGGGGCGGGGTGTGGAGGACCAGCCGGGCGTTTCTTTCCGAAGATTGCAGTGTTGACACAATCCCTGTCCGTTAAGTCCGCTGGTCTGACCTCCGCCCTCGCCTTTGTGTCTATCCCGGTACGGGATGACGTGATCTATGTGTCTGATGGGTGCATCGCACCAAGGGGTCCGGCAGGTCTGATCCCTGGCGATGATGAATCTTCGTAGTCCGGGTGGGAAGAGCCTGCCTTTGGAGTCCATCCCGACGGGTTGCCCGGTGCCGGGAGCGGTGTAGAGCCGGCGGATCCAGACCCGGAACGCCGGATCTCCCATCGCCGTGGCGATACCGGCACCAGTACCAGCACCAGCACCAGCGCTTGGCCCCGTCCCGGGGTTCGCCGTGGCGGCGTGTGCCCCGGTTTCCCCGTGCCGGATGAGGTTTCGGGCCCATTGTGCGGGGACCGTTCCATAGCCGGTGAGGTGGGCCGGTTCGCTGTCTCCTTGGAGCAGGGTGCGGTCAGTCATGACGAGCTGGATCTCCACCCCCGTGATTCCGCCGGGGGTGCCGGTGATGTGCTGGACGAGGGTGTCGGCCATGATTTGTCCCCTGCCGCGGTGGTCGCCGGCGGCGCGGAGGGAATCGGCTTCCCGGGACAGGGCGGCGTAGGCGGAGACGCCTTGGGCGACGGGGAGGAGGGCGGTGAGGTTGACCATGGTGTCCGGGGCCGGCCGGCAACTGACGTGCCGGTCTAGCTCGGCTTTCGCGTTCCGGGCCATGGCGGAGTGCGGATCAAGCCGGTACGCGACCCGTTTGGTTGCTGCGCTGATCTGTCCGTCACCCATGCCGTCCATCGCACCCGTGTCGGGGGCGAGTTCGGTGTCCACGGCACGGCGGTCATCGAGGCTGAGGAATGCGGTCTCCTGCACCATGAGTGTGGCCCGGTACTCGTTCAATTTTCCGGTGGCCAAGGCGGTGAGGGTGTGCGGCATCTCCGCCACGAGTACCTTCGCTATTCCCAGGAGCTGATTCCCCTTGTGCGGGGACTGGCGGCGGGCCAAGGCTATCTGGTCCCCGATATTCTTCCCCAGTTTCTCCGCAGCGATCCCGGCGTTTTCCTGGGCCCGGCGCTGGGAGGCATCAAACGCCGCCGCGTCCCGGGCCTGCGAGGCGCAGAGAGCTGATTTCAGTTCTTCTTTCGCCCGCAGCAGCCCGATCCGTTCCGCGTCATCAGAGTCCTCCGGATTGATTCCAGCCAAAGTGGTGATCCAGCCCCGGATCACCGCCTCATTCACCCGGAGGGCGTTATCATCCGTAGCGGCTGCGGTCGAGGCGGATGGGACCGGCGAAGCGTGATTCGTTTCGCTGCTTCTGTCACCTGTTCCACCATCATCGAACATGTGTTCTAGTCTAGCATGATAAACTAGAAAATAAATAATAAATTTTGAGTTGGAGGTGGCCTTTTGGCGGTGCTTGGTGACGTTGGTCGGGGTCACCGCGCGGCAGCGGGTGGCCACAGCCGGCCACTGAACACCGAAAAATGTGGCCGGCCTTGAACGAGCACCGTATGGTCGGAAGTCGTTGGTCGAGCTGGGAGACCGTGCAACTAGGAAGACCGTGCAACTAGGAAGACCGTGCAACTAGGAAACAGCGGGACGTTTTCGCACTACAGCGGGCTTGTAGCGGGAAACGGTCGGGTCTGCGGCAATCCAGTACCGCCACGGGTAACTGGCCGATCCCCCAGGTCCGCCCAATCCGACGCGTGGACCGGTGAGAATGTCATCCGGTGCCAGCGCCGAAGCCAGTTCCACGCTGAAATCCCCGCCCAGCGCCCAGGCCCCGTTGTGTTCCCTGCCCATGGCCAATGCCGTTGCCAGCCGGGCCGGGCCCTGCGCCAGCTCTTTGTCCCTGCGGGCAGCAGGTCGGCGGGCACGGGCAATGCCGATGCCTTCCACCACTTCCCCCGCCCGCAGCAGGCAACCCGAGGATGTGCCCGCCGGGGAGCAGACGAGGTTGGCGCAGTAATGCATGCCGTAGGTGAAATAGACGTAAAAGTGTCCGGCCGGGCCGAACATAGTGGTGTTGCGCGGCGTTTTCCCGCGGTAGCTGTGCGAGCCGGGATCCGGCGCGGCGGAGTCGGCGGGTCCCATGTACGCCTCCACCTCTGTCAGGCGCACAGCTACCGTGCCATCGGCGCTGCGATGCCGGACGACGGCGCCGAGCAGGCGGGGCGCGACAACGACGGAGGGCTGCTGGAGCAGTTCCAGCAGATCGGATTCGGCAGCCATGGCAAAACCGTAGCAGTCGCCTGCTCGACGGCACGATTCGAATCCGCCGGCCCATACCCGGGTAGGATGCCGACTATCCAAGGAAACATCAGCACAAGGGAGTCGCCACGCCATTTGGTTATATCGGCTCAATGAGGACCAAGCCCGGGCGCCGGAATGAAGTCGTCGGCATTCTGCTCAACGGCACCGACGGTTTACGCGCTGCAGGCTGCCAGGCATACGTCGTCGGGCTCTCCGATAGCGACGAGGACGTGATCTGGGTGAGCGAAGTGTGGGACACCAAGGAGCACCACCACAATTCCCTGCAGCTGGCCGCAGCCAAGGCAGCTATTGGCAGGGCCATGCCGATGCTGACCGGTGAATTCACGTCCCAAGGGATGACTGTGGCCGGCGGCGTGGGCCTGTAACCACAGGAAGGCGCCCCGCAAAAGACGCACCATCGCCATGTCTGATTTCCGCTAGCAGACCCCGCTAATGCCTGCGAACATGGAGTCATGGACTTTTCGCAACGGTACCGGGTGATTGAATCCAAGGACGCCCGCTTCGACGGGCAGTTCTTCACCGCGGTGCGCACCACCGGCATTTATTGCCGCCCGTCGTGCCCCGCCAGGACCCCGAAGCCCGCCAACGTTTCTTTCTTCCAAACGTCGGCCGCGGCCCACGACGCCGGGTACCGCGCCTGCAAACGGTGCCTGCCGGAAGCAGTTCCCGGTAGTCCGGATTGGAACGTCCGTTCCGACGTCGCGGCCCGCGCGATGCGGTTAATCGCCGACGGCGTCATGGACCGCGGCGGCGTGAGGGAACTTTCCGCCCGGCTTGGCTATTCCAGCCGCCAGCTCAACAGGATCGTGACCGCCGAGCTGGGTGCCGGTCCACTGGCTCTGGCACGGGCCAGCCGCGCTCAGACCGCCCGCACTCTTCTGACCGCTTCGGACATCACGTCAGCCGATATCGCATTCGCCGCGGGATTCAACAGCATCCGTCAGTTTAATGAAACCGTGGCCGAGGTATTTTCCATGACTCCAACCGCATTGCGCACACGAGGCCAACGCCGACATCAGCACTCGCATTCCGCGGTCTCGGCTGCCGGATCTCGGGCTGGCAGGACCTCGGATGCCGGATCTCGGGCTGGCAGGACCCTGGCTGCTGGGACGTTGGCTGCCAGCACCTTGGCCGGCGCCACCTCACCTTCCGGCCTAGGGGCAGCCGGGGATTCCGAAGTTGCCGGATCGGCACGGGGCACGCCGGCTGAGCTATCGTTGACGCTGCCTTTCCGGAAGCCCTTCGATCCGGGAATCTTCGCCTTCCTGGCTGCCCGCGCCGTGGCAGGTGTGGAGGAAGGGGACGCCAACCGGTACGCACGCGCCTTAGCTCTCCAGTGCGGGCACGGTTGTTTTGAGCTGCGCTGGACGGGAGCCGCACTGGAGCTCACCGCCCGGTTGGAGGATCTGCGTGACCTTCCGGCCCTGCTCAGCCGGGTGCGCCGGCTCTTCGACCTCGATGCGGACCCCGTCGGCATCGATGCCGTGCTGAGCGCGGACCCCGTCATGGCACGCCGTGTCACGCTGGTTCCCGGCATTCGTCTGCCGGGTGCTTTGGATGCCGGCGAAATTCTCATCCGGGCCATGATCGGCCAGCAGATCACCGTGGCGGCCGCGCGCACCGCGCTCAACCAACTGGCCGCCGTCGGACTTCCCAGCCGGACGCCGTCGGGCACGTTGGTACGGCATTTCCCGACGCCGGCGCTGATTGCCGAACACGGACCTGGAATTCTGCGTGGGCCGCGCAGACGGATCGAATCGGTCTGCGCCGTCGCCGGATTGCTCGCCAGCGGCGAGCTCGTTCTCGGCATCGAAGATGACCTTTCGGCGCTGACCGCGAAGCTGCTGCCGTTGCCGGGAATCGGTCCGTGGACGGTCGGATACGTTGCGATGCGGGTGCTCGGGGCGCCGGACGTTTTTCTGACCAGCGACGCGGCAGTCCGCAACGGCTTCGCCAGGCTCAACGAAAGACCCGAGGGCACTCACCGGTCTGAGGGGAGGGGCGCGGCCAGCTCCTGGACCGGCGCACTGTCCCTCACTCACTATGCCGCCCGGTTCAGTCCGTGGCGCTCCTACGCCACCATGCATCTGTGGCGCACCGCCGCCGCCAAAGCAGCGGCGGCCACCATAGCTCCACAAACCACATCCCATGAGAAAGCATCGCAATGATCGCCGAGACCCTGACCATGAATACGCCGGACGGACCCTTCACTGTCATTTCCGCCGACGGGGCCGTGCTGGCCTCCGGTTGGACCGCCGAGCTGGACGAGCTCACGGGCCAGATCCATCCGACGCTGCGCCCCGCCGGCTACACCGCCGTGCGGTCGCTCGGGTCCATCTCCGACGCCGTCGCCGCCTATTACGACGGACGGCCCGAGGACATCATGGATGTCACGGTGCTGCAGAAATCCGGGCCATTCCGGGCCCACGCCTGGGATGTGCTGCGCACGGTCTCCCCCGGGAAACCCGTCACGTATACCGAATACGCGCTGCTGGCGGGAAACCCAGCCGCGGTGCGGGCCGCGGCAAGCGCCTGCGCCTTCAATGCCGCGGCACTCTTTGTGCCGTGCCACCGGGTGGTCCGGACCGACGGGACGTTGGGCGGCTTCCGCTGGGGGCTGCAGATAAAGGGACGCCTGCTGGCCCGCGAAGCCGTGGCCTGATCGGCCGTCAGGCGGCGCGGCATCTACTGCGCCGGGTGACGTTGACCGCCCCCGCGGATCGATCGGTGGGCCGGATTGGAGGACAAAGTCGGTGACGTTGCGGGCGGCTATTTGGGCGCGACGCCGGACGGCCATGGGAGCAGTTCTGGGAGGTCGACGGCGTCTGCCGCGGCTTCGGCGCGCAGGCTGCCCAGACTCGGTGTCCGGCCGGCGAGCCACGCGGCGAGATCCGTCAACATCCCGCTGACCGACACGGAGCTTCCGCCGCTGTTTTTGTTTTCCAGCGTCAGCGCGGGCAGCCCGAGCGGCTGAAGTTTCAGCCGCAGGCCCGCAGGAACCCGGGGCTGGAGGAAGCCGAATAGGTGGCTGCAGAATTCGCCCGACCAGGTTTCCGGGCCCCGACCCACCTCCAAATCGGACAGGTGGATCACCAGCTCCCGCCAGAGAGCCAGCCCGCCGTCATAAACAACGCCGTTTCGGTAGGTGATCGGCAGCTGCCAGCCCGCCTCATCGAGACCGCGCAGATCCGTCAGGACCCGGTTCAGCGCGCCCTGCAGCGCGGCGAGGTGTTCCGCGGCCGTGTTGCCCGCAGCGACCTCGATCGAGCGTGTTCTGCCCTCAAACCCGCCGTCGTAGAATTCGATACTTTCACCTTGGGCGGCATATTCGCACTGGCGCGCCACGGCATTGGCGACCCCCCTCAAATGGGCCAGCACGTGGCCGCGGGTCCAGCCCGGGAGCGCGGAGGGAGCGCTGATCTCGTTCTCCGTCAGCGCGGTGGTTTTGGCCAGCAGGATCTCTGCAGCGGCGTCGAGATCGGCCAGCAATTCGTCAGTCGAAATTCTGGCGCTGGAAGGCCATCTCGTGAACGGTTCGGTGGAGGAAGGCTCAGTCATGGAGACAGCCTAGCGCAGACAACCCAGCGCCGGTCGGTGGGGTAACGGGGGCACCCGCCAGCAAACCGCAACCACCACCGCCAAACGTTCATCGGTGTAGGAAGGTACGCGCCTGAGCGAGCTGGAGCTGGAGGGCATCGAGCTGGGCAAGGACGGCCGACGGCGCCGTGCCGCCTTGCGCGCTGCGGCTGTTCAGCGACCCTTCCGTGCTCAGGACGGTGCGCACCTCGGGAGTGAGCTGCGCCGAAATCCCGGCGTACTCCCCGTCAGTCAGATCCCACAGCTCGACACCGCGGGCCTCCGCCAGTTTGACCGCCGACCCGGACAGCTCGTGAGCTTCCCGGAACGGCACGCCCTGGCGGACCAGCCATTCCGCGATGTCAGTGGCCAGGGCGAACCCCTGCGGAGCCAAGGACTGCATCCGCTCGGTGTTGAACACCAGGGTGGCGATCATGCCTGAGACGGCCGGCAGCAGCAGTTCGAGGGTATCCGCCGCGTCGAAGACCGGTTCCTTATCCTCCTGCAGGTCCCGGTTGTAGGCCAGCGGCAGGCCCTTGAGCGTGGCGAGCAGCCCGGTCAGATCACCGATCAGCCGGCCGGCCTTGCCCCGGGCCAGCTCGGCGACGTCCGGATTCTTCTTCTGCGGCATGATCGAGGAGCCGGTTGAATAGGAATCGTCGAGGGCGACGAAGGAGAATTCCTTGGTGGCCCAGAGGATGACCTCCTCGCTGATCCGGGACAAATCCACCCCGATCATGGCGGCAATCCAGGAGAATTCGGCGAAGACATCGCGGGAGGCGGTGCCGTCGATCGAATTCCAGGTGGCAGAATCAAAGCCCAGTTCCGCAGCCACGGCATTGGGATCCAGGCCCAACGATGAACCCGCCAGCGCACCTGATCCATAGGGCGACACTGCCGCGCGCTTGTCCCAGTCCTGCAGTCGCTGGACGTCACGCAGCAAGGCCCAGGCATGGGCCAGCAGGTGATGGCCCAGCAGCACCGGCTGGGCGTGCTGCAGGTGGGTGCGGCCGGGCATGGCCACGCCATGGTGCCCCTTCGCCTGGCCGACTAGGGCATCCACCACGGAAAGCACGCCTCCGGCGACGATCCGCGCATGGTCGCGCAGGTACATCCGGCCCAGCGTGGCAATCTGGTCATTGCGCGAGCGACCGGCACGGAGTTTGCCGCCCAGCTGGACCCCTGCGCGTGCAATCAGTCCGCGTTCCAGCGAACCGTGGACATCCTCGTCGGACTCCGCCGCCGTGTAGGCCCCCGATTCCACGTCCGCCCCCAGCTCGGACAGTGCGTCGAGCATGCCGGCCAGCTCGCCGCCGTCGAGCAGTCCGGCCTGGTGCAGCACGCGGGCGTGTGCCTTGGAGCCGGCAATGTCGTACAGTGCCAGCCGCCAGTCAAAGTGCGTGGACTTGCTCAGCGCCGCCAGGGCGTCCGCCGGTGCGCCGGCGAACCGGGCGCCCCAGAGCGCACCCGTGTTGGTCCCCGAGCGCTCCCCACCCCTGCTCTGTCCGGCCGACGGGTTCGGGTCAACCACCGCTACTGCCCGGCCACGCGCTGGTCGCGGGAGGACGCGACCTTGGAGGACATGCCCCAGAGCTCGATGAAGCCCTTGGCCTGGGACTGATCGAAGGTGTCCCCGGTGTCGTAGGTCGCGAGGTTGAAGTCGTACAGCGAGGTCCCGGAACGGCGTCCATCCACCACAGCCGCGCCGCCATGCAGGGTCATTCGGATGTCCCCGGTGACGTACCGCTGGGTGTCCTCGATGAAAGTGTCCAGGGAACGCTTCAGCGGGGAAAACCACTGGCCGTCATAGACAAGTTCGCTCCAGCGCTGGCCCACGGTGGCCTTGAAACGGGCCTGCTCGCGCTCAACGGTGATGTCCTCCAGGTGCTTGTGCGCGGTGATCAGCGCCATGGCGCCGGGGGCTTCGTAGATTTCGCGGCTCTTGATGCCCACCAGCCGGTCTTCGACGACGTCGATCCGGCCCACGCCCTGCGCACCGGCGCGGCGGTTCAGTTCCTGGATGACCGCCAGTGCGGAGAGCTTGACGCCGTCGACCGCCACGGGCACACCGCGCTCGAAGGAAATGATGACCTCGTCCGGTGCCGGCGGGAATTCCGGCGTGGCCGTGTAGTCATAAATATCCTTGGTGGGACCGTTCCAGATGTCTTCCAGGTAGCCGGTTTCCACGGCCCGGCCCCAGACGTTCTGATCGATCGAATACGGGTTCTTCTTGGTCGTCTCGATCGGCAGGCCCTTGTCCTCGGCGAACGCGATCGCCTTGTCACGGGTCAGGGCCAGGTCGCGGACCGGCGCGATGCATTTGAGGTCCGGGCCCAGGGTCTGGATACCCACCTCGAAGCGGACCTGGTCATTGCCCTTGCCCGTGCAGCCATGGGCCACGGTGGTGGCACCGAATTCACGGGCAGCCTTGACCAGGTGCTTGACGATGACGGGACGCGAAATGGCAGACACCAGCGGGTAGTGCCCCTGGTACAAACCGTTGGCCTTCAACGTCGGGACGCAGTAATCGTCGGCAAATTCCTCGCGTGCGTCGGCGACATAGGCCTCAACGGCACCACAGCCGAGGGCGCGCTGGCGGATGGTTTCCAGCGATTCACCGCCCTGCCCGACGTCAACGGCGACGGCGATCACCTCGGCACCGGTGGCTTCGCCGATCCAGCCGATGGCAACGGAAGTATCCAGGCCACCGGAGTAGGCCAAAACAATGCGGTCAGTCACTACATGCTCCTCAATTGGGTGTCATTCATCTTGAAACTACGTTAAAGGCTCCGGCGCTGGCGGGCTACCAGTTCGCCGATGGCTCGGCCGCGAACTGCAGGAAACGCCCGGCAACGTCGGCCCCGCCCTGCGGGTCACGGGTGATCAGCATTACCGTGTCGTCGCCGGCGATGCTGCCCAGTACGGTGGGCATCACCGAATGATCGATCGCCAGGGCCAGAAAATTCGCCGCCCCCGGTGGGGTCCGCAGCACCACAATGTTCGCCGACGCCTCGGCCGTGACGAGAAGTTCGGCGCACAGCCTGGTCAACCGAGCGTCCAGCAGCTCCTGCGAAACGGCCGAATGCGGGGTTCGGTCGCCGCCTTCCCGCGGCAGTGCATACACCAGGGTGCCGCCTTCTCCCCGGACCCGGACGGCCCCGAGCTCCACAAGATCCCGCGACAGCGTTGCCTGCCCCACGACGAGTCCGTCATCGGCCAGCAGCGCCGCGAGCTCCGCCTGTGACCGCACGGGTCGGCTCGTCAGCAGGGCAACGATGCGGCCCTGTCTGGCGGTTTTAGTGGCCGGCATCCCGGCGGCGGGGGCGGCGCTCATCAGGCCGGCGCCCCGCCGGCTGCGGCCTTCTCCGCCCCGGTGACCGGAGCGTCATTGTCCTGACGCGCGGACTGTTCCACGAGCCAGACCATCAGCGCCTTCTGCGCGTGCAGCCGGTTCTCGGCCTCGTCCCAGACCACGGACTGCGGCCCGTCGATGGCATTGGCGGAGATCTCGTAGCCGCGGTACGCGGGCAGGCAGTGCAGGACGACGGCGTCGGGCGCCGCCTTGGCGAGCGCGTCGTCGTCGAGCGCGTAGTCCTTGAACAGCTCCTGCCGCGCGGCTTTCTGGTCTTCCTGCCCCATCGAAACCCAAGTGTCCGTGGCCAGCACGTCGGCGCCGGCACAGGCCGCCGCGGCATCCGTGGTGACCAGCACCGAGCCGCCGGTCTCCGCGGCCCGGGCCTTGGCTGCCGCGACGACGGCGGAATCGGGCAGGTACCCTTCCGGGCCGGCAATGCGCACGTGCATGCCCGCGGTGACGCAAGCCAGCAGGTAGGAATTGGCCATGTTGTTGGCCGCATCCCCCAGGTAGGTTAGGGTCAGGCCGCGCAGTGCTCCTTTGTGCTCCTGGATCGTGAGCAGATCCGCCAGCAGCTGGCACGGATGGTACTCATCGGACAGCGCATTGATCACCGGCACCGAGGAATTGGCTGCCATTTCCTCCAGCCCGGACTGCGCATAAGTGCGCCAGACGATGCCGGCAACCATCCGTTCGAGGACCTTGGCGGTGTCGGCGATGGATTCCTTGTGTCCCAGCTGCGAATCCCCCGCGCCGATGATCAGCGGCACCCCGCCGAGATCCGCAATGCCGGTGGCGAAGGAAACCCGGGTGCGCGTGGAGGTCTTGTCAAAGATCACGGCGACGGTTTTGCGCCCCGCGCCCGAGCCGGCGAAGGTGCTGCGGGAATAGGGTTCCTTTTTCAGCGCGGCGGCCAGGGCCAGGACCTCGCCCTGTTCGGCCGGCGACAGATCCGTGTCGACGAGAAAATGGCGTGTCATGATGGTTCTCCCTTAGTGCTGATGCCGGTGCTGCTGATGCTGCGTGCCGCGGCGGCGAGAATGGCGGGCAGCGCGGTCAGGAACCGCCGGGCCTGGGAATCGGTCAGAATGAGCGGCGGCGCCAGCCGGATGGTCGCGGGGCGGGGCGCGTTGATGATGAAGCCGGCGTCCAGGGCCAACCGAACCACCTCCGCCGCCATCGGGCGGCCGAGATCGAAGCCAATCAGCAGGCCATGCGCCCGGACCTCGGTGACACCCTCGATGGCGGCCAGGCCAGCCGCGAGCGCAGCCCCCACCCGGCGGACATTGCCGAGCACATCACGGGACTCGATCACATGCAAGGTGGCGAGCGCGGCGGCGGTGGCGACGGGATTGCCGCCGAACGTGGTGCCATGTTGGCCGGCGGAAAGCAGCTCCGAGGGCCCGGTGCCGATGGTGATCAGCGCCCCAATCGGGAACCCCCCGCCCAGGCCCTTGGCCAGGGTGACGGCGTCCGGCAGTTCCACCGCGTCGGCGCACGGCCCGCCGTCATTCCCGGCAGCTCCCGGGATCCCCGCGAACCACTCACCGGTACGGCCGATGCCGGTCTGGACCTCATCCAGGATCAGCAGGGCTCCAGCGGCGCGGGTGAGTTCCCGCGCGGCCTGCAGATATTCGGCCGAGAGCGGGCGCACACCCGCCTCCCCCTGGATGGGTTCGAGGATGACCGCGGCCACGGTTTCGTCGACGGCGTCGCGTAGGGCGGCAATGTCGTTGAAGGGAATGTGCAGCACCCCGGCCGGCATCGGCTCAAAGGGTTCGCGGTATGCATGTTTGGCGGTCATGGCAAGTGCACCCATGGTCCGGCCGTGGAAGGCCCCTTCGAGGGCAATAATCACGCTCCGTGCGGGACCCCCCGGCTGACTATGGGTCTTTCCATGGGCGCGCGCCAGCTTGAAGGCCGCCTCGTTGGCCTCCGTCCCGGAGTTGGCAAAGAACACCTTGGACCCCTCCGGTGCACCGCAGATCCCGAGCAGCTTCTCGGCCAGGGCGATCTGCGTTGGGCTGGTGAAGAAGTTGGAGACGTGCCCCAGTGTGGCCAGCTGGCTGGCCACCACGGACGTCACGAACGGGTGGGCGTGACCGAGCGCATTGACGGCGATGCCGCCCAGCAGGTCCAGATATTCATTGCCGTCCACGTCCCAAACCACCGCCCCGTTGCCACGCACCAGGACCCGCTGAGGAGTGCCGAAGACGCCCATCAGGGAGTGCGAATACCGCGCGAGCCAGGCGTCCCCGCCGGCGCCTGTCCCGACTGGGCCTGCCATGCCGGGGCCTGCCATGCCGGGGCCCGCCGTGCCGGCATCGCATGTGGCGTGTGCATCGTCTGTCATGATGGTTCCCCTTCGTCCGGAAAAACCTGGGTGCCGTTACCGGCGGTTGTGATGAGCTCCAGCAGCATGGAATGCGCGCTCCTGCCGTCCACCACGGCGGCACGCTGCACGCCGCCGTCGACCGCCTTCAGGCAGGCGGTCATCTTCGGGATCATGCCCGATTCCAGACCGGGCAGCAAATTGCGCAGCTCGGTGGCGCCAATCGCGGAGATCAGCGACGATTTGTCCGGCCAGCGGGCGTAAAGGCCTTCCACATCGGTCAGAATCACCAGCCTGGAGGCCTGCAGCGCCACCGCCAGCGCGGCCGCGGCGGTATCAGCGTTGACGTTGAGCACCGATTCCGCATGCCCGAGCTCCGGTGCCACGGTGGAAATGACCGGGATCCGGCCGGCATCGAGCAGGTTCAGGATGGACCCCGGGTTCACACCCACCACCTCGCCCACCTGGCCCAGGTCGACGTGCTCGCCGTCGACCGTGGTCCCGGTGCGCTCGGCTTGCAGCAGCGCACCGTCCTCCCCGGACAATCCCACGGCATAGGGCCCGTGGGCGTTGATGAGCCCCACCAGCTCGCGCCCCACTTGTCCCGTGAGCACCATCCGGACCACGTCCATGGCCTCCGGCGTGGTGACCCGCAGCCCGCCCTTGAACTCCGATTCAATGCCCAGCCGGCCCAGCATCGCGTTGATCTGCGGGCCGCCGCCGTGCACCACCACCGGCTTGATGCCCACGTGGTGCAGGAAGACGATGTCCTCGGCGAACGCCCGGCGCAGCTCGTCGTTGATCATGGCGTTTCCGCCGTATTTAACGACGACGACGGTGCCGGCGAAGCGCTGGATCCAAGGCAGCGCTTCGATCAGTGTGGCGGCCTTATCCTGGGCTGCTGCGACCGATGTCATGAACGGATCCTTATGTTTCGGTGGGTCAAATTTCGGTGGCCGAACCGGATGCGGTCGCTACGGGTTGGACCGGTGGCTGCGGCGCGGGTCAGGAGGAGTAAGCGCTGTTTTCTTCAACATACTCATGCGTGAGGTCATTGGTCAGGATGGTGGCGGTGGCCTTTCCGGCCTGCAGATCGATTTCCACGTTCACTTCCCGCGGTGTCAGGTCCACCAGGTCCCGGGACTCCCCGATCATCCCGTTGCGGCAGACCTGCACGCCGTTGATCGCGACATTGAGCTGATCGGGTTCGAAGACCGCATCCGTGGTGCCGACGGCGGACAGTACGCGTCCCCAGTTCGGGTCGTTGCCGAAGATCGCGGTTTTGAACAGGTTGGAGCGTGCCACGGCACGCGCGGCGAGTTCGGCATCGTGCTCGGTGGCGGCGTTGATCGCCGTAATGGCAATGTCGTGGCTGGCACCCTCGGCGTCGCCGATCAGCGCACGGGCCAGCTGCCTGCACAGTCCGGTCAGCCCGGCGGTGAATTCGGCCAGCTCCGGATAAACCCCGGACGCGCCGGAGGCCAGCAGCAGCACCGTGTCATTGGTGGACATGCAGCCGTCCGAATCGGCGCGGTTGAAACTCACCCGGACCGCGTCGCGCAGGGCCGCGTCCAGCCCGTTCGGTTCGACGACGGCGTCGGTGCTGATCACCACCAGCATGGTCGCCAGCCCGGGGGCGAGCATGCCTGCGCCCTTGGCCATGCCGCCGATCGAATAGCCGGCCCCGGCAAAGACAGCCTCCTTGGCCACCGTGTCGGTGGTCATGATCGCCTCGGCCGCCGCCGGGCCGCCGTCGTCCTTCAATGCCGCCGAAGCGGCTTCGATGCCGGGCAGGAGCTTGTCCATCGGCAGCTGCTCGCCGATCAGACCCGTGGAACAGACCGCCACATCAGCGGCGGACAGACCCAGCAGGTCCGCCACTTTCTCCGCCGTTGTGTGCGTATTCTGGAAGCCCTGCGGGCCCGTGCAGGCATTGGCGCCGCCGGAATTGAGCAACACCGCATCCACCCGACCGTCGCCGAGCACCTGACGCGACCAGTGCACGGGGGCTGCGGCCACCCGGTTGGACGTGAAAACGGCGGCGGCGTGCTTTAGCGGCCCGTCGTTGACCACCAGGGCAAGATCGGACCTTCCGGAGACCTTCAGCCCGGCTGTCACACCGGCGGCCCGGAATCCTGCGGCGGTTGTCACGCTCATGGTGCTACTCCTTGGAAGGTCAGGCCTGTCGTTTCGTCCAGGCCGAGGGCAATGTTCATGGACTGCACCGCGCCGCCGGCGGTGCCCTTGGTCAGATTGTCGATGGCGCAGCAGACAATCACGCGGCCGGCATGCGCGTCGAAGGCAATCTGCAGCGCCACGTGGTTGGACCCCTGGACGGACTTGGTCGAGGGCCATTGACCGGGCGGCAGAACGTGGACAAACGGCTCGTCCTCGTAGGCATCCAGCCAGATCTGCCGCAGTTCCGCTTCGGCAGCGTTGCCTGCGCCGGCTATATATGCGGTGTCTTCTTCGGCACCGGTTTCTCCGATGCTGCCTTGACCGACGCTGCCTCGATCGACGCTGTCTTGACCGATGCTGGCGCGCATCCGCGGGACGACCTTGGCCGTGGCCGTGGCCAGGATCCCGCGGCTCATCGGCGCCAGCGTGGGTGTAAAGGACACGGTGACGGCAGTTCCAGCGGCGGCGGAGAGGCCCTGTTCGATCTCCGGCGTGTGCCGGTGTCCGCCGCCCACGCCGTAGGGGCTCATCGAGCCCATGACCTCGGAGCCGATGAGGTTGACCTTAGCGGTCTTGCCGGCACCCGAGGTTCCGGACGCCGAAACGATGACGACGTCGTCGGGCATCAGGGCGCCTGCCGCGAAACCGGGGGCCAGCGCCAGCAGCGCGCTGGTCGGGTAACAGCCCGGGACGGCGATCCGCCGGGCATTCCGCAGCCTTTCCCGGTGCCCGGGCAGCTCGGGCAGCCCGTACGGCCAGGTGCCGGCGTGGGCGGAGCCGTAAAACTTCTCCCAGGCCGCCGGATCCTCGAGCCGATGGTCGGCGCCGGCGTCAATCACCAGGGTGTCCGCAGGCAGCTGGCGGGCGATCTCCGCAGACGCACCATGCGGCAGGGCCAGGAACACCACATCGTGGCCGGCAAGGTTGTCGACAGTGGTCTCCTCCAGCAGCCGGTCCGCCAGAGAATGCAGGTGCGGCTGGAGTTCGCCCAGACGCGCCCCGGCGTTGCTGTGCGCTGTGATGGCGCCGATCGTCACCTCCGGATGGCCCGCCAACAGGCGCAGCACCTCTCCCCCGGCATAACCGCTGGCTCCCGACACCGCTACAGAGATCGTCATGGACCCAGCATACAGCAGATTTATTCATAGCCACCGATATTTATGCATATTTCGCGGCACCTCCTCCAACTGAGTCGCAGATATGGCACCCAAAAGGCGATTTGAGTGCCATAAATGCGACCCAGTTGGGACGGGAGGTTTGCGGCAGGTCCTAGCATGGAGATGAGACCCATCCGCATATCCAGCTGAGCAAATGGAGCCATCTCATGAGCGAGAACATGAAAGCGATTGTCGTCACGGAGACCGGTGGTCCCGATGTCCTGCGGGCAGCCGACGTCCCGATGCCGCTGGCCGGACCCGGTGAACTGCTGATCAAGGTGGCCGCCAGCGGGGTGAATTTCATCGAGACATACCAGCGCAGCGGCCACTACGCCATTGATCTGCCGTATACCCCAGGTTCTGAAGCTGCGGGCAGCATCGTCGCGGTAGGGGACGGCGTGGAGGACTTCGCCGTCGGGCAACGCGTCGCCACCGCGGAGGGCCGGTCAACCTATGCCGAGTTCACCGTCGTCGAAGCCGCGAAGGCGCTTCAGGTTCCCGATGGAGTGTCCGACGACGTAGCTGCCGCACTGCCGCTGCAGGGCATGACGGCGCATTACCTGATCAACTCCTCCTACCATGTGGAGCCAGGGCAGACGGTGCTGACCCATGCCGGTGCCGGCGGCGTCGGGCTGCTGCTCATTCAGCTGCTCAAGGACCGCGGCGCACGGGTGATCAGCACCGTCTCCACCGACGAAAAGGAAGCGCTGGCACGCGGGGCCGGGGCGGACGAGGTGTTGCGCTATGACGGCTTTCCCGAGCGGGTGCGCGCAATCACCGACGGAACCGGTGTTGATGTCGTTTACGACGGCGTCGGAAAGAATACGTTTGACGGCTCGCTTAGAGCGCTGCGGCTGCGCGGAACGCTGGTACTCTACGGAGCCGCGTCCGGTCCGGTGCCGCCGTTTGATCTGCAGCGGCTTAACGCGGGCGGCTCACTGAGCATCACCCGGCCGAAGCTGGGAGACTTCCTGCAGAATCCGCAGGAACGCCGCTGGCGGTCCGAGGAGGTTTTCACGGCCGCCGCCACCGGGAAACTGGAGGTGCGGATCGGTGCACGCTATCCGCTGGCCGAGGCAGCACAGGCACACACCGATCTGCAGGCCCGCAAAACCACCGGCAAAGTTCTGCTCGTGCCTTAGTCTCCGTCACCTTGCGCCCATCGATCCCGATGGGTGCAGCACTTCGCACCCAGGTCCCAGCATTAAAACATGGGCGCGAAGAGCTACACCGATAGGGAAAAGGGCGCGGCGCTAGCCCCTCAGGACTGCTCCGAACCGTTCGGCGGCAACTGCAACGGCCGCTTCCCGGGCCGCGGTGGCTTCGTCCGCTGTCAGCGTCCTGTCATCGGCCCGGAACCGCAGCCCGAAGGCCAAGGACTTCCGGTCCTCGCCGATCCCGGTTCCGCGGTAGTCATCGAACAGCGCTACATCTTCGAGCAGTTCCCCGGCCCCCTCGCGAAGTGCCGCCAGCACGTCTTCGGCCGGAATCCGGGCCGGAACCACGAGGGCAACATCCTGGGTGGCGATCGGAAAGGTGGAGATGTGCTTGGCCACAATGACGTCCGGCGCGGCCTCGAACAGCTGGTCGGCGTCCAGTTCCAGCGCCACCGAGCGGGCAGGCATATCCAGCTCCGCCAACAGCTTCGGATGGAGCTCACCGGCGTAACCGACAACATCCCCGCTGCGCAGTGTCAGCACCGCGGTGCGCCCGGGGTGGAACGCCTGGTGCAAACCCTGGCTGATCACCACCTCGACGCCGAGGACAGCGCCGATGAGGCGGACAAAATCCAGGGCGTCAGCATAGTCCCAGGCCCGCGCGGAGTGGCCCGCGGCCAGCGGGGAATCCTTGCCCGTCAGTACGGCGCCGATGTGCAGCGGCTGCTCCGGCACCCCATCATAGAGCGCGGCCAACACGTCCTCGGAAGGCAGCAGGCCCAGCGGCGGAATGCTTTCGGTGCCCTGCGTTCCGTCCGGGAGGAACACCAACCCGGCCTCAAACAGGGCCACGTCGCGGAAGCCGCGGGAATGGTTGCGCTTGGCCACCTCGATCAGCCCCGGCAGGATCGAGGTCCGCAGGTAGCCGTTTTCCTCGCTCAACGGGTTTGCCAGCTTGATGGCGGAACGCTCAGCCCCGGCGTCGGCCACACCGAACGTGTCGTTGTCTTCCTTGGAAATGAAAGGGTAGGCCAGGACTTCGGTCAGGCCGGCGTCGGCCAAAGCCTGCAGTGCACGACGGCGGAGCTGCTGTGGGCGCGAGAGGCCGCGGCCTGGCGGGGCCACCGGGAGCGTGGCGGGAATCTTGTCGTAGCCGACCAGCCGCGCTATTTCCTCGGTCAGATCTTCCGGCGTTTCCAGGTCGTGGCGCCAGCTAGGGGCGGTGACCCGGTAGCCGCCGTCGATCTTTTCCACCGTGCCGCCCACATCGGTGAGCGCCGTGACGATCTGGCCATCGGTGAAGTCGATGCCGATCAGGGCGGAGGCAAAGCCGGACGGCAGCGTGATAGTGACCGCCGCGGGCTCGGTGCCGACGTCGGTCACGGTGGTCTCCTCGGTGCCGCCGGCCAGTTCCACGAGCAGGTCGATGACACGCTGCGCGGCCTTGTCGGCCATCTGCCAGTCGACGCCGCGTTCGAAGCGCTTGGACGCCTCGGATGGCAGTTTGTGACGGCGGCGGGAGCGCGCGACGCTCACCTCGTCAAAGTGGGCGGCCTCGACCAGGACGTTGACGGTGGCGTCAGAACACTCGGTGGAGGCACCGCCCATGAGACCGGCGATGCCGATCGGGCCCGCACCGTCGGTAATGAGTAGGTCCTCCGGGTCGAGGGTGCGCACCTTGCCGTCGAGGGTCCGCAGGGTCTCCCCCGGGGCTGCGCGCCGAACCACGATGCCGTCGGCCAGTTTGTCGGCGTCGTAGCAATGGGTCGGTTGGCCTAGTTCAAACATCACATAGTTTGAAATGTCGACCGGCAGCGAGATGGACCGCATGCCTGCCAGGCGCAGACGGGCGGACATCCAGGCCGGTGTTGGCGCGGTCGGGTTAATTCCGTGGACCGTCCGTGCTACAAAACGGTCGCAGCCGGGCTTGCCGTAGATGGGGGCCGCATCCTCGAGCCGCACCGGATAACCGGCGCCGCTGGAACGTGTGACAGATATCCGTGCCGCCGGATCGAGGAAGGCGGTGCCGGTGGCGTGCGCGAATTCACGGGCCACGCCGCGGATGCTGAGCACATAGCCGCGGTCCGGCGTCACGTTGATTTCGGCGGCCTCGTCATGGAGGCCGAGCAGTTCGAGGGCGTCCGTGCCGATCTCGGGGTCCAGGCCCAGAGTGCCCAGCACCAGGATACCGTCGTGGTCCTCGCCGATGCCCAGCTCACGCACCGAGGCAATCATGCCGGCAGAGACGTGCCCATAGGTTGTCCGGGGCGCGATTCTGAAGTCTCCGGGCAGCACGGCGCCGGGGAGGGTGACCACCACCTTGTCCCCAACCTCGAAGTTGTGGGCGCCGCAGACGATGCCCTGCACGCCCGACGGATCAACGCCGTCGCCTGTCAGGGTCTGGGTCAGGCCTTCGGGGACAACGCGGACCTCGCACCAGTTGATGGTCTTGCCGTTGGTTTGCGGCTCCGCCTGGAGCGAGAGCACCTGGCCGACGACAATCGGGCCGCTGATATCATCGCCCGGGCGGTGCACACCCTCTTCCTCAAAACCGACTTTGACCAGTTCGGCCATCACATCTTCGGCAGTCGCGTCCGCCGGTACCTGCGCAAACCCGCGCAGCCAGGAAAGTGGGATTCTCATGCCTAGATCTCCATCCCGAAGTGCTCGCTGAAACGTACATCGCCCTCGATCATGTCCCGCATATCGCCGACCTCATTGCGGAACATCAGGGCACGTTCAATGCCCATGCCAAAGGCAAAACCTGAATAAGTCTGTGGATCAATACCGGCCGCGCGGAGCACGTTCGGATTGACCATCCCGCAGCCGCCCCATTCAATCCAACGCGGGCCGCCCTTGGCACCGGGATGCCAGATGTCCAGTTCCGCGGACGGTTCGGTGAACGGAAAGAAGTTTGGACGCAGCCGGACCTTCGCCTCATCGCCGAAGAGCTGGCGGGTGAAATGCTCCAGTGTGCCCACCAGATCCGCCATGGAAAGGTCCTTATCGATCGCCAGGCCCTCGAACTGGTGGAACACCGGGGTGTGCGTCGCATCGAGCTCGTCGGTGCGGAACACTTTACCCGGGCACAACACGTAAATGGGCAGCTCCCGTTCCAGCATGGACCGCACCTGCACCGGGGAGGTGTGTGTGCGCAGCACCAGATGAGCCTCCGGAGGCTCCACGAATAAGGTGTCCTGCATTTCGCGCGCCGGGTGGTCCGGCTTGAAGTTCAGCGCGTCAAAGTTGAACCACTCGCTCTCCAGCTCCGGCCCTTCCGCGATTTCCCAGCCCATGCCCACAAAGATGTCGCTCACGCGCTCCTGCAGCGTGGAAAGCGGGTGCCGTGCGCCGGCACGACGGCGGCGCGCAGCCGCGGTGACGTCGACGGTTTCCTCGACCAGGATCCGCGCGGCGTCTTCGGCCTCCAGCTCGGCGGTCCGGGCCGCGAGCGCCTTACTGACCTGGCCGCGCGACGCGCCCATCAGCTTGCCGGCCGCTGCCTTCTGCTCCTTGGCCAGCGAGCCGATGCCGCGGTTGGCCAGGCTCAGCGGGGACTTTTCCCCCGTGTGCGCCAGCCGCGCGGCCTTGAGCCCGTCCAGCGTGGCGGCGGCGGCGAAGGCGGCAACCGCCTGCCCGACGGCGGCAGTTATGGACGCTTCGTCGGTCGGGTCGGGTGCGGCCTGCGCGCCAAGGACCGCCTCCGGTACCGCCTCCGGGACCAATGCCGGTACCGTTTCGGGTACCGCGGCGTCTGCTGCTGGGGCGGATTTCTCGGTTTTGTCAGACATCTACTGTTGTTACCTAAGCTCGTCAGGACAGGGTGGCGGGTCGGTTTCCCGCCCCGCCCAGTCTAGTTGAACCCGGAGCGGAGCCTTGAACCGGGGCGGAGCCGAATCGCGGCCGGGAGCACCAGCTACGGACAGATCCGCGACCCGGCTACGATGTAACCATGATGGGTGGACTGTAACCATGATGGGTGGCCTGTAACCATAATGGGTGGACTGCAACCATGACCGGCTGGCAGCGGCTGCGGATGGCGGTGAACCTGCTTAACTTGTCTACGCCGCTGGGCATATTGCTGGCCCGGCTCACGCGGACACAGCTGCAGCCCGGACCCGACGGCTTGGTCTTCGCCACCGGTTACCGGCCCCTCTTGCCGACCGCGGGCGCGTTTACCGTCGGCAACGTGGTGTTCTATCGCGCTAACCGCTGCTTCATTGACGCCCAGCCTCGGCTGCTGGGACACGAGGCGCGGCACTGCACCCAATATGCCTGCTGCCTCGGTCTGCCCTTCCTCCCGCTTTACGGTCTCGGCGCCCTCTGGTCGCTCTGGCGCACTGGGGAGCCGGGCAGCCGCAACCCGTTTGAACGCCAGGCTGGGCTGGACGCCGGAGGCTACCAGCGCCACCCCACCATCGCCCGTTTCCGACCCACCATCGACCGTTTCCGCGGCACAGAAACCGAGGTAGTCCGATGATCCCGAACCAACAGCAGTCCCCGCCCGTACCTGCGGACGACGGCGCTCCACAGGTGACCGTGACCGGACGCGGGGCCTGCAGCCAGGTTCCCGACAAGCTGACAATCAGCATCGGCATCGAAACCCGGCGGGACACGGTGCCGGCTGCCTACGCCGGTGCGGCGACCGCTGTGCAGGCCATCCTGCGGCGGCTGCAGACGTTGGGCGTTGCGGCGGACGATACCACCAGCAGCGCCCTGAATGTCCGCGCCGAAACGAACTGGCAGGAGGGCGCAGGGAACGTTGTCAGCGGTTACCTGGTCAGCAGCTCCTTCGCGGTACGGCTCGACTACCGGACAAACGCCCGAGACCAAAGTGCCCAGGACGTCATCGTGGCCACGGTGGAAGCCGGCGGCAATGACGTGCGCCTGAACGGCCTGCAGCCATCCGTGTCCGATCCCGCGCAGGCCGCGGCGCGGGCGCGAGAACTGGCCTGGGCTGATGCCGCATCGAAGGCGGAACATTTTGCCGCCCTGGCCGGCCGCACCATCGGCCCCGTGCTCATCATCACCGAAGGTGAACCGGCCGCCGTCGGGCCGTCCCCTGTGCCCGTTATGGCGCGCGCACTGAACACGGAGGCAATTCCGCTGGAGGCTGGGGAGTCGACCGTCGAGGCAGCCGTCACGGTGAGCTGGGAACTTATCTGAGCGGCGGTGGTCCCGTCTGCGACCACGCTGCCAACCCAACCTCTCCGCCTGCTGCCAGCATGTCCGCGGCGTGTTCCGGTGCAGCCAACAGCGTTTTGCCGGACACGCTGACGACCACCCGGGCGCCGAGAAATGCCACATCGGCCAGGATCTGGTCCCAGTGCCGATACTGCACGTCATGTCCCTCATGCTGATAGATCCGATTCTTCACGACGTTGGGAAGCGCCGCCCGCCAGCGCTCCAGCTGGGCCAATGGAACTGCCGGATCCGCGCTGCCCCAGTAGGTAAAAACGGGCGCGTCCACGCGGCTCAGATCAGGCAGCGGCGTGTTCCCGCACAGCTCAAAGGCCTGGCTCAGACCTTGCGGAGACACATCCCTGCCCCGGGCGAAGACTCCTCGGGTTGCTTCTTCAATCACCGAGTCATCGAAACCTGGAACTCGGTGAACCGGGCTGTTCGCAGGAAAACGCCACCAATCCGCCGGATCCTCCGCGATCTTCTCTGCGTTGAAGGGTACCGCCCCGGCATCGCCATTCTCCGCGTAGGCACAGGCCAGATGGAGCGATCTCACCCGTTCCGGCCATTCGGCAGCAAACCAGGCAGCGTAGGGGCCGCCACCGGAAATGGCGACGACAGAGACCGGACCGATGTCCAGCGAATCCAACAGCGACCAGACGTCCGCCCCATATTCGACGAAGCCGACGGCGGGATCGAAGGGCGTTTGTCCGAGCCCGTTGCGCTCCACGGAAATGATCCGAATCCGCAGCTGCTCCCGGAATGACCGAGCGAACTCCATCAGCCGGAACGCCCGTACTGTAGTTCCCGCTCCGCCTAGAAAAAGCAAGGGCTGCCAGTCTGGCCGTCCCTCATCGATGAAATTGACGGTACGGCCGGAGCCAACGACGGTGCTGCGCACGGTCGGGCCAAGCGGATCAAAGCCCTGCTGCAGCACGGCGGGTGCGACCTCTTCCTGCAGAATCTCCATGCCGTTCCTCTCATTCGTACTCGTAAAAGCCGCGGCCGCTCCTGCGCCCCGACATTCGCTTTCCACCCTGCGCCTCAGCAGCACTCGCCGTCGACGCGGTTAAGCGCGGCATAGGCCAGTTGCTCTATGAGCAGCGATGATGCGGCGGAGGATTCGACGGCGGCGTCGATGGCGGCCTTGGTCCAGGCCAGGGCCATGGCGGGCTGCCCGGCCAGGAAGGCCGCGCGTTCCACCGCCACGGCAAGGGCCTCCCCGGCCGGGACAACCTCACGGACCAATCCGAGCCGGTGTGCCTCTGCGGCCGGGAACCGTTCACCGAAGAGAATGATTTCCCTCGTGATGGCCGGACCAACGGCACGGACCAGCCGGGTCAGGCCACCGGAGCTGGGCAGGATGCCCAGCCCCACCTCAGGCAGGCCGAACCGGGCCGATTCGTCGGCAATCCGGACGTCGCAGGCCAGCGCCAGCTCGAACCCGGCGCCCAGACAGTAGCCGGACACTGCGGCGACGGTGGCCTGCGGCAGCCGGGAGACGACGTCATACAGCGAGCCGCTGCCCCGGTAATAAGCCGCGATCCGCTCCGGCGTCATGTCCGGCAGCTCCGACGTATCGGCTCCGGCGGAGAAGGCCCGCGCGGAACCGGTGAACACGATGGCCCCGGCGGAGGCGACAGCCGGTGTCCGCAGCAGGTCCAACAGCGCCTGCTCCAAGGCGGTGGAGAGGGCATTCATTTTGGCCGGTCGGTTCAGCTGCAGGACCACCACTTTGCCGTGGTCCTGCACCTGGACCAGCGGCTCCGCCGGCTCCTCGCCGTACAGCCCGGTGGGGTGCGGCTGGGTCACTGCGGCACGGCTCCAGCGTACCTGAGCAGGCCCTCGGCTCCGCGCTTGTTGATTTCGTTGCCAATAATGATTGTCTGGATCTCCGAGGTGCCCTCCCAGATCCGGTCCACACGCAATTCCCGCCACAGCCGTTCGACCGGATTTTCCCGCATGTAGCCGCGTCCGCCGAAGATCTGCAGGGCATTGTCCACGCAGCGATTGGATGCTTCCGAGGCACCGAGCTTGATGACGGCGGCCTTTGCGTTGAGCAGCTTGCGGTCCATGCCCTGGTCCGCCTCCCATGCCACCTGGTACGTCAGCACCCGGTTGGTCATGATGTCCACGGTGTTCTTGGCCAGCATGTTCTGGATCAGCTGGAAATCGATGATCGGCTTGCCGAACTGTACGCGCTCCTTGGCCCACTCCGCGGCCAGCAGGGTGGCCCGCTCCGCGGCTCCGATGGTACGGGCCGCGATCATCAGGCGCTCCTCCACAAACCAGTCCCGGGTCAGCTCATAGCCTTGGCCTATCGCGCCGAGGATCTTGTCCGCACCAACGCGCACGTCCTCAAAGATGAATTCGGGGTGCTCATAGACGAAGGTGTGGGTGTAGCGGGGCACCCTCTTGACCGAGACGCCGGGCAGGTTCTTGTCGACCAGGAACATCGTCGGAGCACCGTCCACGCTGGCCAGCAGCAGAATGAAGTCAGCCACATCTCCGATGGTCACGAACAGCTTTTCCCCGTTGATCAGGTACGAATCCCCGTCCTTGACAGCGGTGGTTCGGATGTTCTGTGGATCCGAACCCGCCTCGGGTTCGGTAATCGCCACGGCGTCGCGCCGTTCACCGCGGATTTCCGGGATCAGGTATTCCTCGCGCTGCGCCGGGGTGCAGGCCTTCAAAGCGTTGGCCGGGCGCCACATGGTGTCCCAGAGCGCCCCGGTCAGCTTGCCGACCTCTTCGGAAACTATCGCGTGCTCCAGTACGTTCAGCCCGGCCCCGCCCCATTCCTCGGGCATGTTGATGGCGGCCAGTCCGTGATTGAGGATCAGCTGCTTGACCTTGGCGTGCTGGTCATCGGAGAGCCCGTTATTCATTTCGCAGTCGAGTTCATACTGCATCATTTCGTTGGTCCACGCGGCGGCGCGCTGCTTCAGCTCGATCTGGCGTGGGGTCATCTGGAAGTCCATGGGTCCGCTTTCTCTGAGGGTGGGTACTAATGGGAATAAATGGACGGCGTGCTGCCGGAGGGGGTGTCCGGGTGGAATCAGCCGAGGACGATGCGTGCGTCCAAGGCCAGGGCGCCGCCGGGCATCGCGGCAACGGGATTGCACTCGATTTCGGCGATCTCCGGGTGCGCGGCGGCCAGCTCCGAAAGCCGGGCGACGACGTCCGCCGCGGCGTCCAGATCCACCGGGGCCCGGCCGCGGGCGCCGGTCAGCAGGGCCGCCCCGCGCAGCGAAAGCAGCAGGTCCCGGGCCTGTGGCACTGATACCGGGCCGAGCGCGCACCGGACATCGCGCAGGATTTCCGCGAACACCCCTCCCAAGCCGACCAGCACGATCGGGCCGAAGCGTGGGTCGCGGCGGATGCCGACCAGCAGTTCGACGGCGCCGGACAGATCAGCCATTTGTTCAACGGAGCACGACGGCGGCGCGAGGCGTGCCGTGACGTCACGCCACGCGGTCAGGAGTCCGGGCTCGTCCGCTATATTGAGGATGACGCCGCCGCGGTCGGACTTGTGGTCATCACCCAAAGCCTTGAGCACCAGGGGGTAGCTCAATCCGGCCGCAGCGCCGAGCAACTCCTCCTCGGTGGACACCTCGGCGGCCGGAATAAAAGGAATTCCCGCGCCGGCGAGCAGTGCCCGCGACGGGTAGTAGCCGGTGTCCCGCACCGGTGTGGCTGCGGCCGGCAGCAGCGGAATCCCGGTAGCCGGCTCCGCCTGACGCCGTGCCAGGCGGCCCAGCACCCAAGCGGCTTCCTCAATGCCGCGGTAAACGGGAACCCCGCCTTCCCGCAGCGCGTCGGCACCGGCCGACTGCCAGTTCATCGTCTGCACCACCACGGTGCCGCCGCAGGCCGCCGTCGAAGCGGCCATGGCACGCGCGGCCTCGATCTCCCTGGCCGCAAGTTCCGGGCCGTAGCTGCCGTAGCCGCCAAAATAGCCGCTCATCAGGGTGGCATCCACAGCCGGGCTCGCCGTCAATTGCTCCAGCACGCGGGGGAAACACATGATGTCCTGCTCGCCGCCACCGGCAACATCCACCGGGTTGCTCACGGCCGCCGTTGCGGGCAGCTCGGCGGCCACCGCCGCCTGCAGCTCCGCGGGAAACTCGGCAACTTCCAGGCCCTGCGCCGCGGCGCAGTCACTGGCCACCGAGGCTTGACCGCCGCCGTCGGCGAACACGGCCGTCCGTCCGCCGCGGGGCACCCGGCTGCGCACCAGTGCCTGCAGCAGGTGGGCCATCTGCGCCGGAGATGAAACCTGTTCAATGCCTGCGGCCCGGCAGGCCGCGTCCACCACGATGCCGGAGGACACCATGGCGCCGGTGTGGGACTTGGCATTTCGGACCGAAGCATCGGTAGCACCGACCGTCAACAGCACGACGGGTTTGCCCGCCGCTGCGGCACGGGCCGCGGCGCGGGCGAAGCGCCGCCCGTCATGGAAATCCTCGCAGTAGACCGCTATCGCGGCCGTCCCCTCATGCCCGGCGTAGGCTTCGATCAGATCCGCGGCGTCCAGGTCCGCCTGATTTCCGAGGCTGGCGAAGCGTGAGACACCCAGGCCATGGTCCACCAGTAACGTGGCCAGTTCCAGCGCCATATTGCCGCTCTGCGAAATCACCCCGATGCTGCCCACCGGGAATTCATTGGAGGCCAGGGTCAGTCCGCTGCCATGGTCCAGCACGCCGAGGCAGTTGGGCCCCAGCATCCGGGCTCCGGCCGCCCGCACCTTCGCCGTAATCCGCTCCTCCAGCCGGCGGCCTTCCTCCCCGGCCTCACCGAGTCCCGCGCTGATGCCCACGATGGCACGGGCTCCGGCGGCGAGCGCGTCGTCAACGGCTTCCTCAAAGCCGGCAGCCGGGACGGCGATGACGGCCAGGTCAATCGGACTGCCGACTGAGACAGCGCTGCGCACCGCAGCTCTACCCAGGACGGTCGCCCGGGTGCGGTTTACCAGATGGACGGGTCTGTCGCCCTTCAGCGCCTGAACCGCAATCCAGTTGCCGTACTTGCGCGTGTCGTCACTGGCTCCGATGATGGCAACGGCGTTGGGCGAAAAGAGGGCAGCCAGACTGCCGGCGGCAGGGCCGGACCGGCTGGTTGCGTCCAGGGTAATCGTCATCAGAGCTCCTTTGCTGGGACGGGGCGCCCGGTCCCCCAGGCATCGGCCCCGCCGTCAATGGTTATGGTGGTACCGGTGATATAGCGTGCGGCGTCGGTGGACAGGAAGGTAATGACGTCCGCGACGTCCTCCGGCTGGCCAAGCCGGCCGAGCGGGACGCCTTGTTCCCACTCGCGCCGCGCCTCGGCGGCATATTGGTCAAGGCCTTCGCTGACGATGCTGCCCGGAGCCACTGCCACGGAGCGGATGCCGTAGCGGCTCCATTCCAGAGCCAGCCCGGACGCCAGATTTTCGACGGCGGCGCGGGCCGCGGTCGCGTGCACCATGCCGGGAATGCCCCGGCGCGGCGAGAAGGCCATAAAAACCACCAGACCGCTCCGGTTCGGAATCATGCTGCGCGTGGCCACCTCCCGGGTGACGTTCCAGACTGCCTCCACGGACAGCCGGTGGACGGCCCGCCAGCCGTTCACGCTGATCTCCTCGGCGGGGGCCTGGAATTGCCCGCCAGCGTTGTTGACCAGAATGTCGATCCGGCCGAACGCGGCCAGCGCCTGATCGACCAGCTCCGTCACCTGCTCCGGTTCCCGGATGTCGCCGGCCACTATCCGGGCCTCACCGCCCCCCTGGCGGACCAGCTCCGCAGTTTCCTTCAGCAGCGCCTCGCGCCGTCCCGCCAACACCACTTTGGCTCCGGTGCGTGCCATCGAAAGAGCCGTGGCCCGTCCGATTCCGGTACCGCCGCCGGTGAGCAGCGCGATCCTGCCCGCGAGCGCCTCGGGATGGAAGCTGGGCCGCAGCGCCGGTTCTGCTGCCGGTTTCACTGCCGGCATGCTGACCGCGCCGTTCACAGTGCCCGCACCCGGAGGCCGCGGCCGGAGGCATCGGTCTCGGCCTGCGGCTCCCCCGGCGCTGTAGACAGCCGTCCGGGAAGCTGGAAGTTCGGTGTAGCCCGCATCAGCGCGCGTGTGTAGTCATGCTGCGGATCTGCAAAGACCTGGGCGACGTCGCCGAATTCCACGATCCGCCCTTGTTCCAGCACGGCCACCTGTTGGGCAATGTTGCGCACCAGAGCGAGGTTGTGCGTAATGAACAGCAGTGTCAGACCCATGTCCGCCTGGAGCCTCCGCAGCAGGTCCACCAGTGAGGACTGCACCGAAACGTCCAGCGCCGAGGTGATCTCGTCACAGACGAGGACGTCCGGCTCGGTCGCCAGGGCCCTGGCAATGGCCACGCGCTGGCGTTCGCCGCCGCTGAGCTGGTCGGGGTAGCGCTGTGCGTGGTCCGGACGCAGCGACGCCCGTTCCAGGGCAGTGGCGACAATCTCGCGTGAATTCCTGACCCTGCCGCGCACGGCGGTCACCGGCTGCAGGATCAGTTCCTCCACGGTGCGTCGCGGATTAAGGGACTCGTACGGGTTCTGGAAGATGTACTGGATCCGGCGGCGTTCCTCCTTCGTCCGCTTAAAGCTGCTGGCCGCCAACGGCACACCGTCCAGCAGCAGCCCGCCGGTGAAATTGTGATGCAGGCCGGCGATGCAGCGGCTCAACGTGGTCTTGCCGGAACCGGATTCACCCAGGAGCGCCAGGCAATCCCCGGCATAGACGGACAAATCGATGTTCGCCAGCACTGTGTTGTCCCCGTAGCCTGCCTTCAGTCCGCTGATCTGCACGACAGGCCGCGCCGCGCCGTCCCGGCCTGAACGGGCACGGGAGTGCTGCGCGTGGATCGGCGGCAGAGCCTCATCCGCTTTGAAGCAGCGCACGCTGTGGCGCTCCCCCACGTCGGTGACGCCGGGCGGAGCCACCGTGCAGCCGTCATCGGCGAGCGGACATCTGGGCGCGAAGGCGCAGCCCGCCGGCCGGGCCAGGGGTGAGGGTGCGTTACCGGGAATGCCGACCATCGGCCGCTTGGCTTCCAGGTCCGGCACGGCCAGCAGCAGCCGTGCGGTGTAGGGATGCGCGGGGCTGGCCAGTACGTCCGCGGTGCTCCCGATCTCAACGATCCGGCCCGAATACATCACGGCTATCCGGTCCGCCAGCTCGGCAACCACGGCCATGTCATGGCTAATGTATACGGCGGCGCAGTCGTACGTCCTGCACATCGAGCGGACCGTTTCCAGCACATGCTCCTGGGTGCTGACGTCCAGTCCCGTGGTGGGCTCGTCCATCACTATCAGCGCCGGCCGGGCGGTGAAGGCCATCGCGATGGCTATGCGCTGCTGCTGACCGCCGGAGAGCTGGTGCGGATAGCGGGCCAGGAACGCATCGTCGTCCGGAAGCGCCACTTCCCGCAGCACCTCCCGCACCCGGGCCAGCCCAGCCGCGGAGCTTCCGGCCAGGCATTCGGTGAGCTGGGTGCGGATGCGCAGCGCCGGGTTGAGGGCGGACGCCGGCGACTGCGGAATGTAGGCAACAGTGCGCCCGCGCAGTTCGCGCACCTGGCGCCAGTTCAGGCCCGCCAGGTCCTTCTCCCCCACGCTGACGGAGCCGCCGTTGACCCTGGTCCCCTCCTTGCAGTAATTCAGCAGCGCCAGCCCCAGGGTGGTCTTTCCGGAGCCTGACTCGCCAACGACGCCGAGGATCTCACCGGGACGGACCTCCACGGACAGCTCATCGATGATGGCCGCCATCGACGGGACGCCGATGATTTTCAGGTCCTCCACCGTCAGGGTGGGTGTGCTGGTGCTCATTCTTTGACTCCTTGGTCGCTGCCGATGGCGGCTTTCGCCAGGCCGTCCGTCACCAGGTTGGTGCCGACGGTCAGCAGGGCGATGGCGATGACGGGCAGCGCCACCGACCACGGCGAGATGGTCAGCGCTATACGGTTTTCATTGATCATCAGGCCCCAGTCCGGCGTGGGCGGCTGCAGGCCCAGACCCAGGAAGCTCAGCCCGGCCACCAGTCCGATCGAGTAGGTCAGCCGCAGGCCGAATTCCACCGCCAGGGTGCTGCTGATGTTGGGCACAATCTCCTTGACCATGATCCGCCAGCGCGGGATGCCCACTGATTCCGCGGCCTTGACGAAATCGCGTTCGACGACGGACAGTGCCGCCCCGCGCACGACCCTTGCCACGCGCGGCAGGTGGCCGAGTCCGACCATGAGCACCAGCAGCCACAGCTGCGGGCCGATGATGGACAGGAAGAGCAGGGCAAGCACGATCTGTGGAAACGCCAGGGCCACATCGCCGGTGCGCATCAGTGCTTCGTCCAGCCAGCCGCGGCGGTACGCCGCGAGCACACCCACCAGGGCGCCGAGCCCGACGCCCAGGGATGTGGCCACCACGGCCAGAATCATCAATGTCTGGCCGCCGGCCAGGAACCGGGACAGCACATCCCGGCCAAGGTTGTCGGTCCCGAAAGGCCCTCCGGTGCCGGCCGGGGAGAATGGTGCGGCAACGAACTCGGTGGGTGAATGTGGCGCCATGTAGGGTCCCAGGAACGCCAGCGCGAGGACGAGGATGGTCAGGGCCAGGCCGATGACCGTGCGCCTGGACTTCAGGGACCGACGCAACAGCCCCGGTTTGCGTTGGACCTTGGCCGCGGCACCGGTTTTGGTGATGGCCTCAGTGGGGGTGCCGTTGCTCATTGGGCCGTCCTTACTTTCGGGTTGGCAGCCAGCGTCACGACGTCGGCGAGGAGATTGACGACGACGTAGAAGAGGGCGATGGCCATAACCAGGATCTGGACCACCGGCAGGTCCCGGTTGGTTACGGCGTCGATCAGCTGGAAGCCGATACCCGGGAAACGGAAGAGATATTCCACGATCACCACGCCGCCGATCAGCCACGCCAGCTGCAGGGCAACAACTTGGGCGACCGGGCCGATGGCGTTGGGGATAGCGTGTCGCCAGATCACGGTCCGCTCCGGCAGGCCCTTCAGCCGTGCCTGCTGAACGTACTGGCTCTCCAGGACCTCCAGCGTGGTGGCGCGCATGATCCGGATGATGTAGGGGGATACGGCGAGGACCAGGGTCAGCACCGGCAGCACCAGCTGCGCTGGGTTGCTCCAGACCTGCTCTCCTGGAATGAGGACGAAGACCGCCGGGAAAAGGTGCAGGAAGCCAGTGGCCAGCAGCAGTACCAGCAGCACTCCGACCACGAATTCCGGCAGGGAGGCCAGGACCAGGGTGACAACGCCGGTTACATGGTCCACCACGGTGTCCTTCTTCAGCGCGCTCCAGGTTCCGATGACGATGGCCAGCGGAATGGCGATGACGGCAGAGCCAAGCATCAGCACGCCTGAATTGAGGAGCATCGGCGCTATAACCTGGACCACCGGCTTGCCGCCCGCCAGCGAATTGCCCAGATCGAAGGTGACCAGGTGTCCCAGCCAGCTGATGTACTGCTCGGGAAGGGAGCCGCCGAGGTGGAGTTGTGCCCGCAGTGCGGCCAGCCGCTCCGGGGTCGCCTCCCGGCCCAGGATGGCCTGGGCCGCGTCCCCCGGAAGTGCCTGTGTGGCGAGGAAGACGACAAGGGAAACGACCCACAGAGTGAACAGGCCGAACATGGACCGCCGCAGCAGCAGCCGTCGCATCCCCCCGGTTCGTTTCCGGTTTTCCGTTGTTGGCCGGCCGGACGAAGCTGTCTCGGCCGTCGTTTTGGTCTGGGCCACCATTTTTGAAAGCGTCACTTATTCAACCAGACGTTGCGGAAGGTGAAGGACGTCAGCGGAATGCCGCTCTTGTCCGGGGTGAACCGGCTGACGGTCGAGGAATAGGCGTCGACGCTGTTCGGGAAGCCCCAGATGATGTAGCCGCCGCGGTCGAACTCAATCTGCTCGGCTTTCTGGATGATCCCGCAGCGGGTGGCCTGGTCCGTCGTGGCGTTGGCCTGGTTGACCAGGTCGGTCCACTGCTTATCATCCCAGTGTGTCTCGTTGTAGGGGGAGGTGCTGAAGCCGGAGGCTGCGGTCTGGGGCAGGTAGTCCCGGGTAAACCAGAAGTCCTGGGAGAAAGTCCACTTCAGGTACTGGTCGCCGTAAAATTCGCCGGGATCGACCTTTTTGACGTTGATGGTTACACCGGCCGCCTTGGCCTGCTGGGCGAAGACCTGTGCCGCCTCGACAAGTCCGGCAGCGGCGGCGGAAGTCACCAGATCGACGCTGAGGTTGGATTTACCGGCCTCGGCCAGCAGCTCTTTAGCCTTGGCGATGTCCTGATTGCGCTGCGGCACGTCCTGGGGGAAGCACGCGTCGAAGGGTGCGTACATGTCGTTGCCGACGGTGCCGTGGCCGCCCAGGACCTGCTCGACCATCTGCTGGCGGTCTACGATGAGCCGGAACGCCTCGCGGACCTTCGGATCATTGAAGGGCGCCTGGTCCACGCGCATCGTGAAGGGCAGCCAGGAACCGGTGGCCGATTCCAGCACCTTTAGCTGCGGGTTGGCCTTGACGACGTTGACTTGGCCCAGCGGCAGCTGGTCAATGGCGTCCACCTGGCCACCAAGCAGGGCGTTGACCCGGGCCGTGTCGTCGGGGAAGTCGATGATGGTGACCTTGTCCAGATAGGGCTGCCCAGCACGCCAGTAATGCGGGTTCTTCACGAACGTGCTCTGCTGGCCCGGCGTAAAACTTTCGGTCATGAACGGGCCGGAACTGACCGGATTCTTCGGGTCGTATCCGACCGGAACGATGCCGGCGTTGTATTGCGTCACAATGTCGGGAAAGGTCGCGAACGCGGTGGCGAAGGGAAAGACGATGGTCTGCGGGTCGGGTGCCTTCATGGCGTCCCGCTCCAGCCCGGACAGGGCCGTTGCGCCCGCCATGGGATTCTTGGGATCCGTGATGCGCTGGAAGGTGAAGATGACGTCGTCGGCCGTAATCGGCTTCCCGTTACTGAATTTCAGGCCATCGCGCAGGTGGACGGTCCAGGTCTTCGCATCGGCCGACGGCGTGATCTTGTCGGCCAGCGACATCTGGATTTTGTGGTCGACGTCGTAACTGGCGAGTGTGTCATACAGCTGAATGGCCCGTGCCTCGTCCGGGTGCGTAACAGGCGAGTGCGCATCCAGGCTGTCCTTCGCCGATCCTCCGACTATCCCCACTCGAAGGGTGCCCCCGGCCCTCGGGCTGGATGCTGCACCGGCATCCGCAGCGGGGGTGCCAGCCGAGGAACAGCCGGCAAGCCCCATCAGCGAGGCCGCCAGAGCCATGGCGGTTAGTGTTCGAAGACTCCTGGGACGACGGTGGACGGTCATTGGCTGCGCCTCCTGCGGCGGTGAAGGAAGAATTCCGGAAACTAAAGCGTCTGACTGACGCGTCGGTCATGACCCTAGCTTTGTGCCTGACGTCACACCCTGTCAAGCACGAAACGCTGGTTGTCCAGAAATTCACCCAGTCAAGCGGGACTGGGGAGTCATGATTGGTGTCAGATGAAACAACGACCATAAGCAGCACGCGGATAGCACACGGGAAAAATCCTTTAAGGTCTGACTGATGCGTCAATCAGACGAGAACGCTATAGTTTAGGAACCCGGTTTTGCTCTTCGCGCTCACCGAACCTCCGTGATCGCAGAAGATGAACACCGGAGACGAACGCTGAAGATGAAGACTGACGATGAAGACTGACGATGAACACCGAAGGAACCGCGATGAACGAAGCCCCTGAATCCCGTGGAAGTCAGGACCGGCGCACGGCCATCCTGGAAGCCGCGTGGCAGCTGATAGCCGAACGCGGGTATCATCACGTCCGGGTCCAGGACGTTGCACGGATATGCGGCACCAGCACGGGTACCATCCACTATTACTTTCCGGGCAAGGATGATGTGCTGCGCGAAGCGTTGCGCTATTGCGTTGACCAGGCCTTCGAACGGCAAGGGAGCATCCTCCGCCAGATAGACAACGCCCGTAAGCGCCTGCTCGCCCTGATCGAAATGCAGCTTCCATCGGGCGTGCAGATCCGCAACGAATGGTCGATCTGGCTTCAATTCTGGTCTGAAACATGCCTGAACCTTGACCTGAGACCGGTGCACAACGACTTTTATGCTCGCTGGATGGATGCCGTTGTCAGCATCGTCCGGCGGGGTCAACGCCAGGGCATTTTCCGCGACGTGGATCCGGTGGTTTTCGCCCGGCTGCTGACCTCCGCCACGGACGGGGCCGCCATCAAAATCCTTACCGGAGCCCCGGGCATGAGCGTCGATGTCATGCGGAACATGCTGGTGTCCATCGTGGACAAAGAACTGGCACTGACTCCGAGCCCCGTCTGAACGGCCGTGATCACTGACAAGCCGGCAGAGAGCGCTTTCGAAGAGCTCCGCGCCTCGCTCCGCGCCAGGCTCAGCGGTTGGACCCGTAATGCGGTCACGAATCAGCCGGATGTTCCCCGGGCAGCCGTCACCATCGCCATCTACGAGATCTCCGGCGCACCGCATTTTCTGATGATTAAACGCGTACCGCGTGGCTCGAACGCGGGCCAGTGGGCGCTGCCCGGCGGACGGATGGACCCGGGAGAGGACATCGTCGAAACGGGTCTGCGCGAACTGGCCGAGGAAACCGGATTGAATGCTGCGGCGGGCCACGTGGTCGGCCTGCTGGATGATTTCTACGCCAGCCGGGGCATTGTCATCACTCCCGTCGTTGTCGTGCTGGAGGGTCCTCAGCGGCCGCGCCGGAGCCCTGCGGAGGTGGCCTCGCTGCACCCCCTGCCGTTGGCCGCCCTGACCGCCCCGGGCGTGCCACGTTGGAAATCTGTCCGAGGCAGCGGCAGCCTGCTGCAGCTGCCGCTGCGGCACGACATGGTGGTACACGCTCCCACCGGCGCCATACTCTGGCAATTCGCTGAAGTGGCCCTGCGCGGCAGGCCGCTGCGGGTGCAGAACCTCACCGAACCGGGCTTCACCTCGCGGTGATCCGCCGCGGGCTCAGGCCTTGATTTCGCGTTTGAGGATCTTGCCGGTCGGGCCCTTCGGCAGGGCATCCACAATGAGGACTTTCCGCGGGTATTTGTAGGCCGCGATCCTGTCCTTAACGAAATCTTGGATCTGAGCCGCCAGGCGTTCCGGATCCTCGGCCCCCTCTGCGTTCTCCTTCAGAGCGACGACGGCGATGATCTCCTCACCGTGGACGTCATCGGGGCGCCCGACGACGGCGGCCTCCGCCACCGCGGGATGTTCGTACAGCACCTCCTCGACCTCACGGGGGTAGACGTTGTACCCGCCGCGCAAGATCATGTCCTTCTTCCGGTCCACGATGTAGAACACCTTGTCCTCGTCCATCCGGGCCAGATCTCCGGTGCGGAACCAACCGTCCGGGATGGCGGCCGCGGTGGCCTCCGGGTTGTTCCAATAGCCCTTCATGACGTAAGCGCCGGCGACGGCGAGTTCTCCCACGGTCCCGGCATCGACGTCGTGTCCGTCCTCGTCGACCACCCGCAGCTGGGCTCCGCGGACCGCCGTGCCGATCGAACCGGGCTTCCGGATCCCGTCCAGCTGGTTGAAGCACACCACCGGCGACGTCTCGGAAAGGCCGTAGCCCTCCAGCAACGTGGCGGCGAAGGTCCGCTCAAATTCGTGCAGCACCTCCAACGGAAGCGCGGATCCGCCGGACGCTGCCACGCGCAGGCTGGAGACGTCAAACCTGTCCCGGTTGCCCTCGGCTGCGCGGGCGCGCAGCAACGCGATGTACATGGTGGGAACGCCCTCGAAGATGGTGACCTTGTCCCGTTGGATGATTTCCAGGGCCTTGACCGGATCGAATTTTGGCAGGATGGTCACCATGCAGCCGGTCATGACCGCTGAGTTCAGTGCGCAGGTCTGGCCGAAGACGTGGAAGAACGGCAGGCCGCCGAATATCACGTCGTTGATCTGCGCGCCGAACAGGCCGGTGGAACATTCGGCGTTGCTGCGCAGGTTCTCGTGCGTGAGCTCGGCTCCCTTTGGCCGGCCCGTGGTGCCGGAGGTGTAAAGGATGACGGCGGTGTCATCAGGTGCCGCTGCGGCCGTTTCATCCACGGATTCGACCGCTCCCAGAAGGCCCATCAGGTCGGCATTGATCAAAATCACGTCCGCCCCGGCAGCCTCCGCCCCGGGGCCCACCTCACCGAGGACGCCGTCCCAGGCGAAGGCGATCTTGGCTCCGGAATCGGTCAGATGGTACTGAACCTCCCTGGACTTCAGCAGCGGATTCAGCGGGACCACGATGGCGCCGAACCGCAAAATGCCGTAGTAGATCGAGGGCATCAGCGGCAGGTTCGGGCTGATCAACGCAACTCTGTCGCCCGGTGCCAGACCGCGGTCCTGAAGCAGGCCGGCTACCTTCCTGCTCAACGCGTCCATCGCCGCATAGCTGATCTCGACGTCGTCCATCTTGACCGCAATACCGGCTGGATTGGACTGTGCGGACTTGGTCAAAATGGTGGCCAGATTGGACATCGCGGGCTCCTTTGCTCGACGGGGCGACGGCGACGCCGGGTAGGAACCGCGTCGCTGCATGTTCTCACGCTAACCTAGCTGTCCAGCCCCCGGGAGGGCAGCACCCCCGCGGCGCTCCGGGCACAGAGCAGCGGGACGACCCTTGCACTTGGGTCGAAAGTATGTTCGACTAGAGGCATGCGTTGGGAAACCCAGGAGTTGGCACCGGAAAAGACAGCGGCCGTCCCGGCATTGCTGCCGTTGGCGGGCCTGGTCCGGACCGTATCCACTCCGGATTTTGCCGGCATTACCTTCCACGAAGTGGTATCCAAATCCGTGCTCAACAAAGTTGCCGCCGGCTCCAAAATGCCGTTCAGCTGGACAGTGAACCCCTACCGTGGATGCTCGCACGCGTGTGTGTATTGTTTCGCGCGGAAAAGCCATACCTATCTTGACTTTGATGCGGGTATGGATTTTGACAGTCAAGTGGTCGTGAAAATCAACGCCGGTGAGATATTGCGCAAGGAACTGGCAAAATCCACCTGGTGCCGCCAGCATGTAGCGCTGGGCACCAACACGGATCCATATCAGCGCGCCGAGGGCAGGTACAAACTCATGCCCGAAATCATCAACGCACTGACCGATTCCGGGACGCCGTTTTCCATCCTCACCAAGGGCACCTTGCTGGGACGCGACATCCCTTTGCTCAAGGCTGCGGGGCAGCAGGTCTCTATCGGGATGGGGATCTCGCTGGCCCTCACGGATGAGGCATTGGCACACACGCTGGAGCCTGGCACGCCGTCCCCGCGGGCACGGCTGGCCCTGATCAGCAGACTGCGCGAGGCCGGGCTGCCATGCGGCGTGATGGCGATGCCGATCATCCCGTGGCTTACCGATTCAGATCAGGCCCTGGACGCGCTGTTCGGCGCACTGGCCACGGCGGGCGCCACGGGGGTCAGCGCCGGGGCGTTGTATCTGCGCCCCGGAACACGGGAGTGGTTCATGCAGTGGCTGGCCAGGGAACACCCTGCGCTGGTGGGACGGTACCGCCGGCTCTATTCAACCGGCCCCTACGCACAGAAAGACTATCGGCAGTGGCTGGCGGGCAGGATCAACTATTTCAAGGCCCGTCACGGCTTTACCGGTACAGATGGTTTCATCCACGACGCCCGGACCGAGGAGTCACGCTATCCGGCCGGCAGTCTACCGGAAGATAAGACTGTGCGGTTCGGGCGGAAGGATTCCCCGGCAGCAGCGGAGCCCACGCTGTTCTGAAGCATGCCGGTTTGTTCTAACGGCCGGCGCCATTCTCAAAGCGCCGCACTTCCCAGGGGGCCGTCCACCGGGGGCCGTCCACCGGGGGCCGTCCACCGGGGGCCGTCCACCTATCCACAGACGGCAGGGCCGCGCTACCGGTAGCGTAGGAACCGGCAGCCCATCGTGCTGAGCAGCCGTGTGAAGTGAGCGATGCAGGAGAACCTATGAGCCATGGAATCTACGTCAGCGCCACATCCCCGGGATCGGGAAAGTCTCTGATCACGCTGGGGCTGGCGGATATGCTGCACCGGCACGCGGACAGAATCGGGTTTTTCCGGCCAATTGTGCAGGTCGCCGACCCGGATCAGGATCCGATGGTTTCGCTGATGCGCCGCAGTTTCAGGCTCGACGCGTCTCGGTGCCGCGGAGGGCTGACCGACACCCAGGCCCGGGGGCTGTTGGTGGCTGGAAAGCGCGAGGAGATCGACTCTGCCTGCGTTGCGATCTATTCCGAATTGGCCCGGCACTGCGATGTCATTATCGTCGAGGGCACGGATCTGATCGGACAGGACGCCGCCGTCGAGTTTGACTTGAATGCCCGGCTTGCGAACAACCTAGGCTGCCTGGTTGTAGCCGTGGTGAGCGCCCGTGATCTGGCACCGGCGCAGGCTGCCGATGCCGTCGATGTGGCCCGGCGGGAGCTCGACGCCGCGGGGTGTTCGCTGCTGGCCATGATGGTCAACCGGGCGGACGGCAGTGCCCTTTCGGACATCATCTCCGCCGTCCGCCCGGGAAAATCACACCGCCCGGTCTATGCAATCCCGGAACTGGAGGAACTCTCCCGACCTACCGTCGCCGCCGTCGTGAGCACGCTTGCGGCTATCCAGGTTGCCGGGACCGACAATCTGGAACGCGACGTCAACGGCATTAAGGTCGCTGCGATGAGCGTGGCTAATTTTCTGCATGTCCTGCTCGACGGCGACCTGGTGATCACCCCGGGTGACCGGGCGGACATCATCGTCGCCACGCTGGCATCCGCGCTCTCCCCCGGGCTGGCCGTTCCCTCGGCCCTTGTCCTCACCGGCGGGCTGGCACCGGACGAACACATCCGGCCGTTGCTGGCACAGGCTCCGTTTCCGGTTTTCACGGTTCCGGACGACACCTATCGGACGGCTCAACGGGTCGGCAGGGTCCGCGGCGAGATCGCCACCGGGGAACGGCGGAAGGCGGCCGCTGCGCTGGGCGCGTGGGCTAAGGCGGTGGATGAGTCCGAACTGCTGGAGCGGCTCTCCTTGCCGCGTCCGGCGCGGATGACGCCGCTGCGGTTCCTGCACGACCTAATCGAGAGGGCCCGTTCCCAGCGGCGGCATATTGTGCTGCCCGAAGGCTCGGACGTGCGCGTGCTGCACGCGGCCGAGATCCTGCGCCGCCGCGATGTCTGCGACCTGACGCTGCTGGGGCCGGCGGCACAGATCCGCGAACTCGCCGTATCCCGGGGAATCGATCTGACCGGCATAACGATCGTTGACCCCGCGCACAGCCCGCTGCGGGAACAGTTCGCCGTTGAATACGCGCGGCTCAGGGCGCACAAAAACGTGGAGCTGGCTGCGGCGCGGGACACTATGCTGGATGGCTCATACTTTGGCACCATGATGGTGCAGCTTGGCAAGGCCGACGGCATGGTCTCCGGCGCTGCGCACACCACGGCCAACACGATCCGCCCAGCCTTGGAGTTCGTCAAGACCCGTGCGGGGGTGCGGATCGTCTCTTCTGTCTTCCTGATGCTGTTGCCGGACCGGGTGCTGGTCTACGGCGACTGCGCGGTGAACCCGGAGCCGAACGAGGAGCAGCTGGCGGACATCGCCATTGCCTCGGCCGGCACGGCGGCGCAGTTCGGCGTGCAGCCCCGGATCGCGATGCTCTCCTACTCAACCGGCGAATCCGGCGCCGGGGGCGCAGTCGAAAGCGTCCGCCGCGCCACGGAGCTCGTCCGCGGCCGTCGCCCGGACCTCCCGGTGGAGGGACCTATCCAGTACGACGCCGCCGTCAACGTTTCCATCGCGGCTTCAAAAATGCCGGGCTCGACGGTGGCCGGGCAGGCGACGGTGTTCATCTTCCCTGACCTGAACACGGGAAACAATACGTACAAGGCGGTGCAGCAATCCGCCGGCGCCGTCGCCGTCGGGCCCATTCTGCAGGGGCTGAACAAGCCCGTCAATGACCTGTCCCGCGGCTGCACCGTGGAAGACATCGTCAATACCGTCGCCATTACCGTCGTTCAGGCACACACCGCCCAGGACACGGCGCACACCCGCGCTGAGCCGGCCCACACCGTTCAGGAACCCACCCAAAGACAGGCGGGCTGACATGCTCATCCTGGTCCTGAATTCCGGCTCATCCTCGATCAAATACCAGATCCGTGAGGTCCCCGACCCCGGTGCCCGGCCACGCGGGGGGATGGTGGACGGCGCGGGGGTCGATGCTGATCAGGCAGTCCCGGGCGGCATACCGTCCGTCGACGGCGGCGCCAGAATCGTGGCCGAGGGCCTGATCGACCGGATTGGCGACTCCACCCCGGGCCCCGATGCGGTCAAGGACCATGCCGAGGCATTGGACCGGATCGGCGCGGCGGTCTCCGAGGTGCTCGGCGGCAACAAGCTCGACGCCGTCGGGCACCGCGTGGTGCACGGCGGCGAACGCTTCAGCGGACCGGTGCTGATCAACAACGAGATCACCCGCTCCATTGAGCGATTGAATCCGCTCGCCCCGCTGCATAACCCCGCCAATGTGCTCGGAATCCGTGCCATTACCGGGATTTGGCCACAGCTGCCGCAGGTGGCCGTCTTTGACACTGCTTTCCACCGCACCCTGCCCGAGCATGCCTGGCGGTACGCCGTGCCGGATGAGCTGTACAGCCGCTACGGCATCCGACGCTACGGTTTTCACGGCACCTCACTGGGCTACGTGTCGGTCCGGGCGGCCAGGCTGCTTAACATTGCCCCGGAGGACTTCAACGCGGTCATCGCCCATCTCGGAAACGGCGCCTCGGTCACCGCGGTCCGGGGCGGCACCAGCATCGATACGTCCATGGGCTTCACACCGCTGGCGGGGCTGGTGATGGGCACGCGGTCCGGGGACATCGATCCGTCGGTCCTGATCTTCCTGCTGCGCCAAGGCATGGACGCGGACGGGCTCGACGAACTACTGAACAGGAATTCCGGGCTGACGGGACTGGCGGGAAACAATGACATGCGTTCCGTGGTGGAGGCGGCCGACGGCGGCGCGGAGGCTGCGCGGACAGCGCTGGCTGTGGCGTCCTACCGGCTCGCCAAATACGTCGGCGGCTACCATGTGGCCGTCGGTGGGGCCCGTGCGATCGTCTTTACCGCCGGGATCGGGGAAAATTCCTGGCAGTTCCGGCAGCTGGTGGTGGACCGGCTGCAGGTGCTCGGCATCCGTCTGGACGCAGATGCCAACCGTGCCCGCAGCAGTGAGCCACGGATCATCAGCACAGCCGATTCCGCGGTTGCGGTGCTTGTCGTCCCGACGGATGAGGAGCGGGCGATCGCGGAGGCGACTGCGGCCGTCGTCGCCGGCCTTCGCTAAAGCCGGACCAATAGGTCCGCTGCGGACGTAATGATCAGGTTCAGGCCGGCCAATCTCGCGTCGAGCCGCTCCAGCCGCTCGAAAGTTTGTACTGCGTGAACTGTCAGCCGTCCTGTTCGAACGCATGCATGTTCTCCCTCGGGCCGAACGTCCCGATCCGGGTACCGTCCGGCTCCCGGCGGCTATCCGCTCTTGCGGCGGAACTCACGCTTCTGCGAGGCGGATCCATGCTCGTGGCTTATCCTGGCACCGGTGGAGGCCTCGACTGTGGCATGGTGCTGGCTGTTTTTGCGGTCCAGCGCCTCGCGGAACTTCTTCTTCATGTCATCGCTGGCACCGGCCTTCGCGTCAGCGGCAGGCTCGTCCTCGTTGTGCTCGCCAGATGTTGTCATCTAATCCTCCTGGGTGTCTGCGGTGAAGCTCCAGTCTGGCACAGTTCTCCGCCGCCCGGGGCGGAATGTGCGCAGGACCGGATACGGGCCGGCCCGCCTATAGAAAGGGGATCAAAACGGTCAATCTGGAACCGGCATGGCTAGGGCCCGACGACGACGGCCAGCAGGGCGCACACGATCGCCAGATCCGCCGGAATCCATGCCAGCTCCAACAGCCCGGCATTCTGATCCAAGGGCACCCACCGCAGTTCGTCATGATCCTCCAACGGTTTCGGCGTGCCCGAACTCAGCTCGGCGAGCCAGACTCGCATCGCCGCCTGTTCACTCAGCGGCCAGCCGGTCGCCGTCGGGCCCGTGAGCTCCGGACCCAGCCGCACCGCAACACCGAGCTCTTCACGAAGCTCGCGGTGCAGGGCATCCTCGTGCCCCTCCCCCGGCTCCACCTTGCCGCCGGGGAATTCCCACATTCCGGCGTAGGCCGGCGGGGCCGTGCGCCGGGCCGCCAGCAGCAGCCGCGGGTTCCGCAGCGAATCCACGATCGCGCCGCCGACGATCTGCCTCAGTAAAGTCACGGCCACCAGTTTAGGGCCAATTAGGATGGAAGCGCACAGCGCGGTCCTCGATCCCAGTAGACCAGCGCTCCCACCCCGAACTATCGAGAGACGAATGACGACGACCTCGACTCAACTGTCCCCCCGCCAGATCACGCTGGCCATCTTTTCCCTCGCCGTCGGCGGATTCGGCATCGGTACCACCGAGTTCGCGATGATGGGGCTGCTGCCCAATATTGCCGACGGTGTACGCGTCGGCATTCCCGAGGCTGGTCATCTGATCTCCAGCTACGCGCTCGGCGTGGTGGTCGGCGCGCCGCTGCTGGCCGCCGTCGGCGCCCGTCTGCAGCGCCGGAAGCTGGTGCTGGGGCTGATGGTGCTTTTCACCCTGGGCAACCTTTCGTCTTTCTTTGCCCCGGACTACGGGACCCTGCTGGTCAGCCGCTTCGTTGCCGGGCTGCCGCACGGCGCGTATTTTGGGGTGGCAGCGGTGATCGCCGCCTCATTGGTGGCACCGACAAAACGCGGACACGCGATCTCAATGGTCCTGCTCGGGCTCTCGGTTGCCAACGTCGTGGGGGTTCCGCTGGCCACGCTCATCGGGCAACAGTTCGGCTGGCGGCTGATGTTCGTGCTGGTGGCCCTGATCGGCCTTACTACGTTGGCCTGCGTCCTCCGCTTTGTACCGGCGCAGAAGACCGTGAAGGGTGCGAGTATCCGCACCGAGCTGGGCGCGCTTAAACGGCTTCAGGTCTGGCTGGCGCTGCTGATCGGCATCGTTGGCTTTGGCGGCTTCTTCGCCGTGTATTCCTACATCGCGCCGACCATGACCGAGGTCGCTGGTTTCCCGGCTGATTTCCTGCCCGTTGTGGTGGCCCTGTACGGCCTCGGAATGGTGACGGGCAACATCATCGGCGGGAGGATTGCGGACAGGTCGGTGATGGGCAGCATTTATGCCGTCATGGTGTTCATCGCCCTGATGCTGCTGGTCTTCAGCCTGACCGTCCACATTCCGTGGGCCGCGCTGGTGATGATCTACGTCGTCGGCGCGGCAGGCTCCATGCTGGTGCCCGCACTGCAGACCCGGTTGCTGGATGTCTCACCCGATGCACCGTCGCTGGCGTCCTCGCTGAACCATGCAGCGCTGAACGTGGCAAATGCGCTGGGCGCGTTCCTCGGCGGTGTGGTCATCACCTGGGGCTGGGGTTATACCGCCCCGGCGCTGGTGGGAGCGTACCTGGCGGCTGTCGGCGTCGGCATCGCCCTGGTCAGCGGGCTGGTGGACCGCCGGCGGCAGCAGGCATGGCGAGCACCTCAGCTACCGGAAACGACCGGGGCTGCCTTGGCTGCCGAATAGATATCCGGCTCCAGATAGATAATTTTGGCGATTGGGACGGCCGCACGGATTCGCTGTTCCGCCGCGTCGATGGCGGCCGCGATTCCCGCAGCCGAATCGGCAGCCGAAACGGCGATCTTTGCGCCCACCAGCAGTTCCTCCGGACCAAGGTGCATGGTCTTCAGATGAATAATGCGGCTCACCCCGGGGCCCACCAGGGCGGCCTCGATCGCCCGCACATCCGCCACGGTGGCCGATTCGCCCAGCAGCAGCGACTTGGTCTCGATGGCCAGCACGACGGCGACGGCCACCAAAAGGAGGCCGATCAGCGCCGTTCCTGCCGCATCCCACCGCCCGTCACCGGTCACCAGCGTCATGGATACGCCAAAAAGGGCAAAAACGAGACCAACCAGTGCCGCCGAGTCTTCCAGCAAGACGACAGGCAGTTCGGGGGCCTTTGCCGTGCGGATAAACTGCACCCAGCTTTTCCCGCCCCGCGTACCGTTGGATTCCTTTACGGCGGTGCGGAACGAAAACCCCTCCAGGATAATAGAACCAACCAGTACCACCAGCGGGACCCAGGCCCAATTAGCATCGATTCCGTGCGGATCGTGAAATTTCTCATAGGCCTCAAAGAGGGCAAACAGACCGCCCACACTGAAAAGCACAATGGAGACTATAAACGCGTAAATATACCGCTCCCGGCCGTACCCGAAGGGGTGTTCCGGACTGGCCTGCCGCTGGGCCCTCTTACCTCCCAGCAACAGCAACAGTTGATTTCCGGAGTCGGCCAGTGAGTGAATCGATTCGGCCAACATTGACGACGACGCCGTCAGCAGAAAGGCGACGAACTTAAGTATCGCGATCGATATATTCGCTGCGAACGCGGCAACGATTGCCTGGCTTCCTCCACTGCTGGACACAATGCCACTCCTTTGAATTGCTACCCAATAAACGCGCGCCCGCGGGGACTAATCCCACCAAGACTAATATTCCCGGGAAAACACTACCGGTCGCATGGGGAAACGCCCAACACGCCCAAAGGAAAGTGATCAGTCTGCTTTGTGTCCAGCCCCCCGGGTGCTAGTCTCTCAGATGTAAGTTCATCAGAAGGAGGAGTCATGGGTTTCATTAGTTGGATTATCCTGGGTCTCATCGTTGGTGCCATTGTCAAGGCTGTCATGCCGGGGCGTGTCGGCGGCGGCTGGGGCACGAGTCTGATTCTGGGCGTCGTCGGAGCCATCGTCGGCGGCTGGATCTCCAGTCTGGTCTTTGGCGGTGACTCCATGAACGGTTTGTTCCATATCGGTACATGGATCTTCGCCATTATCGGCGGTCTTGTCGTCGCTGGCGTTTACGGTGCCATCACTGGCCGGAACAAAAGCAACGCCTGAATTTACAGCTGGCAATTCAGCCAGTGACAACGGGAAGGGCCGGCGCCCTGGTGCCGGCCCTTCCTGTTGCCTGCCCTTCCTGTTGCCTGCCGGTGTATGCCAAGCGCGCCGTGATCGTTGCGGCCTACTGTTCCCCGCCCCGACGCTGGGCCCGTGCGCTGGCGTACAGGCACACGGTCGCAGCGGTCGCGAGGTTCAGGCTCTCGGCTGACCCATAGACCGGCACGGCCACGCGATGATCGGCCTGCATCAGCTCGTCGTCGGAAAGTCCCTGCGCTTCGTTGCCGAACAGCCACACGGTGGGCGTCTCAAGCTCACACTCCGACTCCGGGACCTCCTGATCGAAGCCACGTGCGGCACTTTCATCCTGAAGATCATCGAGGTTCAAGTGACCGTAGCCGTCAGCGGCCAGAACCATCATCCCGGCCGCCTTGCATTTTCCCACCACGTCGCCGACGCCGGCGCCGGTGACCACCGGCAGATGAAACAACGATCCCACGGTGGAGCGGACCGCCTTGGGGTTGTAGATGTCTACGCTCGAGGCCGTGAAAACGACGGCGTCGGCGCCAGCGGCGTCCGCCGCACGCAGCAGAGTTCCAGCGTTGCCGGGGTCACGCACCTGGCACAGCACCGCAATCAGACGCGGTTTCCCCGCAATCACCTGCTCCAGGGGCACATCCACAAAGTTGCAGACGGCCAGAATCCCCTGTGGCGTCACCGTCTCGGTCATGGCTTCCAGCACCAGTTCGCTGGCCACGCGCACATGCAACCGGCAGGCCGGGTCCTCGGCGAGTTCCAGCAAATCTGCGTTCTTCTTGAGGCATTCGAGGCTGGCATACACGTCGGTTACCAGTTCGCTTCCACCCGCTGCCAGCGCGTCCCGGTGCGCCCTGAGCGCTTCACGGACGGCCTGAGGCCCTTCGGCAAGGAACTGTCCGCGCTTAAAACGAACCGGGCGTCCAGCCAGCTTGGCAACGTCCCGTACCCGATCTGCTCGGGGATTGGTCATTGCATCTGCTGGTGGACGCCCGGATTCAGTCATTCTAGGACTGTAGCAGTCTTCCTTGAGGCCTAAAAAGTCCTGACGTTCTCTTGCTGCTACCGGGCAGCCGGTGCTGAGGTGTCGGCCGGGAGCGCCGCCTTGGCCAGCTGGACCAGGCCCGCGAACGCCGCGGCGTCGTTGACGGCCAGGTCGGCCAGCATGCGGCGGTCAACCTCGATCTCGGCGGCCTTCAGGCCTTGGATCAGGCGGTTGTAGGTGAGGCCGTTGGCGCGGGATGCAGCGTTGATGCGCTGGATCCAGAGCCGACGGAAGTCACCCTTGCGCTTGCGGCGGTCACCGTAGCTGTACACAAATGAGTGCAGCAGCTGCTCTTTGGCCTTGCGGTACAGGCGTGAACGCTGTCCGCGGTAACCTTTGGCGCGCTCAAGAATAACCCGACGCTTCTTATGGGCGTTGACCGCCCGCTTCACACGTGCCACGTGCGTACTCCTTAAAGTTCTTCATCCCAAGCCAAACGTGCCTGAGAAGGCTTATTGCGATACCGCCGTCCCGTGTGGACAGGCAGCCGATTGACTATGGGTCAGATACCCAGCATCTTGCGGATGTTGCGGGCATCTGCCGGGGCAACAATCCGGTCGCCGGCCAGGCGGCGCTTGAGCGATGACGGCTTGTGCTCCAGGTAGTGACGGCGGTTGGCCTGCTGGCGCTTGAGCTTACCGCTTCCGGTGAGCTTGAAACGCTTTTTGGCCCCGCTATGGGTCTTCATTTTCGGCATGGAAACCGATCTCCTTACGTATCCACCGGCGCTGCCTGTGGTTCTCTTTGCAGCAACCGGTCAGGTCACTGGGGGGTAATTCACGGCCGGACGGGGCAGCTGCCCTACTCGGCTGAGTCTGATGTTTCCTTACTTTCCTTACCGGCCGTGGACGCAGCGGAACCGGTCCGGGCGGCGGGCTTGATACCGGTTGCCGGGCGCGATGCGGGCTTCGCGGCAGGTTTGATCGGCGCGGGCTTCGCGACCGGCTTCGGCATCGGAACCGGCTTGGGCGCCGGGACCGGCTTGGGCGCCGGGACCGGCTTCGCCGACACCGGCTTGGCGGCTTCCGCCGGCTTGGCGGCCACCGTCGTCGGCCGTGCCGCCGCTGTAGTCCCTCCCGACGTTGTGGGCCGTGCCGACGTTGTGGGCCGTGCTGCCGCCAGTCGGGAAGCCGCTGCGGGCCTCGTCGCTGGTGCTGCAGCCGGAGCCGCGGCAGCGGACGCCGTCACCGGCTGCACAGCCGACGCGGGCGGTGTTACCGGCTTTTCCTCGGCGGCCGAGGCCGCCACCGGCGCCGGGACTTCCTGCGGGGCGGTGTCCGCTGTTGCTGCGGCCCCAGTCGCCACACCCGGCCCTTCTGCGGGCACGGCCGGAGTCCGGTCTTCGTTCAGGTGCAGTCCATCGGGCAGCAGATCCGCAAGGCTCTGCGTCATCGGTACATGGCTGTCCCGGTCCACATCAACACGTTCCTGGCCGGAAGCAACCGCCTCGTTGTGCGCCTTCGAATCGGCACGCTGCGCGGCACGGCGTGCCTCGGCCTTGGCCTCGGCCTTGTTCTTCAACGGGCCGATCACCATCACCATGTTGCGGCCGTCAATGCGGGGGCTGGATTCAATCGCGCCGACCTCGCCGACGTCTTCAGCGAAACGCTGGAGCAAACGGATACCCATCTCCGGGCGCTGCTGCTCGCGGCCGCGGAACTGGATCATGGCCTTGACCTTGTCGCCGGCTCCCAGGAACCGCAGTGCGTGCCCGGTTTTGGTTTCGTAGTCATGCTTATCGATCTTGAGGCGGAAACGGATTTCCTTCAGAACAGTATTGGTCTGGTTTTTCCGCGCTTCACGGGCCTTGACGGCGGCCTCGTATTTGTACTTGCCGAAGTCCATCAGTTTGCACACCGGAGGCTTCGCCGCCGGTGCTACCTCAACAAGATCCAGGTCCGACTCAGCCGCAAGGCGCAGCGCGTCTTCAATGCGAACGATGCCGACCTGTTCACCTGCCGGTCCTACCAACCGCACCTCGGGGACGCGGATTCGATCGTTGATTCGTGGCTCGCTAATGTGTCACTCCTGTTGTTTTCGAAAATCGTGCGAACACCAGAAATAGGAGAAGGCCCCCGACTGCTGGCGCAATCAGAGGCCTCATGGTCGGCGGCCGCAGATCCCCCGAAGGGATATCCACCGTCAGCCCCTTGTCAGGAGCGCCTGGCCGACCTGTACCCGGTAACTCCGGGGTTGCCCAAACGCTGGGGAAACCTGTACCGGGTCGACGGGTGGGAAAGAACTCCGCTTGCTGGCTGAATGCACGTTCCCTGTCCGGACCTGCACCGGGGGGCTGCGGAACAACCGTCGGTGCATCCGGTCTGGACGCCAAGAAAATAGCGACATTCAGTCGGTCTGTGACAAGCTTACCAGCATGAGTACGCCAGAGAACAATTCACCCGTAGAGCAGACCCGCCACAGTTTTGGCCAGGCACCGGAAGCGGCCGGGGCAGCCCGGCAGGCGCCCGAAGGGGAAGGTGCCGGCACGCAGTTGCGCGATATTGCCGAAGTTCCTGCCGTTGAGGTGATTACGACGGCGGCAGTGCACCTGATGAGCGCGGCCGCGGTGAAATGCGGGCTGGCGGATGGTGCCAACGCCGACGATCTCAAGGACCTGGATGAGGCCCGCAAGCTCATTACCGCTCTGGCCGGCTTCATTACCGCCGCCGCCCCGGAGATCGGCAGCCAGCACGCTGGTCCATTGCGTGACGGGCTGCGCTCCCTGCAGCTGGCCTTCCGCGAGGCATCCGAGTTTCCCGACGCACCGGGCAAGGGTCCCGGCGAGAAGTTCACCGGCGCGGTCAACTGACACCCCGCGGTGAGTGTCGAGATCTGCCCCTGAAGACGCCGTTGGGATCGGCCGGTCTCCCAACTCACCTCGTGGGAGATGCCGCAGGGGCAAGTGATCAACAATGGTGCCGCTATGTGAGGGCCGGCCTGCTGAGGGAGCGTCGTCTGAACGCCTGGGCCACTAGCCCTGCCAGGGCCAGTGCCGCGGCCAGGATGCCCACCGTAGTGAACCCTCCCCAGGGGCCAACGATGTCGATCATCATACCGCCGAACGGGGCGCCGATTGCGCTTCCCAGTGTCAGCGATGAACCGTACCAGCCCATCGCCTCGCCGCGGCGCTGTTCCGCCACAAGTTCTGCGATCCGCTCCGCGCTGGAGGTAAGCACCGGCGCGCACAGCAGGCCGGGGGCAATGGACAGCAGCGCCAGGCTCCAGGCATCGGTGGCGAAGCCCATCGGGATTGTCAGCAAAGCCATGGCCGCCAGCATCCAGAGCGGGTTGACCGGCCGGCTCAGCGCGCCGTAGATCAGACCGCCGACCACCGAAGCCGCGCACCAGAACACCAACACGATGCCCATGGATCCGATCTGATCCGAATTGCGCAGTACCGCCACGATCCCCACATCCGTTCCGGAGAGCACCAGTCCCGCGCCCAGGGAGGCGCCGAGGACCGCGATCACGGCGACGTTCAGCCAGACCAGGCTCCCCCTGGTGCGTCCCCAGAGCCTGCCCAGCACGTTTGCGCCGGCGAAGGACTGGCTGCCGGCGGCCTCGGCAGGAGACAACTCTTCCATCGAGGCCAATTCGTCATTGACATCCTGCTGATAGCTGCCGCGCTGCCCGGTACGCGTGGGTGGATTGAACCACATCAGGAACAGACCCGCCACTGCAGAGGCCGCGCCGATAAGGATCAGGCCGGCCACCGAATGCAGGGTGGTCGAGAGCAGAACACCGAGTGCCGGGCCCACCATGAATGTCAGTTCCGCCCCGACCGAATCCAGCGCATAGGCCGTGCGCCGCTGCGCCGGCGCCACCATGACACCCAGCGCTTGTCGGACCACGGAGAAGATCGGCACCGAAAACAGGCCACCGATGACGGCGGCCACCAACAGCAATTCATAGCCGAGGAAGGGCGCCACCGACCACACCACGACTTCCGAGATGACGGAGGGAACCAACGCCCGGCGCAGACCCACCAGATCCACGCGCCGTCCGCGCCAGGGAGCGCCCAGCGCGATGCCGATGGTGACCGCCGCGGCCACGCCGCCGGCGGCGCCATAGCCGAGGTTCAAAGTTTCCACCACGTGCAGTGTCACCAGCACCCCCGCGGCGGCGTGCGGAATACGCGCCAGCATGGCGACCAGCAGGAGCCGGCGCACAGGCGCTATGGAAAGCAGTTCCCGGTAGCCGGCAAAGTTCACTGACGTGTTCCTTCTCGTCGTTCCTGCACGTTGAGCGCCGCTTCAACACCGTGCCGCTTCAACACCGTGCCGCTTCAACACCGTGCCGCTTCAACACCGTGCCGCTTCAACACCGTGCCGCTTCAACACCGTGCCGCTTCAACACCGTGCCGCTTCAACACCGTGCCGCTTCAACACCGTGCCGCTTCAACGCGCCGGTCTGTCCGTTGACGCGGCGGCCTGCAGGCGGACCTCCACCGAATCAACAGACTCCGCGAAGTATTCATTTCGCGACCATAACAGCTCTAGTTCCCCGATCAGAGCGTTCAGCGCATCCTGATCAAGGCCGGGTGCCAGAGTCAATTGAACCCGTAATTCCGGCCCCGCGCCACCACCGGGAGAGGTGTTCCCCTCATGGTCGGCGGAAACGATCCCAGCGCCGGGTTCCGCCCGGATTCCCAAAAGGGCCGGATGCCCCAGCGCCGCCATGGATCCGGCCAGAGCGCTGGCTATCTGCGGGTCGGCGTAGCTGGGCAGCCAGCGCTGCTGACGGGCCAGCGCCCACACTGCAGGGCGCCGCAGCACGAACGTCTGCGGCGCCGCCGGATCCACCACCATCAGCTGCGCTTCTTCGGCCACGGCGGAGAGCGCCGCCCGCGGGGCATACACGGCGACGGGCCGCGCCTGAGGGTTCCAGCGGGTCAAGTTCTCGGTGGAGGTGAACACCGGCAGCGCCCGACGCCCGTCCGGCGCCGTCAGTGTCACCAGTGCCATATCGGACTCCTTGTCCGAGGCCAAGCCATTCGACGCAACGTGGGCCCGTGCCACCTGAGCCAGGATGGGCACGAAGACCCGGGCCGAAGCCAGGCTGTGGACGACTGCGGCTTCATCCCCCGTCCTGGCGCCCAGCGCAGCCAGTGCCGCCGCGTAGCCCGCGTCGGTGGCGCCGTCGTCGTCCTCAAAATTGTGATACTTCCGCTCCGCACCCAGCGTCCGCCCCAGCCACGGCTGGTCGGCCGAATCGGCGGCACCGCCGGCTGCCGCCAACGCCGCGGCAATGTGCCCCGGAAGCGAGCGCTGCACCGGCTCAGACATTGCGGCTAGCGCCGGCCGGCGATATCCAGGGCCTGGGGAAGCGTAAAGGCTCCGGCGTACAGCGCCTTGCCCACGATTGCCCCCTCGAGCCCCAGCGGAACCAGCGTGCGCAGTTCCTGCAGATCCGCCAGACTGGAAATGCCGCCGGATGCCACCACCGGCTTTCCAGTGCGCGCAAGAACCTCGCGGAGCAGGTCTACGTTCGGACCCCGCAGAGTTCCGTCCTTAGTCACATCGGTGACGACATACCGGGCACATCCTGCATCCTCCAGGCGGGCCAGCACCTCCCAAAGGTCCCCGCCCTCCTTCGTCCAGCCGCGAGCTGCGAGCGTCGTGCCACGAACGTCAAGGCCGACGGCGATCTTGTCACCGAAACGTTCAATGGCCCGGGCCGTCCACAACGGGTCCTCCAGCGCTGCGGTGCCCAGATTCACCCGGGCCGCACCCAGCTCGAGGGCGCCCTCCAGCGACGCATCGTCGCGGATACCGCCGGAAAGCTCCACCTTGACGTTCAGGGCCTGCACTACCTCGCGCAAAAGTTCAAGATTGGAGCCCCGACCGAACGCGGCGTCCAGATCCACCAGATGCACCCACTCGGCACCGTCATTCTGCCAAGCCAGCGCGGCATCGAGAGGGGATCCGTAACTCGTTTCGCTGCCGGCCTCACCCTGCACCAGGCGCACGGCCTGGCCGTCGGCGACATCTACGGCGGGAAGCAGTTCCAGAAGGGTTTTCTCAGCGCTGGTCATCGGGTCCTCATCGGTCTAGGTGCGTGGAATAAGCAGGGCGGCGGCCCGCGCGTTCAGCGGACCGCCGGATGGAATTATTTGGAGGCCGGCAGCGTCAGCAGGTAAGCGGCCAGCAGCGACATGACGGCCAGCAGGGCAAAGGAAAACGGGATCCAGCGCGGCTTCTTCTGCTGGTAGTAGGCAATAGCACCGCCGACCAGCAGCCCGGCGAGGCCCATCAGGACAACCGACCACATTCAGGCCGCCGCCTTCCGCAGCGAGTGGACCCAGTTACGCAGCAGCCGTGCCCCCGCGTCCCCGGATTTTTCCGGATGGAACTGGGTGGCGCACAGCGGCCCGTTCTCCACCGCGGCAATAAAGCGGGCTCCGTGCTCAGACCAGGTGACCAGGGGAGGTTTGATGCGCGCGTGGGCCACATCAAAGTCCCATGTCTGCACACCGTAGGAATGCACAAAATAAAAACGGTCATGCTCGACGCCCTCGAAAAGCTTCGACCCCTCCGGCACGTCAACGGTGTTCCAGCCCATGTGCGGCACCACCGGAGCCGGGAGCAGTTCCACCGTGCCGGGCCACTCGGCCATCCCCGGTTCGCTGTTGCCGTGCTCGACACCGCCATCGAAGAGGATCTGCAGTCCAACGCAAATGGCCAGCACCGGACGGCCGCCGGCGACTCTCCGGCCGATCATCCGCAGACCGTCGACGCCCTTGAGCTCCTTCATCACCGTAGCGAAGGCCCCGACACCCGGGACGACCAGGCCGTCGGCGCCGAGCACGTCGTCGGCCTTGGCGCTGAGCGTCACCACGGCGCCGGCGCGCTCAAGGGCCCGGACGGCGGAACGTACGTTCCCCGAGCCATAGTCCAGCACCGTCACCGTCGGACCCGCCGCGGAACCGCCGCCGTCCGCCGACGGGGCGTCAGCGGCGCTGTCCGGCGAAAGCTGCTCCGCCGTCACAGGCTGCCCTTGGTGGAAGGAATGCCGACGACGCGCGGATCGGGTTCGATGGCACTGCGCAGGGCGCGGGCGAAGGCTTTGAACTGTGCCTCCACAATGTGGTGCGGATCCCGCCCGGCGAGGACCGTCATGTGCAGGCATATCCGTGCGTGGAATGTCATGGCTTCAAAGACATGGCGCGTCAGCGAACCGGTGAAGTGGCCGCCAATAAGGTGATATTCCTGTCCGGCCGGCTCGCCGCTGTGAACCAGGTAGGGGCGGCCGGAAACATCGACGACGGCGTTGGCAAGTGCCTCGTCCAGTGGAACGGTGGCTTCGCCAAACCGCCTGATGCCGGCCTTGTTGCCCAGGGCCTGGCGCAGGACTTCACCCAGGGTGATGGCCACGTCTTCCACGGTATGGTGCACGTCAATGTGGGTATCTCCGCTGGCCTTGACGGTCAGGTCGATCAGCGAATGTTTCGACAGCGCTGTCAGCATGTGATCGTAAAAGGGGACGGAGGTAGCGATGCTGGACACCCCTGTCCCGTCCAGGTCAACCTCTACCAGTACGGACGACTCGCTGGTGCTCCGTTCCAGCCGCGCCGTGCGTGGGGCGCCGGAAGTGGATGTGTTCTCGCTCATTGCGGGCCGTCCTTCGTTCCTGGATCGTGGATGGTGCTGGCCTCTGCAGTGCGGCGCCGGAACGCGTCCGGATTACGCAGCACCGGTGCCAAAACATTGGTCGGCGTCCCCTAATTCTAGGAGAATACGGACGGATCCCCGAATGCCGGTCGGCCACCAGCCATCGAACCCGTCGTTCGCGGGCCACTCAACGGCCCAACAGCACGGCCAGCCGGTCGAGGAAAGCCGATGTTTCCGTTTCCGTGCCGGCGGTGACGCGCAGATGACCGGGAATGCCGACGTCTCTGATCAAGACGCCCGCCTCCAGCAGTCCCTGCCAGATGGCATGCGGATCCTCCATGCCGCCAAAGAAAACAAAATTGGAATCCGACGGCGCCGGCTTGAGCCCGAACGCGGATAGTCCGGCCACGATCCGGTCGCGCTGGATCTTGATGTTCTCAACGTTGGCCAGCAGGGAATCGGAGTTCCGCAGCGCCGCCACGGCCGTGGCTTGTGTAATGGCGGAGAGGTGGTAAGGCAGCCGGACCAGCCGCAATGCGTCGGCGATCTCAGGGGCGGCGGCGAGATAGCCCAACCGGGCGCCGGCCAGGGCGAAGGCCTTACTCATGGTGCGGGAGACCACGAGGCGCTCACGCCCCGGCAGTAAAGCCATGGCGCTGGGTGTTCCGTCATGGGCGAATTCCGCGTATGCCTCATCGACGATGATAATGGCTTGCGATGCCTCGCCCGCCTCGTAGACCTCTTCAACAACTTCGGCCTTGAGCGCCGTGCCAGTTGGATTATTTGGTGAACAGAGGAAGACGATGTTGGGTGCCAGTTCGCGTACCTGTTCGGCGGCTGACGCGGCGCTCAGGCCGAAATCCTCCGTGCGGCGCCCGGTGACGTACTCAGTTCCGGTGCCGTTGGCGAGCAACGGATACATGGAGTAGGTGGGAGGGAAGCCCAGGGCTCTGCGTCCCGGTCCGCCGAACGCCTGCAGGATCTGCTGCAGCACCTCGTTGGACCCGTTGGCTGCCCAGATGTTCTCAGCCGCTAGACCGTGCCCCAAATATGCAGCCAAAGCCCGTCGCAGTTCGGTGAATTCCCGGTCCGGGTAGCGGTTGAGGCCGACCAGCACGTTGTCGACCGCCTTGAGGATGGCCTCGCGCGCATCATCGGGGACGCCGTGGGTATTTTCATTGACGTTGAGCAGGATGGGGACGTCCAGCTGAGGCGCACCATACGGGTGCAGCCCGCGCAGATCGTTCCGCAGGGGCAGCCGGTCGAGACGCTCAGTCTGATTCACGGTTCCAGTTTAAGCTCCCCGGCCGCCACGGTCGAACCGGGCCGGGAATTAAAGCTGACATAACCACCTCATCAGTCAGCTCTTAGAGGCTCACCGGCCCCAATGGTTGGCGACGCTGGTGGGCCTCACTGCTGTGCTTCAAGGCAGCCTTCGCCATCAGTTCAGCAGCGGAACGTAGACCTGCTGCCCCGGCTGGACGACTGAAGTGGTGAGACTGTTCAACTCCAGGATGTCCCCCACAACGTCCCGCGGATCCCGTGACGGATCGCTTGCCGAGGCGATGCTCCAAAGAGTCTGGCCCGCCATGACGGTGACCTTGGAAGCGTGGACCCCCGGCGAATTTGCACCGATGGAGGCTTGGGCCGGGGACGTAATGAACCCGGCCAGCAACAGCACAGCGATAGTGGCCAGCATCAGCGGAATACCCATCAGGACCAGACGCCCGCGGCGAGTCAGTCGGAGCTGGATCTTGGATACGGGCTGCCAGCCCTTGGAAGCCAGCCGCCGGCTCACGGAGGCGGGCCGGGCTTCGAGATTAAAGGTCGATGTGGCGTTCATTTTCTTCACCTTTCACGCTACGAGGTCCAGTTGTCCTGACCCGGCAGTGCACTTGTAGCGCCGGTAGGCGGCGCAGGGTTCAAATACCACTGGTTCAGCTAGAACATGTATTCGAAACTGTGTTCTTCAGTTGTAGCACTCACTAACGATGCATGCCAAGACCCGGTAGAACATATGTTTGAAATCAACCGGAAACTGCCCTAGATTAGAAGCAGGATCCGGCCACACGACGAGTCCACCAGAACCCACCGACATTTTGGCTGGGGCGTTGGCGGGGTGGTCAGCTCCGACCAAGCCGTAGCATACGGATGACGGGCGGAGCGGATCCGCCGGGCGCTTGTCGGCGCCGGGCCGGTTGCAGTTTCAAGAAGGGACAGCACGTCATGGCAGGTCCGGAATTCATCCTCCATAGCGGGAACCGTGCCAGCCGGGCCGGCTTTAAGGGCCTGACGGTGCGGCAAAAAAAGATCCTTGAGTGTATCCAGCGCTCCATCAGTGACAAGGGCTACCCACCGTCCATGCGTGAGATCGGCGACGTCGTCGGGCTCGCAAGCCTGTCCAGCGTCACTCATCAGCTCTCCCAGTTGGAAAAACTGGGCTATCTGCGTCGGGACGCGAAGCGCCCCCGCGCCATGGAAGTGCTCATCCCGCTCACCCTGGACGACGGGGTCGTGGAAATCGAGGGCGTGCCATCCCCGGCAAAGCTGCGCAGCGCCAGTGGTCTGAACATGGCAGAGCTGAGCAGCGCCTCCGACACCGCCATGGTGCCTCTAGTCGGACGGATCGCCGCCGGCGGACCCATCCTGGCTGATCAGGTAGTCGAGGACGTCATGCCACTCCCACGCCAGCTCGTAGGTCATGGAGAGCTCTTTATGCTCAAGGTGACCGGCGACTCCATGATCGACGCCGCGATCTGTGACGGCGACTGGGTCGTAGTGCGCCGGCAGCAGGACGCCATCAACGGCGACATCGTGGCGGCCCTCCTCGATGACGAAGCAACCGTCAAGACGTTCCGTCAGCGCGATGGGCACACCTGGTTGCTGCCGCAGAACACCCGTTATGAACCGATAGTGGGCGACAATGCCACCATCATGGGCAAAATTGTTTCGGTGCTGCGCGCCATCTAGGCGCGCGGTCTACCGCCAGTCAGGCCTCGGGTTTGCCTGCTTCGGCCAGCCGCTGCAGGGCGCTCATCACCAGCGCACGGTTCGTCGTGGGCCAGAATGGTGGGAGGGCCGCACGCAGAAAGCCACCGTAACGGGCCGTGGCCAGCCGTGAGTCCAGTACTGCCACCACGCCCTTGTCCGAGGACGAGCGGATCAGCCGGCCCGCGCCCTGCGCAAGCCGGACCGCCGCGTGAGTCGCCGATATCGACATGAAACCGTTCCCGCCGGCCTTGGCAACGGCGCGCGAGCGTGCGGTCATCAGCGGGTCATCCGGGCGCGGAAAGGGGATCCGGTCTATCACCACGAGCCGGCAGGACGCACCCTGCACATCAACGCCCTGCCACAGGGACATGGTGCCGAACAAACAGGTGTCCGGTTCAGCCTCGAACTGCTTAACAAGGGCGGCCATCGATGATTCCCCCTGACAGAGCACAACCACCTCCAGCCGGGACCGGAGCGCTTCCGCGGCGTCCTCTGCCGCCCGGCGGGAGGAAAAGAGGCACAGCGCCCCGCCGCCCGAAGCCCGGATCAGTGCTTCGAGTTCATCGAGCTGCTCTGCCGAGGTGCCGCGCTCCGGCTTCGCCAAATGGGCGGCCACATACAGCATCCCCTGCTTGGCGTAATCGAACGGCGAGCCTACGTCCGCCCCGGTCCAGCTGGGCGCCCCGGGACCCAGCAGTCCCAACCCGCCGGCCACCGGTTCAAATGCCGCGCCGACCGCGAGGGTAGCCGAGGTCAGCACAACCGTATGATCCGCGAAGAGCCCCTCCCGGAGCCGGCCGGCCACGCTCAGCGGTGCGATGTTGATCAGAGCCGGAGCCGACTCATCCGGCACGGAGTAGCCTTGCTGCGGGGTGAATCCGCCCGGTCGGGACAACCAGACCACCTCGCCGGCCTCGCGCGCCACCAGCAGCCTCTCGGCCAGTTCCAGAATCAACGTCAGGCGTGAGCGCGCCATCTGGCGTCCGCCGTCGGCATTGCCGGCGTCCCCCTTGGAATCCGACAACGCCGTCCGGCAGGCATCGCGCACCTGATCAATGGCGGTGAGCTGCTGCTCGTTCAGGCCCGAGGGCAGCAGCCCGGACGGGAGTCCGTCAAGGGCCGCCTCCAGATACCCGGCCGCGGAATTGAGTGTCTCCATCGAGATGCCCGTATTCTTCCGCGCGCTGGAGGCGGCAACGTGAATCATCTGCACAGAGAGCTGACCGCTGACAGCACCGGTAACCCGGTCCTGAAGTTCATGCGCCTCATCCACCACGACGACGTCATACTCGGGCAGGACCGCGAGGCCCTCAAACGCGCTGATCGCCAGCATCGCATGATTCGTCACGACGAGGTCCGCCTCCGCGCCACGTACCTTCGCCAGTTCGCTGAAGCATTCGAGGGCCAGTGGGCACTTCTGCGCCCCAAGACACTCCATCGACGTCACCGAAACCTGGTGCCAGGCCCGATCGCTGACCCCCGGCGTGAGTTCGTCGCGGTCTCCCGTTTCGGTGTCCTCCGCCCAGTCCCGGAGCCGGACCACCTCACGGCCCAACTGGCTGGAGGACCCGGAAGAGGCGCCGACGGGGTGAATGACGCTGGTATCCTCGCCGAGCGCGAACAACTGGCCCTCGGAGGGCTCCTCCGACGGGAACCCGCCCTGCAGCTTATGCTTGCAGACGTAATTGCTCCGCCCCTTCACCAGCGCCACCTTCACCGGCCGTGGCAGCATTGCGGAAATCGATTCCAACAGCCGCGGAAGGTCACGGCCGACAATCTGCGCCTGCAGGGCGAGCGTGGCGGTGGAGACAAGGGAGGGCTTTTCACTCTCGAGCGCGTGCGCAATCAGCGGGATCAGATACGCCAGCGATTTTCCGGTTCCCGTGCCGGCCTGCACCAGCAAATGGTCGCCGGTGTTGATGGAACTGACCACCCGGCGGACCATCTCATGCTGACCATCGCGGCGCTGACCGCCCATGGCGTCCACCGCAGCGTCAAGCAACTCCAGGGCGAACTGCTCCCCCAAGGCTGTTCCTACGTTCTGCGCCGCTGCCTCAGCCATGGAGGATAAATGGCTCCAGCTCTGCGGCCAGCCCCTCGCGCACCTTCACGCTGGCGTGCGTTCCGGACTCGCCATGGTCCAGCGTAAGGATCTCGGCATCGGATTCATGCAGCTTGCTGATCAGGTCCCCCCGGTCGTACGGAATCAGCAGCTCCAGCTCCACGCCTGGGCGCGGAATTGCTTCGCTGATGGCCGTGAGCAGTTCGTCAATGCCCTGCCCCGTGCGGGCCGACACCACCACGTTGCGTGGTTCGCGCTGGCGGAGCCGCTCGATCACGTAAGGGTCGGCGGCGTCGGCCTTGTTCAGGACAATGATCTCCGGGACCTTGCGGGCGTCCACCTCGCTGAAAACCTGGCGGACGGCGGCGATCTGACCCTCCGGATCCGGATGCGAGACGTCCACAATGTGCAGGATCAGGTCCGCGTCCGCCACCTCTTCCAAAGTGGACCGGAAGGCCTCCACCAGCTGGGTGGGCAGCGAGCGGACAAAGCCGACGGTGTCCGCCAGCGTAAAGCCGAGCCCGTCGGCGGTTTCGGCCTTGCGGACGGTGGGGTCCAGCGTGGCAAAGAGCGCGTTTTCCACCAGCACGCCGGCGTCGGTGAGCCTGTTCAGCAGCGAGGACTTACCGGCGTTCGTGTACCCGGCAATGGCGACGGACGGGACGGCATGACGACGGCGGTTGGAACGTTTAGTGTCCCGCGCGGGTTTCATTGCACCGATTTCACGGCGCAGTTTGGCCATCCGAGTCCTGATCCGGCGCCGGTCCAGTTCGATCTTCGTCTCACCGGGCCCCCGGGAACCTATGCCGCCGCCGGCCGCTCCAATGCGTCCACCGGCCTGCCGGGACATGGAGTCACCCCAGCCGCGAAGCCGAGGCAACAGGTACTCCATTTGGGCCAGCTCCACTTGGGCCTTGCCCTCACGGGATTTGGCGTGCTGGGCAAAGATGTCCAAAATCAGGGCCGTCCGGTCGATCACCTTGACCAGTACGATGTCTTCAAGGCTACGGCGCTGTGACGGAGCCAACTCGCCGTCCACCACGACGGTGTCGGCGCCGGTTGCGGCCACGATGTCCTTAAGCTCCAGGGCCTTGCCGGAACCAAGGAACGTGCCCGGGTCCGGTTTGAGCCGGCGCTGAACGATCCCATCCAGCACCTCTGATCCTGCGGTTTCCGCCAACGCCGCCAACTCACGCAGCGAATTCTCCGCGTCCGCGAGCGTGCCTTCGGTCCACAGACCGGCCAGCACCACGCGCTCCAGCCGCAGCTGGCGGTACTCGACCTCGGTGACGTCCTCAAGCTCGGTGGACAGACCTGCCACCCGGCGCAGTGCGCGGCGATCCTGCAGATCCTCCTGGTCGCCGTCGTAGCTGCCGTGCCCGCCGTCAAGAGCGGATATCGCCTGTGCCTTTCCCAGGTTGGTGCTCAACCCGCGGGCCTTTGCGGCGCCGTCGGAGGTCCGGGAACCGGAACGCGCCGCATGCTCGGCCACCCCGGCGTCCTTGGCCAGAATCCGGTCAATGACGGCCTGGATATCGGCCGCGGTCATGTCCTGACTCTCGCCGGATGTTCCTGCTTCATCGGCGCCGGGGGCTGGATTCGGGTTGGTCATAATCTCCTTTAGAAGGTCGTGCTTAACATCGTAGTCCGGTCCGCGGACATTGGAGCCGGCCGCACGGCCTTCCGGCGTTCGGCCGGACGCTGGTATACCTGGGAATTCCTGGGCCATTAAACATCCTTAGGTGATCGGTTCGCACGGATTTTACTCAACGTGCCGGCGGCGAAGCGGGCCGCAGCCAGTTCATGGCCTGGCGCTGGCATGAACCGCCGCTGGACTACCGCTCTTGGAATAGGCCCTGCCGGAATCGCCTCTGGACGAGCCACTGCGGGACGGGCCACTGCGGGACGGGCCACTGCGGGACGGGCCATTGCGGGACGGGCCAATCACAGAATGTACATGCGTCCATGATACTAGTGGTGTGTCTCCAAAATAGTTTATGACTTGTGGATTAAACTGGGAGCATGTCGAATCCAGCTCCCGCATTGACCCTCACCGACGCCCAGCACCAGGTCTTGGAGGCCCTGTCCAAGTCTCGGCTTGCTTCACATCGCGAAGTGCAGCGGGCGCAGGTTCTCCTGATGGCCGCCGAGGGTCTGGCTAACGAGTGGATCTCCCGGGTGGTGGGTGTAAGCCCGGCGACGGTGCGGGCTTGACGTGCCCGGTTCGTAGGGGAAGGGCTGAAGGAGTTCGGCAAGGTCAAGGAGGGGCGGGGGCGCAAGCCGGCGATCTCGGAGTCGAAGATCGCCGAAATCGTTGAATTGACGCGGTTTTCCAAACCGGAGGGTGCGACGCATTGGTCGGTGCGGTCCATGGCGGCACGGGTCGGTGTGTCTCCGGCGCAGGTGCAGCGGATTTGGGCGGCACGCGGGCTGAAGCCGCACCTGATCAAGACGTTCAAGCTCTCCACCGATCCGAACTTTGACGAGAAGCTCATTGATGTGTGCGGGCTGTACCTGAATCCGCCGGAGAACGCGATAGTTTTCTGCATGGATGAGAAGACCTCGATCCAGGCTCTTGACCGTTCCCAACCGTCCCTGCCGATGGTCAGGGGTCGGGCCGAGACCGTAACGCATGACTACAAGCGCAACGGAACCACCACGCTCTTCGCGGCCTTGGAGGTCGCCACGGGAAAGGTCCTGGGATCCTGCGTGCCCAAGCACCGGCACGATGAATTCCTGGGGTTTCTAAAAACCATCGAGAAGGAGGTCCCCAAGGGCCTTCAAATCCACCTCATAGTGGACAACTATGCGACCCATAAGCATTCGAACGTGAGAGCATGGCTGGAGAAGAACCCGCGGTTTCACCTGCATTTCACCCCAACCTCCTCCTCCTGGCTGAACCTGGTGGAGCGCTCCAAGCCACAAAGCAAAACTGAGACACTACACTAGCGGACTGAGCCACGGCTACCGGCAGCGCGCAGACGGTGGCGGGCCGCCGCGACCAAAGATAGGGTCCCGTGGTCGGCGGGCGAGTTTCTCGATGATGGCCGGCAGCTTAGCTTCGTCCCAGGCAACGGTCTTGTCCATAAGTTTCTTCCCGTTTCGGGTCAACGCGAGCGCGTGGTGATTGCTCTTGCCAACATCAACGCCGATGAAGACACCGACCATGTGGCGGTCCTCCATCGTGCCTACCTCCAGACATAAAACTCAGTGAAACACTGCTTCTCTGTCCTGCGGCGCGGTAGCTCGACATCCGCGTTACGGTCCGGTCTGCCACGATCGAGTCTGCGGCTGGTATGTCCTCTTTAGCGAGCCTCTGGTGCCCATCGGATGCCAGTGACAACACCCCCTTGTGAGTATTTACATAGCTAATCTGTGACTGGCTGGCAGGGTTGGGTCTGCCCGGGGTTGGTTGACATCTGACTTGTGAGTTCTTGGCTCGCAGGTGAAAGGATGTTGAACATGCCTAAAGCTTTTCCTGAAGAGTTCCGCCGTGACGTGGTCGCGGTGGCCCGCAAGGGCGAATCCAGTGTCGTCCACATCGCTAAGGACTTTGTTGTTTCCCCGGCTGCCTTGCACCGGTGGTTGACGATCGCTGATGTCCAGGACGGCGTGGTCCCCGGTGTCACCAAGGAAGAATCGACCGAGCTGCGTGAGGCGAAGAAACGCATCCGGCTCCTCGAGCAGGAAGCGGAGGTGATGCGCCGGGCGGTGGCTTACCTCTCCTAAGGATGTCAACCCAAAATGATGTACCCGCTGGTCCTTGAACTGGCCGCCCCGGAAGCCCCTGTGCGGGTACCGGTCGCGGTGACCTGCCGGGTATTGGGATTCTCCCTCAGGCCTTTTATCAGTGGTGTGCGAACCCGGTCAGTGACCGGGATTGGGAGGAAGCGCACCTGGTCAACGCGGCCTTGGACATCCATGCTGAGGATCCCATGTTCGGGTACCGGCTAATCCATGACGAACTCGTCCACGAACTGGGGCTATTGGCTTCCGAGACCCGGGTCGGGCGTTTGTGCAGTGAGAACAGGATCCTCTCCGTCATCCACCGCCGGCGCGGCACGGGAAAGAAAGCCGGCCCACCCGTTCACGATGATCACGTCCGGCAGAACTTCACCGCCTCGGCGCCGGACCTGTTGTGGCTCACGGACATCACCGAGCACCACACCGGAGAGGGCAAGCTTTACCTGTGCGCGGTCAAGGACGTCTACTCCAACGGGATTGTGGGCTACTCCATCGATTCACGCATGAAAGCCTCCCTGGCCCTTGACGCGCTGAAAGCTGCGATCAGTCAACGCGCCCCGCAAGGAACTCTCATACATTCGGACCGGGGCTCGCAATTCCGGTCCAAAAAAAACACCCGCCTGATCAGCTCCGCCGGCCTGCGAGGGTCCATGGGCAGGGTCGGGGCGTGTGCAGACAACGCAGCCATGGATAGTTCCTTCTCGCTGCTGCAAAAGAACGTGCTGAACCAAAAACGGTGGGAATCCCGGGAAGAACTACGCCTGGCCATCGTGGTCTGGATCGAGAAAACCTACCACCACCGCCGACGCCGCCAACGACGACTCGGCAAGCTGAGACCGATCGAGTTTGAGACAATAAACAAGACCACTCAAACGGTCCCCGAAATATTAAACCAAACTGTCATCTAAACCCTGGGCAGACCCAACCTTACGATCTGCCGCGGCGTCCTTGACCTCGCCAGATCCACCTTCACCCGTGTGGCAAGGACTGGATCGGTCTCGACTTTCCGGACCTGTGGACGCTTACGCCGGCGCTCGGCGGCACAGTCATCACTCACCGGGCGGTAGCCGCGGGTCTTCGTCGAGTTCCGCAGCCGTTCCCGCTAAATGATCGTATGATCCCGGCCAAGATCAGTCCCAATCTGCCGATCCGTCCTCCCAGCAAGGATCCCCACGGCGATGTCCGCCCGAACCGAAATCGACAACGGCCTACGCCCCACCAGCAGCTCCTCTATCAAACTGACTTGTTGCTTCGAGGCTATGACGCCGCCCAGATACGAAAGCTTATTAGACAAAACAGTTGTATCTATACGATGGACCTATGAACACAGTTAGACGACCCAAGCCGGACCAGTCGCTCCTGCCATGGCTAGCTGTAGGACAGAAGATCCGCACCGCTCGTGAGGCTCGTTCTGTCTCACTTCGGGGGTTTTCGCGCCAACTTGATGTTTCCCCAGGTCACATATCACAGGTGGAGCGTGGTTTGGTAGCGCCGTCCATGGGATTACTGTATTCGATGGTTGCTGAACTCGGGCTCTCGTTGGACTATCTTTTTGAGGGCCAAGGTTCGGAACTGAGTGGACCTATTGAGGTGGCGCGGGCCGACCGAACGCCTGGGGAAGACCGTTTCGTAACTAGGGCAACGAGCCGTAAGGCAATTAACTTGAAGTCCGGTGTCAGGTGGGAGCTACTCACCCCGTCATCAGATGGACGGGTTGATTTTCGTGAGATCGTCTACGCTGTCGGTGGTGGTTCCACTGATAATGAGCAGTTTGTCCGCCATCCGGGCCGCGAATACGGGGTCATGGTTCAAGGGACGCTAAACGTGCAGATCGAATTCGATGTGTTTACCTTGGGAGTCGGGGACTCCATTGTTCTTGATTCAACGCTGCCCCACCGATTTTGGAATGCCGGCTCTGGACCAGCCCATGCCATATGGTGTTCGGTAGGAGAAGCTGGCTAGCATCCTCCCTGTCTTGTAGCTAAGGATCCTGTTCGAACACCCTCCTTGGGAACGCCGTTGTGGTTGTAGGGGCGACAACACGGATGGCCGAGGCCGCGGCACAAGCAGGTGCCCTGTGCGAATATCCGCAATAAGCCTAAATGTCTTGCAATCGACGTTGTTGCTGCTCGCCCGCTCCTGTCGGCGTACCCGTCAATCTATGGCGGCCTGCAGCAGCTGTATCCAGCTGGTCACGTTATTCCCACCGATCCCACCAGCGACCCGCAGGTGCCAAAATAGGACTGGTACTAATATAATCTCCTAACACTGTTGTCAACGACATGTCCGCTCGCAGTTCAGAAAAGTACACTGGCGCGTCAAGTCCAGAGTTGTGCCTTGGCCCGTCAATTCCTGCCTGCAGACTACTTGAAGATTCGGATCTGCTTTTCCCCATTTCCAGGTTGCTCGCAGAAGATGGGAACGAAGCGGTCGCGAACCCCCGCGGTGGGCGTCCAGTGTTTGGCGATATTGCTTCTAGCATTGATTTCTGTCGTCGGCTAGCCAGTGCGCGTAAACCTTTTCATCGCCGACGGAATCGGCGGTGTCATACCCTCGAAGCAACACGTTGGTTGAATAGAGGAGCTGCTGGTGGGGCGTAGGCCGTTGTCGTTTTCGGATCGGGCGGACATCGCTGTGGGGATCCTGGCTGGGAGGACGGATCGGC
>NZ_JASISR010000024.1 GCF_030063245.1 Paenarthrobacter sp. PH39-S1
CGCGGCCGCACCGAATATGCCGCCCATTTCCCAAGAGGACCACAGCCCCACCTCCAGCGGTACCCCCTAGCCGAAACGAGCAGTACCACCTACCCGGACTAGCCGTACCATCACGCCGTATTTGCCATCCGACGGCGAAACGTACGTCCGCGGCGAGCTGGTCACTGGCATTCCCAAGCGGGTGGGTTATATGTTCCAGTCCGACGCGACGCTGCCATGGCAGACCGTGCTGGATAACGTAGCCTCCGGCCCCCGGTATCAGGGCATGTCGCGCAGCGAGGCCAGGGACAAGGCCCGGGTCTGGGTGGACCGGGTGGGGCTGGCCAAGTTCGAAAAGTATTACCCGCACCAGCTCTCCGGCGGCATGCGCAAACGCGTCTCGCTGGCCCAGACGCTGGTGAATGAGCCGGAAATCATGCTGATGGATGAACCGTTCAGCGCCCTGGATGTGCAGACCCGGCAGCTGATGCAGACCGAGTTGCTCCGGCTCTGGTCAGGCACGGGCGCCGCCATAGTCTTCGTCACCCACGACCTCGAAGAGGCCATTGCACTGGCTGACCGAGTGGTGGTGATGACGGCCAGCCCGGCCACCATCAAGGCGGAATTCACCGTCACTCTCCCCAGGCCGCGCGATGTGGAAGAGGTGCGGCTGACTCCCGAGTTCCTCGCCATTTACCGGCAGGTCTGGAATTCCCTGCGCGAAGAAGTGGATCAGGCCCGCGCTGCTGCGAGCCTGGCCGGATAGGACCATGACCATGACAGCTCCATCATCTGCCCCCTCCAATAAGGCTCAAAAGCCGCTGGCCGCCTACCAACTCTCCCGGGAACGCGAGGCACAGCTTCTGGCCGGTGCGCGGAAATCCGTGCGCGTCACCACCGGCAAAATCTGGGCCCTCCGGGTGCTGATCATTGCCCTCTGGCTGGGCAGCTGGGAGGCCACAGCCACCTATCTGATCGACCCGTTCTTCTACTCCAAGCCGTCCCTGATCTGGGACCGCCTGGTGCAGTGGTTCAGTACCGGAACGCAATTCGGCTCGGTCTGGGAAAACCTGGGATACACCGTCCTCGAGGCGTTGCTCGGATTCATCATCGGCACCGTGGCCGGAATTGTCCTCGGCGTCCTGCTGGGCCGCAGCCGCTTCCTGGCCGAGGTGTTCTCGCCGTTCATCAAGGCCGCCAATGCCGTGCCGCGCATCGTGCTGGCCGCGCTGTTCATTCTGTGGTTCGGTTTCGACATCAGCTCCAAGGTCGCCACCGTCGTCGTGCTGGTGTTCTTCGCCGTGTTCTTCAATGCCTTCACCGGGGCACGGGAAGTGGACGGCAACGTGGTCAACAACGCCCGGATCCTGGGTGCCAGCAAGGCCAAGATCCTGACCTCGATCGTGCTGCCTAGCGCCACCACCTGGATCCTCTCCTCCCTGCACACCGCCTTCGGCTTCGCGCTAATCGGCGCCATCGTCGGTGAATACGCCGGAGCCAAGAAGGGCATGGGCATGTTGATCGCCAACGCCCAGGGTACTTTCGATGCCGCAGGAATCTACGCCGGCATGATCATCGTCACCATCGTGGCTCTGCTGGCGGAAATGCTCATCACCACCGCAGAAAACAAACTCCTCAAATGGCGGCCCTCCGAGGCCAAAACGCAAGCACAAGGAATCTGATGAAAAACCCGAAAATGCAACGACGCACCCTGCAGGCCGCAACACTTCTAGTCACCGCCGCCATGGCCGTCGGGATGAGCGGTTGCCGCAGCAGCAGCACGGCCAACGCCGATGCCGCCGCGAAACCGGAAGTCACCATTATTGTGGGTGGCCTGGAAAAGGTCATATATATGCCCGCCAAGCTGGCCGAAGGTCTGGGATTGTTCGAGAAGGAAGGCGTCAAGGTCAATCTGCTCGGCGAGCAGTCCGGCGCCAGTGCGGAGAACTCGCTGCTGACCGGCGCGTCTCAGGCCGTCGTCGGCTTCTACGACCACACCGTGGACCTGCAGGCGAAGGGCCAGTGCATCACCTCGGTGGCGCAGCTGGCCAATATCCCCGGCGAGGCGGAAGTGGTCTCCACCGCGAAGGCCGATTCGATCACCAGTGCCAAGGACTTCGAGGGCAAGAACCTGGGCATCACCTCGCTGGGCTCGTCCACGGATTTCCTCACCCAGGCCCTCGCCGGGCAGGCGGGCGTGCAGAAATATACGCCGGCAAAGGTCGGAGCCGGGCAGACCTTCATCGCTTCGATGAACAATGGCGGCATTGACGCCGGGATGACCACCGACCCCACCATCGCGCAGCTGGTGCAAAGCGGCCAGGGCAAGGTCCTGATCGATATGCGGACCGAGGAAGGCACCCGCCAGGCCCTTGGCGGCCTCTACCCCGCAGCCTCGGTGTACATGTCCTGCGATTATGTGCAGAAGAACCCGAAGACCGTCCAGAAGGTTGTCAACGCGTTCGTCGGTGCGCTGGACTTCATCACGACGCATACTGCGGCGGAAATCGCGGCCAAAATGCCTTCCGATTATGCCAACTCCGGTGCGGGCCTGTATGAGAAGTCCATCAATGACACCAAGACCATGTTCAACAAGGACGGCAAGATGGACGCGGACGGCGCCAAGAACGTGGTGAAGATCCTCGACCAGTACTCCACGAACGTCTTGGGCAAGGGCTCCACGATCGATCTGTCCAAGACCTACACCACGGAGTTTGTGGACCAGGTTCCGGCCAAGTAGGCAGGCTTTAACAACCTGCGGCTTCACAACCTAGGACGACGGCGGTTCCCCGGTCGGCTGGATCGGGGAACCGCCGTTCGGGGTTCTTCCCGGTGCTGCCCGCAGCTTGTGCGGGACGGGATCACGTTGGCGGTGAAAGCAGCAAGCCGTTGGGCTACGGTTCCCGCCGGCGCAGCCAGGCTGCGGGGGCCTGCACGCCGAAGGCTTCACCGCCGGCGAAGTGGCGCTCCAAGACCCGGGCAAAGGGCCCGTCCGCAACGATCCGCCCGCCGCTGAGCAGCACCAGCCGATTACAGTGCCGGTAGGCGAAGTCCAGGTCGTGGGTGACGAGGGCCACCGCCGCTCCGCGCGCCGATTCTTGGGAAATCGCCTCCGCCAGCCGGTCCAGACCGTCCCGGTCCGTCGCCACCGTCGGCTCGTCCATCACCAGCACAGCCGGACGCCGTGCCAGCACGGTGGCCAGTGCCACCAGCCTCTGCGCCGAGGCCGGCAGCTCGTAGGGGTGCGCCCCGGCCAGTTCGGCCAAGCCGCAGCGCCGCAATGCCTCCTTGATTGCGGCCTCCCGTGCGGCCGGATCGAGTTCCGGCAGTCCGTAGCCGACTTCGCGGGCTACGGTCCGTTCAAAGAGCTGGTCCTGCGGGTCTTGGAACAGATAGGAAACATCCGCGGAAACATTGCCGACAGACTGCCCTGCAATGTCACGGTCCAGGATCCGAACGGTGCCTGACTCGGGCCGGGCCAAGCCGTTGAGGTGGCGCAGCAGGGTGGTTTTGCCGGCGCCGTTCGCCCCCGCGATCGCAACCCGCTCGCCGGCACCAAGGGCCAGATCTACGCCGTCGAGCACGGTCTGTGTCGGCGTCTTGGCGCGCTTCCGGGAGGGAAGGAAAGGCCGACGGCGTTCCGTACCATAGCGGTAAACGACGCCACCCAGCGCGGCCGCGGGGGTCCGGGCGGACGACGTGGGGCATGGCGGCTGAAGTATATTTTCCGCACGATCCGGCGCATCCAGCGGATCGGGGATTACCGGAAGGCGAGCGGCCCAGGCGGACTTCAGCACCGCAGGCCGTGGTCCGGACGCTACCATTTTTCCGCCGTCGAGCAGCAGCATCCGTCCGGCCAGACGCCCGGCACCGCCCAGCTCCGGTGAGAGCAGCACCACGCCAGCCCCACGGTCCAACAGCGATCCGATCACGTTTTCCACGGCGCGCCGGGCGTCCGCGTCCAGGCCGGCCATCGGCTCATCCAGGACCAGCGTCGCGGGGTTCAGCGCAGCCGCAGATGCAATGATCATCCGCCGCTGCTCGCCGCCGGAGAGCTCGGACGGTTTGCGCTCAAGCAGTTCCGTCAGCCCCAGCGCGCTGGCCGTTGTCCGGACCCGCTGTTTCATCAGGCCGTGCTCCATCCCGGCGTTCTCCAGCGCGAAGGCGATCTCCTCCGCGACGGTGGCCGCAACGGTGGACAGCTGGGCGGACGGTATCTGGCCCACATAGGCAATATGCCGGTTCCAGACTGCCGGGTTGATCCGCGGGTTCACTGAGCTTGCGCCGGAAAACACCAGGCTCTCCCCCGCCACCTCAAAGCGGGCCGTCAGCGCCCCGTTATGCCGCCCCGGCAGCACACCGGCCAGGATCCGCGCCAGCGTGGACTTCCCGGAGCCGGACCCACCGGCCACGAGCACACATTCGCTGGCGCCCACGTCCAGCTCGATACCCTGCAGGGTGGGCCGATCCTCGCCCGGGTAATAAAAAGTCTCCAGACTGAGCCGCATCACCGGACACCGCCGGGCGTGAACCAGCCCGGCCCGAACCAAAGCATTAGGAACACCGCCAGGGCTGCCACGGCGAGCCAGCGGATGATTCTCTGCGCTGGAGAATCAGGCACCTCCCGGTAACTGGTACGCGGGCCGCGGCCGCCGAAGCCCCGCGCTTCCAGGGAATCCGCCCTGCTGCCGGCCTCATGCAGCAGGGCCATCACCAGGGGCACCGCCTGCTGCTGGACCGCGCGCAGCCGGCCGCCGGCTCCCTGGCCGGTGACCAGCCCCCGCGACTGCTGCGCCTGGGCAATCCGGCGGGCGCGCCCGCTGACGGCCGGGGCAATGGTGAGGGTGGAACATAGGACAAATCCAAGCTGCGGCGGGAACCGGTACTTGGTGAGCAAGGCCATCAGATCCGCCGGCCGCACACTGAAGGAAAATGCCAGGCACACCACTACGAAAACGGCCGTGCGCAGCCCCATGCCGGCGGCGAATTGAAGTCCCTCCGCCGTCACGCGGACCGGGCCGGCCGTCCAGAGAATGGTCCGGCCCTCGTGGAAGAACAGGCCGTGCGTGAGCAGCAGGGACAACCAGAACGGAACCATGATCACGGCCGCCGCGGGCAGCACCTTGCGCCCCAGCCCGTTAAGGGCCAGCAGTGTAGCCAGCAGCAACAGAACCGCTGCTGAAACCGCCCAGCTGTTGATCGCCGTCGTCGTGACCGCTATGACGACGGCGGCGCTCAGCAGGGTGAGCGGGTTCAGTCCGCCGGGGCCTGCCGGAGAGTCGGGAAGCAAAGACGCTAGGAGGTCTTGGCGCCGGCCAGCACCCGGTGGCGCCGGATGAACGGGAACTGCAAAGTGGTGCGGCGTGGCAGGGCGTAAACCAGCAGCGCCACGACGCTGAAGACGATCGCCTTGTCCATCGGATCCGACAGCAGCGCCTGCTTGGTGATGGCGCTCAGAAGCGAGTCCCCCATCGCCCGGAACGCGCTCACAACGGCCCCCGTCGCAATGCCGGAGGTCCCCCCATACACGAACGCCGCGATCGGCGCCGAGAACACGCCGGCAAAGATTCCGGTGACGAAGCCGGCAACCGGGGCAAGGTAGAACCGCCGGAACAGGCCGTAGCGTGCCGCAAGTCCGGCCAGGAATCCGATCAGCGCGGCACCGGCCGCGAACGGCAGGACGGTGGGGTTGAACAGGGACCAGACGATGCCGCTGAGCGCACCCGTTGCCGCGCCGGCCGCTGGACCGGCGAGCACCGCGATCAGCACTGTGCCGACGGAATCGAGGTAAAACGGCACCAGCGTGCTCCCGATGAACTGACCAAGGACGATGTTCAGCACCAGGGCAACAGGGATCAGCACCAGCGTCGAGGTGGGAACGGTGGGGAGAACGCCGGCAATCAGCAGCACGGCGCCAAGCAGGAAGCCGGACAGCGCCAGCAATGTGGAGCCGCTGGAGAGGCCGTTAGTAAGGTCCGTCGGCTGGGCCAGCACTAAGTAGACGTAGGTTGCGGCGATGGAGGCACCGCCCAGGATTTCCAGCAGGCGGCGGTTACGGCCGGCCGCCTGTCCAGAGGCGGGCAGGGTCAATGAGGAGGAGGACATCAGGAATCCTTGAGAGTACGGAAACGGTCCGCCTATGTCACCTTGGCGCAGTTAACCATTCTAGCCGCTCGGGCTCGCCCCCGACCCCACCATCCCGGCCGTCCGTCCCCGCTGACGGCCAGGCGGTCCGACAGGTTGTCATGGTCAGTGATTGGTCTCCGTGGCCGGCCCGTAGAGGTCCCGGGCCAGACCGCCGAGCGACCTGATCAGCTCCCCAAAACACTGCTCCGGGTCATTGTCCACCACAATCCGGGCGTTGGGCGCCTTACCCCAGAGCCCGCGGAAGTCCGCGACCGTGGTGCCCACCAGCAGCGGCGAGGAGGTTTCGACGTCGACCGTCGCCAGCCGTGTCCGATACGGGGTGCGGTCAGCGGCCACCGCAGCGGCAAACGCGTCGTGCACGTGCGCAATATACCCCTGGTCGTAGAGCCGGTGGAACTCCATATAGAACCGGATGGCGTCCGAGAGGCAGGCCACCAGCGGGTTGTCCGAGCTGCTGCGCTGCCCTTCCGGCTGCCCCGGCAACACCAGCTCCGGGTGTGCTCCAGCAACCTCCGCCAGCCGTGCCAGGTGCTCTGGCCGCATTTCGATCCGTTCCGTGGTTTCCAGCGCACAGACAATCGGCAGCCTGTCCTCCGGCAGCCCCGTGTAGGCCTCGAAGACCTCCCGGGCGGCGTGCGGATCCACCGAAACATTCCATTCGGCGGTGGGCGTGGTGTTGCCCTGGTAATAGAAGCAGCCGCCCATGATCACCAGCCCCTTGAGCAGACGCGGGAGCTCCGGTTCACGCCGCAGCGCCAACGCGAAGTTGGTCAGCGGGCCGGTGATCAGGCCGGTGATCTCCCCCGGATGCGCCCTGACCTGATCCACCCACACGTCGACGGCGTGGCGCTGCGAAATTTGCTGCGCCGGCTGCGGCAGGGCCGCGTATCCGATGCCCTGCGGGCCGTGGGTCTCCTCCGTGGTGACCAGCGGGATCTCCAGCGGCACCTCGGCACCGATCGCTACCTCGATTCCGGCCCGGCCGCAGAGTTCCAGCAGCGAGAGGTTGTTCAGGGCCACCTGGCGGGCACCGACATTGCCGGCCGTACAGGTGACCGCCTGCACCTGCACTTCTGGTCGGGACAGCAGGTACACCAGCGCCATGGCGTCGTCGATGCCGGTATCCATGTCGGCCAAAATCCGATTCATTAGAACAGAGCCACCTTGGGCACCTGCGGGAAAATTACGTCCAGCTCGGCCAGCTCCTGGGCCGACGGCGTCCAGCAGACCGCCGCCGCATTGGCCCGGACCTGCTCGATCTTCGTTGCTCCGGCAATAACGCTGCTGACGGATGGCTGCGCCGCAAGCCAGGAAAACGCCACCTGCACCTCGGTCAGTTCCCGCGCCGCGGCGAACGTGCCGAACTTCCCCAGCTGGTCCCAGTCGGCCTGCGCCAGCAGGTTGGTCCGGGAATGGGTCAGCCTGCTGCCCTCCGGCGCGTTGCCCTTGCTGTACTTGCCGGTGAGCAGCCCGTTGGCGAGCGGGAAGTAGGGCAGCAGGCCGAGCCCGTAGGCCTCCGCCGCGGGAGTGACCTCGAGCTCCGCGCGCCGGTCCAGCAGGTTGTAGTGGTTCTGCGCGGAGATGAACGGCGTGCAGCCGCGGACCCGTGCCGTGAACTCTGCCTCCGCGATCTGCCAGCCGGCGCGGTTGGAATGGCCGATGTAGCGGACCTTCCCGGCGGTGACCAGCTGGTCCAGGGCGGCGAGCGTTTCATCGATGGGAGTGAGCGGATCCGGCGTGTGGAACTGGTAGAGGTCGATCCAGTCGGTCCCGAGCCGGCGCAGCGACGCTTCGGCGGCCTTGACGATGTAGCGGCGCGATCCCCTGCGGCCCCAATCGGCCCCGTTTGCCCCCTCCGTGTCCATTCCGAACTTGGTGGCAACAATGACGTCCCCGCGCCTGCCGGCGAGGGCCTTGCCGAGCATTTCCTCGCTCAGGCCCGGTGTCATGCCGTACGTATCGGCGACGTCAAAGAGCGTGATGCCTTCGTCAATAGCGGCGCCGATCACCGCGTTGGTCCCTTCCTGCCTCTGGGTCGCAGTCCCGGTGCGGCCCAGGTTATTGCAGCCGAGGCCGACGACGGAAACGGTGAGTCCGGAGGTGCCAAGTTGTCGATATTGAGTCATTCGTCCAGCCTACCTGCGCAGAGTCCGGGGCAGACTCCCGGGCAGAGTCTGCGTGCCGGCGCCATGTGCCGGTGAAGTGGACGGATGCCTTGGAATTTTCTAAGGCATCCGTCCAGACAACCGGCAATCCTCCCGAGGCACCGGCTACAGGGTGAAGGTGGCACCCTTCTTCAGCCCGTGTTTGCCCCTGATCTCGTCGAGGTGACCGTAGGGGGCCACTCCGATGCTCAGCTTGGTGACATCCAGATCGGACTCGCGCGCGCAAATTTTGATGCCCGCGACGGCTTTGGCAGCATCCGGAGCCACCGTGAAGATATTGAGCTTCCCTGCCCCGAACTCGCTGCGGTCGACGACGCCGATGCCCCGCCAGGCGAAGAATGACGTAATGCTGCTGGTGGCCTTGCGCTCGAGATACCGGTCCCGTTCCGTCCCCTCCACGGACTTCAAGGCGAACTGGGCGATGACCCAGTACTGCTCCTCCAGCGGAATGACCCGGAACCCGTCCTCGATCGCATGGGTCTCGAAGGCTGCCAGCAGCGCCGCACCGGCGTCGGACGTCTCCGCGGGCGATTCCTTGGTCACGCTTTGATGCCCGACGGCTCCTGCGTTGACCACGAAGACCCCGTCCTCGGCGTCGCGCCATGCTTCACGGAATTCCAGCACGCCGCCGTCGGTCTTTTTGTACATTCTGATAATGCTCATGCCCGCCCGTTCTCAAACCATTTGGTGTCCGTGCCGTCAAACGGCCCCTGCCGCGCCGTCACGGCCGCAAGGATGCGGTCGCATTCGGACCGTATTCCGGTAATAACCTCCGCCGGGTAGCCCATGGCCACCTGGTGTTCGGCAAATTCATCCTCGTCATCGACAAACGCTCCGTGTGCCCGCCTCCGGATGACGTCGAGGTCCATATCGATCAGATGGAACTCAAACACGTGCGGCCGGATCAGGTTCCAGCCGGGGTCCACGGCAAGATCGACATACAGCTCGGTGCCGTCCGGATGCCGTTCATCAAAGAACGTGGCCACGTAACTGCCGCTGCGCGGAATGAGCAGGACCGCGTCGGACGCGGTATAGAGCGCGGCCCCGGGCCGGGAAATGAATTCGTTGCTGCCCTGGAAAATCCACCAGCCATACTGGTCCTCACCCAAATACCGGCCGGGCACCACCCAGTGCGGCTTCGCATTCCATTTCCGGTTCCGCGCCACCACCAGATCCCCGGGTTCGATGCCTTCCGGCCGACTCACAGCTGTGGAAGCTGCCCGGTGTGCGGGGCCTCCTGGCCGGGCATCGGACGGGCAAACGGAACCTTGGTACCCAGCACTTGGGCGACGACGTCCTGTGCCACGCGCTGAGCGGTCAGCCCGACGCGCTTCAGCACCTGCGACCGGCTGCCGTGATCGAGGAATTCGACCGGCAGGCCCACCTCGTTCAGTGCGGTGTCAACGCCAGCCGCGCGCAGTTCCTGGCGGATGCGCGAGCCAATGCCGCCAGCCCGGACGCCGTCTTCAATCACGATGACGATGCGGTGCTGTGCCGCCAACGAGACGACGGAGGGCGGTACCGGCAGCACCCAGCGGGGATCGATAACCGTGGAGCTGATTCCCTGCGCGCCGAGCCGGTTGCAGACGTTCAAAGCCATTTCACTCATCGCCCCGACGCTGACGATCAGCACGTCGTTGTCCGTCGATCCGGCCGGGCGCCGCGCCAGTACGTCCACACCGTCGTCGAGCCTTTCGATGGCCTCGCTCTCGGCGCCGACATTACCCTTGGAATACCGGATGACTGTCGGGGCATCGGAAACGGCCACGGCTTCGCGCAGTTCTTCCCGCAGCCGGGAGGCATCGCGGGGGGCGGCGAGGTGCAGTCCCGGGACGATCTGCAGCATGGACAGGTCCCACATGCCATGGTGGCTGGCGCCGTCCGGGCCGGTCACTCCGGCGCGGTCCAGCACAACGGTGACGCCGGCTTTGTGCAGCGCAACGTCCATCAGCAGCTGGTCAAAGGCGCGGTTCAGGAACGTGGCGTACATCGCGACGATGGGGTGCAGGCCACCGAACGCCATGCCCGCGGCGCTGGTGAGGGCATGCTGTTCGGCGATGCCGACGTCGAAAACCCGGTCCGGATGCCGCTCGGCGAACTTGTGCAGGCCGACGGGGATCAGCATGGCGCCGGTGATGCCAACAATGTCCGGGCGTTCATCGGCGATGTCGGCGATTTCGTCCGCGAAAACGCCTGTCCAGGACCTGCCGCTGGTCCCGCCGACGGGCTCGCCCGTTTCGGGATCAATGACTCCGACGGCATGGAACTGATCCGCTTCGTGTGCCCGGGCGGGGGCGAAGCCGTGGCCCTTTTCAGTAATCGCGTGGACAATGACGGGACCGCCGAAGTTCTTCGCCGCGGTCAGCGCCGCTTCCATGGCTTTTTCATCATGTCCGTTGACGGGCCCGATGTATTTGAGCCCCAGGTTATCGAACAGCCCCTGCGGCGCCCACCAGTCCTTGATGCCGGTTTTCGCCGCGTGCAGGCTCTTGTACACGAACTGTCCGGCCAGGTTTCCGCTTTGCAGCTTCTGCTTGGCCCAGGACATGGTGTCCTCGTACTTGGGATGTGTGCGGACATGGTCGATGGCCGGGCGCATGGAGGCCAAATAGTCGGCGAGGCCGCCGACGGTGGGTGCGTAGGAGCGGCCGTTGTCATTAACGACGACGACGACGCGGCGTCGTTTGTCCGCGGCAATGTTGTTCAGGGCTTCCCAGGTCATTCCGCCGGTCAGCGCGCCGTCGCCAACGACGGCGACGACGTAGCGCTCTCCTTCTCCGGTGAGCTGGCGGGCACGGGAGATGCCGTCCGCCCAGGAGAGCGAGGACGACGCGTGGGAGCTTTCCACGATGTCGTGGACCGATTCCGCTCGGGACGGGTACCCGGAGAGCCCGCCTTGCTGTCGGAGCGTGGAGAAGTCCTGCCGGCCGGTGACCAGCTTATGCACATAGGACTGGTGCCCGGTGTCAAAAACGATGCTGTCCCGAGGAGAATCGAATACCCGGTGGATGGCGAGCGTCAGTTCGACGACGCCGAGATTGGGCCCGAGGTGGCCGCCGGTTGCGGACACATTAGTGATCAGGAAGCTGCGGATCTCCTCCGCCAACTGATCCATTTGCGCGCCGTTGAGTTTGCTCAGGTCAGCCGGGTGCCGGATCGTCTCTAAAAGTCCCATAGGTCCTCTCCTAGGATCGACCATTTGTCGACTCATTCTAGCGCCTGTATGCGGCCGGTCATGCCCCGGCGCACGGCGCGGGCCCCGGCCCGGACGGCAATCCGTCCGGACCGGGGCCCGCGCTCGACCGGCATATTCAGCCCGACAAGCTTCATCGGCGCCGCATAGGGCAGGATCAGTTCGTGGCTGAGATCTGACGCAGCACGTACTGCAGGATGCCGCCGTTACGGTAGTAATCGGCTTCGCCTGGCGTGTCGATGCGCAGCACGGCGTCAAAGGACGTATCCGTGCCGTCTTCTGCCGTGGCCGTGACCTTGAGCGTCTTCGGTGTGCTGCCTTCGTTCAGGGCGGTGACCCCTGAAACGGAGAATACCTCGGTGCCGGTCAATCCCAGCGACTGGGCATTTTGGCCGGCCGGATACTGCAGCGGCAGGACCCCCATGCCGATTAGATTGGAGCGGTGGATGCGCTCGTAGCTCTCGGCGACGACCGCCCTGACCCCCAGCAGCGCGGTGCCCTTGGCGGCCCAGTCGCGTGAGGAACCGGAGCCGTATTCCTTGCCGGCCAGGACCACCAGCGGGATCCCGGCAGCCTGGTAGTTGACCGAGGCATCGTACACGCGGGCCTGCGGCGCATCGGCTTGGCTGAAGTCGCGGGTGAAACCGCCCTCGACGCCGGCGCCGTTGTTTTCGGCCGCGAGCAGTTGGTTCCTGATCCGGATGTTGGCGAACGTTCCGCGGATCATGACCTCGTGGTTTCCGCGGCGGGAACCATAGGAGTTGAAGTCCTTCCGCTCCACCCCATGGGCCAGCAGATACTGGCCCGCCGGCGTGTCCGACTTGAAGGAACCGGCCGGGGAGATGTGGTCCGTGGTGACGGAATCCCCCAACATCAGCAGGACGCGTGCACCGGCAATGTCCTCGACCGGGTCCGGCTGGGCCTTCATGCCCTCGAAGTAGGGGGGCTTGCGGACATAGGTGGAGTCCTCCGCCCAGGCGAAGGTGTCACCCTTGGGCGTGTCGAGGGACTGCCAGCGCTCGTCGCCCTCGAAGATCGTGGCGTAGGACTTCGTGAACATGTCCTTGTCGATCGACGCGTCCATGACCTGCTGGACCTCCGTCGGGTTCGGCCAGATGTCCTTCAGAAAGACGTCGTTGCCGTTCTCATCCTGGCCCAACGGGTCCTCGTCGAAGTCGAAGTCCATCGACCCGGCCAGGGCATAGGCTATCACCAGCGGCGGCGACGCCAGGTAGTTCATCTTCACGTCCGGATTGATGCGGCCTTCGAAGTTGCGGTTACCGGAGAGGACGGCCGTGACGGCCAGGTCGTGCTCGGCGATCGCGGCGGAGATTTCTTCCTCCAGCGGGCCGGAGTTACCGATGCAGGTGGCGCAGCCGTAGCCGACGGTGTAGAAGCCCAGCTTTTCCAGGTACGGGATCAGGCCGGACTTTTCGTAGTAGTCGGTGACGACCTTGGACCCTGGGGCCACGGAGGTCTTCACCCACGGCTTCGAAGCCAGGCCCTTGTTGACGGCGTTGCGGGCCAGCACTGCGGCGGCCAGCATGACCGATGGGTTGGAGGTGTTGGTGCAGGAGGTGATGGAGGCGATGCTCACGGCCCCGTGGTCGAGCTCGAATTCGCGGCCATCGGCCATCCGCACCTGGACCGGTTCACTGACGCGTCCGGCTGCGCCATGGGCCGCCGAGTACTTCGGCGGCTCGCGGTCCGTGTCGGTGACCTTGGTGTCCGGCTGCGTGAACGACGGCGGATCCGAGGCCGGGAAGCTCTCCTCCAGCGACTCGTCGACCGTCCCCGCGTCGGCCTCGTGGGCGACGTAGTTCAGGATGTCGTTGCGGAACTCGTCCTTGGCGTTGGTCAGTTCGATGCGGTCCTGCGGGCGCTTTGGTCCGGCAATGGAGGAAACCACCGTGGACAGGTCCAATTCGAGGTATTCGGAGAACTTAATGTCGATGGACGGATCGTGCCACAGACCTTGTTCCTTAGCATAGGCCTCGACCAGCGCCAGCTGATCGTCGCTGCGACCGGTCAGGCGCAGGTAGTCCATGGTGACCTGATCAATCGGGAACATTGCCGCAGTGGAGCCGAATTCCGGGCTCATATTGCCAATCGTGGCACGGTTGGCCAGCGGCACCGCGGCAACGCCTTCGCCGTAGAATTCGACAAACTTTCCGACCACGCCGTGGTTACGGAGCATCTCGGTGATGGTCAGCACCACATCGGTCGCGGTGGCACCGGCGGGGATCAAACCGGTCAGTTTCAACCCGACGACGCGGGGAATCAGCATGGAGACGGACTGGCCGAGCATGGCGGCCTCCGCCTCGATGCCGCCGACGCCCCAACCGAGCACGCCCAGGCCGTTGACCATGGTGGTGTGCGAGTCCGTGCCGACGCAGGTGTCCGGGTAGGCGCGCAACGTCTTTACGCCGTCGACCTCCACCGTGCGGGTCATGACGGTGCGGGCCAGGTACTCGATGTTGACCTGGTGGACGATGCCCATGCCCGGGGGGACAACCTTGAAGTCATCAAAAGCCGTCTGGCCCCAGCGCAGGAACTGGTAACGCTCACCGTTGCGCTGGTACTCGATGTCCATATTGCGTTCGACGGCGTCAGCGCTACCAAACACATCGATCTGCACCGAGTGGTCAATCACCATTTCAGCCGGAGCGAGCGGGTTGACCCGGGTGGGATCCCCACCGAGTTCCTTGACGGCCTCGCGCATGGTGGCCAGGTCAACGATGCAGGGAACCCCGGTGAAGTCCTGCATGATGACGCGGGCCGGCGTGAACTGAATCTCCGTATCGGGCTGCGCGTCCGGGTTCCAGCCGGCGAGGGCGCGCACGTGGTCCGCGGTGATATTGGCACCGTCCTCGGTGCGCAGCAAATTCTCCAGCAATATTTTAAGGCTGTACGGAAGGCGTTGTGCCCCTTCTACCGAATTCAACCGGAAAATCTCGTATTCGGTCCCGGCTACGTCTAGTACGCCTTTGGAACCAAAACTGTCCACATTCGTCATCGTTGGACTCCTCTCGCCACAGCTTTTATCTTTGCCACGCGGCGCCTGACCCGCTAGTTAGGAGGTCCTTACTCGCGCTCGGACACGGCTCCCCGTTTTTTCAGGAACCGGTACAAGAATTCGATCGCCGTGCAGCCCAGTACTACTACTCCTATCGTAGCCGCCAGCAGCCGGCCGCCCGGAATCTGCAGGGCGAAGAAGGCCCGCCCGAAGGGAACTGCAAGGATCAGGGCCAGCACCAGGATCAGGGCCACCAGCAGCAGCGCCCGCCACTTATCGAACGGCCGGGCCAGTGCCGAGAGCACCCACAGGGCCACCAGCAGGACCGTGACCGTTGTCGCCGTCTGGCCGGCCTGGACCTGGGCCCCGGGATCAAGCGCCGGGTCCGCGAAGGCGCGTGAGTAGCCGTACACCGACAGGATGCACGCACTGATGATCACTCCCGCGGGGACGGAAAACATCAGGCAGCGCCGCAGGAACCCTGGTTGGTAGCGGCGCTTATTGGGCAGCAGCGCCAGGAAGAACGCCGGGATGCCGATCGTGAGCGAACTGACGATGGAAAGCTGACGGGGCAGGAAGGGGTACTGCCACAGCAGCAGTCCGATCACCAGCGAAATGATCACCGCGTAGGCGGTCTTGGTGAGGAACAGATTAGCGACCCGTTCGACGTTCGCAATCACCCGCCGGCCTTCGGCCACCACCGACGGCATCCGGGAAAACTGGCCATCCAGCAGCACCAACCGGGACACTGCCTTCGTCGCGGCGGCACCGGAACCCATGGCGATGCCGATGTCGGCGCTCTTGAGCGCCAGGGCGTCATTGACGCCGTCGCCGGTCATCGCGACCACATACCCCCGCCCCTGCAGGGCCAGCACAATGGATTTTTTCTGTTCCGGGGACACCCGTCCCAGCACGTGCTCGCGCTCCAGCACCTCCCCCATGGCCGCCACATCATCGGGAAGCCCGCGGGCGTCGTACCCGTGCTGCGCATCCGAAAAGCCCACGGCACGGGCCACCGCCGCAACGGTGCGGGGATTGTCGCCGGAGATAATGCGCAACGCAACGCCCTGTTCGCGGAAGTAGGACAGCGTTTGAGCAGCGTCGGAGCGGATCTTCTCCCGAAAGGTGAGCAGCGCCACCGGGGTGAGGGTACCCGGCAACACGCCCGCGGAGACCTGTTCGACGGCGAAAGGTGACGGGGTGTGCGCCAGCAGCAGAGCGCGCAGACCCTGGGCGGATAGCTGCGCCGCGTGCTCCAGCGTCTGCGCGTGGCCAGGAGCCTGCGCGTCCAACAGCATCTCCGGTGCGCCGAAGAACCAGCCGGCGCCCGAACCGACCGGCCTCCCGTCGTCGGGAGCGCTGACACCGCCGGGAGAACCATCGAATCCCACGGCACTGTACTTGCGGACGCTGTTGAACGGGACCACCCGGGCGGGCGATCCGGCGGGCGTGCGGACAAATTCGGGCCGCAGCGCGGCGGCGGTGGCATTGGCGTTGTCATCCGAGCCGAAATAGCCGAGGGCCTCTTCCCAGCCCGGCGGCGGGGCATCGCCGAGCAAATGCCGGCCCTCGAGGACAATCAGGCCCTCCGTCAGCGTTCCGGTTTTGTCCAGGCAAACCATGTCCACCCGGGCCAGACCCTCAACCGCGGGCAGTTCCTGCACCAGCACTTGCCGCCGGGCCAGCGTCACCGCCGCCAGCGCGAAGGAAATACTCGTCAGCAGCACCAGCCCTTCCGGAATCATGGCCACAATGCTGGCCACCGCACCGACCACCGCACCTTTCCATCCTCCGGAGGCCAGCGCCGGGCCCCAGCCGCCGCGGGCCTGGATCTGGCCGTTGATCACCAGCAGTACAATCGGAATCAACGCCCAGCTGATGTACACAATAATGCGGTTGATCGCGTTGCGGATTTCCGAGTTGACCAGCGAAAAACGCTTCGCCTCCGCCGTCAGCTTGCTGGCATAAGACTCCGCTCCGGCCCGGATCACCCGCGCCGTCCCGGACCCGGCCACGACGGACGAGCCGGAGAGGACCTCGTCCCCGGCGTTCTTGACGACTGCATCCGATTCCCCGCTGAGCAGGGATTCATCGACGTCAAGACCCTCCGCAGTGAGCACGAGCGCATCGGCCGGGACCTGATCCCCTGCCCGCAGCACCAGCACGTCGTCGTGCAGCACGGCACCCACGCTAAGCTCCAGCACCGTATCGGCCCGCAGCACATGGGCCTTGGGCGCGTGCAGGACCGCCAGCCGGTCCAGCGTGCGTTTGGCCCGGAATTCCTGGACCACACCGATGGCTGTGTTGGCGACGACGATGAAACCGAAGAGCGCGTCGCGCGGGTCCCCCACCAGTAGGACGATCACCAGGCACGCACCCAGCACACCGTTAAAGAGGGTGAAAAGGTTCGCCCGCAGAATCTGCCAGATGCTCCTGCTGCCCTCGTGCGGCACGGCATTGGTCAGCCCGGCGGCGGTCCGCTCCTGGATCTGAGCGGCATCCAGCCCGTGCTCCGCCAGCGCGGCCTCGTTCAGCGGCCGCAGTGCTCCGCGGGCCAGCGCCAGGGCGGCCAGATGTGCAGCGGCGCGCGCCGACGGGCCCGCCGTGAGAGGGGTGGATTTCGTCGCCCCCGTTTTCCTCCACGGCCTGGTCTTACCCGACGCCCCCGGCTTCACCGACTGACCCGGCTTCGCCGCGGGCGCTGGCGTCAAGAACCGGCTCCCGGCGTGAGCAGGGCAACTGTCTCCAGATGATGCGTGTGCGGGTACAGGTCGAAGGCCCGCAGCTTCGACAGGTTCCAGCCGGCCGCCCGGAAGTAGCCGACGTCCCGGGCGAATGACGCCGGGTCACAAGAAACGTAGACGACGGCGCGGGGAGCCAAAGCGATCAGCTGGCGCACCACCGTTTTACCGGCTCCGGCCCGCGGCGGATCCAGTACGACGGCGTCAAACCGGCTGTTGGGCTGACCACGCCTCGCCTGCAGCACCCGCTCCACCCGGCCGCGCTGGATCTCCACGTGGGCCGCCGCATGCAGGTTTTTGCGGGCGTCCTTGCTGGTGCCCACTGATCCTTCCACGGACAGTACCGAGCCGGAAGGGCCTACTGCGTCGGCCAGTGAGGCGGTAAACAGCCCCGCGCCGGCGTACAGATCGGCCACGGCGGCGCCGGGGAATAGATACCCCGTCTTACCTCGCCCGTCCGGCCTGCCTGACGCGTCCGCACCGTCCGTTCCGCCGCGGCCCCCCGCGCTGCCGGCCCCGTCTGCCTCGCCCGTGAGGAAGTCCATCGCCGCCCCGGTAAGCACCTCCGGCGCACGTCTGTGGATCTGCCAGAAGCCGCCGCCGCTGACGCGGAATTCATGCCCGGCAGCAGATTCCGAGACCCAGCCTCGGCCGTTGACGGGTGTGAGCGCTCCGCTCTCCGGTTCCCAGCCCGCGACGGAGACGGCCGAGCCGGTGGCCGCTGCAGGTCCAGCCACGGAGTCCGGCGCATCCGCAGCTCGCGCTGCTGCTCCCGCTCCTGTTCCCTGTGTTCCCTGTGTTCCCTGTGTTCCCTGTGTTCCCGCTGTGCCCGGCGATCCCGCCGCATGGTGCTGAAGCTGCGCTGCGATGCGCTTCAGGGCCAGTCCCCTGGCCTTGGCGGAGAGCTGCGGATCAGTGGCCAACAGCACCAGCGGCGCCGAGCCATTGGCCGGTGCCGATACCTCGATGCGGACAATGCCTGACAGATCGATTTCCCACAGGCGCAGGGCATTGATGTCCACAGAGGCCAGCGGCATTTCACGGATCGGCAGGACAGCCTCCGAGCGGTGGGCGTGCATGCCGAGCCGGCCGGGAGCCACGGGGACGGCAGAGCCAGCGACCGCAGGGCCCGACACGGCAGAGCCAGCGACCGCAGGGCCCGACACGGCAGAGCCGCTGTCAGTGGTCCCTGTCACAGCAAAGCCGGCGCGCGTCCGCCAGCCCAGGGCAGCACCATGGGCGTCAGCACCGCCAGAGGCAGGCCTGTCGGAATCAACATCCTCGACACCCGCGGCCAGCAGCGCCGACCCGGAACTTTCGCTGCCCGCGGCCCGCTCCCCGTCTGCACCACCGGTTCCGCCGGTTCCGCCGCCAGCTCTCCCGCCGGTTCGGTCGCCCGTTCCAATGCCGAGGTCAATGCCAGCAAGCCGCCGCAGCTGCTCGGCCAACACGTCCGCCTTGAGCCGGCGCTGACGTTCACGGCTGATGTGCCCGAACTCGGCCCCGCCGACGGGCAACCGCCCGGCGGCCGCCGCCTTGAGGGCGTCGGCTTCGGCCCAGAAGTGCGGAACCCGGTCCGCGGACGCTTCCAGCACGTCGGTGACATCCGCGCGCCAAAAGGATGCGTCGTCGTCGTGCTCGGTCAACGCAACCCGCACCACTTCGCCCGGAATGCCGTGCCGGACAAATATCACCCGACCCTCGTGCCGGGCCACGCAATGGCCACCGTGCGCCACCGGACCCAAGGTGAGGGTCAGCGTCTGCAGGTTATTCACCGGTCGTGCTCCTGGCATCAGTGTAAGTCCTGAAATTTCTGTGCGTCTTCGGAGGATTTCAGCTGCCACGGCACGCTGGCCACCATCACGCCCGGCTGGAAATGCAGCCGCGTCTTGATCCGCAGCGCCGTCTGGTTATGCACCAGCTGCTCCCACCATTTACCCACCACATATTCCGGGATGTACACCACGATCAGATCACGCGGGGAATCCCGGCGCATGGTGGTGATGTAGTCCATGATCGGCGTAATGGTTTCACGGTATGGGCTGGCCAGCACCGTCAGCGGTACCGGAATGGCCAACTTTTCCCAGTCCTGGATCGTCTGCTCGGTCTCCACCGGGTCCAGATCCACCGTGATGGCGTCGAGCCGGGAGGGACGCGACGCCCGCGCATACGCCAGCGCCCGCAGCACCGGTTTGCGCACATGCGACACCAACAGCACCGCGTGCACCCGAGACGGCAGGGCCCGGGGCGAGGAATCCTCGTCCACGGCCAGCTCCTTGGCCACTCTCTCGTAGTGCATCCGTATGCTCAGCATGATCATGAACAGGAAGAACATGGCCAGCAGTGCGATCCACGCGCCCTGCTCAAATTTGGTGATCAGCACAATGATCAGCACCGTCAGCGTCATCAGGAAGCCGACGCCGTTGATCACCCTCGACCTCAGCATCCGCACTCGTGAGACTTTGTCATTGACCGTGCGCAACAGTCTCGTCCAGTGCCGGACCATGCCTATCTGGCTGGCGGTAAAGGAGATGAACACTCCTACGATGTAGAGCTGAATAAGTTTGGTCACGTCGGCGTCGAAGGCGATGATCAGCACCAGCGCGCCCACGGCCAGGGCGATGACGCCGTTGCTGAACGCGAGCCTGTCACCGCGGGTGCGCAGCTGCCGAGGCAGATAACCGTCCTGGGCCAGGATCGAGGCCAGCACCGGAAAGCCATTGAACGCGGTATTGGACGCAAAGACCAGGATGACGCCGGTGGCGGCCACAATGATGAAGAACAGAATGGAACCTGTGCCAAAGACCGTGCCGGCGATCTGGCTGATGACGGGGTTCTGCACGTAACCGTCCGGCAGAGCCTGGCCATTGAGCCTGAATTCACTCACCGGATCCTGCGCCATCTGGACTCCGGTTGTCCTAGCGAGGTACAGGATGCCGGCGATCATTGCGGCGGCGATCGCTCCCAGCAGCAACAGCGTGGTAGCAGCATTCTTGCTCTTAGGCTTCTGAAAATTTGGCACACCGTTGCTTATGGCCTCCACACCCGTCAATGCAGCGGCGCCCGACGAGAACGCCCGCAACAGCAGGAATCCCCCGGCCAGTCCCACCAGTCCGTTTTCGAAATCCGACTGCGGAACAATATCGAAAGCGGCCGACGGCGCCCGTCCCAGGTTTCCGGTCACCGCCTCGATCAGCCCCGTCACCGTCATCCCGAGAATACAGAAGATGAAGATATAGGTGGGGACGGCAAAAACGCTGCCGGCTTCCTTGATTCCACGCAGATTCACCAGAGCCAGCAGCACCACTCCGATCGTCGCCACCAAGGCCTGGGTCCCGTGCATCCCGGGAACCGCCGTGGCCAGGTAATTGGCTGCGGAAGACATGGATACCGCGACGGTCAGGACGTAGTCCACGAGCAGCGCGGAAGCGACCGTCAGGCCCGCGGTCTTGCCGAGATTAACATTGGCGATCTCATAGTCCCCGCCGCCGGAGGGATACGCATGCACATTCTGCCGGTAGGACGCGACGACGGTCAGCAGCACTATCATCACCGCAATGCCCACCCACGGCGCCAAGGTGACAGCCGCTGCGCCGGCCAGAGCTAGGGTCAACAGGATTTCGTCCGGGGCATAGGCCACGGAGGAGAGCGCGTCAGAGGCATAAACCGGCAGCGCGATCCGCTTCGGCAGGAGCGTGTGGGCAAGACTGTCGTTCCGGAAGGGACGACCGACCAGCACCCGCTTAAATGCGTTGAAAAAAGTCAGCACGGTTCTACCTTTGAGGCTCATATGCGGCCAAGGCAGGGACCAGCCTTGGCGTCAGTATCAACGCCACTTTACGGCACGGCCAGCGCGAAGGCTCCGGCAGGACTGACAAGTTACCCGCGCCGGTGGGCACGAGTTGGTCAGCGTGTATCGGGCAGCGGATAATGTCCACGAACGAGTTCACCATCCGCGTGGCAAAGAACGTCACGGAACAAGCACCTTGAGGAGGGCCAATGGCGCATTTCGTGATCATGGGCTGTGGCCGGGTCGGCGCCACGTTGGCGCATACGCTGGAGGACGCCGGACATTCGGTGGCCATTATCGATCAGGACGACCGTGCCTTCCGCCGGTTAAGGACGGGCTTTGCCGGCCGCAAGGTCACCGGCGTCGGCTTTGACCGGGAAACACTCAAGCAGGCGGACATCGAAAACGCTTACGCCTTCGCCGCTGTTTCCAGTGGTGATAATTCCAATGTGCTGGCCACACGCGTGGCACGGGAGACCTTCCACGTGGAGCACGTCGTCGCCCGCATCTATGATCCGGGCCGCGCGGAGATCTACCAGCGTCTTGGCATTCCCACCGTCGCAGCCGTGCGCTGGAGCGCGGACCAGGTGCTCCGAAGGATTCTGCCGGAGGCCACCATCAGCGGGGACTTCCGCGAGCCGTCCGGCCGGCTGATCCTCACCGAGGTCAATCTGCACGCGGGCTGGATCGGCCGACATGTGCTGGACATCGAAAAGGCCGCCGGCTGCAAGGTGGCCTATCTGACCCGATTCGGCGAGGGCATGCTGCCCCGCGCGGACACCAGCTACCAGCAGGGCGACACCGTCCATGTGATGCTGCCGGTGGCAGAAAATTCCGAGATCAGCCGCATTCTTGCCAGCGCCCCAGCCAAGGAGTCCGAGTGAAAGTCGTCATAGTGGGATCCGGCAGCGTCGGATCCTCGATCGCCCGGGAGCTGCTTTTGCACGGGCACGAGATTCTGCTGATCGATCCGAAACCGGAGGTGATCGGCCGCAGCGGCCTGCGCGGTGCGCGCTGGCTGGTTGGGGACGCCTGCGAAATCAGCACGCTCAGGGAAGCCAGACTCGAAGAGGCGGATGTCGTGGTCTCGGCAACCGGTGACGACAAGGTCAACCTGGTGGTCTCGCTGCTGGCCAAGACGGAGTTCGGTGTCCGACGCACGGTCGGTAGGGTCAATAACCCGAAAAACGACTGGATGTTCGACGATTCCTGGGGGGTTGATGTCGCGGTGAACACGCCGCGGCTGATGACAGCCCTGGTGGAGGAAGCGGTGGAAATCGGCGATCTGGTGCGTCTGCTGACGCTGCAGTCCGGGGTCTCCGCACTGGTGGAGTTCACCGTGCCCGGGGACGCGGAGGTGATCGGCAGCACCGTCGGTTCCATTACGTGGCCGGCGGATTCCACCCTGGTGGCCATTCTTCGCGACGAAGCACCGATCACCCCGAGCATCGACGACGTAATCGACAGCGGCGATGAGCTGTTCTTCCTGACCACCATCGCGGCCGAAGACGAGCTCAGGGCGTTGTTGTCCCCGCGGAAGCCGGCCCGGCAGTAGAAGATCCGCTGGCGGGTTCCGCAGCGGGGTCTTCCGCGGCCACCGGACGGCTGATCAGCCAGGCCAACCACAGGCCGAGCGCGTACAGCGGCAACCCCATGATCAGCCGGGTGGCGCCCAGGGCACCCACCTGGTCCGCGAGATACAGCGGAAGCTGCACGGCCAGCCGAAGCCCCATCACGGCGATCAACATCCAGGTGGCGGCCCGGTAGGCTCGCATCCGTCCGGCGTCCTGACGCCAGCGCAGCCCCTCGTTGCGCACATAGCCGAAGATCACCCCCATCACGGGCCATTTCACCAGGATCGAGATCAGCATCGCCGCCATGTAGGCCGCGTTGGTGAAGAATCCGGGGACGTAATAATCCTTGGCCTCGCCGGTGGTGCGGCTGATGAAAACCGAAATGACCACCCCCGCCAGGCCGGCGAGAGCCTGCGTCAGCGTCTCCCGCTTCAGGAGCCGTGCCACGGTGAACACGACAGCGACGGCCAGCGAGACAATGAGCGAGACATTCAACGCACCCGTGATGGTGAACAGCACCACGAAAACCAGCCCCGGGCAAACGCTCTCGGCGATGCCGCGCCAACCCCCGGCGGCTTTCAGCAGATCAATCTGCCCGTTGTCCTTGCGCTCCAGACCAGAATTCGTGGCCACCTCCCGCGCCAGTCCAGCCAGCGTCGGAGCATCGGGAGCCGCGCCGCTCCCTAGGCCCGGCCGGGCCGCGGGCAGCCGGGATCCCAGCACTTGACCCCGCGGCGGTTGAGAGGGGGGCTGTTGAGACGGCGGCTGTTGAGACGGCGGCTGCTGAGACGGCGGCTGCTGAGACGGGGGCTGCCGGGTACGGTCTTCGGGGTTATTCAACTAGATCTCCTGTTTGCCGATAATTTCATACCGCGGGTTGAACATTGTCGGCAGACCATCCCTCAGGGCGACCATGCCCTCGAACCACAGCCGGGTTCCCGGCGCAATGCCGGGCACCCGCCGTCGTCCGAGCCAGATCACCCGGATGCGGTGGTTCTGTTTTCCGTTCGCCGTCACGCCCGGCCTGACGGCGCCGCCCGGTACAGGCAGCAGATATTTATCCACGTCGGTGATGATGGCGGAAAACTCCGGTGCCCGGCCGGGTGGAAGGATCGTCACCGAGTCGACAAAACCGCTGCAGCGGACACGTCCGCGCGCGGGCAGGGCACAGATGGGCGTCCCCTCCTGCACTTCGACGGGCTGACGGTCAGGCACGGAAACTAACCAATTTGGGTGATTTCCGGCCCGCGTCGGTACGGCTCGCCGCCCTGGCCCTCCGCGGGCTGTTCCGCGGGAACATGTCCGGTGCCATCCGCTATAGCATCCTTGGGGAGCCGCAGGGCCAGCAGGTCACGCGGCGGAAGCGGGCTGTCACCGCGGACGACGACGACGGCGCGGAAGAGCGTTTCCAGCGGCGCCGCCGCATCCCGGTCCAGGGCCGCGTCGCCGCCGAGCACGCCGCGAAGAAACCACCGCGGGCCGTCCACGCCGATAAAACGGGCCACCCGTAATCCGCGGCTGCCATCGGCCGCCACGGCGGGCAGCTTGGCCAGGAGTTCCGGGCCAAACATACCGTCAAGTTCCTCGATGCTGCCGCTTTGCGAGCCAACGGACAGGCCGATCTGCTCCCGGATTTCCGGCCACAGGCCTTCCGAGCGCGGGGCCGCGAAGGCCTGTAGCTGAAGGCTCGAACCAGCCAGGTCCAGCGTCACGGCAATGACGCGTTGGGTCCGCTCTTCCACTTCCAGACGCAGTTGGAGTCCGTCGTACGGGGTGATGAGCAGGGCACCGAGATCAAGGTAACCGTCGCGGGTGGAAATTTCATCCGCATCGAAGGGTCCGTGAACCGCGCGATCATAGGCGACGTCGGTGGGGTCACTCACGCTCAAGTGCCGATCCTCAGCGGGGGCCACGGTGTTCGCGTCGTCCTGCGTCCCATCGGCCCGGCCCGGGCCTTTGGAGTTTTTCTTGCCTAACCCAAAAACCATCGTGAGGTATCTCCTTTGACTATGTTCGCAATATTCATTCCCGTGGCGATTCCACGTCTTGGTCCGGACGTCCCGCGACCCTGGCGGCAATTGCGGTGGACGGCCCTCAGCTGAATCCGCCGGTGGAGCCGAAGCCCCCGGTTCCACGAACGGAGTCCGGCAGTTCGACAACCGGGATAAAGACTGCATGCTCCACGCGCTGAATGACCATCTGTGCAATTCTATCTCCGCGGGAAAGGCTGATGCTGTGGGAAGCGTCGGTATTGAGCAGAGTCACGGCAATTTCCCCGCGGTAGCCGGCGTCGACCGTGCCGGGAGCGTTGACGATGGTCAGTCCGTGCTTTGTGGCCAGCCCGGAACGCGGGTGGATCAGCGCCACATACCCCGCCGGCAGGGCGACCGCGACTCCGGTGGGCACCAGCACCCGTTCGCCGGGTGCAATAAGGAGGTCCAGCCTGGTCCGCAGGTCCGCACCTGCATCACCGGGATGGGCGTAGCCGGGTGCTTCGATCCCAGCATCAAGCATTTTCAGCTGCACCTGGAGCCGTGCCGCCCCGGTGCCGCCCGCAGGTGCGGGTGCGGCGGCCGGCCCGGGAGTTACCTCAAAATTATCTTCGCTCACAGCAGATCACTCTAGCGGTTACCAACGGCACGGTCCGTGCGCGGCCGGCGCACCGTGCCGGCCAAGATGAAAACATCCGGGAAAGGTGAAAAACTGTCGCTATGTCCCAAAATTCCGCGATGAACACCGCGCCGGCCGCCGCCGTCATCTACTCCGAGAAGCTCTGGCCTAACCCGTGGATCTGGATTGTCGTCGTCGGGCTCTCCGGTGCCGGCATTCTGGTCCTTGCTCCGATCAGCATGCTGGCCGGTTATCTGGCCGCTGCCGCCCTTTTCCTGATCATGGCAATTCTCCTGCTCACCTCAACACCGCGCATCGAGGTGACCGAGGATACGGTGCAGGTGGGGCGCGCCAACATCGAACGCCGCTTCGTTGGCACCGTCGAAGGTTTCCGCGGCGAGGACGCCACCGCCCAGCGCGGTACGCAGCTGAACGGACTGGCATACCTGTGCATCCGCGGCTGGATCGGCCCCGTGGTCAAAATAGCCATAACCGACGAAGCGGACCGCACTCCGTACTGGCTGGCATCAACGAGGCACCCAGAAAAGCTTGTCGCCGCCCTGACCGCCCCGGCCTAAACGTCCCTCCGCGGACGAACGTCCCGCTACTACAGCTCCGCCGGCCGGGCATCGGGCACTCCGCCGTCGCCGGCTAGACGTCGGGCCCTCCGCAGTCGCCGGCCGGGCAGAACGGCAGGTACTCAGCTTTCGCAGTCCCGGCAGAAGAGCATTCCGTTGTTTTCCCGGGCAATCTGCGACCGGTGCCGGACCAGGAAACAGGATGAACAGGTGAATTCATCGGGCTGCGGCGGCACCACTGTCACCAGCAGCTCTTCGCCGGAGGGGTCTGCTCCGGGCAGTTCAAAGGCCTCGGCCGCTTCCGCCTCGTCTTCGTCCACCACGGCCGATTTCGTATCGGTGCGGTGGTTTTTCAGCTCGTCAATAGAGTCTGCACGGAGTTCATCGTCGGACGTCCGAGGCGCATCGTAGTCAGTCGCCATAATTTCTTATCTCACGCTCCGGTAGGTGTTGCTCGGTTACTGATTTTCCCCTGCACCGCCGACGTTGCCGGACCGGCGGGTGTTGAAGGATCCGGGATTGAGGATCCTGGTCCAGGGACCGGGCGACCCGCTTTCGGCTCACCCGAATCAGGCATCCTTGGATGCACGTCTGGTCAAACGCCAGGGACCTTGGATTTGTGCCCGCAACGGCGGCATTTCTCCCACGGCGGATCCGCCGGTCCTCAGTTCCACCGGCCGATGATCCGGATGTCTTCACGCCACGCCTGCACCGGTAGTAGGAAAAGGGTGCGTTCAGTGGCAAAGTTTTCCATGATGTAGTGAGAGGCTGGAGGGCTTATGCAGGATTTGCGGTTGGTGGGTGTCCATGATGGCGGCGAACATCTGCTTCTCAGTGGTGCCGGTGGCGACATATACCGTCTGCGTATCGACGAGGCGCTGCGCGTAGCGGCCTCGCGTTCCGCCAAGGCCATTCGTCAGACTCCCCGGGACACCGGTGAGGCGAAGCCGCGCCTGTCTCCGCGCGACATCCAGATGCAGATCCGTGCCGGCGCCACCGTGGAATCGATCGCCGAGTCCTCCGGACTGGACCTCGCGCACATCCGCCGGTACGAAGGACCGGTGCAGGCCGAGCGCGACTTCATTGCCCGTCAGGCCCGGGCCGTCGAAGTGTCCGCGGCCGTTCCGGCCCATGACGGGTACCGTTCCGCCTTTGGCGACAATGCAGCTACCCTTGACGAGATGGTGGCCTACCGGCTGGCCGCGTTCGGCATCGATCCTGCCAGCGTCGAGTGGGATGCCTGGCGTCGCCCGGATGGGACCTGGACCGTTACCGCCGATTTCAACACCGCCGCTTTCAACACCGCCGCTTCCAACACCGCCGCTGCCAACGCTGCCGCTTCCAACGCCGCTGCTGCCAACGCCGCTGATGCCGAAACCGGCAGCGCGGGGGCGGTCGCCAGCATCGGGGAGCCTGCACCGGCCCAGTGGACCTTCAGCCCAGGCCGCAAGACCATCCACAACGCCAACCGCTGGGCGCAGCAGCTTAGTGAACTTGAGCCGCTTGACAGCCCGCTCCCCGGCCGCCGGCTCACCGCCGTCGCCGACAGGCCCTTTGATTTTGAGGCCCAGGCAGCGCTGGAGTCCGAGACCGCAGACGACGACGGCGAAGCGGCCGATCCCTCCAACGCCGACAGTGACGCCGACGGTCTGCTGGATATGCTCCGCTCCCGGCGTGGACAGCGGCTCGGGGTGGACGAGGACGAAGACGATGCCTTGGCGGCGCTGCTCACAAGCGGCGTTCCGGCAGCCCATCCGCGTCAGTTGGCCCCCCCAACGGATGCGGCGGAGCCCGCCGCGGACAGCGCGGATTCCGCGGATGGTGGCTCGGCAACCGGGTCGGATGCCCCCCGCCGGCCGGAAAGCCGGTCCCGCGCCTTCCCACTCCTCAGTCTGGCACCGCGGCCCGCGGAGCCTGCTCCGGACAGCATCGCGTTGCACAATGTCAGCACGCAGACCCGCGAAATCAGGATGTCGGCCGCACCCAGAACCCCTCCGGCAGCAGCCGGCTCCGCTCCGGCAGCCCGGGACCTGCCGGCACAACCGCTGGCCGCACCGACGTCGTCCTCCGACACCCCAGACCGCGCGGACCGCAAGGCCGCTGTGAAACCCAAGCGCTCCAGTGTTCCAAGCTGGGACGAAATCGTGTTCGGCACGAAGGGCGACTGATATGTAGGATGGTTTGTCAAGAGGCATAGGTGAGCGGCTCCTAACTTTGTTGTTGGGGGCCGCTCCCTTTGGTGCCTTCCGGGGGTGATGGTCGTTCTGGCGAGTCTTGATTTCGACTGCAGTGTCAGACTGATATTCGCGGGTTGGCTACCGCATGACGATTATTCGGCTGGGGCGTATCGGTGTCTAGCATCGAGCATCAACGGTGGCGTGCCGTCTGCTCATAGTCGCGTCTCGAGTTAGCCCCAAAGTGCTGCCACGTCACGGCCGCCACAGCCCGGAAGGCACGTTCTTTACGCCGCGTTCATGCGGTGTCCTTGCTTTTGTTCCCCTTGCTGGAGGGGCGCGGCCAGGGACCAGCACCAGCCTGCAAGTTCCCTGGCGATCGCGGTGTTTGCCGTGACGGATCTTTTCTTGCGGGCATCGAATGCGCACCACTTGCGGTAGAGTCGGTGGTTGCCCTCCAACGCCCGTATCCGGGTGGCCGGGGCCACGAGGTCCATTTGCCGCAGCAGTCGGATCCCGGGCCTGGAGTAGGAGCGCCGATGTTGCCAGGCTGCCTCGACCAGGAGTTTGCGGGCATATTTGCTGCCGGCCTTCGTGATCGGACCTTGGTGCCGGGACTCGCCGGAAGACTGCTCGCTGGGCACGAGCCCGACGTAGGAGCCGATGGATGATCCTGTGAACCGGGTCCAGTCACCAATCTCCACCGCCAGCCCGAACCCGGTAGTGACCTGGACCCCGCGCAGGCACATCAACGCGTCGATCACCGCCTTGTACTCGCAGTCGCGGGCGACCGTGGCAACGCGTTGGTCAATGCGTTTGAGTTGGGCTGCCAGCAGCTCCGCCTGTTCGACGTCGGCCTCGTAGGTGAACTGCAGCACCGGGGAGTCAAAACGCTGCCGGTGCAGCCACCCCTGGTGCTCCTGCGTCCATTTCGTCTCGTTCGGGTACCTGATCCCGTGCCGGAGCAGGATCGCGTTCACGTGCTGGCGGGCATGAGCGAGATTCTTCGCCGCCGTGGCCCGCAACCGCGACAGATCGCGCAGGTCCTCCTGCTCCCGCGTTGGGACCCGGACCTCTGTCACCTGCCCCAGGGCAAGCATTTCAGCCAAAAGCCGGGCATCTCGCTTATCGGTTTTGACCTTGTCTCCCGGTGCCCGCAGCAGTTTCGAGGACGCCGCGACCACACAGTCAACGCCGGCCTCCCGCAAGAACCTCGCCAACACGTACCCGGTCGGCCCGGACTCGTACACGGCCTTCACCGGTGCTTCGAAGCGGCGGATCCAATCCAACACGACTGCCGGATCCGAATCCATCTGCATTCTCACCAGCTCCCCGGTATCCGGGACCAACGCGCAGCCAACAACGTTGGCCGCGTGAACATCCAACCCAATAAACGTATACTGATACATGACCGGGACCACCCAAAATTCACATGTGGCACTACCAATGCAACTCTCACCAAGGCCCTAAGCCAAGAGGTTGTTCACTGGCAACCCACGGACGCTGTGACACAGAAGGCCCCGGCCCTCACTACCTCCGGCCGGTCCCTGCCCCGCCGGATACAAGGCCGTTCCCGCCGGGCAATAGGCCCCGCGGCGCCGCCTTCAAAGCGAAGGCCACACACCAGCATCAAGCCGGCGCCACGGGCCCGCCCGGCGACAATGGCCGCCCCGGACGGGCAGCAAACCCAACCACCCCCACCTCATATTGGCTAGCCGGCGCGGTGCAGCATCGCCGCGATGAGTGCAACCAGCACGAACGCCCGCTAGGCTCCTATCCTTGGCCGGCTCCGCACCAGGTCTGCGAGCTCAATCAATCGGTGGGAGCCGGGAAAGCCCCTGGTGCGGAAGTCAGTGGCGATGCCAAAGGCAAACACATCCACGTCCATCTCGTCCACCGTGCGCGCCAACTGTTCGACCTGCCCGGACGGTTAGAACTGCACCTCGTCGCAGATCAGGTAGCCGATCCTCTCCCCCAGCGTGCGCCGTCGGACGTTTTCCGCCCACAGGTCGGTCTGCGGGATCACCTCAACGACGTCCCTGTGCAGCCCCAGCCGACTGGAGATCATCGAGTCCCCGGCGCGGTCGTTACTACTGAAGCGCAGCCCGCTGCGGCCCGGGGCGCGGTGGTTGTAGTCCATCTGCAGTGCCAAGGTTGATTCCCGCTGTCCATGGTGCCGGAAAAGAAGATCAGCTCAGCCACGCCGGCCTTTCCTGCCCTGGCTCCCGCTCCTGCCCTGCATGCTGATGCGCAGCAACGGCACCTCACGTTCGGCCTTGGTCAGGGAGCCATGCTGGCCCACTACGTCCGTGGCGGAGCTGCGGACGCGCCGCAGGTCAAAGAACGCCACGGGTTCCCTTGCCGCGATCAGCACATCGCCGATCCGTCCGCTTACCTCGGGCCGCACCGGGCCGAAGTAGCCCGCCTGGACCGCCTGCTCGCGGGTGAGGACCCACGCCTGCTTGCCGTAACGCTTCAGCCAGGCAGCCACCAGCCGCTCGAGCGCGCCCTCCCCTGCATCCGGTTCGAGGTACAGATGCACCATTCGCGGCTCCCCCGCGGTATGCCGAACCTGCTCAACCAGTTCCGGTTCCGCGGAATAATCGATCCGCGCCTGCGGTGGGACGTCCACCATGCCGTGGTCGGCCGTGAGCAGCAGAACCGTGTCCGCCGGAAGCTGGGCCGCCAGCCGCTTCATCGCGGCGTCGAGTTCCTCCAACTGGTGTTCCCACGCCTCGGACTGACAGCCGTGTCCGTGGCCGGCCTTGTCCAATTCGCTCCAGTAAAAGTACATCAGCATGCTCTCATTTGCCGCCATCAGTTCCGCCGCGGCCGCCGTGCGGGCGTGTGGGGAAGCGGCGGCGACAAATTCGCTGCCCCGCAGCGCCGCGCGGGTCATCGGCGAATCGGCGAACTTGGGCAGGCTGACGGTGCTCACCGGCACCTGGCCGCAAAGCCGTTCGAAGACGGTCGGGTGCGGCTGCCAGGCGAGCGGATCCACGCCGGCATCCCAGTTCCCCAGCAGATTGACCACCTTGTCCTGCGCGGGGTCCAGCACGTCGTACCCGACCATCCCGTGCTGACCCGGTACGACGCCGGTCCCCAGGCTGGTCAGCGAGCTCACCGTGGTGGAGGGGAAGGAGGCGTTGAGCGTGGGCAGCTGGTGGTGCGCCGCGGCGTCGCTCATGACCGACCGCAGGAAGGGCGCGTGCGCGGCCCGCTGGCTCAACAGGGCCCTACCCAGCCCGTCCACCAGCACCACGCAGATCCGCCGGGCACGCGGAATATTGAGCGCATTGGCGAACCCCGGCACGCCAAGTGCCGCCGCGCTGCTGGTGAACACTTCGCCGATGGTGTTCCGCCCGTAGCCGGGCGGCTGCGGCAGCGGAGCCTGCCTGTAGGGGGGTGGTGCCGCTGCTGTCCCGGCGGTCGACGTCACCGCTTAGCGCCGGTGATGTCCACGGCTGGACTTCGGACTCAGGGACGGAAATCTGCCGCGCTCAAGCGAATGCGGCTCGGTGTCCGTCGGGGCGGCGCTGCTGGTATTGACCGCCCGCACCGCCCGCGCGAAGGATTTGGCATCCTGGACGGCCTGCAGCCCGTCCGCCTCCGCGCTGATCCGCAGCGCAATGTCCTCCTGGGCGATGGTGCCGGTGTAGCCGTGATCCGCATCGCACTGCGGGTCCCCGCAGGCCGCCGGGCCGACATCGACCCGCTGGCCGCCGGACCACGCGATCGAGAGCGTGAGTTCACGGACCGGGTCGGAGGGCTTGTAGTTCTGCGGCTGCGAATACACGTAGCTAAGCACCACGGATCTGATCTGGCTCACCGGGACGGATTCTGTGGAGACCTGCGCCACCATCTGCTCGCCCTCGTCGTCGAGCTGCTGGTCATCAACATGGGTGATCACCAGCATGTCCTCGGTCAGCACCAGCACGGTGATGTGCCGATGCACCTCGGTCCGGTCGAAATGGGTTTCCAGATGCACCAGATGGGACAGGCATGCCCGGCCATCCAAAGCGTCATCCACCACGTCCGAGACCAGCAGCGGATAAAAGCCGGCCCGCTGCAGAGCGGCCTGGAGGTTATGACCCTGCGTGCCCTGATGTGCCGTCGTTCCGAACGAATTCATAGCTCTATTTTCACAGATCCGCAGCACGCAAGCTAACCGATCAGGAAATCATGGCCCGACGTGCGCTGTCCGTGCGCTGCGCGGGATTTCCGATCCGCACATCCGCGGCCAGGATCCGGAACCCGTCCCGGCCGACCAGCACCGGACTAAACTCCACCAGTGCGATTTCCGGATGCTCGTCCTTAAGTACCGCAAGCCTGGCCGCAAGATCCTCCAGCGCGGCAATATCGACGGCGGGGAGCCCCTCGTAGCCGAAGAGCTTGCGCGCCGCCTGCGGCGAGCGCACCAAGTCGGCCACATCCGCGCTGGTCAGCGGCGGAATCCGATGCGCCCAATCGCCCAGCAGATTAACAGCGTCGCCGGCCAGCCCGAACGAAACCACCGGGCCCAGCAACGGGTCCTCGATCGCCCGCAGCGTGCACGACTGTCCCACCGCGGCCATGCTTTGGACTTCCATGGCGAACCTACCGAAGGGTTCAAGCACCTTGGTCATCTGCGAAATGTTGCGCCGCAGCGACGCCGCATCCTCAATATTGAGCCGGACACCGCCCAGATCCAACCGGTGCCGCAGGGTGGCGTCCATCGTCTTCAGCGCCACCGGCCAGCCGAGCCGATCCGCACCGGCCACCGCTTCGTCAGCGGTGCTGAACGGCACCGACTCCAACACCGTGATCCCATAATGTGCCAGCAGTTCCGCGGCGGTGGGCTGATCGAGGCGGACCAGCCCGTCCCCATCGACGCCGTGCAGCAGATCGTCCAGCCGCGCCGCCACCGCATCGGTATCGATTCCGGCGGGCTCGGCGAAGGCCACCTGTTCGCGCTGTTGCCACTGCGCATAACGGACGACGGCGGCGAGGGCGGCGACGGCGGCCGCCGGGTTGGAGTAGCACGGGAGACCGGGTTCGATCAATCCCTCCACATAAATCGATGGGTCCAAAATTCCGGTGAACGCGGCGACCACCGGCTTGCCCGACTCCCGGGAGCAGTCGAAGAGCACCTGTGCAATCGCCTCGACGGTAAGCCCCCGCGCGGGCAGCAGCGTCACGACGGCGGCGTGCACGGTGTCCTGCAGCAGCGCGCCGAGCAGCCGGCGCCGCAGTTCCGGCAGCGCCACGGACTGCCCGCTGTCCAGCCGCAGGTCCGCAGAGACGGGTCCGGGATTGAGCCCGTACGCTACCGCGGAATCCGCGACCACCTTGCCCAGCGCCAGCGAGTTGCTGAAAACGGCCAGGCCGGGCCCGCCGGGAAGTGGTTGGCTGTCCACTATCTGCGCGACGTCCAGCAGCTCCTCAATCGTTTCGACCCGGATCACGCCCGCCTGCCGGAGCATCGCGTCCAGCGCACCGCCCGGCGCCGCCGTGGTCCGGACCGCGTGTCCGGGCGGCAGGCGCAGCCCCATCACATCCGATTTCGCCACGATGACGGGCTTGCTGCGGGCCAGCCGGCGGCAGATCCGGGAAAACTTCCGCGGATTGCCGATAGATTCCAGGTACAGCCCACAGGCGCGGGTCTGCTCGTCGTCTTCCCAGTACTGCATCAGGTCATTGCCGGAAACATCCGCCCGGTTGCCGGCCGAAAGCATGCTCGAGAGCCCCACCCGGCGGCGGCTGGACGCGGCATAGAGCGACACGCCGATGGCCGCCGACTGGCTGAACAGGCCAAGGCCGCCGCGTCGCGGCATGGCCGGTGCCATCGAAGCATTCAGGGAAATTTCGGGCCGGGTGTTCGCCACGCCCAGCGAGGCCGGACCCACCACCCGCATACCGCTCGCTCTGGCCCGCCGCACCAGGTCCCGCTGCCGCGCAAGCCCGCGGGCGCCGTCGTCGGCAAATCCGGCGGTAGCGACCAGCAGCCCCTTCACCCCCGCGTCGCCGCATTCGGCCACCACCTTGGGAACCTCCGCGTAGGGAACGGCAATGATGGCCAGATCCACCGGCCCGGGAACCGCCCCGATGCTGCCATAGGTCATCAGCCCGGAGAGCTCCAATGCCTCCTGGTTGACCGCATAGACCGGCCCGTTGAACCGCCCCTCCACAATGTGCTCCAGCAGTTGGTTGCCGATGCTCCCCCACTGCCGGCTTGCCCCGATCACCGCCACCGAGCGCGGCGCCAGCAAACCCGCCACGCTGCGGGCCTCGGCACGGTGTTCCCGCGACTCCATCACAGCGCGCGATTTTTCCGTCGGATCGATGGCGAAGCCCAGCGAAATCACGCCGTCGTCGAAATGCCGGTGCACCTCGTATCCGGCCTCGGAAAAGACCGTGAGCATCTTCCGGTTCTCCGGCAGGATCTCGGCGGTGAACCTGCGGATCCCGTTTTCCCGCGCGGCGGCAGCGAGGTGTTCGAGCAGGATCGAGCCGAGCCCCCGGCCCTGATGACGGTCGGCAATATTGAAGGCAACCTCCGCTTCGGTGGGGTCATCGAGCCGGTCGTAGCGGCCGATTCCGATGATCTCCCCGGGCCTGGTGATCACCAGGGCCACCCTGTCGCGGTAGTCAAGTTCGGTGAAGCGGCGCAGCTCCCGATCGCTGAGCCGGGCCTTGTAGGTGAAGAAGCGCAGGTAGGTCGAGTTCTGCGACTGGGCCAGATGAAAGGCCTGCAACGCGTCCGCATCGGCGGCCGACATGGGCCGCAGATGCGCAGTGCCGCCGTCGCGCAGCACGACATCGGCCTCCCAGTGTTCCGGATATTCGGGCTCAACGGGCTGTTCCACCATAGACTCACTGTACCCAGTTGAACCGTGCCTGACGGCTGAGTGCCATAACTTCACGTCCGGTCATCGAGCACCCGCAGCAGTTAGGAACCCCTTTTCGCATGGCCAAGCGCCAACCTCCCGCAGCAGAAGATTTCACCGAGAAGATCATTGATATTGATGTTTCCAGTGAGATGGAAGGGTCCTTTCTCGAGTACGCCTATTCGGTGATTTACTCGCGCGCCCTGCCCGATGCGCGGGACGGGCTCAAGCCGGTGCAGCGGCGCATCCTGTACATGATGAGCGAGATGGGCCTGCGGCCGGACCGGGGCCATGTCAAGAGCGCCCGCGTGGTCGGCGAGGTGATGGGCAAGCTGCACCCGCACGGCGATACCGCCATCTACGACGCCATGGTGCGGATGGCGCAGGACTTCTCCCTGCGGCTGCCGCTGATTGACGGGCACGGAAACTTCGGCTCGCTCGATGACGGCCCCGCCGCTCCGCGCTACACCGAGGCACGGTTGGCGGCCGCGGCGCTGGCGCTGACGGACAACTTGGACGAGGACGTCGTCGACTTCATCCCCAATTACGACAATCAGCTGACGCAGCCGGAGGTGCTCCCCGCGGCGTTCCCCAACCTCCTGGTCAACGGCGCCAGCGGCATCGCCGTCGGCATGGCCACCAACATGGCCCCGCACAACCTCGGCGAGGTCATCGCGGCGGCCCGGCATCTGATTGCGCACCCGGATGCGACCCTCGAGGACATGATGGGCTTTATCCCCGGGCCCGATCTGCCCAACGGCGGCCGGATCGTGGGCCTGGACGGCATTCGGGATGCCTATGCCACCGGCCGGGGATCCTTCAAAACCCGCGCCAAGATCGGGATCGAGCAGCTCTCCGCCCGCCGGACCGGGCTGGTGGTGACGGAGCTGCCGTATCTGGTGGGGCCGGAAAAGGTGATTGAAAAGATCAAGGACGCGGTCACCTCCAAGAAGCTGCAGGGCATCAGCGACGTTAACGACCTAACGGACCGCAACCACGGGCTGCGGCTGGTGATCGAGATCAAGAACGGTTTCAACCCGAACGCCGTGATCGCCCAGCTGTATCGCTACTCCCCGATGGAAGATTCCTTCGGGATCAACAACGTCACCTTGGTCGACGGGCAGCCGCAAACCCTGGGGCTGCTGGACCTGCTGCGGGTCTACGTTGCGCACCGGCTGCAGGTGGTCCAGCGCCGGACGTCCTACCGGCTGGGGAAAAAGAAGGACCGGCTGCACCTGGTGGAGGGCCTGCTGATTGCCATCGTCGACATCGACGAGGTCATTCAGATCATCCGCTCCTCCGATGAGGTCGCCGCCGCGCGGGAGCGCCTGATGGCGATCTACGATCTCAGCGAGATCCAGGCGAACTACATTCTGGAGCTGCGCCTGCGCCAATTGACCAAGTATTCGCGGATCGAGTTGGAAAAGGAACAGGACGAGCTGCGCCGCGAAATCGCCGAGCTGGAAGCAATCCTGGCCTCCGAACAGCGGCTGCGGGACCTGGTTTCCGGCGAGCTCGGCGCCATCTCCGACAAATACGCCACCCCCCGGCGCACGGTCCTGCTGGAATCCGAGGCCGTGGCCCCCGGCGTTGCCAAAGCCCTCGCAGCGGCTGACGGGGCCGGCGTTGGCGTCAAAGGAAAGGCCGCCCCACTGGCGCTGGAAATCGCCGACGACCCCTGCTGGGTGATCCTCAGTGCCTCCGGCCAGATCGCCCGGACCTCCCATCAGGAACCGCTCAATGATGGGGGGCCGCGCAACAAACACGATGTCTTCCGGTCTGTGCTGCGCACCAGCGCCCGTTCAGAGATTGCGGCGCTGACCTCCGCCGGGCGGATGCTGCGGCTGCAGGTGGTGGACATGCCGGTGCTCCCGCCGACAACGGCCATGCCAAACCTGGCCGGCGGCGTCCCCGCCAAGGAATTCCTCACGCTGACACGCGGCGAAACACTAGTCGCGTTCACGGCGCTGAACGAGATCATCGCCATCGGTACCGCCCAGGGCGTGGTTAAACGCGTATCCCCGGACTACCCGCTGAACCGCGATGACTGGGATGTCGTCGCGCTCAAAGACAAGGACAGCGTGGTAGGCGCCGCCTCCGCCGGCGAGGACGACGAGCTGGTCTTCATCACCGAGCAGGCGCAGCTGCTGCACTTCCCCGGCTCCAGCGTCCGCCCGCAGGGCCGTACCGCCGGCGGGATGGCCGGCATCAAGCTCTTGCCCGGGGATTCCGTGATCAGCTTTACCGTCGTCAAAACGGCCGACGACGGCGCACCCGATCCGGCCGCTGTCGTCGTCACCATCTCCGGCACCTCCGATGCCCTGCCGGGCACCGTGCCGGGCTCCGCCAAGGTGACCGCGTTCACCGAGTACCCCGCCAAGGGCCGGGCCACCTGCGGCGTCCGGGCACACCGCTTCCTCAAGGGCGAGGACCAGCTGCTGCTGGCCTGGGCGGGCCACGGTCCCGCCAGAGCCGGTTCCGAGGCCGGCGTTGCCAGGGCTCTACCCGCCGAACACGGTCGCCGCGACGGTTCAGGCATCATGCTGTCCCAGGCGGTCGAGGCGATCGGTCCCAGCTACGCGGCTACATCCGCTGCGGCCGGCACCGGGGACTGACGCAGCGCCGATCGTCGCACAGACGTCGTGGCATATGCCTAAACTACTGTCATGGTCATCACCCCGGATAGCAAGGACTGGACTTGGGTACTCACCAGGCCCTGTCCCGACTGCGGTTTCGAAGCCGCCACCACAACCCCGGCGATGGCGGCCAGCGCGCTGCCCGAACTGCTGCCCCGCTGGCACGCCGTGCTGCGCCGGCAGTACGCGGCGGAGCGCCCGGATGGGCACACCTGGTCGGTACTGGAATATGCCTGCCACGTCCGCGATGTCTTTGGCCTTTTCGACCAGCGTCTGCACCTGATGCTGGAGAGCGACGACCCGGAGTTCGCCAACTGGGACCAGGACCAAGCCTGCCTGGATGAGGATTACGGCAGTTCGGATCCGGCAGCCGTGAGCGCCGCTCTGCTGGAGGCCGGCGCCGAAATCGCCGCGTCTTTCGCCGCCGTTTCGCAGGACCAATGGTCCCGGACCGGACGGCGCAGCGACGGCAAGGTTTTTACGATCAGGACCTTCTCCGGGTATTTCATGCACGACATCGTGCATCATCTGCACGACGTCGACGGCTGAGCGGAATAGTCCCAGGCTGCTGAGCGGTGCGTGGGCCGGAAGCCCATCCGATCGTAATTGGCTAACTGGTGTCCCACCACCTCACCAGTACCGGCATCCAACGCGACCGCAGCGACAGTCGCCGCCTACCTCTAGCGAGTGAGTGGTCGCTTAGTGGCCAACGACGGCCGCTTTGAACCTGTCCTGATGAAACTAAGGTGGTAATCCCGATATGGCGGTAGTCTCCATAGTGTTTCTCATAGTTGGTACGAACTTGTGCACCATTCCCGCGGCGATGCAAGTCGCGAAGGCATATCCTGAACCGATTAGCTACTTCAAGGGACCTGTAGGAAAGGTCGCCTGGCTGTGGCTTTTGGGAATTGTCTCTTTTGTTGTCGGCACCTGGACTCTTCCTCCCACTGATGGTCTGGACCAACGCTGGACCTTCGCCATTCCGCTGATTGCAACCGTCGCTCCCGGGGCCGTTCTCCGCATATTTCATAACGCTGTAGCGCGACTCTAGGAGAACCATAAGCAGGGGTGAGTCGATAGTATTATGGTCCTCGGCCTCACCTGGATTGTGCTAAGAAACCCAATAGCGTATTTCCTAAATTTTATCGTGCGGTCTTTGGGCATAATGCGCCCAGCCGGAAAAGGCGAAAGCCCTGGCCGCCATCGCGATGCTTTTCGCTATTTTGCTGCTGGTTGCAGGAGCCATAATTCTTGGTCCCAACCTTGTCTACCACCAGCTCAGAACGGCTTGGTACTCGGCGGATGCCTGGGTGGCCTGCACATCCATGGGAGCACTCCCCGTGGAGACTCTCGGCGCCCCGAGCTCCAGGGTGAGGTCCGCCGGATGGCGAGCCGCCAGGTCGTGGGTGACCAGCACCACCGCTTTGTCCCGTAGCGCCCGGCGCAGGTCCGCCAGCAGCGAGGCCGCCGATTCGGTGTCAAGATGGGCCGTGGGCTCGTCCAGCAGGAGCACATCGGCGCCGGTGAGCAGGGTTCGTGCGACCGCGGCCCGCTGGCGCTGTCCACCGGAGAGATGACTGCCCTCCGGGCCGAGCCGGGTGTCCAGCCCGTTCGGCAGCTCCCGAAGCAGCGGACCGAGCCCGACGTCGTTGAGCACCTTAACCAGCTCGGCCTCCACAGGCGCGTCTGACCGCGGGCGCGCCAGCAGCAGGTTCGCCCGGAGGGAGGAGTCGAAGAGGTGCCCCTGCTGCGGACACCACGCGATCCGGCCCGTCGAGGTGCAGGTTCCCTCGAGGGGTGCCAGGAAGTCGAGCATCACGGCCAGCAGAGTTGATTTCCCAGACCCTGACTCCCCCGTCACCGTCAGCCATTCGCCGCTGCGCACGGTCGCATCGAGCCCGCTGAAAACGGGCGCGGCCGAATCCGGCCAGTGCGCCGTGACGCCCTTTAGCCTCAGACCGGGCGTTGCGGAACTCTGCCGTGAATCCGCAGGCAGCGCCGAAAGCGGCTCCGGGCGGACGCGCCCGGAGCCGGCGTTCTCCCCGCCGGCGTTCTCCCCGCCTGCGCCCGCGGGCGCAAAGTCATCACTGAAGCGTGCCAGCACCGTTCGCAGCGCGGGCCAGAGCTGGACGGCGGCACTGACCGGGGCAAAGGCGTCCACCAGGGAGAGATTCAGCAGCACCAGCGCGGCCAATGCCTCGACGGGGAGCGTCCCGGACGCGACCTGACCTGCACCTGTGCCAAGAATGCCAAAAGCGCCCAGGGCAGAAAACAGGACCAAGAGGCCCTGCGCTGTGCCTTGTGCCCGGGCCGCCCTCTGTACTGCCGTCGTCGCGGCGCGATCATCCCGGCGGAGCCGTTCCAGCAGTGGCCCGTCCGCGCGGTTGACGCGTAAATCGGCGGCCGCGCCGAGCAGTACGCTCACGGTGCGGATGACGGCGGAGCGGTGCCGGTGTTCGGCAATGCCTGCTCTATTGTCGGCCCACAGGGCGGTGGCCGGAGCCAGCAGCAAAGCACCTGTGAGCACCACGAGCTGGAGCGGGGCGGCGGCAGGCAGCAGCAGCGCCGTCGTCGTCACCACGGCCGCTGCGGCCAGCAGGCCGGCGGCCGGCGGGAGCACCACCCGCGGCGCCAAGTCACGCACGGCGTCGAAATCCCCGATCAAGTGGTCCACCGCGCCGTCACCGCGCAGCAGGGACCGCCGGGAGAGCACCCGCCGCGTCAGGGATTCCCAGACGTGCACACGCAAACGGGTGAGCGAAGCGAAGACTGCGTCGTGCAGCCAGAGCCGCTCGCAGTATCGCGAGACCGCCCGGAGCAGACCGAAGAACCTGACGCCCACAATGGCGACCAATAGATACAGGATGGCCGGTTGCTGGCTGGCACGCACGATCAGCCATCCGGAGAGAGCGGTCAGCGCGAGGGCGGCGAGCGTTGCCACCGCACCGGCGACGACGGCGAGCAGGAACCGCGGGCGCCATGGTTCCAGCACGGCGACCAGCAGTCTGAACAGCCGTGCGGTGGGGACGGATTTGCCAGACCGGGCGGAATGGCCGGACCGGGCGGACCGGGCGGAAGAAGGACGGTCCGCCCGGACTGAAGACGTACAGGGCGCTCGTGCGGCAGAAGGGAGGAGACCGTTTGAAGAGGGACCGGCCGCACCGTCGGAGGCCACAACGTCCTTGACGCTGAGCGTGCTCGGGTCAACGTCCCCGGAGACAGTGATCGGCAGGCTCCGCGCGTCCCTGGCTCCGCCGGCATCGGAACTTTCGGCCGTTCGAATGCCGCCGGCATCGAGGCGGACCACATGATCCGCCAGTGCGAGCGTGGATTCATTGTGCGCGACGAGGATGATAGTGACAGTTCCACAGAGAGCGATAATGGTCTGCTCGATGCTGCGGGCTGTGAGACCGTCCAAATGGGCCGTCGGTTCGTCCAGCAGCAGCACGGTTGCTCCGGCCTCGATGCGGGCCAGAGCACGGGCAAGTGCAAGGCGCCGCAGCTCTCCCGGGCTGAGCTCCGCCGGATGGCGCGCGGCGGCATAGCCAAGCCCCACTCGGTTCAGCAGCTCGTCAGCCGTTCCGCGAGGCGCCGTTCCGACGCCTGCACCGTAAAGTTCCACTTCGGCACGGGCAGTCTGTGCAACGGTGGCTGGATGCTGCGGCACCCACGCCAGGTGTTCGGGATCTACCCCCGTGATCTGGCCGCTGACCTGCACCGCCGGTGCCGCAGTCCTGCCGTCCGGTCCGGCGTCCGCGTCAGCCTCTGCCACGGTGGCTGTCGCGGCCTGCGGCGCAGTCTCGGACGGACCAAGCAGCCCAGTCTCAGTCACGGAAAGCGGGGTGACGATGCCGGCCAGTACGTGCAGCAGGGTGGATTTTCCGCAGCCGCTTGGCCCGGAAATTGCGGTGATCTGCCCAGCCGGGGCCGTGAAACTCAGTCCGGAAACCGCGTCGCCGCTCCGATCCGGATAACTGACGCGTAGCCCGGACACCCGGACCTCCGGGACGTGCCGGTCCTCCGGGGCGTGCCGGTCCGCCCGCGGCCGCCCGCCGCCGTCATCCCCGGCGCCGCCGTAATCCCCGGCGCCGCCGTAATCCCCGGCGCCGCCGTTGTCCGGAGCGCCGTCGTCGGCCTGCGGGGAATGCAACTGAGCCGCAGGCACCCGAACCGTCAGGGGCACCGCAACCGGAGCGGCAAGGATTTTCTCCGCCCGCTCCAGCGCCTCCCGGCCGTCCTCGCTGGCGTGGTGCGCAGTGCCCAGCTCACGCAGCGGCAGGTAACACTCCGGCGCCAGGATGAGCACCAACAGGCCCGTTTCCAGATCCATGGAGCCCTGCACCAGCCGCACGCCGATGAAAACGGCGACGACGGCGACCGAGAGGGTGGCGACCAGTTCCAGTGCCAGCGCGGACAGGAACGCCACGCGCAACGTACCCATGGTGGTCCGGCGGTAGTCCTCCGAGACCCTCCGCAGTGCCTCGGTCTGCGCCTTCGCCCGGCCCAGGCCCACCAACACGGGCAGTCCCTTTGCCAGCTCCAGCAGGTGATTGGACAGCCGGGACAGCGAATCCGCCGCCCGTTCCACCTGCTCGCGCGTGTGCATGCCGATCAGCACCATGAACAGCGGCACCAGCGGCACTGTCAGGACGACAATCAGGGCGCTGACCCAGTCCGCCAGCAGAATCCGGGCACCGATCAGCAGCGGCATCGTGGCGCAGCCGACCACGGCCGGCAGAAACGCGGTGTAATAGTTATCCAGCGCGTCCAGTCCGCGGGTGGCCAGCACGGTGCCGGCACCCTGTCCACCGGCACCACCACCGGCACCCTGTCCTCCGGCACCACTACCGGCGTCGAGGACCATCCGTCCGGCAAGTTTCAGGCGAAGGTCCTCCTTGGCGCCGAGTGCCGTCTGCCGGGCCACAACGGCGATGGCCCAAACCACGGCTGCCCGGGCCAGCGCGGCGGCGGCACCGGTCAACAGAGCCGCCGTCAGGCCGCCGTCGTCGGATATCACGCTGACTATCCCTGTGACCACCGCCTGGGCCAGCAGCAGCCAGATCAGCGACTTCAGCGCGATCAGCAGACCGAGCAGATACAGGCTGCGCCTGGCCCCGGCGGGCAGCCGCGGGCCGTTGCCGAGAGCCATCTCAGACCGTCCCCACGGCAGGCACCACGTCGTGCGCCTGCGGCAACTGGCTGGCGCTGACGCGCTTGCGGAAAACCCAGTAGGTCCAGCCCTGGTAGGCCAACACCAGCGGCACACCGACACAGGCCACAATGCTCATCAACCCGAGGGTGTACGGCGAGGAGGAGGCGTTGCTGATGGTCAGGTCCCACTCATGGTTGAGCGTGGAGGGGAGAACCGTGGGGAAGACGGATCCGAAGATCGCGGCACTGCCGGTCAGCAGGAACACGCCCAGCCCCAGAAAACTCCAGCCCTCCCGGCCTCGGCCGGCCATCCGCCAGGCGGTGAAGGCGGCTACCGCGGACACGGCGACCAGCAGCCAGCTGATCCCCTTACCGTGCTGATAGGTCAGCAGCACCATCCAGAGGACCAGCGGCAGCAGACCCACCGGGAGCCAGCGCGTCACCAGGCGCCGGGCGCGTTCGCGGATCGCACCGTCCGTTTTCAGGGCAAGGAAGGCTGCGGCGTGCACCAGCGAGAAGCCGACGACGGCGAAGCCGCCCAGCACGGCGTACCAGCTGAACCAGGCGAACGGGCCGCCCACGCGGTCACCGTTGGCGTCGAGCGGGAGACCCGTTGTGGTCAGGGCCAGGGCGGCCCCGATTCCGAATGCCGAGACGAAGGAACCCAGGGCAATGGCCCAGTCCCAGCGGTCGCGCCAGCGCCTGGAATCGATTTTGCCGCGGTACTCGAAGGCGACAGCACGGAAAATCAACCCCAGCAGGACAAAGACCAGCGGAATATAGAGGGCTGAAAACAGCGACGCATACCAGAGTGGGAAGGCCGCAAACATGGCCCCGGCGGCGGTGATCAGCCAGACCTCATTGCCGTCCCAGACTGGCCCGACCGTGTTCAGCAGCACCCGGCGTTCGGTGTTGTTGCGGGCGAAGAGCTTCATCAGCATGCCGACGCCCAGATCGAAGCCTTCCAGGAAGAGGTAGCCGGTCCAGAGCACGGCAATCAGCACAAACCAGATAGTCGGCAGGGTCTCCATGACGGTGTCCTTTATCGTTAGGGGAAAATCAATGCGCTGGGCGGCGGCCGGACCGCAACTTTGCGGGGGTCGACCCGCGCAGGGCCGACCCCTGCACGACAGGCCCTGCCGGCGTGGCGGATCTCAGTAGGCGAAGGCGAGGACATCATCGGAATCCCCCGGGCTGCCGCCGGAGCCGCCCGCACCGCTGCCCTCGTCGTCGTCGGACTTCGACGCGCCGTCGGACTTACGCAGGTTCACGGGACCCTCCTTCGCGGCGTGCGCGAGCTCGGGCATCGCCGCGGCGACACCGCCCCGGACGTAGCGGAAGAGCAGTCTCACCTCCACCACCAGCAGCACCGCGTAGACGCTCGCCAGCATCACCAGCGAGAAGATCAGCTCCCCCGCGGAGACGCCGGGCGAGACGGCCGCGGCGGTGAACATGAAGACCTGGTCAATGCCGCTGAGCTGCGGGTTGGGCGCCACGACAAATGGCTGCCGGCCCATTTCCGTGAAGATCCAGCCCGCCGCGTTGGCCCCGAACGGCGCCAGAATGCTGAAGAGGGCCAACCGCATCAGCCATCGTGACGACGGCACGGTGCCCTTGCGAACCAGTACCAGTGCCACCAGGGCGGCCAGCGCCGCCAGTCCTCCGAAGCCGATCATGATCCGAAAGCCCCAATATGTTACCGCCATGACGGGTACGTACTGGATCTCCTGGCCGGCCCGATCACCGTAGATCGGATTGGCAGGCAGTGTGGTGCCGTATTTGGCCTGATACTCGGGGACCAGCGTATTGACACCTTTGATGTCGGTGGTGAAATCGTTGTGCGCCAGGAAGGAAAGAATTCCGGGCACCTCAATCACGGCAGTGACGTCGCTGCAGTTCTTGCTGCCCGGGTCCCCGATCGAGAGAATAGAGAAACTGGTGCCGTCGTGGCAGGCGGCCTCAGCAGCGGCCATTTTCATCGGCTGCTGCTCAAACATCAGTTTGCCCTGCATGTCGCCGGTGATCGCGGTGCCGGCGAAGGCAATCATGGCCACCACAGCGCCAATGCGCAGGGAGCGGATCCAGACGGCGTGGTCGGTCCGGTCCCGGCCGGGGATGGTGGCCGACTCCCCCACCACCACGCGGCCGTCCGCATCGATGGTGTCGACGCCGTCGCGCCGGCGACGCCACAGGTGATACCAGGAAATACCCAGCAGAAACCCGCCGGCGACGGCGACGGCCCCGGTGAGCGTGTGCGGGAATGCCACCAGCGCGGTGTTGTTGGTGAAGACGGCCCAGGCATCGACCATCCGCGGACGTCCGTCCACCATTTCGACACCCACCGGATGCTGCATCCATGAATTCGCCACCAGGATGAAGTACGCCGACACCGCCGAACCAAGCACCGCAATCCACAGGCACGCCAGGTGGATCCGGGCGGGGAGTTTTTTCCAGCCGAAGATCCACAGTCCCAGGAAGGTCGATTCGATAAAGAAAGCCAGCAGGGACTCCATCGCCAGCGGAGCGCCGAACACGTCGCCGACGAAGCGGCTGTACTCGCTCCAGGCCATGCCGAACTGGAACTCCTGCACCAAGCCGGTGGCGACACCCATGATGAAGTTGATCAGGAAGAGCTTGCCCCAAAATTTGGTCATCCGAAGGTACTCTTCCTTGCCGCTCCGCTGCCACAGCGTCTGCAGCAAGGCCACCAGCAGGCCAAGGCCAATGGTCAGAGGGACCATCAGGAAGTGGTAGACGGTGGTTATTCCGAACTGCCACCGTGCGATATCCAGCGCTTCCATCGATTCACCTTAGGGACGGGAATAGGACTCTTCTACGATACGTAGAAAATCAATTTCTACCAATTGTAGAATATTTCGGCCGGACCCTGTAGATTTAAGCCAAGGCATCTGCCGCACCCACTTTAAAAGGATCACGATGGCCACTTTGGGGGAGCTCGAACGAGCCGTTATGGATCTGCTGTGGGAACACCCGGAAGCGATTACCGCGAACACCCTGCGGGACCTGCTCTCCCAGCGTCCGCCCGCCGTCGCCGGCGGAACCGACAGCAGGGAACTGGCGGTCACCACCGTTTTGACCGTACTGTCACGGCTGGAAAAGAAGGGCCTGGTGGAACGCGAAAGATCCATCCGCCCGCACCGGTACCGCTCGGTCACCAGCCGAGCCGAGCACACGGCCGAGCTGATGCTCGAGGTCCTCGGATCCGCTCCGGACCGTGAGGCCGTTTTGGCGCGCTTTATCGGAACCGTGAGCGACGGTGAGGCCACCACGCTGCGTAAACTGCTCGGCCAGGGCTAGGGCCGCCAGGCACACCGGTTGGACGCATAAAGCTGATGTTCTGGACATCCTGGTTCCTTGCACTCCTTGCCGTCATCCTGGCATGGCCGGTTCCCCTGTTGCTGGCCCGCGCCGGTTGGACCGCACGCTCCCCCTTCACCGCCATGGTCCTCTGGCAGGCAATCGCCCTCGCTGGCGGGTTGTCCATGATCGGGGCAATGCTGGCGTTTGGGCTCGTGCCACTGGGCGGAAACCTGATCTCCGGGCTGAAGAATCTGCTCGGCATTCTGCTGGGCGGCAGCACCGGTGAGCGGCTCGAGTTCTGGCATGCCTTCGCGCTCAGCGCCGCGGCCCTGCTGCTTGCCCACCTGCTGTTCACTCTGCTGTTGACCTACGCACGGATCCGCAAACAACGCCGTCGGCACCGCGAGCTGTTGGATCTGCTCAGCTCACCGGCTACCGGCAGGCCGGGAACGGTGGTCATCAATCACGACGCACCCGTAGCATATTGCCTGCCCGGCGGCTCCCGTTCCGTCACGGTGCTCTCCGACGGACTCATGAACATGCTGGAGCCGGACGAACTGCGGGCGGTCCTGATTCATGAAAACGCCCATCTTGCCCAACGCCACCATCTGCTGCTTTGGGCCTTCGCAGCCTGGCGTTCCGCACTGCCTTGGCTGCCCACGTCACGGCTGGCGCAGCGCTCGGTCAACTCGCTGATAGAGATGTTGGCCGACGACGTCGCACTGGAATCAGTGGACCGCTCCACCCTGGTGAAGGCGATCGCTCTGGTGGCCAGCGGCTCGGCCCTGCTGCCCGCCAGCGAGCTGGTGAACGGTGGCGCAGACCGCATCGATACTCCGGAGACGACGTCGGCACGGCTGGGCCGGCTGCTGAAGCCGGCTCCGGTACTAAGCCGGAACGCGCAGCTCCTGGTGCTGGCCGGCTCCGTCCTGCTGCTCGCGGTGCCCACGGCGCTGCTGATCGTGCCGGGGCTGCTCGGCTGAGATGATCAGCCCACGTTCCGCCGGTAAGGTCCCGACACTGGAAGGGCCGGTCAAAGACCTCCATGGTGTCCCGGTCGACTTTAGTTTCGGTGGCACCCGCCCCCACGATTTCAGACACTCCTATGCCCAGCGGCACGTCGACAACGGCACCGCACCGGACGAACTCCGGGACCTGCTCGATCACGAAGACGTCCGCACCACGATGGGCTACTACCAGGTCAACGACACCCGCAAACGTGCCGCCGCAAACCTGCTCGCACCCCTGACCTATGACCGGACTGGCAACAAAATAGGCCTCTCAGCCGGGCGCCGCGGCCTTGCCTCCATCGCCGTGCCCTACGGCGGGTGCACCGAGCCATCCAATGTTAAGGCCGGAGGAAACGCCTGCCCCGTCCGCTTTCAATGCTCCGGGTGCACCTTCTACCGCCCAGATCCTTCCTACCTTCCCGACATTGAACGGCACCTCGTGGAGTTGAAAACCAACGCAGCCCAAGCCCGCCGCCTCAATGCCCCGCCCTACGCCATCGCGAACTTTGACGGTCAGGTAGAGGACTTCAAGCAAATCGTTGACCGCATGCGCACAGACCTTGCACTCCTACCAGAGCCCGACAGGCAGGCTATCACCGAGGCGGCAACACTCCTGCGGACCTCCCGGCTCACAGCACGACCGGGCCAACAGCTCCCCATAACCGTCAAGGAACTACCATGACAAATGTGAAGAGCGCCCCGTTCGCAGGCATGGTCGCCGCCCGCCAGCGGGAAGCCGATCGAAAGCAGGCCGCCACGGCCTCCATGATCAACAGATTTCTTTTGGACGGGTCACTCATCAGCATCACAGCTGTCGCGGGCGCCGCAGGCGTCAGCCGCAACTTCATCTACTCCCACGAAACCCTCCTGCACCAGCTTGTCAGCTGCCCGCCAAACCCAGGCCGCCGCCCACACCCCAAGACAAAGACCCCCGACGAACGGCGCAGCCGGGCGAACAGCGCTTCAGGCGGAAATAGCGCTAGCGCATCAGAGCATCAAACGGCTTCGCCAGGAACTCGCCGAACTGAAGAGACGGCATGAGCACTGCCTTGGGGAACAGATCCGCACGGCGGATCCAACAGAAGAAGCCCTCTCAGCAGCTGCCAAAAACCTCGAAAACGAACGACTTAGCGAGAAGAACCGACTCCTAAACCAACAAGTCCGCACACTCAGCCACCGCATTGACGACCTGCTCGACGACCTCACCGCCGAACGCCGCGGGACGATCAACTAGTCGGCGGCTCCTCAAGGCTTAAGGAAGGGGAACAGGATACGCCTGAAAGGGGCAGTGCTGGGGGTCCGGACTGCCGGGGAACGGTGGTCGGCGATAGGCCTGCGATGTTGGTTTGGGAATTTATTAGAACAGTGTGCCGTAAACGGCCCCTTCACCGGATGGGTGTTACGAGACAGTCGCCGACCAGTCCCCACGGTGATGCATGTCAGTGCACCATGTGTCCGGTGGCGGACCCTCCTATGCACACTACCGATCGTTTATCCGAACAGTCCCCTTGCGGGACGTTTCGACAGAATAACGGGTAACAAGCCTCCCCCACTAGACACTATCTAGTGGGGCGGAATCGCTATCCGCTGACTGTCGAGATGGGAGTCGCTGCGTCTTCGGCGGACGGGTCACTAATTTCCCACGATGAAATGCCCGTCTGTGCCTGAAGCAAGCCGCCTGATCGGCTACCGGGGACTAGGGCAATCTGTGCGGCCGTCCGGGGTCTATTCATGGGGATGAGTGGGCGGAGGTATGCGCGGACCTTTTGTTGATCCGGGAGATCCGACTAAGACGTGGTTCGATGAGGTTGTTCCATAGGGGAAGCCAGAACAGTATTCCCGCGGTGCTGATGAGCAGGGAACCGGCTACGTCGGTTGGGTAGTGGACGCCCAGATACAGCCGTGACAAAGCCACCATGACAGCGAAAATACCACCGACAACGGCGGTAACGGTCCGCTGCCTTGGGGTGCGGGCAAGGACCAGCACCGCACCCCAGACCAGGGCTACTGCGAATGCGGTGTGGCCGCTGGGAAAGCTGTCATGGCCGTTTTCCAGGATCAAAGCGTGCGTGACGGATCCGGGGGGCCGCAGGCGGGATACCGTGATCTTTCCGATTTCCGAGGACAGCCAGCCGGCAGCGACCGTGGACCCGAACGCCAGGGCGGTCAGTGGTCTGCGCAGGAGGAACATCAGGATCAGGCACACAACGGCGAGGATGACCACGTTCCCTGCCGGGGAGAGCACACCGTTGATGATCGTGGCGATGGTCGTCAGGGCCGGACTGCGGTCGTGGCTGAGGCCGACGTCGGCATCAAGGTCCGGGCCAGGTGAGCCGAAGCTTTTCGCCAGTACCCCCAGGGACAGGGTGAGTACGAGCAGGATCACGGAGCCGGGCAGCAGCCACCAGGAGCGCCCTGGCAGGCGCAGGGCAGGGATGCGGGAGGTGAGGTGTTTCAAGCGGTGTTCCTTACGGGAGTACGGTCTCGTAGACCTGGTGGGCGTAGCCTTCCAGTGCGCCGGTGCACCGGGAGAGGTGCTCCTGGGCCGTGTCGGCTTGGGGCAGACGCAGGACGTCGCGGGATTTGAGGTCCCGGTACCAGCGGCGCAGCCGTTCCAGGCTTTGTTCCTCTTCTTCAAGTTCTGCGAACGTGAACTTGGACGTGGCGATCTCACGGACTATTTCGTCTTCGAATTTCCCGCAGTCGGCGATGAACTCGGTCCATTCCTCGGCCCTCGCGGCCGCGAACGCGGCACGGAAAAGCGCGGTACCGGCATCGTTGCGGGGGGCGGCATCGATCACGGTGAGCGTCCCGGATCCGCGCTCGGCGAGTTCCCCGGCCCTTGCCAATGCGGTTTCGAAGGCCGGCAACGCGGGAAGCACCCAGGTGCCGTGGGAGACGGGAACGGCCCCGGCCCGGCGCAGCTCCCGCCACACGGCAACCCGGTGCCGGGACGGCTGTGCCGGGACTTGCACCAAAACCAGCACCCACCCGAAATCCTCCGTCGTCACATCCATAAGTGTATCATTTGTTACATAGCCTTGGGCGACTGCCCGTGGCCGTGACATGCGAGGAGCAGACCGTGAAGCAGGAACCGGTGCCCGTGCACTTCTTCGGGCAGGACCGAGGGTTTCACGGTCCCGGAAGGGGTGCCCTGTGAGCGGGTTCGTGGACAGCATCCTGAACGTTAGCCCGCTCTTGGCGTTGACCTTGGTGGGTTTGCTGGTGTTCGCCGAGGATGCCCTGTTCATCGGGTTCGTGATCCCCGGGGAGACGGCTGCGGTCCTTGGAGGGGTCGTTGCCAGCCGCGGTCACGTGCAGCTGTGGATGATGATGGTCCTGGTCGTGGTGGCCGCCGTTGTCGGGGACACGGTCGGCTACGAGATCGGCAAACACTTCGGTCCGCGGGTGCTGGACCTGAAGGTCATGAATAAACGCCGGGGGAAATTGGATAAGGCGCAGGATTTCCTGCGCCGCCGGGGCGGATCAGCGGTTTTTCTGGGCCGCTTCGTAGCGTTTTTCCGTGCAGTCATGCCGGCCCTGGCTGGAACATCTAAGATGCCCTACCCGCATTTCCTGGCCTTCAACGCCGCTGGCGGCCTGGTCTGGGGATCCGGATTCGTGCTGCTCGGTTTTTTGGCCGGTAATTCCTATGAGGTTGTTGCCAAGGCTGCCGGGCGTGACATCACCACCGCCGTCGTTATCGCGGCCGTAGTCGCGGTGATCGTTTGGCGGGTGCGCAAGGCGCGCCGGGAATACCGCCGGAATCAACCGGCGGCTGAGCCGGATCAATGACCGCCGAGCGGCAGAGTACCGTTTTTTCACCCCGCCGCCGGCACTTGTTTCCCTTGTACGCAGCAGGGTTCACCACGGCGTTCGGTGCCCATGCCGTGGCGGCGAATCTCGGTGCCTACAGTGCCGGCCATGGCCAGTCCCTGCTGCTGCTCGGACTCATGCTGGCCCTGTACGACGGGGCTGAGGTGCTGCTTAAACCCGTCTTCGGGACGCTCTCGGACCGGATCGGGGCCCGTCCGGTCCTGCTCGGCGGCCTGGTGGCCTTCGCCCTCTTTTCGGCCGCGTTCGTCCTGGCCCGGGATGCTGCCTGGCTGTGGCTGGCACGGTTAGGTCAGGGGGCAGCGGCATCGGCGTTTTCTCCGGCAGCCTCTTCCCTGGTGTCGCGGCTGAACCCGGCAGGGCGGCAGGGCAGGGCGTTCGGCACTTACGGGTTTTACAAGAGCGTCGGATACACGGCCGGCCCGCTGATCGGCGGAGCACTGGTCGCCGCGGGCGGGCTGGACCTGTTGTTTACCCTCACGGCATTGCTGGCACTGGCTGTCGGCCTATGGGCCTTCCTGGCCGTGCCCGTGGTGGCGCCGCTTCCCCGGGCGCGGCAGAGCGTCGCTGACCTGGCTCGGCGGCTGGGCGATCGGGGCTTCCTGGCCCCGACCGCCGCCTTGGCAGCCGCGACAGCGGCACTGTCCGTCGGCGTCGGCTTCCTGCCCCTCTCGGGGGCAGCCGCGGGTCTCGGGCCTGTCGCCACCGGAGCCGCTGTCTCGCTTCTGGCCGTCTGCGCCGCCGTTGCCCAGCCGCTGGCCGGGCGGGCATCGGACACACCAGCCGGTCCGGGCCGCCTCGTGGGCTTGGGTTTGGCACTCACGGCCGCCGGCCTGGCCGCCGCGATGCTACCCGGGATCCCCGGACTCCTCGCGGCCGCTGTCGGCATCGGTGCCGGAACGGGGATCATCACCCCGGTCGCGTTTGCGGCCCTGGCCGCCGCCACACCGCCGGAGCGGCTGGGCCAGACGATGGGCACGGCCGAAATCGGCCGTGAACTCGGCGACGCGGGAGGCCCGCTGCTGGTAGGGGTGGTCGCCGCCGCTGTGAGCCTCACGGCCGGCTACGGTGCCCTCGCCCTCCTGACCGCCGTCGCCGCAGTATCCTTCCGACGTCGTCCCCGCACCGGAGGCATGTCACCGGCAGCGGTGAAAACCAGCCCGACCCGAACGGAACCAGGATGAACCAAACCGCAACTCAGCAGGACACCGGAAGGAAAAAGCGGCCGGGGATGATGAGCGTAAAGACGCTCAAGTATGGGGCGGTCCTGCTGGCGGTGGTTGTTTTGACCGCCCTGAACGCCTACCTGCTCAATACGCTCGATGTCGTCGGGACCCCGTTGATTTTCGCGGCCGCTTTACTCGTCCAGATGCTGTTGATCATCATGTTCGTCTTCAGTCTCATCATGGTGTGGCGCACGCCGCTGAAAATCGCCTGGTCAATACTGCTCTCCGCCGGGGAAGGGGTACGGGGCAACACCTACATCGTCAGGCTCCGGCAACGCTACCCGCAACTCATCCGCTGGGCCGGGCGCCGGTTCTCCATGAAACAACCGACGGGGCTGGTCCTGACCATAGGCGCCGCGGCCGCGGTCGCGGCTCTGCTGCTCTTCACAGCATCACCCGGGCCGTCATCTTGGAAACCTCGTACGCAGGCATCGACCAGCGCATCGTGAACCTTGTGCCGAATATCCGCACGGACGGGCAAAACGCGTTCTTCAGTGTTGTCGCTTTTGCCGCCAGTTCGACGTCGGTCATCCTTTCCCTCATCGTCCTGGGCATAGTCTCTTGGCGGCTGCGGAAATGGTGGCTGCCGGTCCTGCTGGCCACGCTTTTGGCCTGGAAACCCTCAGTTCCGCGGTGATCAAGCAGATCCTGGCACGGCCCCGGCCGGACCGGTCCCGGGGCCTGCTGACCGAAAACAGCTTCAGTTTTCCCAGCGGCAACACGCTGACAGCGACCGTCATAGGCGACCTGACAGCCTACCTGCTGTGCTGTACCATTAAGTCCTCCATCGGCAGGCTGATGGTCGTCCTAGCCGCGCTGACCGCGATAATACTCGTCGAAATCAGCCGGATATATCTGGGCGTCCACTACCCCAGCGACATCCTGGGCAGTCTCGCCTTGGGCATGTTTCTTCTCGCCGTCATCATCACACCCTTGGAAATCAACCACAGATTCCACCTCTTAGAGCCGGTGAAGCTCACCGGCGCGGTCAAACGGCCGCTCCTGATCGCCGTTGCCGCTGCCGTCCTGTTCGCCGGGATATTCGGCGCACAACTCACGCCCCTCACCGTCGTCGAACCTCAGGAAGCTTCCGAGGTACTGCCCGCGCTGGATGAAGCCGCCACTAAGCGGTTGCCTGTCTACAGCGAAACGCTGACCGGGGCCAGGATGGAACCCGTCAATTTCATCTACCTCGGCAGCCAGGAGCAGATTGACGGCCTCTTCAAGCGAGCCGGATGGTACAAAGCCGACCCCTCGACCCTAAGCAACACCCTGCGATCCATCCTGGTGGCAGTACGCAACGAGCAATACCTCACGGCCCCGGTCACGCCCTCATACCTGGCCGCCAAGCCCGAGACCATGGCGTTCGAAAAACCCACCGACGCCAACACCCTGGTCCAGCGGCACCACACAAGGATCTGGAAAACCAACTACATGGTCGCAGGCCAGCCCGTCTGGGTCGCCACGGCCAGCTTCGACCGGGGCATCGGAATCGGCACGCAATCCGGGCTGCCGACCCACCACATCGACCCCGATGTGGACGCGGAAAGGGCCTACATCCTGCAATCACTCAAGGTCACCCAACCACACCTGCTCCACGCACGGACGCCCAGCTCGGACACCACGCAACCGGCGACGGATTTTTTACCGATGGCCAGGCGGCAGTACTCAATCTCGAAAACCTGAACCAATAGTTACGTGGCACCCACCCACCGCACGGCACCGACAAACGGACTTCCTTCCCCGCCAGCCATTCATTCGCATCCGAAGCAGCCGACTCCGTCAACTAACGGCCGGTTCTGAGACAGTCCCGGACCAAGCAACGCGCCGAGATAAAACCGTCCACAACCCGTCTCACAACAGGTCTGCGAATACCGATGTTATGAGATGGGTTGTGCGACAGTAGACGAATGGCGACCCAACATTTCGATCTCATCGGTTACGCCCGATATGTGGGCACGAGACACATCCAGCCTGGTCTCTGTCTCATACCGAGCATCGATTCTTCAGGTGCCGTCTCCACCAATGGACAAGACGCCCAACCGCAACGAGACGCCCTCAAAAGAGCCGGCTGCGGCCGGATCTTCGAAGACAAAATCTCCAGCCGCGCCATCGCCCGCCCAGGGCTCGCCGAAGCCCTCGACCATCTCCGTCCGACAGACACCCTTTGCGTGTGGAAAATGGACCGCCTCGGCCGGTCGGTGAAAGAAGTCCTCGCCATCGCCGATAGCCTCCACGACCAAGGAGTCGGGCTGCGGATTCTCACCGGCACCCTAACCGGAACCTACAACCCGACCGGAGAAGGGAAATTCTTCTTCATTATGATGGCCGCGTTCGCCGAACTCGAGCGCGACATGATCTACGAACGAACCATGGCCGACCTCGCAGCCGCCCGGACCCAAGGAGGCACCGGCGGATGCACAACGGTCATGGATACCGACACCCTCGCAGCCGCCCGGGCCAGACAGGCCAATGGGGAAAGTCCCACACAGATCGCTAAAGCGCTTGGCATCTCCCGCGCGTCGATCTACCGCCACCTCCCAATCAGCAACACCCGAACCCTGCCACCGGGACTGGAGCCTTAGCGCCAACCACTGTTCCGCTGCAGGTCAGACCCCATGCCTTACCGTACGATTTTTTCCGTTTTCTGCGGCGACCCCTTCATGCCTCGATGACATCAAGGACGGCGCGCATCACGAGACTAATAGATGCACAGAGTTTTCCTCAGATAATGACGGAATCCGTCCGGTCCTATATATCGGGACCGCGTTCACCAAATCGCGTTCACGGGTCGCAGCCGTGGAACCCGCCTTCGGGCTTCAGGCGTCGATGCGTTCGCGGTCCAGCGAGGAGCTGCCGGCGATGATGAAGTCCTTGCGCGGCGCAACGTCGGACCCCATCAGCAGTTCAAAGGTTTTCTCCGCCAATTCCGCATTGGCCGCTGTCACCCGCCGCAGAGTCCGGTGCCTCGGGTCCATCGTGGTTTCCGCCAGCTGTCCGGCATCCATCTCGCCCAGGCCCTTGTAACGCTGAATCGGTTCCTTGTACCGCTTTCCGGTCTGCTCCAACGAGGCCAGCAGCGTGTGCAGCTCCTGCTCGGAATAGGTGTAGATCATCTCGTTCGGCTTCGTGCCGTGATTGATGACCTCCACCCGGTGCAGCGGCGGGACGGCCGCGAACACCCGACCGGCATCGATCATGGGCCTCATGTAACGGAAGAACAGCGTCAGCAGCAAGGTCCGGATGTGGGCACCGTCGACGTCGGCATCGGTCATCAGAATCACCTTGCCGTAGCGGGCCGCTTCCAAGGCAAAGCTCCGTCCCGAGCCCGCACCCACCACTTGGATCAGGGCCGCGCACTCAGCATTGGAAAGCATGTCGCCCACCGAGGCCTTCTGGACATTAAGGATCTTGCCGCGGATCGGCAGCAACGCCTGGAAATCCGAGGATCGCGCGAGCTTTGCCGTACCTAGGGCGCTGTCCCCTTCGACAATAAACAACTCGCTGCGGGCAACCTCATCTGTCCGGCAATCCGCAAGCTTGGCCGGCAGCGAGGAGGTTTCCAGCGCGTTCTTGCGCCGCTGCGTTTCCTTGTGCACCCGGGCGGAGATCCGGGATTTCATCTCCGACACCACTTTTTCCAGCAGCTGGGCCGACTGGGCCTTCTCATTGCGCTGTGACGAGTTCAGCTTGGCCGTCAGCTCCCGCTCGACCACCTTGGCGACGATGGTGCGCGCCGCCGGTGTACCGAGGATCTCCTTGGTCTGACCCTCAAACTGCGGCTCGGCCAGACGTACGGTCAGGACCGCCGTCAACCCGGCCAGCACGTCGTCCTTCTCAATCTTGTCATTGCCCGCCTTGAGCTTCCGGGCGTTGGACTCGATGACCTTGCGGAAGGTCTTCAGCAGCGCCTGCTCGAAACCTTCCTGATGCCGTCCGCCCTTGGGCGTAGCGATGATATTTACGTAGCTGCGCATGGCGGTGTCATACCCGATCCCCCAACGCATCGCGATATCCACCTCACAGTCCCGCTCGACCTCGGTGCTCTTCAGATGACCGTTCGAATCCAGCACCGGAACGGTTTCCCGGAAGGTGCTGCTGCCGTGGATACGCCACACATCCGTCACGGCCGGGTCAGCGGCCAGGTAGTCCACAAATTCGGACAGGCCACCGTCGTGTTGAAATACCTCTTCGTGCACCTCCGATTCCCCCGGGGTGCCTGGCAACCGACGCTCGTCACGGATGGAGATGCGCAGCCCCGGAACCAGGAAGGAGGTCTGGCGGGCACGGTCGGACAGCTCCGTGTAGGAAAACTTCGCGTCGGGGGTGAATATCTGCCGGTCCGCCCAGTAACGGATCCGGGTCCCAGTGACACCGCGCTTGGTGGTGCCGACGATGTCCAGGCTTGAATTGTCCACGAACGGCTCAAAGACAGCAGTGGGGCTTAGGCTCCGGCCGCTGTCATTGAAATGTCCGGGCTCGCCACGGCGAAAGCACATCTGGTAGGTCTTGCCGCCGCGGTCCACCTGCACATCAAGACGGGCCGAGAGCGCGTTCACCACGCTGGCGCCGACGCCATGCAGGCCACCGGAGGCGGTGTAGGACCCGCCGCCGAACTTCCCGCCGGCATGAAGCTTTGTCAGGACGACCTCAACACCGGTCAGGCCGGTTTTGGGCTCCAGGTCCACCGGGATGCCTCGACCGTCATCATGGATCTCCACGGAGTTATCGGGGTGCAGGATGACCTTTATGCTTTGACCATGACCGGCCAGAGCCTCATCAACGGAGTTGTCGATGATCTCCCACAGGCAGTGCATAAGACCCCGTGAGTCCGTGGAACCGATGTACATTCCCGGCCGCTTACGGACAGCTTCCAGCCCCTCCAGCACGGAGAGATGGCGGGCCGTGTAATCGGAATTTGGTGGGACCACGTTCGGCAGACTCCTTGGACGGTGCTGATGGCTGGGGGGGCTGATGAGAGATGGGGCTGATGACTGGGGGCTGACAGGGGAAGCGGTGCCGGGGCCCGGAAGTAGGGCCACTGTCTACGATATCTTCCGGCGCGGCCCGGGCGGTACAGGCTTGCCACCGGGTCGCGCTCCGAGTTTCGTGCCTCGCCAATACGGTCTCCGGGTGCTTCCGTCCCCGGCGGCGACGTGGCCCCGCGGTTTAGCTGCCGCTACGCGGTCAGCGAAAGTCGACCCAACCTGCCATGCTTCCGCGACGAATAGTGGTTGTATAGATGTACAGAACTACTAAGGAGGCCATCATGACAACAGCTGTAGCCAGCCGCGAACTGAACGCCCTGGACCGCTGCGACCGCTGCGGAGCTCAAGCATATGTCCGTGTCGTGCTGGAATCCTCCGGCGGTGAACTGCTTTTCTGCGGTCACCATGCCCGGGCCGTGGAGCCCACACTGAAGCCGCTGTCTGCCCAGTGGCAGGACGAGACCGCCCGGTTGCATCAGAAGGAGTCCGTTCTCGTCGAGGACTAAGCGGGAACGGAACACCGCTGAGCGGCGGTGGAAGGCGGTCGGCTCCGCCAGCCGATAACCCGGGCGGGCAGTCGGTAGCGGCAAAAGAGCATAAGACCGACCAGAATTAGAACGAAAGACCAAGAAAGGGCCCCTCCGTCGGAGAGGTCCTTTCTTGGTTCCGGGTCTCGGCCCGGTCCGCCAGTTCGTTTAACCGTGGACCGTTTGGCCCCGGACCGGGCAGCCCCGGACCGGGCAGCCCCGAGCCGAAGCCAAACGCGGCTGCCTGGCTGCTTAGTCCAGGTAGTCCCGCAGAACCTGAGAGCGCGACGGGTGCCGGAGCTTGGACATCGTCTTGGATTCAATCTGGCGGATCCGCTCCCGCGTTACGCCGTATACCTTGCCGATTTCGTCTAAAGTCTTAGGCTGGCCATCGGTCAACCCGAAGCGCATTGCCACCACGCCTGCTTCGCGCTCGGACAAAGTGTCAAGGACGGAATGCAGCTGCTCCTGCAGCAGCGTGAAGCTGACAGCGTCGGCCGGAACAACCGCTTCGGAGTCTTCGATCAGGTCGCCGAACTCGGAATCTCCGTCTTCCCCGAGAGGCGTGTGGAGCGAAATCGGCTCCCGACCGTACTTCTGCACCTCGACAACCTTCTCCGGAGTCATATCAAGCTCGATCGCCAGCTCTTCCGGGGTTGGTTCGCGGCCCAGATCCTGAAGCATCTGCCGCTGTACACGGGCCAGCTTATTGATGACCTCCACCATATGCACCGGGATACGGATCGTCCGCGCCTGATCCGCCATGGCGCGGGTAATCGCCTGCCGGATCCACCATGTGGCGTAGGTGGAGAACTTGAAGCCCTTGGTGTAATCGAACTTCTCAACCGCACGGATCAGACCCAGATTGCCTTCCTGGATCAGGTCCAAAAACAGCATGCCCCGGCCGGTGTAACGTTTGGCCAACGACACAACCAGGCGAAGGTTGGCTTCCAGCAGGTGGTTCTTGGCGCGTTTACCGTCGTGGATTACCCACTGCAGTTCGCGCTTGAGCTTGTCATCGATCTTCCCGTCGTCCGCCGCCAGCTTCTCGTCCGCGAAGAGCCCAGCCTCAATACGCAGCGCAAGGTCGACCTCCTGCTCGGCATTCAGCAGCGCAACTTTACCGATCTGCTTGAGGTAATCCTTCACCGGGTCAGCCGTGGCACCGGCGGACATGACCTGCTGGACGGGTGCGTCATCGTCATCGGCATCCGAGTAGACAAAACCGCGGCCGGTCGTCTCCGGGACAATTTCGACGGTCTCCGAGTTTGTGCTCACCCCAGCCTCATCGTCGTCCACTGTTGTGGCATCCTCGGTTTCGTGATCCTGGGATGCCTTCGGAGCCCGCCCCCGGGCAGCTTTGGCTGGAGCGCCGGCAGTCTTGGCCTGACGGCCGCCGCTCTTCGCAGCCGCGCCGTCACCGCCTTCGACGGCGGCTTTCTTAGCGGCGATCGTGGCCGCTCGTTTCTGCGCCGGGGACTGGGACGCTGCGGCGTCGCCGCCGTCATCCGACTGGTCGATGGTGGCAGTAGCCGTACGGGCGGTGCTGGTTTTCGCAGCAGAGGCCTTCTTCGGGCCGGCAGCTGGGTTTGCCGAGGCATCAGCCTCGGAAGTAGCAGAGTCATTGCTCTTGGCAGTGTCAGACACAGAAAACCTTTCTTGCGGCGGTCTGTGGAGTCACCTGCGGGCAACACCACTATGACCCTGTCAAGTCCGTGATTACTTACACACCTCATCACAACCTGCAGAGCCACTAGGTATAACTACCGTCGAACCGACATTGTTCCCATCGGCTCACAGAGTTTTCCACAGAAGTTCATCAGGGAGTCACAGGGTGAATCACGGACCCAACCGGGTCTCGACTCCCATTGTCTCACGATATTTACCCGGCCTCCCCGTTCACCGGTCTGTAGGAGGGTGCCAGGAGGTCCTGCGGTCGCGGGCCCAGTTGCAGATGATGCCGCGGCTGACCAGCTCACCGAGCAGCAACGCCAACCGGTAGCCGGCGGCGTCCCTCAACGCCAGCCGCAGATAGGCGTCGGCAGCCGAACCCCGCCCCCGGCACCATTGCGCCCAGGCCAGCATGGTCAGCACCGCGGCCCGCGGTTCCCCCGAAGCGGCCCGGGACAGATGGGTCAGCAGCTCGTCCATCTTATCCAGTCTATTCCAGTCCGGATCGCTGGCGCCCTCGCCCATGAGCACCCGGCCAAAGTCCTGCCAGAGAAGGTCGTCGCCTGCGCTGAAACTGCTGCGCAGCGCCACCCCCTCCCGCGTGGTCGGCTCCCAGGGAACGGGCCGTACTATGTCCTGCTCGTTTTCCGCCAGCAACCCATAACCCAATGCCCCGGCGAAGGCCAGCTGCGCCCCCACGCTGGCCAGCACCAGTACCGCATCCCGGACCGTCACACTTTCCAGCGACGCCAACAGGTAACCGGAGGTTGTCGCGGCGGGCGGCTCGGGCCACCGTGCGATGGCAAGCTCCCAAGCCTGCAAGGTGGCCATGAACTGCTCCTGCCCGAGCTGCCGGCCCGACAGAACCGCGGTGGAGGTCTGCAATGCCCGATGCACAGCCAGCCCGGCCCCGTCCGGGAGCGGGACCACCGCGGAGCCCGCGCGTTCCTGCGGATCGAGATAGCCGCTGCCGCGGAAGATCAGCTCAGCATTCAGGGCGCTGCTGACGATGTCATCCAGCGGGCGGCCCGGCCAGCCGCAGCAGTCGATGTCCGTACAGACGTAGTTGCGCCAATACGCCGGTCCCAGGAACCATTTCTCCTTCACCGGTGTGCCTGCTTTCCGCAAGGCCGACTCGAGCACCTCCATTAAGCGCCGGTAGGGAATCCGTCCCGGTACCAGCCAATCGCGCCTGCCGAATACCGCCAGCAGTACACCGTCGGCGTGCTCATCAGCTCCCAAAGCGGCGCAGACGTAGTGGGCAAAGTCCGGCAGTCCGACGTCGTGGACATCCGGCAGGTCAACGCGCAAGGTGGCGCCGATGGTCTTGCCTGCCATCGTAAGACAGACCAGACTGCGGGCCGGCCAATAGCCCAGCGAATGCGGAATGTAGCTGAGGATATCCTCGCCGGAGCTGATGGACAGGCGCTGTTCAGTAGTCATGACACCACTGTCGGGGCGTCCGGCGGCGGCGGCCAGACAAAAAGCACAGGATGTGCAGCCCGACGGCGCCGCAACGCCCTGTGCAGGATTAATCCGAACCGGCGGAACCGTCCTCCCCAGGACCGTTCTCGGCGGCCCCGTTCCGCCCGGCCCCGTTCCGCCCGGCCCCGTTCCTGCCGGCGGATTTCCCGCCAGGCTTCTCCGCCGCGCCATTCCCGGTTCGACCTCCCGCCATTCTGCGCGCATTGGCCCGGGCGCTGCGGACCTCCGCACGGTACTGCTGCCGGCGCCGCCGGTTGTCCCCCATTGCCACCCACAGCGGCGGGACCCGGACACCTTCCAGCGCCATTTGGCGGCGGACAGCCCGGCGGCAGGACAGCACGTAGGACGCACCCACTGCGAGCATGATGAACTGCACCGATAGAGCGATACGGAAGGAATCCAACGAGTACAGATCCCCCTTCGAGAAACCGCTGTTATTGAGCAGATCCAGTACCAGTCCCACGATATACATCGTCAGCAGTGCGGCGCAGAACCCGCCGACGTTGACGATTCCGGTGGCGGTACCCATCCGGTGTGACGGATTATAAGTGCGGGCAAAGTCGAATCCGATCATCGAGGCGGGTCCACCCAGCGCAAGCACCAGGACCAGAACCAGCAGAAGCCACAGCGGTGCCCTGCCCGGGTATGTCAGGGTGGCCAGCCAAACGACGCCGATCGCGGTGGAAATCAGCAGGACCATGGTGGAACGGCGGAGCGGATGGCGGCCCACCCACCCTCCCAGCAGCGGTCCGCAGATGATTCCCACGACGACGAACAGACTCATAATGCCGGTCACCATCGCCGGCTCCAACCCTTGGCCGGAGACCAGGAACGGGTAGCCCCACGTCATGATGAAGACAGTGCCGGAAAACTGCGTGGTGAAGTGGCTCCACATGCCCAGCCGGGTTCCGGGCTGTTTCCAGGCCTTGCTCACCGCCGTCGCCGTTTCCCGCAGACCCTGCTGGGTCTTGCCGCTCGGCGTTCCCGCCGGCTGATTGCGCAGCAGCGCGGCGGCGAGCACGAAGGCCAGCAGGGACAGTCCCGCCGCACCCAGAAACGCCGGGCTCCAGCCGAAAGCATGCAGTACCAGCGCGAACGGAATGACACTGATCAGCTGGCCCATCTGGCCCAGCTGCCCCGTCAGCTGCGTCAACAGCGGAACCCGGGTGGCCGGAAACCAAGCGGGGATCAGGCGGAGCACGGCAATAAAGGTCATGGCATCGCCGGCACCCACCAGCACTCGGCCGAAAATGCCGGCGGAAACGGACGTTGCCGCTGCGAGCTGCAGCTGCCCCAGGCACATCAGCACGGCTCCGGAAGCGATCATCGCCCGCGGCCCGAAGCGGTCCACCAGCACACCCACCGGTATCTGTAGCGCCGCGTAAACCAGCAGCTGCAGCACGGTGAAGGCCGACAGCGCGGAGGCGGTTGCCTCAAATCGGGCGGTGGCTTCTAAACCGGCCACGCCGAAGGAAGTCCGCGCGGTGATCGCAATCAGATAAGCAAAAACACCGACGCCCCAGACAAACCAAGCCCTGCCACTGGAGATGCCGCCGCTCTGCCCCGGCGTGCGGCGGCGGCCGCTGCCGGTCTGGGGTCCGCTGCTCGAATCTTGTCCATGGATGGTTCCGCTACCGCTGGCTTTCACTCATCCATCCTATTCCGGCACGTTTCAGCGGGCGGCCGGTCCGCCGTCGTTCTCCGGATCCTGACTGGCCAGGTACGCCTCCACTGCCGCCCCGAGCGTGTCTGCGTCCGGAAGCTCATCGTTCTCATCCGCCAGCAGGGACCGGCGCGCGGTGCCCTTGGTCCGGTCATCAAACTGGTGTTCCAGATTGTGCACCACTGCTTGGACCTCCGCGGAGCCCTGCGTCTGTTCGGCAATCTGCCGCTCCACATCACGGCCAGCCTCCCGGAGCCGCTCGCTGGGCAGCATCAAGGATGCCACCGCTCCCAGGTGCTCCAGGCCGGCGACGGCGGCGGGCGGGTATTCGGCGTCGGCCAAGTAATGCGGGACGTGAATGGCGTACCCCGCCACGTTCCGCCCGGCCTCCTGTAGCCGGTATTCGAGCAGATGGCCGACGGCGGAGGGCAGGTCAACGGTGGCCTGCCAGGTGGAGATTCCCTCGATCAGCTCCGGCCTGTTGCCATGCACGGTGACGCCGATCGGGCGCGTGTGCGGGACAGGCATCGGGATGGAATGCACCCACGCCACCAGATTAACGTCAAAGCGTTTGACCAGCTTCAGGACCGCACCGCTGAAGCGCTCCCACTGCAGATCGGGCTCATTGCCGGTCAGCAACAAAAACGGCTGGTCCAGCGCATCCTTCATCCGGTACAGGGCAAGACGGGGCTGCTGGTAGTCGGTCAGGCGGTCCTGGGCGAAGGTAATCCGCGGACGGCGCGAACGGTAATCAATGAGCTGATCGATGTCGAAGAAGGCCACCGGCTCGCTGTCCAGATGTCCCAGCAGCTCGGCGGTGATCTGCGACACCACGTGGCCGGCATCGGAGAATCCGGAAAAACCCATCACCATGTTCAAACCGCGCAGATCCTCCTGCTGCAGCAAAACATCATTGACGGCATACAGATCCGACGGCTCCAGAAACGGTGTGTACTCGATATCTTTCACAACTTCCTCCACGGACCAGGGATCCGGTGCTGATTACTGCGGTCTGTAAACTACTGCGGTTCTGTCTCAACTCAACTGCTGCGCCGTCAAAAATGCTGCGCCGTCTGAACTGTCGTGCCGTTCAAACTGCCGCGCGCTGAAGCTTCTGCTTTACCAGTACAACACCGCGGATGCCCGGAATCATTCCGGATCTGGGCGCTGTCCCTCTCATGCCATGACGTGGGCCTGCACCAACGGTATTTTGCCAACGCTGAGGGCGGCCCGACGGATTTCCCAGGCCCCGCCGATTTCCCGGCTACGGCTCGTCCCCGGCGCAGTCCCCCGCCGTGCTTCTCCCCGCCGTGCTTCTCCCCGCCGTGCTTCTCCCCGCCCTGCTTCCCCCTGCCCTGCTTCTCCCCGCCGCAGCCGGGGAATGCCTCCAGCCCCAGCGCCAGATCGTTCTGCAACAGTAACGGGAGCCGCCAATTACCACGATATCCGGCCACCGCACCAGAGCGCCTTCGCCGCCGCCCTGCGGGCTGCCTCCTTTGCCGCCCTGCGGGCTGCCTCTTCGCCGTCGCCGTGCGGGCTGCCTCCTTTGCCGCCGTGGCGGGGCTTCAGACTACGATCATTAGACGAGCCGCTTTAGGTGTCTACCAACAACCAGCGAGGATCAATATTCGTGTTCAAAAATCATGAAGTAACGCTCCGGGCCATTGCCAAAGACCTCAAAAAGGTCGAATCACAGGCCCTCGTGATCGGCGTCGGACAGGGCACGGACGGTCCCGTCCTGCTCGACAACCCGCTGCCCGTCAAAGCAGCCAACGCACTGGCCGCCTCCCTGCAGGTCCTGGGCATCACCGGTGCCGCCGACGAGGTGCGTCGGCTGCCCGGCGTCCCCGAGGTGGGCGCCCAGGTTCTGGTGCTCACCGGTGTCGGCAGGCTGACCGGCAACCAGACCAGCGAAGAGGCGCTGCGCCGCGCCGCCGGCTCCGCCGTCCGCCAGTTGGCCGGTGTGGAGTCCGTCGCCGTCGCATTGCCAACGACGACGGTCGGCCAGGCTGCCGCCGTCGCCGAAGGTGCCGCCCTGGGCGCCTACACCTACTCCGGGCTGCGCACCGCTGAAGCCGCCGTGAAGGCGAAAGTCGGCTCCGTTACGATCTTCACCCCCGCCGCGGACGATCCCGCACTGGCACCGGCCCTGAAGCGGGCCGCCATCGTCGCTAAGGCGGTCAATGCCACCCGCTCGCTGGTCAACGAACCGCCGAGCCATTTGTACCCGGAGACGTTCGCGGAAGCGGCCAAGGATTTGGCCAAGGGGCTGCCCGTCAAGGTCACGGTGCTGGATGAAAAGCGCCTGGAGCGCGACGGCTACGGTGGCATTCTGGGCGTCGGCCAGGGCTCCTCGCGACCGCCGCGCATGGTGAAGGTGGAATACGCACCGACCCGCGCCAAGGTCAAGCTGGCCTTGGTGGGCAAGGGCATCACCTTCGACAGCGGCGGAATCTCACTCAAGCCCGCCGGCAGCATGATGACCATGAAGTGCGACATGGCTGGCGCTGCTGCCGTCCTCAACGCGCTGCTGGCCGTCGCGGAACTGGGTCTGCCGGTCCGGCTGACCGCGTGGCTGTGCCTGGCGGAGAACATGCCGTCCGCCACCGCCACCCGTCCCTCAGATGTGCTGACCATGTTCGGAGGCAAAACCGTCGAGGTCCTGAACACCGACGCCGAGGGACGGCTGGTCATGGCCGACGGCCTCGCTGCCGCTTCGGCCGAACTGCCGGACGCCATCCTGGACGTTGCCACCCTTACCGGCGCCCAGATGGTTGCCTTGGGCAAGCGCGTTTCCGCCGTGATGGGCGACGACGGCGTAAGCGCCGCGGTGAAGGCCGCTGCGGACCGCGCGGGAGAGCTTTTCTGGCCCATGCCGCTGCCCGAGGAACTGCGCCCGACGCTGGATTCACCGGTGGCCGATCTGGCCAACATCGGCGAGAAAATGGGTGGCATGATGACCGCCGCGGTGTTCCTGAACGAATTCGTCGGAGAGAACAAGGACGGCTCCAAAATTCCGTGGGCGCACCTGGACATCGCAGGGCCGGCCTTCAACGAAGGCTCCGCATTTGGCTACACGCCCAAGCAGGCCACTGGTGTCGCCGTGCGCACACTGGTCTCCTACGTCGAGGACGTTCTGGTTCGTACTGCCTGAGCCTGTCCCTGTCTCACATTGCCTGTCATGGCCGGCCGCACTATAGCCGCCGGCCGTGACTGGCTGCTCTCATTGCCGCGTGAGACTGGACACATCCGCATCATTCGGGGGCTTCGCGGGTGGAGCATGGTTGCTGTGAAGGATAGGGTGAAGGCTGAAAGCACTGCATCAGGGATTCAGCACCCCACCGGAATCCGGCACTGCACACGTCACATCAAGTCAGTACAAGAACAACAGGACGCGCGACTACGCGCGTCAACCGATACGCGAGGGAGCGTCTAAGTGGCCGATCAGGCAGCTGCGCAAGAATTTGACATCCTGGTTCTCGGAGCTGGGAGCGGCGGCTATGCCGCAGCCCTCCGTGCCGTCCAGCTGGGCTTCACTGTTGGACTTGTCGAGAAAGGCAAGCTGGGCGGAACCTGCCTGCACAACGGTTGTATCCCCACCAAGGCGCTGCTGCACTCTGCGGAACTCGCCGATCATGCCCGCGACGCTGCGAAGTACGGCGTCAATGTCACCCTTGACTCCATTGACATGACCGCGGTCAATGCTTACAAGGACGGCATCGTTGCCGGCAAGTTCAAGGGGCTCTCCGGCCTGATCAAGGGCAAGGGCATCACCGTCATCGAGGGCGAGGGCAGGCTCACCGCCCAGAACACCGTCATGGTGAACGGAACCGCCTACACCGGTAAGAACATCATTCTGGCCACTGGCTCGTACTCCCGCAGCCTGCCGGGACTGGAAATCGGCGGCAAGGTCATTACCTCCGACACCGCCCTGACGATGGATTACCTGCCCAAGAGCGTCATCGTCCTCGGCGGCGGCGTCATCGGCGTCGAGTTCGCCTCCGTCTGGAAGTCCTTCGGCGTGGACGTCACCATCGTTGAGGGCCTGCCGTCCTTGGTCCCGAACGAGGACGCCGCCATCATCAAGGTGCTGGAGCGCAGCTTCAAAAAGCGCGGCATCAAGTTCAGCACCGGCACGTTCTTCCAGGGCGTGGAGCAGAACGACGACGGCGTCAAGGTGACCCTGGTCGACGGCAAGACGTTCGAGGCGGATCTGCTGCTCGTCGCCGTCGGACGCGGGCCGTCCACGGCGAACCTCGGCTATGAAGAAGCCGGCATCACGATGGACCGCGGATTCGTCATCACCAACGAACGCCTGCACACCGGCGTTGGCAACATTTACGCCGTCGGCGACATTGTCCCCGGCGTACAGTTGGCGCACCGCGGATTTCAGCAGGGCATTTTCGTGGCCGAGGAAATTGCCGGTAAGAGCCCGGTCATTGTCGAGGACATCAACGTCCCGAAGGTCACCTACTGCGATCCCGAAATTGCCTCAGTAGGCCTGAGTGAAAAGGCCGCCAAGGCAAAGTTCGGCGACGACAAGGTCGAAAGCGTCGAGTACAATCTGGCTGGAAACGGCAAAAGCTCCATTCTGGGCACCAGCGGGCTGGTCAAGTTCGTCCGCGAAAAGGACGGCCCCGTCGTCGGCGTTCACATGATCGGTTCGCGCATGGGCGAGCAGATCGGCGAGGCTCAGCTCATCGTTAATTGGGAAGCCTACCCCGAGGATGTGGCGCAGCTGCTCCACGCGCATCCCACACAGAACGAGGCTTTGGGCGAGGCGGCCATGGCCCTGGCCGGCCACCCGCTGCACGGCTAGTAACAATTGATCAGTGCACCCGGTGTTCCGCACCGGGTGCACTATGCTCAAAGCAGTATTCCATGCGGTATTTCAGGCGTAGAAATACCGATATCAATTCGCATTGCAGATAAATTGCAGATAATAAGGAGAACGGGGACGAAATGTCTGAATCCGTGAACTTACCCGCCCTTGGTGAAAGCGTCACCGAAGGTACCGTCACTCGCTGGCTCAAGCAGGTTGGTGACCGGGTAGAGGTGGACGAGCCCCTGCTCGAAGTCTCCACCGACAAGGTCGACACCGAGATCCCTTCTCCGATCGCCGGTGTGATCGAGGAGATCCTCGTCGCCGAAGACGAGACGGCTGAGGTGGGCGCCCCGCTGGTACGCATCGGCAGCGGCGACTCCGCTGCTGCGACCGAAGAGGCCCCCGAGGCGGCCAAGGCCGCAGCACCGGAAGCGCAAGTTTCACAGGCCGAGACAGTGGTGCCCTCCACGGATGCCCCCATCGGTTCCGACTCCGCCGCAGCTCAGGCGGCTCCTGCCGGTGGCCCGGCTCCTTCCAATGGCGCAGAGTCTTCCAAGGCTGCAGGCTCCTCCAACGACGGCGAGACGCACGACGTCACTCTTCCCGCTTTGGGTGAGAGCGTGACCGAGGGAACCGTCACCCGCTGGCTCAAGGCCGTCGGCGACTCCGTTGAGGTGGATGAGCCCCTCCTCGAGGTCTCCACGGACAAGGTGGACACCGAGATCCCGTCCCCCGTGGCAGGAACGCTGCAGGAAATCCGCGTCAACGAGGACGAGACCGCCGAAGTCGGCTCCGTGCTCGCCGTCATCGGATCCGGCGCCGCCGCACCTGCGGCCGAACCCGCACCGGAGGCCCAGCCGGCTGCCGAGGCCAAGTCTGCCGAGGCCAAAGAGCAGTCCGAGCCTGTCGATACCTCCAGCCCCGAGACGGGCGCCAGCAACGAGGCTCCCGCACCGGAGGCCGAGGCTCCCTCTGCCGCACCGTCGGCACCTCCGGCCTCGGCGCCGACGGTTTCCACCCCGAAGGATTCCGCGCCGAAGAATGCGGCCGCACAGGCACCGGCCGACGGCGGCGAAGCCGGTTATGTCACCCCGTTGGTCCGCAAACTGGCCAATCAGCACGGCGTCGACTTGGCGTCCGTCACCGGCACCGGCGTCGGGGGACGCATCCGCAAGCAGGACGTCGTCGGCGCCGCCGAGGCAAAGGCCGCGCCCGCACCCAGCCTGGCTCCTGCTGCTGCCTCGGCGCCGTCCGCTCCGGCTGCTGCTGCGGGCGCGTCCGGAGCGCCTGTTTCATCACTGCGCGGCACGGTCCAGAAGGCTCCGCGAATCCGTCAGGTCATCGCCCGGCGCATGCGCGAATCCCTGGATGTTTCCACCCAGCTGACGCAGGTGCATGAGGTCGATATGACCAAGATCGCCAAACTGCGCACCGCCGCAAAGGGCACGTTCCAGGCTCAGAACGGCGTCAAGCTCACGTTCCTGCCGTTCATTGCCAAGGCTGTCGCCGAAGCGCTGAAACAGCACCCGAAGCTGAACGCCGCGTATGACGAGGACAAGCAGGAAATCACTTACCACAACGCCGAGCATCTGGCGATCGCTGTGGATACGGACAAAGGCCTCCTGGTCCCCGTCATCGCCGATGCCGGCAACCTCAATCTTGCCGGCCTCGCTGCCAAGATTGCCGACGTCGCCTCGCGTACACGCAATAACAAGATCGGCCCGGATGAGCTCTCGGGCGGAACCTTCAGCATCACCAACATCGGTTCCGTTGGCGCGCTGTTCGATACGCCGATCATCAATCAGCCGCAGGTCGGCATCCTGGGCACCGGCGCCATTGTCAAACGTCCCGTCGTCATCACCGGAGTGGATGGCGACGACACCATCGCCATCCGCTCAATGATGTACCTGTCCTTGACATACGACCACCGCCTGGTGGACGGCGCTGACGCGGGCCGCTTCCTGCAGACCCTGCGGGCGCGACTGGAAGAGGGCAGCTTCGAGGCTGATCTGGGACTCTAAACTAATAGTTTGCTGTACCGTAAGGGCGTCCATCCCAAGGGGAAGGCGCCCTTACAGATTTGCATGTCTCCAGACCGTAGCACCACCGGCGCGATGCTCCCAGCAGGCCACGTTGCGGCAGTGGTGACGCCCGGACGCAGCCTAAATATTCGGTAGTCTTTTATCGAAACTATATTCGATAAAAGACTACCGATTTATCATGATTAGGAATATGCTAGTAGCATGGCTGGCGGACGGAGTTTCGAATCGCTCCTCGAGGAATACCTCGGGAGGCCCGAACACGGCCGCCGCGGCCTCGTCCAAGGCACTCTGACTGCGGGGTCCGCGGTCCCATTTCTCCCGGAACTGATCTGGGGCCCAAGCCGTCCGGTCACCGACGAGGACCTGCGGCACTCCCTGGTGAACAGACCCGTCCTGAACATCCCCGCCGTGGACATCCCCGCGGCGGACATCCCCGCGGCGGACAACCCCGCGGCGGACAACCCCGCGGCGGACAACCCCGCGGCGGACAACCCCGCGGCGGACAACCCCGCGGCGGACAACCCCGCGGCGGACAACCCCGCGGCGGACAACCCCGCGGCGGATAACCCCGCGGCGGATAACCCCGCGGCGGATAACCGAGTTGTCAATGACGGTGCGATCGATGACCCGGACCCCGGCCTGCCGGACCCGGACGTGCAGCCCACGGACCTGCAGCCCACGCCGGACCCCGGCCTGCCGGACCCGGACGTGCAGCCCACGGACGTGGAACCGGCGGATGTACAGCCACCGGTGCTGCCAGAGAGTGATCTGGCGTCCCCGGATGTGCGGCCCGCTGACCTGCAGGTCGAGTCCGTCCGCCGGGCCCTGTTGGCGGGCCTGGTCCGGGAAGAGGACCCCGACAGGCTGGACCCGCTACGGACCGCCGAGGCCCTGCTGCTCACCGACCCCGCCGGCGGTGATGCCGACCAGAAGCTCGACAACGCCG
>NZ_JASISR010000025.1 GCF_030063245.1 Paenarthrobacter sp. PH39-S1
CCATCTTCCGCCACCGCCGCAACGTCCATTCCGCCACTGACTGCGAGGCAAGCCACGCGGCCTTGGTCCCATGCGGCTGCAGATAGTACTCGTGCACGAACTGACGGATCTCCTCACGGGTATACCCTTGGATAGCAACTGTCATGGCTGTCTCCTTCAATCAATATGAAAGAACCGGGTGGCTCACAACCAGCTTGACGTAGAGGGCATGCCTCAAAAATGCCAGTCGTACTAGGCGGCCCCGCTCACTCAGGAGCTGACCGAACCCATCGCGGTGGAAATGGCATTCAACAGCGGCGCCAGCCCGTCCGCGATTGCCTGGGCTGTGTTTAGGTCAGCGTGCGTGTAGCTGCCGGGTGTATCCATTAGGTTCAGGCACCCCAGGAACTGCCCGTCCAATTGGATGACGGCATTGATGCCTGCGCCCAGGCGGAGTGCTGTTAAGGTGTCATGGTGCTCAAAGGCGTCCGTTTCCAAGTCCTCCGGGGACTCGGCAATGAAGGATTCCAGGCGAACCACGCACTGCTCGGTCCAGTCGAGACCCAGCTCGGCGGAGACACCGCCAAATCGGTAAATGTCGGGCATTGAGCTGTAAACGCGCACTAGGTCAGCCTGCCCGGGTCGCCAGAGTGAGATCGTGGCCAGCCTGGCCCCGACCTGTTCCACTGCTTGGTCTACGGCCATGCGAAGCGCTTCCGCGTTGTCGCGGTGTATCGACACGGTGATGACGTCCTCGACGACGGGGTGCGTGGTCATGACTTCTTCTTCCTTGTCGGGATGGTGCGGGATGTTATGTGCGCGGCCCAGCAGCACGACTCCGGTCAGGGCAATGCAGCCGCCTGCGATTGACGCAATGGTGGGTACTTGGCCCAGAAGCAGCCAGCCGAGGATGAGGGATAAGATGGGCACAGCGAAAAGCAGGGAACCACCCTCGGCCACGCTTGTGCCCGCCAGCGTCAGATTCCATAGGGAGTAGGCCAGCACTGTGCTTATAACCACGAGAACTACCAGCGCAATGAGCGTGGTCAGCCCCCAGGCTTGGCGGTGGAGATCGTAGGTGGCGGTCGGGAGCGTGGCGATGCCACCAACCAGACACCCCCAAAACACCATTTCCACGGGTGGGATGCGGGCAAGCAGGGGTTGTTGCCAGATGAGAAACGCGGCCAGAATCAGGGCGGAGGCGAGGATGACCATGGCGTTCCAGTCGAATCCGAGGTCTCCCGGCCCGAACAGGGTGATGATGACTACGCCGAGCGTGGCTATTGCCATCCCCAGGATCCCGCGGCGAGAAGTTCGCTCGCCAAGCACCAGATAGCCGAGAATGAACGCAAACACTGGGGACGTGTTCAAGAGCAGGCTGACCGTCCCCGCTGGAACTGTGGTCTGCCCAAGGTTGAGCAAGGTTCCGTAGGCGCCGTAGCCAAGAATCGAAATCCCCACTACGCGCAGCACATCTGCCTTGCGCAGCAGCAGCTTCCGCCTCCGCAGCAGGAAGTAGCCGCCCAAGATTGCCGCGGCAAGCAGGAAACGGACCGGTGTCAAGTCCAGCGGGTTCAAGACCTTGAGGACCTCGCTAGTGGCCACGTAAGTGGGTGCCGAGGCAATGACCATCAGCACGTCAGGCCGCCGGATCCAGACAAATTTCACAGACGTGGCACCCACCTGCTCCCGAAGATTTATTGCTTTGTGGTTTGAAACTATTGCGTTTTTGACTGATTTATTTGTACAGTACAGCAAATAGATCGTCCAGTGTAGTACTCGTCACATGGAGGCAAGGCAGATGGATCATTTGAACAACCACGCAGTAAAAGGCATGGTGTCGCGGCGCAGCGTCTTGACGGTTTCCGGTCTTGCCGTTGTGTCTGCGGCATTCCTGACTGCCTGTGGATCAGGCGGTTCCGCCCTTCCACAGGCCTCGTCGGGCGGCAACGGGGCGGTGGCCAAGTCCGGTGGAACGCTGAGGATTGCCCGCCCTCCGGCGTCGAAGGCGGAGACTCTTGATCCAGCGAGCTCGCTTTCCGCGTACGAATACTTGGGTGCCATCTACAACCGCTTGGTCCGCCTTGACGAAAAGGGTGCAGTCCAGGCGGATCTGGCGGAATCGTGGGAGACGTCCAAAGATGCGATGACCTGGACCTTCCGTCTGCGAAAGGGCGTCCAATGGCACAACGGCAAGCCGCTCACGGCTCAGGACGTGGTCTATACGTTCGCGCACATGCTCGATCCGGAGACCAAGAGCCCGCAGGCCGGCGTTCTCTCACCCTTCATCACGGCCACCTCTGCCACGGCCAAGGATGACGTGACCGTGGTCGTGGCGCTGACCTCTCCCAACGCCGAGTTTGCCAGCCTCATGACCGGCTACAACTGCTATGTCATACCGGCCGGATCGGCAGCAACCATCGGGGCATCGGGCATCGGCACGGGCCCCTTCAAGCTCGTGTCCTTCACGGCAGCAGGGCCAGGCAAGATTGCCCGCAACGACGCTTACTTTGGCGACAAGGCCAAGCTGGACTCCATCGAGTTCTCTTCGATTCCGGACACGCAGGCGCGCGTGAACGCCCTGCTTGCCGGCCAAGTTGACCTGATCTCGCAGACAAACCTGGATTACGCGACGTCCCAAACGGTGCTTGCCTCAAGCACGGCCACGGTTAGTTCTGTCAAAAATGCCCAGTGGTACACGGTTCCCATGCTCAACCTGTCTCCGGAGTTCAAGGACCCCAACGTACGTCTGGCCTTGGCCCATGCCTACAACCCCAAGGACGTATCGCAGCTGGCCGTTCATGGCAACGCGACGGTCGCCCGCAACAACCCGGTTCCGCCCACGGAAGCCTATTACCTGGACTACGGACTCGACTACGATCCGGAGAAGTCCAAGTCGCTGCTGAAGAAGGCCGGTCACGACTCCCTCGCGCTGGACATTTGGACGTCCACCTACGATTCTGTCCTGACTCCGTTGGCCCTGGCCATGAAGGGCAGCGTTGCCGGGTCCGGATTCACCTTGAATGTGAAGACCTCAGCTGCAGATTCCTACTACACGGATGTGTGGATGAAGAAACCCCTAATGACCAGTTACTGGTACACCGGGCGACCCGTCGATCAGCTCCTGAACCAGATCTTCCGCTCCGGTTCCTCCTACAATGAGAACGCGTTCGCGAACCCGAGTTTTGACAAGATTCTCGACCAGGCACGGGCCACAGTGGATGACGCCAAGCGTAAGACCCTTTACCAGGATGCTCAGAAGGTCCTCATCGACGACGGCGGATCCCTAACGCCGTTCTTTGCCGACAGGTTGGTGGGTCTAAGCAAGAAGGTCGCCGGCTACAACGAGCACGGCTTTGAGTTCGATTACATCAACATCGGGTTGGCCGGATAATCATGCTCACTCGTTTCGTGCTTCCGCGGCTCGGCTGGGCGGTGGTGACCATCATGCTGGCCACCATGCTTGTCTTTGGCGCCATGCAGGCCCTGCCCGGAGACGCGGCCACCCAGATTCTGGGACAGAACGCAACACCAGAAGCAGTTTTCACGCTCAGGCGGCAGCTTGGACTGGACCAGGCACCACTAGAGCGTTTCATCACATGGCTGGGCCATGCGCTCACCGGCAACTTCGGCACTTCGCTGGTCAGTGGTCAGCCAGTGGGTCCGGAAGTCGGACGTGCTTTGCTGAACACGTCATTTTTGGCAGGCATCACGATCGTTGTCGGGTTTACACTCGCGCTGGTCCTTGGCCTTGTGGCCGGATTGTTCCGCGACCGGTGGCCCGACTCGTTGATATCCACCGTGGCACTTGTCGGGATGAGCATCCCTGAATTCATCGTAGCTACGCTGCTCGTGTTGATGTTCTCCATCACGATCCCCATCTTCCCTGCGGTTGTTGTGGCTGGGCAGAATGCGACGATAGCAGAACTAGCGCCGTCCATGCCTCTGCCGGCCTTGTCCTTGATGTTCGTTGCCTCCGCGTACATCATTCGCATGATGCGCACGTCTGTCATCGATGTGATGGAAACCGACTACGTGCACACCGCCCGGCTCAAGGGAATCTCCATGGCCAGGCTGGTCGTCAAGCATGTGGTGCCCAGCGCCATCCTGCCCACCCTGAACGTTGTGGCCATGAACGTTGCCTGGCTGATCGGCGGCGTGGTCGTGGTGGAAAGCATCTTCAACTACCCCGGGATGGGATCCTTGATGATCCAATCCGTTCAGAGCAGGGATCTTCCGACCATCTTGTTGATCACGGTGATTGGCGCCATGACGTTCGTCATCTGCAACTTGCTCGCGGACCTGGCTGCGACGCTCCTCAACCCACGCTTGCGGTATCCAAGGAACTCGAAATGACTTCACCCACTATTGTTGTCGAAAGCACCCAGGTTGGCCGTGGTTTTTGGACCGACCTTTCCAGGGTTATCCGCTCCATCCTTCGTTCCAAACCCGCCACCTTGGGGTTTGCGCTGGTCACACTGCACGTTCTCCTTGCCGTGTTCGCCCCGCTGCTCGCCCCCGGAAACCCAACGTCAAATAACCCGGCTGCCGTGTTGCAGTTCCCCGGTGGCGCATACCCGCTTGGCACGGACACTCTGGGCCGAGACATTCTTTCCCGCACGCTCTACGGTGGCCAATATGCCCTCACCGTCAGTTTCGCGTCTACGGCACTGGCCGTCCTGCTGGGAACCATAATCGCCGGTCTGGCCGCGTTTTATGGTGGCTGGCTCGACCAAGTCATCACACGTCTGCTGGATTCGGTGCTTGCCGTCCCTGCCATTCTGGCCATGCTGGTGCTGGTCACCGTGTTCGGTTCCGGACCTGAGGTCATTGTGCTCGCAGTGGTGGTCGTCTACACGGGAGGGGTCACACGCGTTGTGCGTGCAGCGGCCATGGACATCATGCCCAAGGACTACATTGTGGCCGCCCGCGCTCGGGGCGAAGGGGTTTTTTACATCCTGAGCAGGGAGGTTTTCCCCAACATTCTGGACGTTGTGTTGGTTGAGTTCGCAATGCGCGCATCCTGGGTGGTGCTGCTCGTCAGTTCCCTGTCCTTCCTCGGGTTTGGCGCCAACCCACCCACCCCCGATTGGGGTCTGATGGTGGCCGAAAACAGGAGCCTGATGGCTGTTGTCCCACTGGCAACACTGGCCCCCATCGTCTTCTTGGCAACCTTGATCGTGGGTTTGAACCTAGCCGCCGATGGGCTCGCCAAGAGTTTGGGTGTAGACCGCATGAAGGAGATTTTGGGATGATTACTGCGACAAAGGAAGACCTGGCAATCGATGTCCATGGTCTCGACATTTCCTACATGTCCGGAAGCCGCCGCGTCAATGTGCTAAGTGGCGTCAGCCTGCAGTTGCGACAGGGTGAGGTTCTGGGACTGGTCGGGGAGTCCGGCTCCGGTAAGTCCACCATGGCCGGGGTCCTGCTGGCTTCACTGCGGACGTCGTCGTTTGTGTCCAGCGGCACGGTCCATCTCGACGGCGTCGACGTGTTCAAGCTCGCGGGAAAGGAACTACGCGCGTTTAGGGCCGGCCATGTTGCACTAGTGCCCCAAAATGCCGGTGCCGCGTTGACGCCGACCATGCGCATCGGAGAACAATTGACCGAAGGCTTTCGCCTTGACTCCGCAGCCAGTGAAACGTGCGAATCCCGGCGAGCCCGGGCAATTGAGCTCCTTAAACTAGTCAGGCTTCCCGATGCTGCGGCCGCCCTGGAAAAATACCCACACCAATTTTCCGGTGGACAGCAGCAGCGCATCGGCATCGCCATGGCACTCGCCGCCCGGCCAAGGCTCCTGGTTCTTGACGAACCGACCACGGGCCTGGATGTTGTCACCCAGGCGGCCATCTTGGACACCCTGACCCGACTGCACAAGGAGCTCGGCATGGCCATGGTCCTGGTCAGTCACGACTTGGGCGTCATTGACAAAATGTGTAGCCAGGTTGCCGTCCTTCGGCGCGGAAAAGTGGTGGAGTCAGGCGACACCAGCACGGTCCTGCGCAATCCGAGCCATCCCTACACCAAGGGCCTGCTGGCCAGCGTCCCCCGCGTCACGGTGCCGGGCATCCCGCCCAGTCTGGACGACGCCGCAATCGACGCCTTTGAAAAAGGTGCGGAGATGCACCCGGTGGACGGTGCGCTCTACGAGAGGTTGGCACCTCAGGGAACGGCGCCCGTCCTCACCATCCGCGGGCTGAGTGTTGACTACAACCGCAAGCCCAAGCCAGGCAGTGCACCCACAGTGTTGGACGTTGACCTGGATGTGCATGCGGGTGAAATCGTTGCCCTGGTGGGCGAATCCGGTTCGGGAAAATCCACCATCGCCAACGTTGTCGCCGGCCTCCAGGGCCGCCAAGCGGGGCAGCTGACGCTGAACGCACAGACCGAACTCGCCCCGAGAGTTGCTCACCGGGCCAAGTCGGTGCGCCGGGCGGTCCAGATCATTTTCCAAAATGCCGACACGTCGCTGAATCCGCGGAGAACCGTCCGTGATGCCATCACCCGCCCGCTGCGGTTGTTCAATGTCAAGGGGCTCACGGCTGAGCAGGCCCTTGCCGAAGTGGGCCTGCCCGTCAATTTTACGGAACGCTTGCCAGGACAGCTGTCCGGCGGACAGCGGCAGCGTGTGGGCATCGCCAGGGCAGTCTCCGCCGGGCCCTCATTGGTGCTGGCGGACGAAATCGTCTCCGCGTTGGATGTGTCCGTGCAATCGTCCATCCTTCGACTCATGGACCGGTTAGCCAAGGAAAATAACATTGGGTTCCTGTTCATCACCCATGATCTTGCCGTCGTCCGCAGCGTTGCGGACCGGGTGGTGGTGCTATACCTGGGACGCATCGTGGAGGAGGGAACGGTGTCCGAAATCTTCGGCTCCGTCTCCCATCCCTACACCAGTTTGCTGATGGCCTCCGTAATTGAGGTGGGGGACGACCATTCGGGGGCGATCGCCCCCGGACAGGATGAGGTTCCTGCAGGTCCACCGGCACAGGGCTGCCCGTTTGCCAGTCGATGCCCGCTCGTGATGGATATTTGCCGCTCGGTGCGTCCACCCGCCATCGAGGTGAGCGGCACGCACAGCATCCGCTGCCACGCCCCCCTGGAAAAGCTCGAACACCTCTAACGGCCGGCTGTATCGGCCAGCTCCAGACCCCAACCACGATGATTGGACGCGCAGCTTGAAGATCACCACTGAATTTCCCCGAAGGGTCACCGTCCTGGACAACGTTTTCATCCCCATGGACGACGGCACGCAGCTTGCCGCCACCATATGGCTGCCGGAGGATGCCGCGGAGAACCCGGTCCCGGTCCTCCTGGAATATCTGCCGTACAGGCGGGGCGACTGGACCGCATCACGGGACGCCCAGCGGCATCCTTGGTATGCGGGGCACGGTTACGCTTCGGTCCGGGTGGACATGAGGGGCTGCGGCGATTCCAGCGGTGTCATGCTGGATGAATACCACGCCCAGGAACAATCGGATGGTCTGGAGGTTATCGGGTGGCTTGCCAGCCAGCCCTGGTCGACGGGAAAAGTAGGCATGTTCGGTATTTCATGGGGAGGCTTCAACGGCCTGCAAATTGCTGCCCGACGTCCCGAGGCGCTCAAGGCCATCGTTACGGTGTGTTCCACTGACGATAGGTACGCCGACGACGTCCACTACTACGGTGGCGCACTGTTGGGCATTGACATGTCTGCCTGGTCAGCCACCATGTTTGCCTTCCAAAGCAGGCCGCCTGCACCATGGAACGTCGGTGACAAATGGGAACGGATGTGGCAGGAACGACTCGAAGGCCTGCAACCGTTCAGTGAGATCTGGATGTCCCATCAGGAAAGGGACGATTATTGGCGTCACGGCTCCGTCTGTGAAGACTATTCCGACATCCAGGCGGCCGTCCTGGCCGTGGGAGGTTGGGCCGATCCCTACCGCAATGCCGTGTTGCGGCTGGTTGACAAGCTTGACGCCCCCTGCCGTGGGATTATCGGACCGTGGTCGCACCAGTACCCGGACGTCGCCAGGACTCCCGGGCCAAACATTGGATTCTTGCAGGAGACGTTGCGCTGGTGGGACCACTGGCTCAAGGACCGGGACACCGGCGTCATGGAAGAACCAGCGTTGCAGGTCTACCACCAGGATTCCGTGAGGCCTGCCACCAAATACCCCGTTCGTGAAGGGACCTGGGTGGGACTGGATTCATGGCCGACGCCGCAAGTCCACCCGGTGACCCTGAATTTCATGCACGACCTGCGAACCTTGGCGGCCGACTCAGAAAACAAGGTTCTCCTGAACACCCCGCAGCACACCGGCGTCGATGCAGGGCGCTGGTTCCCCTTTGGCAATGATGCTGACCTGCCCCCGGACCAGCGTTCGGAGGATGGCCGGTCTGTTGTTTTTGACACGGTGACACAAAAAGAAGACTTGAACATCATGGGCTTCCCGTCGCTTCGTTTGCGCGTTGCTGCCACAACGAAACGTGCCAATATCATGGCTCGCTTAACCGATGTGGCACCAGATGGCTCATCCACGCTCATAACACGCGGGGCCCTGAACTTGTCCAAGCGCGCGGGAATGAACCACGCCCAGGATCTCACCCCGGGAGCTTGGGTTGACGTCGAGATTGAGATGACAGCGATTTCTTGGACAGTACCAGCCGGCCACAAACTCCGGGTTGCTCTGTCCAACACTTATTGGCCCTGGTTGTGGCCGCATGCCGAACTCGGCGCCGTCACGGTGGACCTGGACTCTTCCGAGCTCCGGCTTGGTCATCTGGATCCCGCCGTACTGGCGGGCACGCACCCCTCATTTGCCGAACCCGAGCAGGCCGCGCCGCTGGCCGTGGTTGCACAGCCAGCGCCACCGTCAATTCCTGAACGTGAAGTGCGCTATGAACCTGACTCCGACAGCTGGATCCTAACGGTTGACCCCAAGTACGGCGGTTACCGTGTCTACCCAAACGGTATGACCTATGGCGAACAAGCCGTGGAAAGATACTCGATATCTGGCAATGACCCGCTGTCCGCCGTGGCTGAGGCAAATTGGGTCATTGAGATGGGCAGGGACAACTGGAACGTGCGGATTGAGACGGAATCACGGATCAGTTCAACCGCCACGCATTTTCGGCTCGCCAACAAAGTCAGGACATACTTGAACGGAACGGTTCATTTCGAAAAGACCTTTGACAAGCACATCGAGCGTACCTCTGCATAGGCTGAGGATGGGAGACGGAACCGTGACGGATATGAAACAGGGGGCAAGGCCCCGAGCGAAGTCGGCGGATGAACGGCGGCGTCATCCGACGGAAGTCCGCCGGCGGCTGGTCATTGAATCCGCACGCGATCTCATCGCGGACAAGGGACTTTTCAACGTCCAGATCCGGGACATATCAAGGGCCTGTGGGGTCTCGCCGGGGACCATAACCTACCACTTCCGTAGCTTGGAGGAGGTGCTGTGGGAAGTAGTCAAGGCTGAAACGATGGAATTTTATGAGCCGCTGCGCGAAGCCGTGGCCAACAGTGAAACGAACAAGTCCACCAAGCTACTTGATTTTCTGCGCGGAATGTTCAGGTCTGATTCTGACACGCGGCGCCACTGGTTGATCTGGATGGACTTTTGGTCCGCGGCGGCCCGGGACGATGCCTATGGGGAATGGATGAACACCCACTATGAGGCGTGGTGGCACGCCCTGCGGGACCTCATTGAGGCAGGGGTGGAGAGCGGAGAATTTACTTGTCCGGACTCCCAGGCCTTCGCTGTCTCCGTTAGCTCGATCGTCGACGGGCTCGCCATCCAGTGTTATTCACGGAAGGCCCGTATCAGCGTAGCCCAAGCACGGGAACACCTTCTGCATCATGTGCGGGACGGCTTGGGAATTGTGGAATCGGCCTAGTAGCAGTGGTGTGTCGCGGTTTTGTTTGATGGTTTCGAGGGCTACGCGGCCGCGGGCTACTTTCTTGAGGATTGAGGCTGCGGTCGCCGTCCAGGTCAGGGGTTTGGGCTCCGTGTTGGGGGAGGTGAGGTATTCCTCGATCTTGGTGATCTAGTCTCGCACGGAATGAAGGGCTCCGCGGCGCAGCGCTTTGTCTGTCAGCTCCCGGAACCAGCGCTCGACGAGGTTGAGCCAGGACGAAGACGTGGGGGTGAAATGTGGCTGGAATGCGATGGCTCTCGAGCAGTGTGCCGGCGCTGCCGTACCCCTAAAGGTTCTCCACCGTGACCAGGACCGCGCCAGTTTCTACTGCCGCCTGGAATAGTCCCTCCCCTACATCACAGGAAGCAGATCGGCCCACCGCGGACGGGGCGGTGCGGCCGCACAAAATGACTGAGGCGTGTTTACAAGCGATGGACGGTGCGGATGAATCTGATGCATCGGCCTTTTTGGGTGTTGGATCGCCGGGGGAAGCCCCCAGATTTCCCATTAACGAGTGACGCCGCGAAGGGTGCTCCCTGATGCAGTGGGTGTCTCCGCGATCGCCCCACCGATCGGGCCAGCCCCAACAACGACATGTACCACCGTCCCCACATCCACAACGTCATCATTCTGGAATGCTATTGCCCTGCGATACTGTGCCCGTCCGCATCCGCAGCCACTTAGGCATACGGACGGGCTGTGTCGACGAGTACTGAAATTTGTGTCCACGACTTAGAGAAAATGACAGCTCCTGCGGCCGGTACTTCGCACCTCAACCCGGGGTTTCTCCTTCCACATCGGGTTGAGCGCCGGGGTACTGGATCAGCTGACCAGCGGCGCTTATACCGTCACTCGTGCTGGCGCCCGGGTTGGGAGATATCGCACATGACATTCGATCGCTGCCGCGTCGAAGTCCTGGCGGTACGGGTCCAACCGTGCACGGGTGAGCTTCACCCCGCTTTAATCCGGCCCGGCAACTTCGGGCTCAGCACCTGGGCAACGAACGGATGCGTTTGGTCCCGGTGGTCGGGGCCAGCGCGCGCGATTGATGTGCTCACCACCCGGCCGTGCCCGGACCGCCCTTGAACGGACCAACGATCTGCGTGGTGATCCAACCGCCGTAGAAGTCACCATCTTGGAAGGTCACCTGCTCCCCGTTGACCTCGCACGAGTCCATGTAGCCCGGATAAAGGGCCACGCGGGTACTGAGCGCCTCGAAACCATTGGTGGGTTTTGGGTAGGTCCACCCGGCGCGGGGAACGACGACTCCGCCAGCAGCGACGTCGAAGTAGTGCGCTTCTCCCTTGAACTCGCAGAAGCTGGTCCCCCGGACCGGGACGAGTACTCCGGCAGGGAATGAGTCCAACGGCAAATAGTAGACAGGCGGATGACTCGTCTCCAGGACGCGAACTGCACCGGTGGTGTCGGTAATTATCTGGCCGCCTAGCCGCACGGTGACCCGTTCCGATCGCGGCTCGACCCTTGGCGGCCGTGGGTAGTCCCACACAGATTCTTGACCAGCCTTGGGTTTGATGGGCTGGGGACGCCGGGAGAAGCCGGAAAAGCCGTGAGCAGTAGTCATGTCCCCATCTTTCCATCGTCCGCTGGGATGCCGCCGACAATCGACGGATGCTCCCCCAGTGTGCGCTCAGCAAATGGCGCGGACTGCCGCCGTCGTCCGGGGTCGCCACGGCCAGCGCGGTGGTTTCGGCTACTCCCCAACAGATGTGGCGCTCGCTGGCTTTTGCGCACCAGCTTCTTCAGCCCGATGAGCGGTCTGCCTGATGAGCCGGAGAACTACCAGAACGTGACCTACCGAATCGAGGCCGCAGACCAGGGTTCAAAGGTCACCGTCACGCAGGATCACAATACAAGTGCCGAAGCAGCGGAACATTCCTCCGCCAACTGGCAGACCACCCTCGACGGATTGGCCAAGGTCGCACCACGCGCATGACTCCCACCGTCAAGTGCACACACCCTCGTGCCAAGCCTTGGGCTTCTTGATTTCCTGCCGGCACGGAGAGAACCCTTGTTTTTGCCCTGATGTCCGAAGTCGCCTCCTTCCCCGATTTAGTCCCTCGATCACGTTGTTTCCAATGGTCGGGAAGGCGGCTAGCTAAAAGCAGCCCCGGTAGGCCAATTCGTGGTCCCATTTGGCGAGCTGCAGTGTCAGGCAGCCGGGTCAGGCCGTTGAGCGATCTTGAAAACCGCACCCGTCAGATCTGTCAGCGTAGCCATGCGGCCGAACGGCGAATCCTCAGCGGGATGGATCACCTGGGCGCCAAGAGACTTCGCTGTTTCCACGACGGCGTCGGCGTTGGCCACACCGAAGTAGATCTGCCAGTTCGACGGAACCCCGTCAGGAAGGTAAAACGAAGCGTCCATAATGCCGGCGCGTGCGTGGTCTCCGGATCCGAGCGTCGTGTAGCGGAAGTCTTCGCTGTCGCTCATAACGGCGGTGTCCCAGCCGAAAGCATCCTGGTAAAACTTCACCGAGGGTGCGTATTCCCGGGTGTGAAGTTCATGCCAAAACGGGGCTCCGGGCTCGCCTTTCAATTGGAAACCGGTGTGGCCGCCGAACTGCCAGGCACCTACGGCTGCGCCTCCTGCGTCGCTGAACATCGCCATGTGTCCCTGGTCCGGAACTTCCATGGGCGGCATCAATACCTGCCCACCGGCCGCCACGACTGCTTCGGCCGCCGTGCTGATGTCTTCCACCCGCAGATAGGTGGTCCACACGTCCGGATACCTGGACCCGCCGTCGTTCTTCATCATGCCCGCTACCGGAGCGCCCTCGACAAACGCGGTGACGTAGCCGCCATACTTTTCCTCATCACCGATTTCGTAGGTCCAGCCGAAAAGACGGGCATAGAACTCGCGGGACTTCTCGGGATCCGAGGTGATCAGATCAATCCAGCAGGGATCACCTGGGGCGATATCGGGCTTTGGCATCGAGGGCTCCTGACAGTCGTGCCGATGGATCAGATGAAAATACTCTAGCGTGTATCCAACCGGCGGCGAGGTCAAGACCACGACCTGGAAACGGGCAGCGATTGCTGGGGGAATTCCAACTCATCGGCTTACCTGATCGTGAGTAACATGGCAGTTGTACAGGTCGCCGGCCTGCCATTATCCGCGAACAGTGCGGGAAGAAGGAGTCCCTTTGGACATGCGTTTGGAATTGGTTCCGCTACCGTCGACCGATGTTGACCGAAGCAAAGCCTTCTACCTGGACCAAGTCGGTTTCAACCTCGACCACGACATCGAGCCGGGCAACGGCATGCGAGTAGTCCAGCTGACACCACCGGGATCAGTCTGCTCGATTGTTATTGGCGTGGGAATCAGTGACCCCCACGCCGCACCCGTCCACGGACTGCATCTAGTGGTGGAAGACCTCGATGCCGTCCGGCGAACATTGCTCGGTAAGGGCATTGACGTCTCCGAGGTGAGTGACATGGGCGGAGGCGTCCGGTACGCGTACTTCAACGACCCCGACGGCAACTCCTGGGCTCTGCAACAAATTACCCGCTAACTCTTGAAGAATCTTCTCCGCGGCCGAAGCAATTGCCGTCCGGGGTGTTCATCGGAGTATCGGAGAAAGTGGTAGAGGTCTGACGGCGGTCCCGGGCGGCGCGTTCCTCGTCCCGCTTGGGCATTTCAACCGGTCGTGGAGCGACGGATCAACGATGTGCTGATTCATTACGTCGAACACGGTGCCGGCGTGCCGGTTGTCGCGCTTCACGGCGTCGGTGTTGATCACGGGGAGATAGAGGCGGCGATCGAGGCCATCGTCCCCGGCTCGGGAAACCGCCGGATCTATCCAGATCTGCCAGGGATGGGTCGCTCCACGACAGGTGACCTGGATTGCAACAATTACGTGGTCGCGGTAATGGCCGATTTCATTGATCACCTAGTGGCCGGACCGGTGTTGTTGCTTGGGCATTCCTACGGCGCATATTTGGCGCGCGGCGTGGCCGCGCAGCGACCGGACATGTTGCTCGGCCTGACGTTGTTATGCCCCGTCGCCGAGCGCTCACACAAAGTGCCCGACCACCAGGCGATTCGCCAGGATGCTGACGCGTACGACGAACTCGAACCTAGCCAACGGGCGGGTTTCGAGGAGTACTTCGTCGTGCGCACAGCGGCCACCGCCCGCCGCTACCGCAACCATGTCGTGCCCGGCAAAAGACTCGTCGACGAGGCCTGGCTGAGCCGGATCTTCGCCGAATGGACGGTCGACGTCGGGTCGGGCACCTTCTCGGCGCCGGCCACGCACTCATGCACGAGCGGCCCGAGCTGCTCGCCTCGTTGCTCGGTGATTGGCTGGACCGGGCCCGCCCAGATGAAGAGTGACCGTTGGGCCCCAACGCATCGCGTCACGCTTTAGATGAGGCACAACCATCGGGGGCGCAGACTGCAAACGCGATCGCCTCATTGCTCTGCTCGAGCTGCCCGCGGGCACAAGGCCAATTCTCGGTCGATCGTTAGCCCGCGCGCGTGCCGACGATCTGGGCGAGAAGGAGTCGGCGATTGTGCGTCTGCGATTTCGCGAAGATGGACTTAAGGTGATCCTGAACGGTGAACTCCGACAGGCACATCCGATGGGCAATGAGTTTCGTGTCGCTTCCGTCTGCGAGCATGCCCAGAAGTTCCGCCTCGCGGGCGCTCATACCGTGTGCCAGCGCAAAGACCTCAAGACGTTCTTCGGGCGAGGTGGCCTCAAGAGACACAGCGATCTGCGGACCCATTCTGGCGGCACGAACGGTGATCCACGTGCCCTCCGCGAGATGCACACGAGCGCGGGCCTCATGTGAATCGACCTCGTGTTCGACCGCAAGTAGCTGCGCTGCCGAATTGTAGACGCTCGCCGGCACAGCCGACAGGTCGGGGTCAGCCGGCAAGAGCGTGCGAAGCCACTCTTCCGCCGCACCGGTCTGGCTGATTACCTTGAGGTTCTCACTTAGAACAAGTACGACGGGTCCGCCAGCGCGGCGACGAGCCGGCGGGACGGTCGAAAACGTGACCGACTGACGCATGCGAAGCGCACGTGTGAGCACCGGCGCGAGCTCCCGCAGAAACGCGAGCTCATGGTCGTCAAATGCCTTGGGGGTGCTGCGCCACAGGTCCAGAAACCCCCAGCAACCGTAACGATCGGCCATGACGATGGAGGCGACATCCCTTACCCCGAAGTCGTGGAGAACTTCCCTCCAGAGAAGGCTCCTCGCCAGATCTGCACCCGTCGCCTCAACAAGCGACGCAACCTCTATCCGACGAGCGATCAGCTCAGTCCATCGGTTGACCGCGGTCAGGTATTTGAATTTGATGAGGGTCGGCAGCTGACCGAATGCCGGAACGTCCGCGTGCGGGTCGGAACCGACTGTGGTCACCGGATCAGTGAGCAGCCACACGTGGGCATCGAAGCCAACCGCATGATGCAGTTCGCGCAGTACGTGAGCGCGAAACGTTCTGGCGTCCGAGGCCGCCGCGCTGATGGACTCGATCCGCTCCCGAACGTTGGCGCGTGTCAGCTGTGTGGCCATGCCTCGACAGTACGCCCAGCAACGCCCAACAACACTCGGCTCACCCGTCGAGATCGCTGCTGCCCATAGGTGAAAAGATCCCAGAGAGCTGGGATGGTTACTGCCCGCGACGACGCCTACGCTCAAAGCACCCGCTCAAGAAAGTAAGGATCATGCCCATTCTCAGGATTGAACATCCCACTGAAGATTTCGCCACTTGGAAGGCCGCGTTCGACCGGGACCCGGCAGGCCGAGGAAAAGCAGGAGTGCAGCGATACTCCATCTATCAGCCCGTCGACGAGCCGCGTTATGTGCTGATCGATCTTGAATTCGAGACTGTCAGCCAGGCGGAACGGCTGCTGGCCACCATGAAACTCATCTGGAGCTCCGGTGCCGCCGGGCCCGCACTCGGCGGAGTGCCACGAACGCAGATCCTGGAAACCAGGGAATCCAACCACATCGTAGAGTGACGCCCGCCTCTCGTAAGCGGTCCATGGTGATTATGGATTGATTCCGGCACGGCGGACTTTCTTGGAAGGCATGGCCGGGTGAGAGCCCTACGGCTGGCATCGAGTGATGAGCCAGAAGAGCCGCTTTGCTGTAGCATTCGCGATTGGCTTCACCGCGCTCGGGCTGTCCATGGCCGGATGCGCCGCCCCGAAACCCGTTGCCAGCCCTGCCCCGCCGCCTCAAAAGGCCGCCGCCTCGACCTTGCCGGTAGGCAGTCCCGCCGCCGTTGGAGGAACGCCTCCCGGGATCGACCATATCGTCATCATCGTCGAGGAGAACAAAACGGCCGCAAGCATTCTGAGCAACACTGCCGCCCCCTACATCAACAAGCTGGCCGCCGATAATGCACTGGCGACCAATTACCAGGCAATATCACACCCGAGCCTGCCCAACTACCTGGCGCTGACCAGCGGTACCACGGCCTGGATCACGGACGACTGCAGCCCGGGGGGCCGCTGCACGGCGCGGGTACGGACCATCGCGGATGCAATCGGGCAATCCGGGAGAACCTGGAAGATGTATGCCGAGAGCATGCCCGCTCCCTGCACGGCGGAAAACTCCTACCCTACGCGGTGAAGCCCAACCCGTTCATGTACTACCCCAGCGTCACCGACAGCCATGCCTCGTGCACGGCGCACGTTGTTCCCGTGACCCAGCTCAGCGAGGACCTGAAAGCCGCCTCAAGCCTGCCCAACTATGTATTCATCAGTCCCGATCTTTGCAACGACATGCACGACTGTTCGGTTTCGGCCGGCGACACCTGGCTGTCACACCAAGTCCCCGACATCTTGGCCTCACCGGCCTTCACAACGCAGAAGTCCCTCCTGGTGATCACCTGGGACGAAGGCGAGGGCGAGAACAATACCGTGGCAACGATTTTCGCCGGATCAGCGGCCCGACAATCCTACAAATCCTCCCTTCCGTACAGCCACTATTCCTTGCTGCACACCATAGAAAGCCTGTGGGGTCTGGCCCCCCTGTCTGACAACGACAAGAACGCGCCCGTTATGCGCGACCTGCTCAAATAGTGGCCTGTCCGCCACGACCGGCAGGCAGGCAGAACAAGGTACAAAGACTCTAACGCCACTCCGCCGCATAGTTAGACCATATAAATGGGGTAAATCCTAATTGTGGACAGTTGTCAGACCGGAGAATTCAAGAAGTTCCTGCAGCATCGAGGCCAGCCCAACGTCATCCTCGGCCACCAGCACACAACGTTCATCCGACATGATCTGAAGTATAGGCGTCCCGAACAACAGCACGGTCCGGTCGGGGCGTCGAAGAATCCTCTAAGAATGACCGCCTAGCCTAGTGGGCAGGGGCACGTTTCCGGTGCTCCCGTGGCGTTCTGCTACGCCGTCATCGGTCCCTGGAGCAAGGATTTCGCCGCATGCCAGATTGATCAAGCCCGCAAAGTGTCGCGGTAACAGCCCACCCATCTTTGACCCAAAAGGTCTCCGCTTGCTTCAGCCTCGATTACCCTTGGGGGCGGCGGCAGCCCGTGCGGGCCGTTTCCTCGTTGCCGCCGTCGTATCCATCATCGGTTCGCTGGCTGCCTGCGCCGCTGTCGTGGCCATTGGTACGACCATCTTCCCCGCAACGTCCGGTTACGACCATTTCCGGTTTTTGGACTACGCGAAGCTGACGGTGCCGGGGGTTGCGGCGGCTGCTCTGGCCTGGCCCGTCGTCACGCTGTTCTCATCGCGGGCAAGGCGTCTTTTTGCCTGGCTCACCGTGCTGGTGATGCTTGGCGGGATGGCCCCGGCCCGGCGGCGGCAATCGCGGGTGTCCACACCCTGCTCCCAAATGCGGGACACTTGAAGTTCTCCACGTAAAGGCGGCAACCGCGTGCTCAACCTCAGGCAGGACTCGGACGGCTTCATCCACATGAGCCGGCACTTTCCCAACAAGATGTCCATCGCCGTCACGTTCACTGACGGCACCCAGCGTCAATTTTCCGGAGCTCGCCTCAATGAGCTTTACGATCAGGCCCTCGCCGCCTACCGCCGGGGGAACAATCTCGACGCCAAGGGCTTTGACCGAACGTCCCGGAATATCCACCGACGAAACGCCATCGGGCTCGTGCCCGTCAGTCCCGACATGGCCCTGTAGCCACGGCGGGACCTGCCGGACAGGCAACGACCGGCCCCGTACGCTGTTCCCATGAAACCCCTGACTGTGTTCGGACTGGACGTCGACAAACTGGCCGGCGGACGCCACGGCCATTACCTGATCGAGGAAGAAATGCGGGTGCATCCGCGCACACGCAGGGCCTTCTATTGGGTCAACTGGATCCTCGTCCTTGAAGTCCTGGTGGGGCTCAGCGCCATCGTCACTGCCCTGATTCTTCAGGTACGCGGCACTCCGGTGGGGTTCGCAGTGTGGTTCCGCGGCGTCGTCGTGCTGTTCATGACACTGACCCTGTTCTTCTTCGCCTGGCGCGCCGAAGGGGGATATTACTGGGGCTACCAGCGGCTGCGGCTCTTCAGCCAGATCTTCCCGGTTATCACCTTGGTGGTGGCCACCATCCCGGGCCTATACCCGTATTGGATGGTGGTGGAACAAATCATCTTTGCCGTCCTCATGATCGGCATCGCCGACTTCCTCACCAGCGACCACATGCGCAACGCCTATCCCAGCCCGAAGCGGCTGCGGGAGCTCAACGGCCCGGCACCCGAATGACAGCTGACCGCTCCTCGGATCATGCTGATGAGGGCACTGATCAATTCCGGCAGCGCGGGATCATCGGGTTGCTCTGACATGAGCCAGACATCCATCGCCTCGCCCATTCCCAGCACGACGGCGATCAGCAGGGTGGTTGGCAGATCGTCGCGCACTGCGCCCACGCGTTGACCCGCGGCGATAGCCTGCTCGATCCACGGCAGTGATGCCTGCTCGATGTCACCTTGTGCGGTCTGGAACTCGGGGTTCTTTGACGCAGCAGCCCAACCCCTTAATAGCGCTGCCAGCTTCGGTGAAGCGGTGAGGGCTCTCATCAGCTGCAGGTAGTAGCCCTCCAGCACTGACCAGAACGCATCTGCATCACCGCTGGCCAGGTCCGGCAGCGGCCCGACGCGGACGAACAGGGCGGCCAATTCGGTCCGTGCGACGTAGGCGTAGAGGTCTTCTTTGCCGTCGAAGTAGTAGTACATCGATCCTTTGGAAATACCGGCGGTACCGATCACCCGGTTGAGCGAGGCGTTGTGGAATCCGTGGGCGGCGAACTCGTCCAGAGCCGCCCGCAGAATCGACTGCTGCTGGGCAGGGGGTAGTTTCGAGAATCGTGGCCTCACCATTCGTTTAGCTGGCCGAGTCCGTTATAGGGAACGGCGGGAGCTCAACGGCATCGTGAAAGCTTCTCCCCATCACGATCCCGGCTACCTTGGGAAGTCCCATCATTCGCATCACCGTATTCCTTGCAAGAAGTTGAAATCTGTTTTTCGGCGCGAACGCCAGTCCCAAACCGACTGCCGCGTCCTGTTTGGAGTGCAGCAATGGGGCCAGTCGTTCTTGGTAGCGGGCGAACGCCGAGCGGTGGTCGCCCGTTGTCGCGAGTTCCGTTGCGAGCGTGTAGGCCTCGACCATTGCCAGCGCGGAGCCTTGCCCTGCCAGAAACGATGGACACGCTGCCGCATCGCCCACCAACGCAACCTGCCCCCTCGTCCAGGACGGCATCCGGATCTGGCTCACTGCGTCGAAATAGAAGTTTTTGGCCGGCGTCATCAGGTCGAGCATGGCGGGCACCTCCCACCCTTTGTCGCCCAGCTTCGTCCGCAGCAGGTTCTCCTGTGCCGTGCGATCGGCAGGTACGTCACCGTCATGTCGAAGGGTGAAGAGGAACAGTGTCGCGTTTTCGCGAAGGGAAAGTCTAATCGCCTGGAAGCCTACGTCGGCGTACATCATCGCCACGAGCTCGTCGCGTTCCGGATACTGGTCCGCTTCGAACGCGGCCACGACCATGCCCAAGTACCTCTCGAAACACTCGTCCGGTCCGAACGCGAGCTTTCGCACCCGGGAGTGAAGTCCGTCGGCACCGATGACCAGGTCGAAGTCGCGGGTGCTCCCGCCCTGAAACGTGACCCGGACACGGTCGACGTCGTCCGTCAAATCCTGCACCGTGTCGCCGAGAATCAGCTCGGCGTCGCCGCCGAGAGCTTCGTAGATCACGGCCGACAGGTCAGAGCGGGCGAGACTCAAATATCGCTCTACCGACTCCATGATGACCTCGGGTTTAAACGAAGCCACCCGCCGACCCTCGCGATTAACCGCCCTTGCCTCCGTCATCACGTACCCACGACGACGCAGCTGGGGCACGATGCCCATCTTCTCCGCCACGTCGAACCCCGCACCCCAAAAGTCAATGAGATACCCGCCGCTGCGGAGCACTGGTGAGTGTTCCACGAGCGTGACCTCGTGCCCTGCCTTATTCAGCCAGAACGCTACCGTCGGACCGGCGATCCCGGCTCCCACAATCAAGACCTTCACAATGAAACCTCGATCCCGCGCTGCCTAGACCACCAGTATAAACCAGCGGTCTATTTCGTCAAGGGCGGCAACGTGGGCTGACGAGCTGACGGGCTGACGAAAGCCTGGAGGACTCACTCGACGCAAGCCGTCAAGCGACGGGCACTGCTTGGTCTGGCTTGTAGGTTTCACGCCCGGCACGACGGCCACGCCGATCTCATCCGCGAATGGATCGACGGCCGCACCGGCATCTGACCGCCTCACGTGGGCACGTCCGAACCGGGGTTCGACCTGCTACGAGCAGGCCATTGTCCCGCCCGGCCAGTACCTCATCATCGCTGTGGCCCTGGCAGTCAGCTATTCCTATATCGACGGCACGGTCAGCACGGACTTCGCCAGCGCGGCTTTCGATGCGCTGTGCCCGTTCGTCCAGGTTGTCATCCTGCCGTGGCCCGGAGTCTCCCGATCCCCCTTAACCTCGACCGAACGCGGGCGGAGGACGAGTCTGGGAATGGCGCCTCCACTCCCGCATGAACAGCAGGTCATTCGTGCCTGCCGATCGACTGTCCTGCCGAACGCCCTCCAGCCGGGGGAACCCGACGGTAAAGCGCGCGAGGACAACTCGAAGGTCACCTCGGAGGCAGCTTTGCTGCGGCTTCCAGCCAGGCCACAGGTCACTTCCAGCCAGTGCGTGAATGCTTTCGCCTAAAGACTATCGATACAGTCACCGCGTGGAAGGAAGTGCCCAAGGTGCTTCACAACTCATTCATCCCGTCTAATCGTGCCGGCCGCCGGGAGTGAAGTGAACCGGCCGGCCCGAGGTACCGCGACCCGCGAGTGCTGCCGTCTCCGAGTACTGCTGCTCGTCCGTCCCCGCGAATGAGGTCGTTACTTATGACTCTGGTGGGCCTAGCGATGTTTTCATTCTGCCTTGGATGGCTGACAATCCTCGGCCTGGCGATCAGGACGAAGCGTCGGCGCTGGATATCGTTTGCCCCGCAGCGTAGAGGGAATTTCATCCTGCGCGTGGCCGGCACCTCCGTGCTGTTTGGCGTCGGACTCATTTTCTGGCCATGGCAGCCACGTGTTCCGAATGACACGTTCGTTCCGCTGCCTTGGCTCTTTGCTGTCGACGCCTTCCTCGGCGGTTTATGCCTGGCTGCAGCGGCCCTTTCATCGCGGACCCTGCCGCTCACCGTCGGGAAAACACCAGTGGACCGCAGCCGGCAAAACGTCAGCAGCCGCGTCGCCCGGGCGGACCGGGCGCACGTCGCTGTCTGGATGTCACGGTCGGCGTTCCTTCTGACCGTGACGGCTGCCGCTTCATGGATGATTTTCAACCGAATTGCCCCATCCGGCACAGGTGCGAGGGGAGCGGGCGCTTCCGTGCTTGCCAACGAGGCAGCCATCCGGCGCCGGGTCAAACACGTAGTGGTCCTGGTGCAGGAAAACCACACCACGGATAACTATTTCGGTGGTCTGGCACCTTATGGGGCCAACGTTGCTACGAACTGGCCGGTTCAGCCCAACCCTCCTGCGACCGACCAGCCGCACGACCGGAAGGCCTATGCCCGATGGCTGGATGGCGGCACGGGCACCCACACCCAGTTCGATACCCTCTCCGTAATTCCTTACTACGCGTATCTGGCGGTAACCGGAGCTTTCTTGGAAAATCACTGCAGCGGGTTCGGCACCGATTCCACGCCCAACCACCTGCTGCTCATGGGAGGACAAAGCCCTACTCTGCGCAATCCCGGAAGTACCCCTGTCCCGGACTGGGACATGCCCTCCATTCCCGGCCTGGCTCAAGAGGCAGGCGTCAGTTGGCGCTGCTACACCGCGGGCAATCACTACCCGGCCCGCTATTACAGCCAACTCAAAAACTCCCCCAACCTGCTGGCCAGCTCCGCCTTCCGGACCGACGCCGAATCAGGGTCTCTGCCCGCCCTGTCCTATGTGTGGCATAACCGGGCAGGAAATGAGCATCCCACGGACAGCGTGACAGCGGGAATGGACACCGTCTGGCAGGCGGTGGACGCCGTCGTGCGGGCCGGAGATTGGGACGACACCGTTTTCCTTCTGACCTGGGACGACTGGGGTGGCTGGGATGATCACGTCGTCACGCCTAACATCGAACACACCCCCGACGGCGTACAGCTGGCCTACGGTCCCAGGGTGCCGCTCATCATGTTCGGCGGAGCCGTGCGGCCCGGCATCGATAGCCGTTGGTCGTCCCACGTCGGGATCGGGAAGTCGGTCCTGCAGCTTCTGGGCCTGCCTCCCCTCGGCGTCGACAGGGTCGACGGCGACGCCGGCCTTGCGGACCTGATCGACCCTGCCCTGCACCGGCCCGCACCACCACCCTACGGCTCCCCGATTATCATGCCGCCCCCACCGTCCCCGCGGCCCCGCCCCGCCCCGACACCCGCAGCTCCGCCAGCCGCCTCAAATCCGGTATCCCCGGTGATCCTCCGAAACGGCAGCACCCTTCCACCGCCCCACGACGCCCCGCTCCAGGCCCAACGGACAACCGAGCCCCCCGGTCCCACGGCCGCGGATTCATCATCCAACGCCCCTCTCCAACGTGAACGCACGAGCCGGACAACTTCGATCGGCGCTCCTGCGCGCGGCTCTGTCCTACCGACGCCGTCGGCCTCAAAGCCCTTTCGCCGATAAAACTCGCGGGCACGAGGATTCTCGGCGGCCATTCAGAGATTGAGCACAGTTAGTGTTGCCGTCCAACGCGTAACAGTTACGCCCCGGTCCGAGGTGGAGTGCTGCCGGGACGTATTCCCGCAACGGGCGCAGATGCGGGGAGCGCTCCGGTCAGCTGTGGCTTGGTCCCCGGCCGGGTGCAGCGCCTGCGGTCAGCGCGGGGGACAATTCCCACTGAAGCCCGACGGCGTCACCGGCCAGCCGCCGTCGGCCGCCTATTTGGTGACGCAGGATCGCGGTCAGCGCGCCTTCAGCCGCCACAGGGAACTGACCTCCGCCGACCTCGCCGCATGCAGCGGGTCGGTGCTGTCGGAGGCGCGGCGGTGCGTGGGTTTTGTTTCCATACGTCCGACGACCGTCAGTCCGGAGGCCTCGAACATGGCCAGCAGGTCAGCGCGGGAGCGCAATCCCAGGTGCTCCGCCAGATCGGACAGCACCAGCCAGCCCTCCCCGTCCGGTTCCAGATGGTCCTTGAGTCCCTGCAGGAAGCGGCGCAGCATGTTGCTGTCGGGATCGTAGACCGCGTAGTCCAGCGTTGAGGCCGGCTGAGCCGGGATCCAGGGCGGGTTGCACACCACCAGGGAAGCCCGTCCGGCGGGAAACAGATCCGTTTCGATTACGTCCACCCGGTCCGCAAGTCCCAGGTTGGCCAGGTTTTCCCGGGCGCAGGCAACCGCACGCCGGTCCTGATCGGTCGCGACGATGTGGCTCATCCCCCGACGGCCAAGAATCGCGGCCAGGACGCCGGTGCCGGTGCCGACGTCGAACGCGAGGGCACCGGCAGGGAGCGTTGCGGTGGCGACCAAATCCAGATATTCGCCCCGTACCGGGGAAAAAACGCCGTAATGCGGGTAGATGCGCTTCCCCAGCGCTGGAACGTCCACGCCCTTGTGTCGCCACTCATGCGCCCCGATGACACCCAGGAGCTCCCGCAAGGCAATGACCGCGGGCCGGGTGGGCCCTCCAAAGGCTTCCGCGCAGGCCAGCGCCACATCGGGTGCGCGGCGGAGCGGAATGCTGTAATCCGGCTCTAGCGGGACCAGCAACATTCCCAAGACCTGGGCAAGACGTGAGCGGTTCTCACGATGCTGCCGGAAGGCCGCTGCCGGGGTCTTCGCCGGTGCCTGCCGCTGTTTGCCGACGCGCCGCGTCAGGGCGCTGAGCATTTGCCGGGCGTTCTGAAAATCACCGCGCCAGAGAATTCCGATTCCCTTGTCCGCGTACCGGTAAGCCGCGTCCGCGCTCATCCGATCGTCGGCCACCACGAGCTGCTCGGGCGCGGCGCGCCGGCTCTGGGAATGCCACAAGGCGTGATGTTCCACGCCGTCTTCCTTCCAGCGGATGGTCCCCTGCTCACGGACTTCCGGGGCGGCCCCGTTCGCATCGCCACTGCCCCGGTCCGCGCCGCTCCGGTCCGCGCTGTCCGATTCTTCCCAGGTCATTTCCATCGCGATCCGTTCTTCGGGACTTACGGCCGCTACACCCTCCCGCTCGTTTCCACTGGACAGTACGATGACGGCTCCTGGCTTAGATACGGTGGTTCGGGCGGCTGCCGACGGAATGCCTGGCCACCCGAAACAGCTGCTGAAACGGTTGCCGTTTCCATGCTACCAACGGCGGCCTCGAACCCCCCGCGCCTCCCACCCGTTATCCGGCCCGCGCCAGCCACCCCAAGTAGGTAGCAGATATGGCACTCAAAACCGTGTTTGAGTGCCATATCTGCTACCTAGTTGGGTGAGGTGGTGGGGTGGGGTGGTCGACGGCGGCGGGGCCGGTAAGCTGATGTGGTGACAGAAACGCGGAAAACCAGCAATCCCCCGGTCAGCCGCGGCATCGTGATCTACGCCGCAGCCGCCGATCTCATTGTGGTGCTGGTCTTCGCGGCCACCGGCAGGGCGAGTCATGCCGAGACCCACCCGCTGCTGGGCGTCCTCACCACGGCGTGGCCCTTCCTTGCCGGTCTCGTCGTCGGCTGGGCCACCAGCCGGGCGTGGAGAGCGCCGCTGCGGCTCTGGCCACACGGCGTCGCCGTCTGGGCGGTTACGGTGGCAGCCGGCATGGTGCTCCGCCTGCTGTCCGGCCAGACCGCCCAACTTCCCTTCGTCGTCGTCGCCCTTGTCGTGTTGGCGGTATTTCTGCTCGGGCACCGGGCCCTAGCCGGCCTGGTGCGGCGGCGCATGAACCACGACTCGGGCCACGCTGTTTTGCGCTAACCTCGAAGTCAGTCAAAAAATTTCAGCAGAGCCGGCAATACGGCCGGATGTGCCTGCCGGGTCCGACGAGCCGGCTGCGACAGTGCAAAATGATTGGATTCCTCCTGTGATCACCGCTTTTGTCCTGATAAAGACCGATGCTTCCCGGATTCCGGAAGCCGCACAGGAAATTTCCGAGCTCGATGGCATCAGCGAGGTGTATTCGGTCACCGGAGAATGGGATCTGATCGCCGTCGCCCGGGTGACCCGCCATGACGACCTGGCGGACGTGATTGCCGACCGGTTGTCCAAGGTCGAGGGCGTCGTGTCAACGACGACGCAGATTTCCTTCCGGGCGTATTCGCAGCATGACCTCGACGCCGCGTTCTCCCTCGGCTTCGACCACTAACTGCCCGGGAAACGTCCCGCGGGTTGAGTCATCGGTTCCCTGACCAGGGATCCTTGACGGCGGCCTGTGGAGAAGTCAGTCTGCGGTGCAGTCAGTCCGCTACGCCCGTTGAATGGCGGATCCATTTGGCCAGCACGTCGGCGGCGCGCCCGCTGTCGATTGCCGCTTCCGCTGTCCGCAGGCTCGCCCGCAGGCGCTCCAGCAGTGAACCCTGCGCCGAACGGTTGACGGCCACCAGACCCGCTGCCGCGTTAAGTACGACGGCGTCACGCACCGGACCTTTTTCGCCCGCCAAAACCCGGTGGACGACTTCGGCGTTGTACACCGCATTCAGGCCGCGGAGATCGGCAATGGTGGCGCGCGCAAGGCCCAGATCGGCCGGCTCAAGTTCCGAGACCGTAATGGCGCCATCCCGGACCTCCCAGATTGTGGAAGGCCCCGTCGTCGTCAATTCGTCCAGCCCGTCGCTGCCGCGGAACACCAGCGCGCGCGTACCGCGGGCGGCGAACACTCCGGCGACCAGCGGTGCCATGGCCGCATCTGCCACGCCGACCGCGGAGGCCGAAACCCGCGCCGGATTGGTCAGCGGGCCCAGGAAGTTGAAGGCAGTGGGGATACCCATTTCACGCCGCGGCACGGCAGCGTGGCGCATGGACGGGTGGAATACCTGGGCAAAGCAGAACGTAATGCCCACGCTCGTGGCCGCCGACGCCACCCGATCCACGTCCATGTCCAGCCGCACCCCCAGTGCCTCCAGGACATCGGCGGACCCGGCGGCGGAGGACGAGGCACGGTTTCCATGCTTGACGACCTTGGTGCCCGCCCCCGCACAGACAAGGGCCGCCATCGTCGAAATATTGACGGTATTCAGCCGATCACCGCCGGTCCCGACGATGTCCAGGGCATCCCCCTCCACCATCAGCGGGCGCCCGTTGTCCAGCATTGCATCGACCAGCCCGACGACCTCAGCCACGGTTTCCCCTTTGGCCCGAAGCGCCACCAGGAAACCGGCTATCTGAGAAGGAGTCGCGGCACCTTCCATAATGGTGTTCATCGCCCAACGGGTCTCCGCGGCCGAAAGGTCACTTCCCGCGATGAGCGTGGAAAGAAGGGCGGGCCAGGTGGGTTTCTGTTCGGGCGCTGATGCTGTTGAGGTCACCTACTGATGCTAGCGAGCCAAGACACCGATGAACGAATAAGTTCCGCCGCTTCCGTGGACACGCCGCGGCGTCCCCGGCGCCTGAACGGCCACAATGCCCGGATTTCGCGGCTTTGTAGAAAAAGAATCGGCAAAACGCATTTTGCGTTGGGCAGCACGGAGTTTTATGGACATAATGTCTATGTGACAACTGCGACTCATTCCCCCAGTATCTCGGCGCACCCCACGCTGAACCGCCCCAACATGGTTTCGGTCGGAACGGTGGTGTGGCTATCGAGCGAGCTTATGTTCTTCGCCGGACTCTTTGCCATGTACTTCACGCTCCGTTCCACGTCCGCCGGGTTGTGGGCCGACGAAACCGCCAAGCACAATGTTCCGTATGCCCTGGTGAACACGCTCATTCTTGTCTCCAGCTCGTTCACTTGTCAGATGGGTGTCTTCGCTGCGGAAAGGCTGCAGGCACGCCGTACCGGCGGCCTCTTCGGTTTCGTCCGGTGGGGCATGACCGAGTGGTTCATGGTGACGTTCGTTCTCGGCGCCGTCTTCGTGGCAGGGCAGGCCGCGGAGTACGCGACCCTGGTTTCGGAGCACGTCTCGCTGTCATCGAACGCGTACGGTTCGGCCTTTTACATCACCACGGGTTTCCATGGACTTCACGTCATCGGTGGCCTCATTGCCTTCCTCCTCATTATGGGACGCGCCTTTGCCGCGAAGAAGTTTGGCCATTTTGAGGCGACGTCGGCCATCGTCGTCTCCTACTACTGGCACTTCGTTGACGTCGTCTGGATCGGCCTGTTCCTGGTCATTTACATCCTGAAGTAAGCTGAATTTCAGACCTCTTCTACACGAAGCAGAAATTGAATTGGCGGCTGAATCGCACCGCCGCACGATCGACACAAAGGAACCACCAAGTGAAGGCACTTTCGCAGAGGCGACGTCATCCACTAGCAGCCGTGGCTTTGCTGCTGATGGGGCTCATGCTGACCGGTGGGCTCTACGCCGTTGCCACCACCGTCAATAAGGCCAAGGCTGACACGACCTACTCGGCCGATGATGCGCACGAGGGCGGGAAGCTCTTTGTGGCCAACTGCGCGACGTGCCACGGCATGGGTGCCAGCGGTTCCCCCGACGGACCGTCTCTGGTGGGTGTCGGGGCGGCAGCCGTGGACTTCCAGGTCGGTACCGGGCGCATGCCGATGCAGCTCCAGGGGCCGCAGGCCCAGCAGAAGCCTAAGCAGTTCAATGATGAGCAGACCCGCCAGCTCGCGGCGTATGTGGCCTCCCTCGGTGCCGGACCCGCTGTGCCGGAAGAGAAGTACCTCGACGGCCAGGGCGACGCCGCCAACGGCGGCGTACTGTTCCGCGTCAACTGCGCCATGTGCCACAACGCCGCCGCAGCCGGCGGCGCCCTCACGCGGGGAAAGTTCGCTCCGGCGCTGGCTGGGGTCGCCAATTCGCACGTCTACGAGGCCATGATCACAGGCCCGCAGAACATGCCCGTCTTCAACGACGCGAACATCACCCCCGAGGGCAAGCGGGACATCATCACCTTCCTGGACACCATTGAAGCCAATGGTTCACCGGGTGGCGCGGATCTGGGCTCGTTGGGCCCGGTCTCTGAGGGACTCTTCATCTGGATCGCCGGCCTCGGCGTCGTCATTGCCTTTACCATCTGGCTGACCTCCCGGACTTCCTAGTCCCGACAAATTACGGTCGCGCGAGTGGCCGGATGAAACATACAATACGAACCCGGGAACATCGGGATAAGAGAAGGATGAGGGGATCATGGGCGACCATAGTGACGGCATTCCGGCAGGCTCGGACGCCGTAGCTAAGGCTGGTCTACACGATGTGGAGAAGTTCCAGGATCCTGGGCTCCCCCCGCACCGTTTGAGACTGGCCGATACGGATCCCTGGGCGGCCAAAAGGGCTGAGCGCCAGGTGGCCATACTCTTCGGTATCTCCGTCGTAGGAACTTTGCTATTCTTCTTCGGCTACTTTTTCATCCGTCTGGATGACACCATCGGCACACTTCGGATCCAGAACATGCTCCTGGGGCTGGGCACGGCGTTTGCCATGCTCGGCATCGGCACCGGCATTGTGCACTGGGCCAGGGCACTTATGCCTGACCACGAGGTTTCCGAGGAGCGCCACGAGCTCCGCAGCGAAGCGGACCGTGTCGCAGCGGAGAAGATCGTCGGCGACATCATCGAGGAAACCGGCATCAAGCGCCGTCCACTGATCCGTAATACGCTCCTGGGCGCTGTGGCACTGGCACCCTTTCCTGCGATCGTGATGTTCCGCGACCTGGGTCCGCTGCCGGCGGACGCCCTGCGCCACACCATGTGGGACAAGGGGACAAGACTGGTCCGGGACCCCACAGGCACGCCGATCAGGGCCTCCGATGTGACCCTCGGCTCGGCCTTCCATGTAATTCCTGACGGCCTTAATAATCTGCACGAGGGCAAGCTGGAGGAAAAGGCCAAGGCCGTGGTCCTGCTGATGCGCTTGGATCCTTCGCTGCTTAATCCGTCCAAAGGCCGCGAGGACTGGAGCTACAACGGCATCGTCGCGTACTCCAAGATCTGCACCCACGTCGGTTGCCCTGTAGCCCTTTATGAGCAGCAGACGCACCATCTTTTGTGCCCCTGCCACCAGTCGACCTTCGACCTGACGCAGGAATGCAAAGTCATCTTCGGTCCGGCCAAACGTCCGCTGCCGCAGTTGCCTATTGCCGTTGACTCTGAAGGCTATCTGGTGGCCCAGAGCGACTTTCACGAACCTGTCGGACCTAGCTTCTGGGAGCGTGGCTAAAAATGAGCGCCGCAACCGAATCAACCTACACCCCGGCGACCGCGACCGGCCGCATCACCAATTTCGTCGACCAACGCGTCGGCGGCTCCGGCATTCTCCGCGAATTCGGACGCAAGGTCTTCCCAGACCACTGGTCCTTCATGTTCGGGGAAGTTGCCCTGTACACTTTCGTCATCCTGCTGCTTTCGGGCACCTTCCTGACGTTCTTCTTCGATCCGTCCATGGCGGAGTCAACTTACAACGGCAGCTACGTTCCGCTCAAGGGCGTGGACATGTCCGTGGCAATGAATTCCACACTGAACATCTCCTTTGATGTCCGCGGTGGGCTTTTCATGCGCCAGGTGCACCACTGGTCCGCTCTGCTGTTCACGGCCTCGATCGCCGTGCATATGCTGCGCGTATTCTTCACCGGAGCCTTCCGCAAGCCTCGCGAGCTCAACTGGGTGGTGGGCGGCGTGCTGCTGATCCTGTCTCTGGCGGACGGGTTCACAGGCTACTCGCTCCCCGACGATCTGCTGTCCGGTAACGGACTTCGCATTATTCAGGGCGTCATCTCCTCCATCCCGGTAATCGGCACCTACATCTCCTTCTTCCTCTTCGGTGGCGAGTTTCCCGGAACGGCAATCATCGGCCGGCTGTATGTGCTCCACATCCTCCTGGTTCCGGCCATGATCCTGCTGATGATCGCCATCCACCTCTTTATGGTGGTGGTTCACAAGCACACTCAGTACCCCGGCCCGGGCCGCAATGACCGCAACGTGGTTGGTTACCCGCTGGGTCCGGTTTACGCTGCCAAGGCAGGCGGATTCTTCTTCATCATCTTCGGCGTCATCGCCCTAATGGCTGCGTTCTTCACAATCAACCCGATCTGGAACTACGGACCGTACGACCCGTCCCCGATTTCGGCCGGGACCCAACCTGACTGGTACATCGGCTGGGTCGACGGCGCGCTGCGACTGATGCCGGGCTGGCTGCTGGGCATCCCGCTGGAATGGAATATTCCCCTGCCGTGGGGCGTCAATACGCTGTCGCTCAATGTGCTGCTCCCGGCACTGGTTCCGGCGGGCATTGTCTTCACCGTGCTCTTCGCCTACCCTTGGATCGAACGCTGGGTCACCAAGGACGACCGCGAACACCACGTTCTGGACCGCCCGCGCAACGCCCCGACCCGTACCGCCATCGGCATGGCAGGCTTCACATTCTATTGCGTCCTCTGGGCCGCGGCGTCCTCGGATCTGATCGCCACGCACTTCCACGTGTCACTGAACGACGTCATCTATTGGCTCCGGGCACTGTTTTTCATTGGCCCGATCATTGCGTTCACGGTCACCAAGCGCATCGCTTTGGCGCTGCAGCGGAAGGACCGCGAGATCGCCCTGCACGGCCGCGAGACGGGCCGGATTGTCCGGCTCCCGCACGGCGAGTACCAGGAAGTCCATGCGCAGTTGGATGACTACAAGCGCTACAAGCTCGTGGGCTACGAATCCCCCGAGCCCAGCGACGGCGTTCCGAACGGAAACGGCGTTGTCACGAAGCAGGAACGCCGACGTGCCATGATCAGCCGGCTATTCTTCGAAGACCGTGTTGCGCCGGCCACACCCGCTGAGCTGGAGGCCGCTCACGCTCATGCACCCGTCCATGAGCAGATCGAGGAACCGGAAAGGCTCAAAGAGGTTTCACACTAGAAACCCGCTGAGACGACGGTTATCAACGCCGAAAGGAGCGGTGCCCGGGATGTCCGGGCACCGCTCCTTCTTATTGTGCGTTTGTTGCGCGGATGACCCCCTTACGGGGCAGCGCGCTGCTGGTCAGCCCTTACGCTTGCACGGGCCCCTGACGGCCCCCTCTTAGCCGTTATGGGACCGGGCCGAATACGCTCTCCGGCTCCGGCCACCGGGCCGTTGCAGGGGCACCCAGAGCTTATATCGGTCGGCGCGGTAAAACGACACGGAGAAGTCGACCATGGCCCGTGAAACGAATGCATGGCGCTGAAGCTTCAGCAGCGGGTCGCCTACATCCACCTTGAGCAGCCGGGCGATGGACGGCGAGGCGGCCGTCGCCTCGATGGTGTCCTCCCCCCACTCCATAACCAGCCCGTACCGTTCGCTGAGCACGTTGTACAAGGACGACGGCGGCGGGTCGTCGAGAATTCCCCGAACCCGGTGCGCTGGAATGAAGTTCTCGTCAACGCTCATGGGCTCGCCGTCGGCCAGCAGAAGGCGGCGGAAGCGGATCACCGGCTGTCCTTCCTCCAGCTGCAGCTCGCGGGCCAGCAGCGCCGTGGCACCGATCTGCTCAAAGCTCAGGACCTTGGCCGCGGGAACCATGCCGCGGCGCTCCATTTCCTCGCTGTAGGAGGTCAGTTTGACCTGAAGGTCAAACTTTGGCCGGGTCACGAAGGTGCCCAGTCCGACGACCCGGTCGAGCACTTCCTCGTCCACCAGCGAATCGATGGCCTGCCGTACGGTCATCCTCGCCAGCGAGAACCGAAGGGCGAGGTCGCGTTCTGACGGGAAGGCCGCGCCGGGGGCCAGCGTCGCGGCTATGAAGCTGCGCAGCAGTTCGCGCAGCTGTACGTGAATCGCCGTACCGGAGTTCCGGACAATTTCACCGGGTATCTTTGCTGCGGGATAGGCCAATCTGCTGTTCCTCCGTTCAATTGTCTGCCCTAACACTAACGGGGTTACACCCCGGCCCGACGAGCCGTGCGGCGGGTGTCAGTTTGTGGGGCGGCTCCGGTCGGCGCGTGACGGTGTCCTCGGACCCGTGTTGTAACCGTGTGAGCACGGTGGTTGGCTAGTTGTGGTAGCTGCCCCTGACAGGAGACTGTCATGACCATACCGCGCACTGTGTCCGATGTCGTTTCCGAGCATGTCGTGTTGAAGTGGAAAGCATAGATTGAATGTATCTGAACGTAGGCCGACGTGATGCATCAGCACCTGGCCAATTTCACCGGTGATGAAGGGATTCTGTTCATCAGCCGCGCAGGAGAAGACGAACCCGTTCCGCATGAGAAACGCCACTCCGGTGACGGCCGCGCGTATCAGTGGATCGTGAGGACCACGGGGGTTTTCAATCACTTCTACGTCTCCGCCGCGGGTTACCGTTATGACATCGCGATCCTGCAAGCGGCATTCTCCTTGAGCCAAACCCGCGCCCACGACCGCCTCCTATGCATCGGACTCGCTCAACTCACTACCCCAGAATCTGGCCCACTGCAAGAGGCCAGCCGCAACTACCAACGATCCTCGACAACCTCGCGGAAGAATCTGAACTGGCAGCCGAAAACTTGACCCGAAAATCCGCCGTCGCCGTCCTAGCCTCTAGATGGCGGCTAGTGTTTTTACAGCACTGCCACTATGCAAGGAGCCTTGATGTACATCCGGAATGCCACCGTTACCGCCGCCATCGGACTACACGCCCGCCCGGCGGCGGTTTTCGTCCGTGCCGTGACGCGGACCGGCCTGCCGGTCACCCTGGCCAAGCCGGGACAGCCGGCCGTGGACGCAACGTCATTGCTGCAGGTCATGACGGCGGATTTTGGCTGCGGCTGTGAGGTTGTCCTGTCCGTGCCGGACATCGGGCATGACGACCTCGCCGTCAGAACCGCTCTGGACGCCCTGGCGGATCTGCTCTCCACCGACCTCGTCCATGGTCCCGACTGATCGTAGGCGGTCGATCCCGCCACGGCCGGCACTGCGGCTTCAGCGGGATCGGTTGCTTCAGGGACGGGAGCCGGAGGTACCCGGTCCCGTCACCGGGCCGGGGCACCAGAAGCCGCACGGAAAGGACCTGAAACCCGGATAGCGCAGGACACGCGCAAGGCGGGCCCCAACCTTCCGGTGGAACCCGCCTTTTTGTCAACGCCTGGACCCGGTGACGCTCCTGATCCGTCGCGCCTAGTCCGAAGTTACGTGGGTGGTGACGTGGGAAATCCCCGCCGTCCTTGACTTCCGGCGGGGATTTCGTGGTTTTGGGGTTTCTTCCTTCTGTCTACTTCAGGTTTAGCGGGAGGGTTTGGCCGATGAGTTCGTAGGCACGGCGCTGGATGGGTGTTGGGGCCGCGAGCGTCGGGACTGCGGGCATCGTGGTGTCGGTGCCGTAACGGATGTCGTTGCGGGTCAGGGTGGCGAGGTGTTCGAGCAGGGCCCGGAAACTGTAGGCAGGGGCCCCGTCGGCGGTGGTCCGCCGGCTGGCTTTGGTCTGCGCGGCGGTGGAGCGTTGTGCGGGGGCGACGGGGTCGGCTGGTTCGGGGCGGTGTTCGTCGGTGAAGGTCAGCGGCGCCCACGCTTTGCGGAGGTGCCAGGTGAGGTAGGCGGCGAGCATGCAGATGAACACGTGCGCCCGGACCCGGGTTTCGGTGTGGTGGTGGATCGGGCGCAGGGCCAGGTCGATGGCCTTGATGGAGCGGAAGTCACGTTCGACGTTGGCCAGGGACTTATACGTTGCCACGACTTTGGCGGCGTCCATCTGCTTGTCGGGGATGGTGGTGCGGATGATGTAGATCCCGTCCAGGGCCGCCTCGGCGGCGATGTTCTCCTCGTTGCGGGCGTAGGTGAAGGAGGTATCGGTGATGTCGAGTTTGTAGTGCTTTTCCATGTTGTATTTCCCGACGACTTTCCCGGCGCGGATCCCGATGCGCCCGGCGTCCTTGAGCCTGCCCGCTTGGGTGGCGGCGGTGATTTTGGCCAGTTCCTGATCGGTCGCGGCGAGCAGGTCCCCGCGTTTGCGTGAGCGTTCGACCGCGAGGGCGGGGTTGCGGCAGGCGATCAGCCGTTCGCCGGGATAGTGCGGGTGGCTGATCTTGGCCAGGTTCGTTTCATCGAACAGGGACATCTGCAGGGGCCCGTCGTCGGCGGCCAGCGCCTGGATCGCCGGGGCCCGCAGCGCGGTGACCCAGCCGAGACCGCCGAGTTCCTTCAGCGCCTCGATGCGGGCACTGGTGATCATGCCGCGGTCCCCGACCATGACCATCTCCTGGAGTCCATACCGGGTTTTGAAGTCCTTCGCGAGGGCCTCGAAAGCGGTCGGGTCCGCCGTGTTCCCCGGCACGACCCGGACGGAGACGGGACGGCCTTCCGGGTCGGTGAGCAGGCCGTATTCGATCTGCGGCAGTCCCTTCTTCCCGTCCCGGGAGTAGCCCCGTGCGGCCAGCGGGCAGTGGTGCCCGGTGACCCAGGAGGAGGACAGGTCGAACAGGGCCAGCCGGTCCGGGTTCGCCCCCGGGGACAGGTGTTTTTTGGCCAGGGCCTTTTCGATGCTCTCCTGCCGGGTCTCGAGCCAGTCCATCGCGGCGTAGACCTCGTCGGTGCCGGCTGCGGTGAGGCCGAGGTCCACGGCCAAGGTGGTGTCGGCCCACCATCGTGTGGTGGCCGGTTTCGAGCCGGGCCGGCAGACCCGGGCGATCACCAAAGCCAGGGCCAGGTCCCGCTGCGGGCAGGCGGGCCCGAGCAGGGCCGGCAACCCGAGGGCCTTCGCCTGCGCGGTGACCGCGGCGACGTGCCCGTGCGGGCGGGAGCGCAGGATCGTGGCCGCGGCATCGGCCGGGACCAGGTGCTGGCCCTTGAGTCCGGCCTCGATCAGGTCTACGACGTGGTCGGGCAGGGCCGAGAGGTTCGCCACCGTCTCGTTGCGGACCTTCCCGCCCTCCCGGAAGCTGCGGCGCAGATAAGCCGAACGGTAATCGCGTTCCAGGCCGTGCTTGTCAGTGTGGGACTTCCTCACTCTGACTACGTGAACCGGCTTCTCCTGCTGACTCATACCAACAAACTACACCCGTGTGTGGTCAGCACCGGTAACAACACGCCGAATATTCTGTCTACAAATATTGGCCGAAAATGGACCTTTCGCCAAGAAACTCGCGGGAATCAGAGCGAAAGGTCCACGTAACTTCGGCCTAGTGCGCGTGGTCTCCGCGGCTGTATTCGAAGACCCAGCCGACCAGCGCGATGACCGCAAGACCGCCGCCGATGAAGACGATCCAGAACCCCACGGCCATGCCGAGGAATCCGGCCGCACACGCCAAGCCAAGCACCAGGGGCCACCAGCTCCAGGGGCTGAAGTGCCCCTGTTCGCCGGAGCCTTCGTGAATCTCGGCGTCATTTCGGTCCTCGGGCCGCATCCCAACTCGTTTGGCGGTGAAGCGGAGATAGGAACCGATCATCCAAGCCAGACCGCCAACCAGGATGAGGGCCAGGAAGCCGACCGGCTCCTGCCACTTGACCAAGAAGCCGTAGACGACACCGACGAGGGCGAAAAAGTAACCGAGTGCTCCGAAGAGCCATGCTTCTACCTTCACTGCTCCGTATCCTTCTGATCAGCCGAACCCAGCACTGCGGCTAAGGGGCCGGGGGACGAGGGTGTGTGCTGCTGCGCCAGTTCCGGGTGATGCAGATCGAGAGCCGGACGCTCCGACCGGATGCGTGGCAGGGACGTGAAGTTGTGGCGCGGCGGAGGGCAGGACGTCGCCCACTCCAAGGAGGCACCAAAGCCCCACGGATCGTCCACTTCAACCCGCTTGCTGCTGCGCCAGGTGATGTAGACATTCCAGAAGAAGGGGATCATGGAGGCGCCGAGGACGAAGGAGGAGATCGTGGAGAACTGATTCATCCAGGTGAAGTTATCCTCCGGCATGTAGTCCGCGTACCGGCGCGGCATGCCAATCACGCCCAGCCAGTGTTGGATCAGGAAGGTGCCATGGAAACCCATGAAGAGCATCCAGAAGTGGATCTTGCCGAGCCGCTCGTTGAGCATCTTGCCCGTCCACTTGGGCCACCAGAAGTAGAATCCAGCGAACATCGCGAAGACCACGGTGCCGAATACAACGTAGTGGAAATGCGCCACCACGAAGTATGTGTCCGACACATGGAAGTCCAGCGGCGGAGAGGCCAGAATGATACCCGTCAGACCGCCGAACAGGAATGTCACCAGGAAACCAAGGCTCCACAGCATCGGCGTTTCGAACGTCAGCGAACCGCGCCAGAGCGTGCCTATCCAGTTGAAGAACTTCACACCTGTTGGGACCGCAATCAGCATGGTCATGAACGAGAAGAAGGGCAGCAGAACCGACCCAGTCACGTACATGTGGTGTGCCCACACCGTCACGGATAGCGCGGCAATGGCAATGGTCGCATAGACAATGCCCTTATAGCCGAAGATCGGTTTACGGCTGAAGACGGGGAAGATTTCCGACACGATCCCGAAGAACGGCAGGGCGATGATATAGACCTCAGGGTGCCCAAAGAACCAGAACAGGTGCTGCCAGAGCACGGCTCCGCCGTTTTCCGGATCAAAGATATGGGCACCGAACCGCCTGTCCGCGCCGAGTGCGAAGAGAGCTGCCGCCAGGGGCGGGAAGGCCATCATGACCAGGATGGCGGTGATCAGCGTATTCCAGGTGAAGATGGGCATCCGCCACATGGTCATACCCGGGGCACGCATGCAGATGATGGTCGTAATGAAGTTGACGGAGCCGAGGATGGTGCCGAACCCGGAAAGGGCGAGCCCGAAAACCCACAAGTCACCGCCGACGCCCGGGCTGAACGTCGTATTGGACAGCGGCGCGTAGGCGAACCAGCCGAAGGACGCAGCACCCTGCGGCGTGATAAAGCCCGACACCGCAATGGTGCTGCCGAAGAGGAAAAACCAGAAGGCCAAGGCGTTGAGGCGCGGGAAGGCAACGTCCGGCGCCCCAATCTGCAGCGGCATGATCACATTCGCGAAACCGGCGAAGAGGGGTGTGGCGAACATCAGCAGCATCACGGTGCCGTGCATGGTGAACAGCTGGTTGTATTGCTCTTTGGTCTGCAGAATCTGCATGCCCGGCTCAAACAGCTCGGCACGGATCAGCAGGGCCATCACGCCGCCCAGGCAGAAGAAGACGAATGAAGCGATCAGGTACATGTACCCGATGGTCTTGTGGTCAGTTGAGGTGATCCAGTTGACGACGATGCGTCCTTTGGAAACCGGTACCACCCGCGGTGCCAGCGTTGCGGCCTCGGTCGCGGAATACTCGTAGGTCGACATTTTCCGCCCCCTTACTTTTGGTTCAGATTTGGATTGCGGTCGTACTTATTATCAAGCGTACCGGTGAAGCCGGCCGTTTTCAGGCTCGCTAAGTGCTGCTGGAAGTCCGTTTCGGAGACCACCTTGACGCGGAACAGCATTTCGGAGTGGTATTCACCGCAGAGTTCGGCGCACTTGCCGTCGTAGGTGCCGATCGCCGTGGGTGTAAGGGTCAGATAGTTCGTTTTGCCGGGAATGACATCCAGCTTGCGCAGGAAGGCCGGAACCCAGAACGAGTGGATCACGTCGCGCGAATTCAACTGCAGTTCCACCGATTTGTTCACCGGCAGGTACAGCGTGGGCAACGTGTTTTGGTCTACCGGGGATCCGTCCAGATGGATCTGGGTACCGCCCTCGTAGACGCTTTCCTTGATGTCGTTGCCCGAGATGTCGGGGCGTGAAACGTAGTTGAAGTCCCAGGACCACTGCTTGCCGCGCACATCGATGGTAACGGCCGGGGCGGGATCGCGGGCGTCAAGCGACTGCTGGTCCACGTCCGTGAAATAGAAGAACACCATCACCATGAACAGCGGAATGACCACGTAGAAGATTTCCAGCGGCAGGTTATAACTGATCTGCCGCGGGAAACCCACGGTATTCTTCCGCCGGCGATACGCAATAATGCACCAAATCATCAGGCCCCAAGTAATGAGACCGACAATCATGACCGTGATCCACGAATTGACCCACAGGTCTATAACCCGGCCGGTGTGGTTCGTGACATTACGCTGGGACGGCAACCAGCCGTTTTTCGACTCTGCGGTACATCCAGTCAAAGCCAACGCGCCAATGATGAGCAATCCGGTTATCGGAATGAACTTTGCACGTCGGCTGCCGGTACGGTCCTGCGAACTCACAGACGGCCCTTCCTCTTGGTGCTCCAAGCGGCATCCGGCCGCAGGTGCGAATCTTGGTTTACTACTCGTTGTAGAGCTTACCGCCCACGCACAGGAAAATGTGCATATGTCCCCCGTGGGTCGGCGCGGTTCGGCCAACGTTATGCCGCGACGCTCTTGAGCCTAGTAGTTTTTGCGGAGCACTGTGGTTCTGCCGGGCCGGGCGGGACATTAGTGGAATGAATCCCCGCAGGCGCAGGAACCGCCCGCATTCGGGTTATCAATGGTAAAGCCCTGCTTCGAGATGGTGTCCTCGAAGTCAATGGCGGCGCCGTCCAAATAGGGCACGCTCATTTTGTCGATGACAACTTCCACTCCGTCAAAGTCGCGGACGGCGTCGCCGTCGAGCAGCCGCTCATCGAAGTACAGCTGATAGATCAGCCCGGAGCATCCACCGGGCTGCACGGCTACCCGCAGACGCAGATCGGTGCGCCCTTCCTGCTCGAGCAGGCTGCGGACTTTGCCGGCGGCGACATCGGTGAGGTTCACACCGTGTACCTGCGGCTCCGTGGACAAATCTGAGGTGGTGGTCTCTTCGGGGGTCGTGGTGCTCATGGTTATTCCTAACGTGGGTGACTATTACATGCTACGTCCGGCGCTACACCGCCCGTAACCGTTGAAACCTGTTTTCTGCGCAATCTGTTCCCGTGGCGCCCTGTCCCGCGGGACCGCACCCCCCTTGCAGCGCCGGGCGCGGATCGCTTTACCGCTCCGGCCCGGCGATTCCTTGCTCTGCGCCGCTCACCGCTTCGCCATTAAGATTCGCCGTTTAGCGTCGCCAGCAGCAGCGCCTCGGCCAGAATGGCGTGTTCAAAATCCCCAAGGTGAAGCGACTCGTTCGCGCTGTGCGCCCTGGAATCCGGGTCCTCGACGCCGGTGATCAGGATCTGGGCGGCAGGAAACAACTCCTGCAGGTCAGGAATGAACGGGATGGAGCCGCCCATTCCGCTCTGTACCGGGCGGACCCCCCAAGATGTGCCCAGCGCCCACAGTGCGTCCCGGGCCGCGGACCCCTCGGTGTCGGCGGCGAAGGCCTGGCCCTGCTCCCCCGGGGTGAAGGTCACCTGCGCACCGAAGGGTGCATGCTGGTCCAGATGACGGCGGACGGACTCCATGGCTTCCCCGGTGTCCTGCCCCGGCGCCAGCCGCAAACTGAACTTCGCCCGCGCCCACGGCAGCAGCGTATTCGAACTCAGGGCCACGGACGGCACGTCCATGCCGATGATCGACAAAGCGGGTTTCGTCCACAGCCGGGACGTTAGCGAACCCGTCCCGGCGAGCCGCACGCCCTTTAGTACGGAAGCGTCCGCCCGGAACGTTTCCTCCGGATAATCGACGTCGGTGTGGTCCACGGCGACAAGGCCCGCAATCGCGACCGAGCCGTCGTCGTCGTGCAAGGTGGCAATCAACCGTGACAGCAGGGTGGGCGCATCCAGCACCGGACCGCCGAACATGCCCGAATGTACGGCGTGTTCGAGCACGCGGACCTCGATGGTCCCGTCCACCAGCCCGCGCAGACTGGTTGTCAGAGACGGGACGCCCACCGCCCAGTTCCCAGAATCCGCCACGACGATCACATCGGCCCGGAGCTCGTCCTGATAGGTCTCCAGGAAGGTCCGGAACGTGGGCGAACCCGCCTCTTCCTCGCCCTCGATGAACAAGGTGACACCCAGCCCGAAATCATCCCCCAGGACCTCGCTCACTGCCCGAAGCGCGCCGATGTGCGCCAGAATTCCGGCCTTGTCATCCGCGCTTCCCCGGCCAAAGAGCCGGCCGTCCCGCTCCACGGCGGTAAACGGCGGGGAGTCCCACAGCGCGGCCTCGCCGGGCGGCTGCACATCGTGATGGGCGTACAGCAGGATGGTTGCTTTGCCCGGCAGCGGTGGGCGGCGGGCGACGACGGCGGGTCCGCCGGCGGTCCCGTCCGCCTTGGGAACGCGCAGAACGCGGACGTCCTCCAGGCCGAACGAACGGATCAGGGCGGCGACGGCCGCGGCACTGCGGTCAAGTTCCGCGGGATCAAAGGCATCCCAGGCGATGCCGGGGATGCCGACCAGATCCACCAGCTTCGCCACGGTGGCCCGGAAGTCCCGCTTGACGCTGCCGCGCAAGGCGTCGACGTCGGCCCCAGGGCGGCTTGCGGTGGCCGCCACTGCCTCGGTCGGGATATTCGAATCGGTCGTTTCGGGATCTTCATTCATGAGCGCCACCCTACCCGGGCCCGATAGGGCGGCCAAGATGGGCGCAGCCGGGCGTCGTCCGCCTGGCCGTCAACCCCCGGGGCGTAAGCAGGGTATTCTAAGGTGGTGTTTGGACGTAAAAAAGATGCCCCCTCAGCCCAGTCCGTCGCCGATGAACTCGCTGCGCAGGCAGCCGCCCGGCCGACCAACCCGCAGGCGGCCAAAGGCACGCCCACTCCGACCCGTAGGGAAAGGGAAGCCGCCAACCAGCGTCCGCTCGTTCCCAACGACCGCGGGGCGGCGAAGGTGGCCCAGCGCGACGCCCGCAGGGAAGATCAAGCCCGGATGCGCCGCGCCCTGGACACCGGTGAAGAGCGTTTCCTGCCGGTCCGCGACAAGGGCCCGCAGAAGCGCTTTGCGCGCGATTTCGTGGATTCACGTTTCAGCCTCGGTGAATATGTGATGTTCGCGGCGCTTGCCATTGTGATCTTGTCCTTGGTGGTTCCGGTGACCAGCAATACGCAGATCATCGTGTTCGGCATCTTCTGGGTCATGGTGCTTGCCGTGGCCGTCGATTCGGTGTTCCTCTCCCGCAAACTCAAGCGGCGGCTCCGCGAGAAGTTCGGTTCCGTTGATTCCGGGGTCACCTGGTATGGCACCATGCGCTCATTGCAGTTCCGGCGGCTGCGGCTGCCCAAACCACTGGTCAAGCGCGGCCAAGCGGTTAAATAGGGTCAAGAGGTTAAATTAGGTTCCGCCTAAAGGGGCCCGATACTCCGGCGGCTGTCCCTATCCGACACGTATCGTCCGAGTAACTTGTAACGGTCCGCTGTCACGTCGGCGACAAAATCCCGGCGAGAATGACCCGCCGTTCCCGGTAGCGGATGGCCAGCGGGAAATCTTCGGTATACCCATTCCCACCCAGGCATCCCGCGGCCTCATGCGGGTGGTTCGGCCCGCGTTTGCAGACCCAGAACTTGGCGACCGCCGTCGCAAGGCGACGGAACGCGCGTTCGGTGGGGCCGCCGTCGTCGATAAGGGCCCGCATCAGGCGCATGCTTACCACGGCCCTAGCGGCCTCTGACTCCAGCGCCACGCCGCGGCCCGTGCGGTCGTCGCGGCCGCGCCGGGGTCGGCCCACGCCGACGTATGCGCGCCGGCGGCCACGGCGTGGCCGATGATGCGCTGGTAGGACGAGTGGTGCTCCACTTCGTCAATCCGCCGCCCGTATTTGCTGTACACGGTCAGCGGGACGTTCGCCGTAAACTCGTTGATTGTCCACCCGCGGCGGCGGCTGGTTGAAGACCAGTCGGGTTGGCCCGGGCTATTGCATCGCGGAAACCGTGGCGAAGGGCCGGCATCGGTGGCGGTCATGGGTCGACGTTACGCCGCCGACTCCAGCGCCGGGTCCAAAATGGACAACGAGGTCCTGTCCGTGGGCACTCAACGCGTAGAAAAGCCAGGGGCGGTATGTCCGTGTTCCTTTCGGCCTTGGGCCCGGTCCTCCCCCGGCTGGCTGGGTCACTGGAATAAGCGCAGCCATCAGCGCCCCATCATGCGGCGCTATCGTACTGTTCACCGGTATCGTCGCCGGAGGATGCGCTAGCCGCTAGTGTCCTGCGTCGTAAATTCGTTGAATAAGTGTTAAAATTGGTGTATGGCACGCACTGGACGCCCGAAGGCTGAACTGATCCTCACCGAGGAAGAACGCGATCAGCTTTCTCGGTGGACCCGCAGGCGCAAGTCCTCCCAGGCCCTGGCGCTGCGTTCGCGGATCGTACTGGCTTGCGCGGAGGGGATGGCAATCAAGGACGTCGCCACCCAGCTTGGGTGCTCGGCCCCGACGGTGACGAAGTGGCGCTCACGGTTTGTGGAACATCGCCTTGACGGGCTCAGCGATGATCCACGCCCGGGACGTCCGGCCACGATCACCACCGAGCAGGTTGAAGATATCGTGGTTGCGACCCTGGAAAGCACTCCGGAAAACGCCACCCACTGGTCCCGCTCCAAGATGGCCGAACGCGCCGGGTTGTCCAAGTCCACCGTCGGGCGGATCTGGAAGGCCTTTAGCCTTACACCCCACCGCACCGACGGGTTCAAACTCTCAAATGACCCGTTCTTCGTGGAGAAGGTCTACGACATCGTGGGCCCTGTACCTGAACCCGCCCGAATCCGCGGTGGTCCTCAGTGTGGAGGAAATCCCAGGTCCAGGCCCTGTCAAGATCACAACCGGCCTTCCCGATGATGCCGGGCATGCCCGAGAAACGGACCCATGACTATGCCCGGCATGGCACCACGAGCCTGTTCGCGGCAATGAACGTCGCTGACGGGACAGTGATCGCCTCCACCCACCGCAAGCACCGGGCCGTGGAGTTCAAGAAGTTCCTGGCCAAGATCGATGCGCAGGTCCCGGTGGGCCTGGACGTGCATATCGTCTGCGACAACTACGGGACGCACAAGAGTCCAACCATTGTGTCCTGGCTTGCCAAGCACCCGCGGTTCACGATGCACTTCACCCCCACGTACTCGTCCTGGATCAATCAGGTCGAACGGTTGTTTGCCGAAGTGACCCGGGAACTGCTCCAGCGCAGCGATCACCGCAGCGTACAGACCCTGGAGAAAGATCTGCGCAACTGGATCAAGGGGTGGAACGAGAATCCCAAACCGCTTATCTGGACGAAGACCGCCGAGGAGATCCTCGAATCACTGGGACGACTATTAAAACGAATTAACGGCGCGAGACACTAGGCTTGCCGGATGGAATACCGCTACCTTGGCCGGTCCGGCCTGAAAATCACCGAAATCACGTACGGCAACTGGCTCACGCACGGTTCCCAGATCGAGAACGACGTCGCGGCCTCGTGTGTGCACGCGGCACTGGATGCCGGCATCAGCACGTTTGATACCGCCGATGCTTACGCCAACGGCGCCGCCGAGGAAGTCCTCGGCACAGCGTTGAAAGGCCAGCGGCGGGAATCACTGGAAGTCTTCACGAAGGTCTACTGGCCGGTGGGGCCTAAGGGCCCCAACGACACCGGGCTGTCCCGGAAGCACATTATGGAGGGCATCAATGGCTCTCTGCGCCGCCTCCAGATGGACTACGTGGATCTCTATCAGGCCCACCGCTATGACCATGAGACACCCTTGGAAGAGACCATCCAGGCCTTTGCCGACGTCGTCCGTGCCGGCAAGGCGCTGTACATCGGCGTATCCGAATGGTCCGCACAGCAGCTGCGCGATGGCCAGGCACTCGCCAAAGAGGCAGGATTCGCCATCGTGTCCAATCAGCCGCAGTACTCTGCGCTGTGGAGGGTGATCGAGGCCGAGGTGGTTCCGGCGTCGAAGGAGCTGGGCATCTCACAGGTGGTCTGGTCGCCGATGGCACAGGGAGTGCTATCCGGAAAGTATCTGCCGGGCCAGCCGGCTCCGGAGGGGTCCCGGGCAACCGATGAAAAGGGCGGCCAAAACACGATCTCCGGATTCATGGCCGACGATGTGCTCACCCGGGTGCAGAAGCTGCGGCCGATCGCCGATGAGCTGGGGCTGAAGATGTCCCAGCTTGCCATTGCCTGGGTGCTGGCGAATCCGAATGTCGCAACGGCCCTGGTCGGGGCGTCGCGTCCGGAGCAGGTGGCCGAGAATGTAAGGGCTTCCGGGGTGAAGATCCCTGCGGAGCAGATGTCCCGCATCGACGACGCCCTCGGCACCAGCGTGGAGCGGGATCCGGCCAAGACCCAAAGCCCCGGGACGCGCGTGGCTTAAAATCTCCGCTTCCGGGCGGCCAGCTGCTTGTTGATCCTGGCCGCCCAGAACGGACCCTCGTAGAGAAACGCCGTATAGCCCTGAACCAGTGAAGCGCCGGCATCCAGCCGCTCCTGCACCTCGTGGGCGTTCTCCACTCCCCCCACCGAAATCAGGGTCAGGCGTTCCCCCGCCGCTGCCTTCACACGTTTAAGCACGGCCAGTGAGCGCTGTTTAAGCGGCGCTCCGGAGAGGCCGCCGGCCCCGCAGTCGGCAACCTTCGCCGAGCCAGAGATCAGGCCGGCGCGGGCTATCGTGGTGTTGGTGCAGATGATGCCGTCGAGCTGCAGATCAAGCGCCAACCGCGCCACGTCGTCAATGTCCTCATCGGAGAGGTCCGGGGCAATCTTCACCAGCAGCGGCACATGCCGGCCGGCCGCTCCGTCCGCCGCCTCCCGCACGCCCACCAGCAGCGGCCGCAGCGATTCAACATTCTGCAGCAGCCGAAGCCCGGGCGTATTCGGTGAGCTGACGTTAACCACCAGATAATCCGCCGACGGCGCCATGGCGCGTGCGCTGATCAGGTAATCCTGCAGCGCGTCGGCGAGATCAACGTTCTTTGTCTTACCGATATTGACGCCGATCAACGGCCGCCGTGTGGGGTACCGTCGTTCCAGCCGGCGCCGCGCGGTCTTCAGCCGCGGCGCGACGGCCGAGGCGCCGTCGTTATTAAAGCCCATCCTGTTGATCACCGCACGGTCCTCAACCAGGCGGAACAGCCGCGGCCGGGGGTTCCCGGGCTGGGCGGCCCCGGTGATGGTTCCGACCTCGATGTGGCCGAACCCCAGATCCGCGAGGGCCTCGATCCCGAGCCCTTCCTTGTCGAATCCGGCAGCCAGCCCAAACGGCGACGGAAAGGTCAGCCCCATGGCCTCCGTCTGCAGGGCAAGCGGCGGCCGGGTCAGGGCGCGCAGCACCGTCCCCGTACCCGCCGTATGGGCGGCTTTGATCAGGGAAAATCCGATTCTGTGGGCGCGTTCGGCGTCCATCCAGGAGAAGCAGACGCGGAAAAAGGTCGGGTAGAGGCGCATGGTTACCAGTTTTCCGTCTCCGGACGTCAACTCCAAACCGCTCGCCGCCGCGGCGTCCTTGCTGCTGCGCCGCTTGCTGCCGCGTGCTGCAGGAACGGGCTGCAGGAACGGGCATTAGCATTGCCCCATGGGTATCACCGAAGATGCGGGCGGTCTGCGTGCCGATGTCATAGTTCTCGGCGCAGGGCTGTCCGGACTTGTCGCGGCGGCAGAGGCTTACAACGCAGGCCGGTCGGTGCTCATTCTGGATCAGGAGCCGAAGGCTTCGCTGGGCGGCCAGGTGCATTGGTCCTTCGGCGGAATATTCCTGGTCGACTCCCCCGAGCAGCGGCACCTGGGGGTAAAGGACAGTAGGGAGCTCGCGCTCAATGATTGGATGGGTTCCGCTGCCTTCGATCGGCCGGAGGACCATTGGGTGCGCGAATGGGCCAAGGCCTACGTCGACTTTGCCGCAGGGGAGAAACGGGCGTGGCTGCATTCCCTTGGTGTCCGGTTCTTCCCGTTGGTCCAGTGGGCCGAGCGCGGCGGCTACGATGCGCAGGGTCACGGAAACTCCGTTCCGCGCTTTCATGTGGTCTGGGGCACCGGTCCGGGCCTGGTGGAACCGTTCCTCAGCAAACTTGCCGAGGGAGTCACCGAGGGACGGGTGCGCTATGCGTTCCGGCATCGCGCTACCGCTCTGATAACAACGGGCACGACGGCGGCGGGCACGACGGCGGGGACGGTCACCGGCGTCCGCGGCGAAGTGCTGGAGACCTCGCCCGCGGCCCGCGGCGGGAAAAGTTCGCGCAAAGTCATCGGAACTTTTACCGCCACCGGCCGGTCAGTGATCGTCAGCACCGGTGGAATCGGCGGCAACCATGACTTGGTCCGGCGGCAATGGCCAGGCGGCAGGGCTCCCGCATACATGATCGCCGGCGTCCCAGACTCGGTGGACGGCGCATTCCAGGACGCGGTTGCGGATGCCGGTGGCTCGATCATCAATACGGACCGGATGTGGCATTACCCCGAAGGAATCCACAACTACGACCCGGTCGGACCGCGGCACGGTATCCGCATATTGTCCGGCCCATCCCCCCTGTGGCTCGATGCCACCGGCAAACGCTTGCCGGTGCCGCTGTTTCCCGGCTTCGATTCGCTCGGCGCCCTGCGCCACATTGTGGATACGGGTTTCTCACACTCCTGGTTCGTCCTGAACAAGACCATCATCAATAAGGAATTTGCGCTCTCCGGTTCGGAGCAGAACCCAGACCGCACGGGCCGTGACCTCATGCTGCTCGCCAAGCGGGCTCTGCCGGGATCGGTCGGCCCTGTGCAGAAATTCCTGGATCACGGAGTGGACTTCGTCCAGGCCGGGAACGCGCAGGAACTGGCCGCGAAAATGAACAGACTGACCGGCGAAGACCTGATCGACGGCCAGAAGCTTCATGACCTGATCGCAGCCCGGGACCTGCAGGTGCGCAGTGGTCTCGGTAAGGACAGCCAGCTCAACGCGATCCGCGAGGCGCGCCGGTTTGCAACGGACAAGCTCATGCGGGTGGTGCCACCGCACGAGCTGCTGGCTTCCGAACACGGCCCGCTCATCGCCGTCAGGCTCTCCGTTTTGACGCGCAAGAGCTTGGGCGGGATCCAGACGGATCTGCAGTCCCGGGTTCTGACGGCGGCGGGCACGCCCGTCCCAGGCCTCTTCGCCGCCGGCGAGGCCGCCGGATTCGGCGGCGGCGGCGTGCACGGCTACCGCGCGTTGGAAGGGACGTTCCTGGGCGGCTGCCTCTTCTCCGGCCGCAGTGCAGGACGCGCCGCTGCCGCGGGAGCGAGCTGACCAATGGCGGTAGAACAACGCTGGCGACCGGACGGCGTCCTGGGCGAGGGATTCGAATCGACCGTGCTGGAAGCTTCCGCCATTGCTGCGGCCGGCGGCCGTCCGTGCGCCGGACCGAGGATCGCCACATTGATCCGTTACCTGCCGCCGTCCGACGGCGTGTCTTCGACCGGCTCGTCGTCGACTGTTGGGGGGACAGGCACCTCGCTGTTGTTTCTGCACGGCTGGAGCGACTATTTTTTCAACACGGACCTTGCCAGATTCTTCAGCGGTCTCGGTATTGCCTTTTATGCCCTCGACATGCACAACCACGGCCGGAGCCTGCGAAGCGGCGACCTCGGAGGGTTCGTCAGCGACCTGCGCGATTACGATCCCGAGCTGCGGCTTGCCCTGTCAGCCGTCGCCGCGGATACGAAAAGCCACGGCGCGACCGGCGAACCAGACGACGCCCCCGCAGAAAAGCAGGGATCCACCGGTGCCTCTGCCGGCCCGCGGATTGCCCTGATGGGGCATTCCACCGGCGGCTTGGTCGCGGCCCTCTGGGCCAGCCGTTTTCCGGGGACCGTGAGCCACCTCATCCTGAACAGCCCCTGGTTGGAGTTGCACGGCGGCCCCCTGGCGAGGCACGTGTTGTATGCCATGGTGGCACCGTTCGCGCGCCGTTGGCCGGAGCACCGGATGCGGCTGCCGGAGCGGAATTTCTACTGGCGCAGCATCAGCTCCGCCGCAGGCGGCGAGTGGGAGCTGGACCAGGACATGCGGCCGCCCAAGGCCTTTCCGATCCGCGTTGGCTGGATGCACGCCATCCTCGCCGGTCACGCTCAGGTGGCCAAGGGGCTGCGAATCGAAGTGCCGGTCCTGGTCCTGATGTCCGCCCGCAGCATGAACGGTCCGTTCTGGAACGAACGCATGTACTCAGCCGACGTGGTGCTGGACACGCGGACCATGGCGGCCCGTGCACTGGGACTGGGAGCGAGCGTGAGCGTGGAAAAGATCGACGGCGGTCTCCATGACGTGCTGCTGTCCAGACAACCGGTGCGGGACCTGGCTTACGATCGCCTGCGGCGCTGGGTCCTCGGCTATGTGCTCGCCCAGGGCGGGGGTGTCGGAGAGCCGCCAGCGAAGGGAGGCGCCCAGTGAGGAAAGCAGGGCCGGCTGTAGCGGGCGCCCTCACGGAGGAACGGACCGGAAATGGCACGGGGCTGGCTCGAGGAATTCCTTGGACCGGAATTCCAACAGCTCAAGCTGGTGCTGGGGACTGATGAGGAGGGCCGGATCAGCGCCACGCTGATCCGGCCCTGCCCGCCAACCAGGGCGCGGCACGTCAGACATGGCGATCGTGAACGTCTCCCGCGCACTCGGAGGCGGCTCCGAACCATGTCGGCAGGTGGCGGAGCAAGTCGTTCTGGTTATCGCCGATCCATGCGACGTGGCCGTCCGGCCGGAGCAGGACCGCGGGCGCGTCCAGTTCCCCGCTGACGTCCGCGACGTGGTCGATCCGATCCCTCCATCCTGTCACCGAGAGTTCACCGGTCTGGTCCAGCAGGAGCCCGCGGCCTTCGCGAGTGAGCTCGTAGAGACGGCCCCGCGACAGAGGGATGTCGCGCAGTCGTCTGCCGAGCAGCTCGGGTCCTTCGCCGAAGTCGTAGCGGACCCCTATCGCGGTGATCTTCTCGGCCAGGAAACGGCTGACGTCCTCGAAGTCCATCAGCTCGGTCAGCAGCCGGCGCACGGCCTGCGGGCCGGGCTCGGGGGAGAGCAGCTCGCTCTGGGCGCGGGTGTTGGTCAGCACGTCTTCGGCGACCGGGTGGCGCTCGGCGTGATAGCTGTCCAGCAGCCCGTCCGGTGCCCACCCGTTGACCTGGGCGGCGAGCTTCCAGCCGAGGTTGAAGGCGTCCTGGATGCCGAGGTTCAAACCCTGCCCTCCCAGCGGCGGGTGAACGTGCGCCGCGTCGCCGGCGAGGAGAACCCGGCCTACCCGGTATCGTTCGGCAAGCCGGGTGGCGTCGCTGAAACGGGACAGCGAGCGCGGTGAGTGGACGCCGAAGTCGGTGCCCGCGTAGACCCGCAGCTGCGTCCGGAACTCCTCCAGAGTCGGCGGGACGGAGCGATCTTCGGCCACGGCCGCCGCGGGCACGACGGCGCGGTACAGGCCGCTTCCGGCGGGGCCGATGCCGAACCCCTTGTGGGTCATGCGCACCTCGTCCACCACCTCGGCCAGCTCGTCCGGCGGGGCGGTCACCTCCACCTCGCCGAGGAGCCACTCGGTCTTGGCGGCCTCGCAGGGGAAGCCGACGCCGAGCAGTCTGCGCACCAGGCTGCGTCCGCCGTCGCAGCCGATCAGCCAGCGCGAGCGCAGCCGTGTGCCGTCGGCGAGCTCGACGCTCACCCCATCCTCGTCCTGCTCGACACCTGTCACCTCGCACCCGCGGCGGATCTGTGCGCCGAGCTCGCCGGCACGCTCGGCCAGCAGGCGATCTGTGACCGGCTGGGGGATGCCGAGGACGTAGCCGTGTGCGGTGTCCAGGTTCGCCGGCCGGGGTTTGTCGATCGCGGCGAAGCGGCCGGCGCCGCCGGGATACTGCTGCCCGTGTGCGAGGAACCGGTCCAGCAGCCCGCGCTGGTCCATGATCTCGATGCTGCGCGGGTGCAGGCCGAGCGAGCGGACCGCTTTGCTCGGCTCCTCGTCCTTCTCCAGCACGAGCACGGCCACGTCGTGCAGCCGCAACTCGCTGGCCAGCATCATCCCCGTCGGGCCACCGCCGCTAATGATCACGTCGAACATGTGAAACCCCAATTCAAAAACTCACCTTCCGGCCTGTGGCTCCGAATCGCGGAATCGCCCGGAGCAGTCCCCCATTCCGCAGGTATTTCGTCTATTTTCTCCTCGACCAACCATTCTGGACGTTGGTAGGGGTCTTGCGGCAAACTGATGCGCGGTGCAGTCTCCCATCCAACCGGTGCGCCGTTTGATCTACCGGTTGTGGGCGTCTAACCGGTGTTTGTTGCGGCCGCATCCACTGCGCCGCCGTACCGGCGGTCCCGGCGGGCGTACTCGTCCACCGCCTCCCAGAGCGTGAGCCGGTCCACGTCCGGCCAGAGCTTGTCCATGAAAACGAACTCTGCGTAGGCGGACTGCCAAAGCATGAAATTGGACAGCCGTTGTTCCCCGCTCGAGCGCAGGAACAGATCAACGTCGGGCACATCGGGGGCGTACATGAAGCGTTGGATGGTCTTTTCAGTGATCGAGCGCGGACTGAGTTTCCCGGCCGACACCTGCTCGGCGATGGCTGTCACGGCGTCGGCGATCTCCGCCCGGCCACCATAGTTGACGCACATGGTCAGCGTCACCGTGTCATTGTCCCGGGTCCGCTCCTGGGCCACCTCGAGTTCCTTAATCACCGAGCCCCACAGCCGTGGTTTCCGGCCCGCCCAGCGCACCCGCACTCCCCAAGCGTCCAGCTGGTCGCGTTGCCGGCGCAGCACATCTTTGTTGAATCCCATCAGGAACCGGACTTCCTCCGGCGAACGCTTCCAGTTTTCGGTGGAAAACGCATACACGCTGACGTACTTGATGCCCATTTCAATGGCCCCGGCCATCACATCCAACAGGGCCGGCTCCCCCGCCCTATGTCCTTCAATGCGGGGCAGCCCGCGCTGATTGGCCCAGCGCCCGTTCCCGTCCATCACGATGGCCACGTGGGCGGGCACCAACTCCGCCGGCACCGCCGGCATGGCCGCACCGGAGGGATGCGGCCACGGTGCGACGACGGCGGGCTTAGCCGGGTTCCTGGAGCTTCGGGTCCTGTGGGAGGAAGGCTGGGCCAAGGTTACGCACGCTCCACGAGTTTGAGGGAGCGCACAGTGCGCTCCAGATGCCATTGCAAATAGACCGCCACCAGCCCGGCTGCTTCCCGCCGGTGCTGCGGCGCCGAGGCATCCGCCGTCGGCCATTGGCCCGACAGCAGCGCCGCCAGCAGCAGCATTGTCTCCGGGGCCGGCGACGGCGAGCCGGGCGGGCGGCAGTCGTGACAGACCGCCCCGCCCAATCCGGCGGAAAAGGCCCCATGCGGGCCGGCGGCACCGCAGCGCGCACAGTCGGTGAAACTCGGTGCCCAGCCGCCGGTAGCCAGCGCGCGCAGCAGGTATGAATCCAGAATCAGCGCCGGGGCATGGTCCCCGCGGCTCAGTGAGGCCAGGGCCCCGACAAGCAGCAGGTACTGCGCGGTGGCTGCCTCTGAGTCCACGTCGGTCAGCCGCTCGGCCGTTTCGGCCATCACGGCGGCCACCGTGTACCGGTCATAGTCTGCAACAATCCCGCTCCCGTAGGAGCCCTTGGACACGGCCTGCGTGACGATGTCCAAGCTGCGGCCGCAAACGAGCTGCAGATCGGCCACCATGAACGGCTCCAGCCGGGCGCCGAATTTACTGTTGGTCCGGCGGACGCCCTTGGCCACCGCCCGGACCTGACCATGGTGCCGGGTCAGCAAGGTGATGATGCGGTCCGCCTCGCCGAGTTTGTGGGTCCGGAGCACGACGGCGTCGTCTCGGTAGGTGCGCGCGGCAAAAGAGTTTCTGGACACTCAGCCATTGTCCCACCGGTGCGCCTGTCCGGCGTGCAGGCGGAGCCGGCGGGGCATGCCCTACGGGCACGTTACGCAGGACACGCTCTACGGGATGCTGATCAGCCGGGGGCGGTGTCAATGGCAGTCCCCCGGCCGGCGGCTCAGCCCTGGCTGTCCCGGATGGCGCGGTTGACGGCGGAGATCACGGCCTTCAGGGACGACAGGGAGGTGTTGGAATCGATTCCGACGCCCCACAACACCCGCTCTCCCACGGCGCACTCAACGTAGGCCGCGGCTCGGGCATTGCCGCCTTCGCTGAGCGCATGTTCGGAGTAGTCCAGCACCCGGACATCCACACCGTCATCATGCAGGATGGACAGCAGTGCGGCGATCGGACCGTTGCCGGTACCCGAGCGGCGGTGCGGCACGCCGTCTATGGTCATGTTCGCGGTCAGGGTGATCTGTGAGTCGTCGTCGGTCCGGGTGGTCAGCGGGCCCAGCGTGTAGCGCCCCCACTGGTTCGCGGCGCCGTCGTCGGCCGGCAGGTACTCGTCCATAAAGGTAGCCCACAGCTGCGCGGCGCTGACTTCCCCCCCCACGGTATCGGTCCGCTTCTGGATGACCCCGGAAAACTCGATCTGCGCCCGACGTGGCAGGTCCAGACTGTGCTCATTTTTCAGCAGATAGGCCACTCCGCCCTTGCCGGACTGGGAGTTCACCCGGATCACGGCTTCGTAGCTGCGGCCCAGGTCCTTTGGATCCACCGGGAGGTACGGCACCTCCCACGTCACATCCTGCACATCTTTGCCTGCTGCCATGGCGTCGTGCTCCAGCGCTTCGAAACCCTTTTTTATGGCATCCTGATGCGAGCCCGAGAAGGCGGTAAAGACCAGGTCTCCGCCGTAGGGCACCCGTTCGCCCACGGGCAGCTGATTGCAGTACTCGACAGTGCGGCGGATTTCATCGATGTTGGAGAAATCGATCATCGGATCGACGCCCTGGCTGAACATGTTCAGGCCCAGCGTCACCAGGTCAACGTTGCCGGTGCGCTCTCCATTGCCGAACAGGCAACCCTCGATCCGGTCAGCGCCGGCCAGATAGCCCAGCTCGGCCGCCGCCACGCCGGTGCCGCGGTCGTTATGCGGATGCAGGGACAGGATGATGCCCTCGCGGGGATGCAGATTGCGGCTCATCCACTCAATGGAATCCGCGTAGACGTTGGGAGTAGCCATCTCGACCGTGGCCGGCAGATTGATAATAACCTGGCTGTCTGCGGATGCTTCGAAAACATCCGCGATGGCGTTGCAGACCCGTACGGCATACTCCGGCTCGGTGCCGGTAAAAGACTCGGGCGAGTATTCGTAAGTGATCAGCGTGTCCGTGAGGGATTCTTCGTATTTCCTGCACAGCCTGGCCCCCTGCAGGGCAATGTCCAGTATGCCGTCCTGATCCTGGTTGAAAACCACGCGGCGCTGCAGGACCGAGGTTGAGTTGTACAGGTGAACGATGGCCGCCCGCGCGCCCATCAGGGACTCATAGGTCCGCTCGATCAGGTGCTCGCGCGCCTGGGTCAGGACCTGGATGGTGACATCGTCGGGAATGTGACCGCCCTCAATGAGCTGGCGGACAAAGTCAAAGTCCGTCTGGGAGGCCGAGGGGAAGCCAACCTCAATCTCCTTGTATCCCATGCTGACCAGCAGCTGGAACATCTTCAGCTTGCGGGCCGGACTCATCGGATCAATCAGGGCCTGGTTCCCGTCACGCAGATCCACAGCGCACCAGCGCGGGGCCTTGCTGATGATCTTGTCCGGCCACGTCCGGTCCGGCAGATCGACGTTGATCTGCCGCTGAAAGGGAATGTAACGGTGGACCGGCATTCCGGAGGGCTTTTGTGCGTTTCGCATCGGTGTCGCCTATTCTGTTCGCTCTGAAGGGAGGTCGACCGGGGCAACGCAAACACCGCAGCGAGGGATCGGCCGCCCGAACTGCCGATCGGACGCCTTGGGAACAGACGTTCAGGACAACGGGTATGTGGCCTCGCCGCGGCAACTAAGAAGGAGCTTTCCAGTGCGCACATTTTTACCCTAACACGGTGCATGGGATGATGGTGAACCAGCCCGCCCGCTGCAATCCGTGAACACTTGGGAACACTCCAGCGGCGGATCCACCCAGTACAGAAGGCAGATGGCCGATGACCATTCCGGGAACACAGCAAGCCGGCACCAGCCGAAGCGGGATCAACCTCGGGAACATAGACCCGACGGTACGGCCGCAGGACGATCTCTACCGGAGGGTGAACGGCGGGTGGCTGGACCGGGAGACCATACCCGCGGACCGTGCACAGACAGGTTCCTTTGTTTCGCTGCGGGACGACGCGGAAGCCGCCGTCCGCGGCATTATCGAAGAGGCGGCCGCGGTGCGCGAGGCTGCCGCCGATCCCGCCCCGGCCGGGGCCCAGCCGCTTCAGGACAAGATCGGCGGCCTGTACGCCAGTTTCATGGACTTCGATGCCATTGAGTCTGCGGGTGACGCTCCGCTGTCGCCCCGGCTGGCGTCCGTTTTTGGCACCGGCAGCACGGATGAGCTGATTGCCGTCATGGGCCGGCTCGACCGCACCGGCAATGCCGGTCTTTTCGGTGGCCATGTCAGCAATGACGCCGGGAATCCGCAGCGCTGCCTGCTGCATCTGTACCAGAGTGGCCTGGGGCTGCCGGACGAATCGTATTACCGCGAGGAGAAGTACGCCGCCATCCGGGCCGCCTACGTACCGCACATCCAGAGAATGTTCACATTGGCGGGTGTCCCGGATGCCGCCGCCGCGGCCGGGCGGGTGATGGCGCTGGAGACGGAGATCGCCGCGGCGCACTGGGACAAGGTGACAATGCGGGACCCGCAGAAGACCTACAACCTGACGACCCGCGCCGAGGCTCTGGCACTGTTTCCGGCCCTGGAGGTGTGGTTCGCCGGGATGCAGCTGCCGGCGGACAAAACGGGCGAACTCGTCATCCTCACTCCCGGATTTTTTGCCGGGGCGTCCGGGCTGCTGGTGGAGGACAGGTTGGGCGACTGGCAGGAATGGCTGGCCATGCGCGTCATCTCCGGAGCCGCTCCTTATCTCTCCAGCGGATTCGTGGACGCCAACTTCGCATTCTACGGCACCACCATCAGCGGCACCGAGGAGATACGGGAGCGCTGGAAGCGTGGGGTCGCGTTGGTGGAGGGGTCATTGGGTGAGGCCGTCGGCCAGATCTATGTGGCACAACATTTCCCGGAAACCCACAAGGTTCGGATGGAGGTGCTGGTGGCCAATCTGATTGAGGCATACCGGCAGAGCATCACGGCCCTCGGCTGGATGAGTGCGGAAACCAAAGCGCGCGCGCTGGAGAAGCTTGCCGCGTTCACGCCCAAGATCGGATATCCGGACAAGTGGCGCGACTATTCCGCTTTGGCCATCGACGCCGGTGATTTGACCGGCAACCTGGAACGCAGCAACGAGTTTGAGCTGGAACGCCAGTTGGCGAAGATCGGCGCCCCCATCGACCGCAGCGAATGGTTGATGACCCCGCAGACGGTGAACGCCTATTACAATCCCACCATGAATGAGGTGGTGTTCCCGGCCGCAATCCTGCAGCCCCCGTTCTTTGACGCGGCCGCGGACGATGCCGCCAATTACGGAGGCATCGGAGCCGTCATTGGCCATGAAATAGGACACGGCTTTGACGACAAGGGTTCACAGTTTGACGGCGCCGGCGCCTTGCGTAACTGGTGGAGCGACGACGACCGGAAGGCCTTTGATCTGCTGACGTCAAAGCTGGTGGACCAGTACAGCGTGCTCAGTCCCGACGCCGCGCCGGGTCAATTTGTCAACGGTGAACTGACGCTGGGTGAAAACATTGGCGACCTGGGTGGGCTGACGATCGGACACAAGGCCTATCTGCTGAGCTTGGACGGCACTGAACCACCGGTGCTGGAAGGCATGACAGGAGCGCAGCGCTTTTTCTTCTCCTGGGCCGAATGCTGGCGCAGCAAAATCCGACCCGAAGAAGCCCTGCGGCGGCTGGCCATCGATCCGCATTCCCCCGCGGAGTTACGCTGCAACGCCGTGGTGCGCAATCTGGATGCGTTTTATGATGCGTTCGACGTTACCGGAGCGGACCTGCTGTGGCTGGATCCCGAAGACCGCGTAAGTATCTGGTAGCAACTGCCGGCGGCCCCGGCAGTCACTCCCGCGGGTACATATCCGGGTTGACGCTCAGGCACTTCCCGGACTGATCCGCCGTGCTGGCCACGATATCCGGTGGGAGAGCCGATTGACCATATGCCGTTCCGGAAGCAAAATCAGACCCGGCATTGAGCCGGACACCGCTGACTCCGGGGGAAGCCACCAATGCGCTGGCGGGAATCCGGAACAACGCGGCAACGTCCGTGGCCACGTCCTGGAACCCGTTTCCGTAGCTGATGGTCGTGGCCGCGGCGGTGGCCGCCGTGCTTTGGCCCAGATCGGTATAACCGGCCGCGGTCAGCGCGGCCAGCAGTTCCGTGTTGCGGTCAGCCGCTCCGCTGGCATTGACAACCGTGACCGGCTGGATGGTCTTGTCGTATGCCGGAACCGGGGCGGCCGCCGTCGCCGGGGCGGTGGTGGGCTGGGCCGGCGGCGCACTGGTGCTGGGGCTTGAGCCGCCGGTCAGGTCGGTTCCTTTCCGCAGTGCGGTGAACAGGTCACTGGCCGCTGGCTGCGAAAGGATATTCCGATTTTCGTCCGCAGGGAAAGGTACCCACGGTGCCGTGACAAAGGCCACCTTGGTCAGATCGATGTTCTTGAGCCGATTGGCGATGGCGACCATCGAGGGGATGTTGGCCAGGCCACTGTCAATGGTGAGGTTTTTGGTGATCGCGTCCGCAATGTTGTAGACCTTCGGCAGATCGCTCAGCGTACCGTCGCTCTTGATCTTGCGGATCATGGAACCCAGGAAGTACTGCTGGGCCTGGATCCGGGCGATGTCGCTGGCGTCGCCGAACGAATGTCTGGTCCGCAGGAAGGCCAGGGCTTGCTCCCCCTGCACCAGGCTTTTTCCGGCCGGAAGAACCAGCCCGGAACCGTTGACGTCGTTCACCGAATGATCAACGCAGACCTCGACGCCGCCAATCACATTGGACAGATCCTTTACCGCGGTGAAATCGGCCAGCATGAAGTGGTCAATGTTCAGGCCCGTGAGTTGGTTGATCGCCGCGACTGTGCAGCCCGGGCCGCCCTGGCTCAGCGCGCTGTTCAGCTGTCCCAGCTCCTGCGCAGGGTATTGCTCTCCTGTTTTGGGATCTTTGCAGGCAGGAATCGGCACCATGAGGTCACGTGGAAAGCTGACCACGCTGACCTCTCGGTTGCCCTTGGAGATGTTCATCAGCATCATGACGTCGGAATGGCCGTAGCCGGTGGCGTCGGCGCTCGTCCCGTACCCGCCATTCGCGCCATCGCGGGTGTCCGTGCCCAGAATCAGGATCTGCAGATCGTCCTTGTTGTTGTCAGCGGCGGCGGCCGTGCCGGCGCCCGGACCCAGATTCAGCTCGGCGACCTGGACGTTATTCTGCAGGCGCATCACCAGAATGCCGGCGACGGACACGACGCCCACCATGACGACGGCGACGGCGAGGGCCGTTATTTTCATCCAGAGCGTCGCCCGCCGGTGGGCCCGGAAGTGCCGGCCGGTCCCGGTGACAGCGACCGCCCCACCGGCGGCAGCCGTCCGGGGAGTCCCCTGACGGCCGGCATCAGCACCCTTCTGGGTACGACGTCGCGCCATTGATAAACCTTCCGTAGACGATAAAGACTCCGATAAGTCTAAGGGCACTGGCTGTAAGCTACCTTTGACCGGTCTGTGCCCTTCCCTGCGGTGCCCCGGTCTGTGCCCTTCCCTGCGGTGCCCTGCGTCACTGGCTTTAGAAGCCGAGTTTGACCAGTTGCTTCGGGTCACGCTGCCAGTCCTTGGCCACCTTGACGTGCAGGTCGAGGTAAATCCGTGTTCCGAGCAGTGCCTCGATGCCCTTGCGGGCGTTGCTGCCGACTTCCTGCAGCCGGGAGCCAGCCCGGCCAATGATAATGGCCTTCTGCGAAGGACGCTCGACATAGAGGTTCACCCGAACATCCAGGAACTGGTTGTCCTCTGCCCGTCCCTCACGCGGGACGATCTCGTCGACCACCACGGCCAGCGAGTGCGGGAGTTCATCGCGGACCCCTTCCAGCGCAGCCTCCCGAACCAGCTCGGCCACCATGACCGCTACCGGCTCGTCGGTGAGTTCACCGTCCGGGTACAGCGGCGGCGACGGCGGCATGAATCCGGCCAGCACCGTGGAGACGGTGTCCACCTGGAACCCGTCCGCGGCGGAGACCGGAACGACGTCGGCCCAACCGTCTCCGCCCAGCACCTCCCGGCCCAGCTGTGCGACGGCCATCAGCTGTTCGGTCAGGGCCTGCCGGTCGACCAGGTCCGTTTTCGTGACCAACGCTATGATCGGCTTATTTCCGACATTGGCCAGCTGCTTGGCAATGAACTTATCTCCCGGTCCGATCTTCTCATTGGCGGGCAGGCAGAAACCGATCGCATCCACCTCCGAAAGTGTCGCCGCGACCAGGTCGTTGAGCCGCTGGCCCAGCAGCGTGCGCGGACGGTGCAGCCCGGGTGTGTCCACCAGAATCAGCTGAAAATCCTCCCGGTGCACAATCCCGCGGATCGTGTGCCGGGTGGTCTGCGGTTTGGCCGATGTGATGGCCACCTTCTGCCCGACCAGGGCGTTCGTGAGGGTCGATTTTCCCGCGTTCGGGCGGCCCACCAGGACGGCAAAGCCCGCACGGAATCCGCCGTACTGCTCTTCAGACCCGTCGTGGCCCTTGTTCCTCGGCTTGTTCATGCTTTGCTCCCTGTTGCGCTGTTGTCATCGTCGTGCAGAAGTGGGTCTAAGTCAGTGTCCGCCGGTACGGAGGCCGCGGCAATGATATGGCTGACACGGTTGCGCCGGCCTTCCAAGCGCTCGGCGTAGAGACGGATACCGGAGACTTCGACCTCGCTGCCCACGATCGGGACCCGGCCCAAATGTTTGGCGAGCAGACCGCCGACGGTGTCCACTTCGTCGTCGTCCAAGTCAAGCCCAAAAAGCTCACCCAGGTCATCGACTCCGAGTCTGGCGCTGACGAGGTACCCGCCATCTCCCAGATCCTCCACCTCGGGTGTTTCGGAATCATATTCGTCAACAATCTCCCCGACGATCTCCTCGATCAGATCCTCGAGGGTGACCAGACCGGCCGTGCCGCCGTACTCGTCAACGACGATGGCCACGTGGGTCGACTCGACCTGCAGTTCCTTGAGTAGTTCGCCGACCAGCTTGGAATCGGGCACATAGCGCACCCCGCGGGCGATCGCTTCCACCGGCGGGGCGATTTCCGGTTCGCGGAGCCGGTGCTGGGTGGCAACCACGTCCTTGAGGTACAGGATGCCCAGAATCTGATCGGTGTTCTCGCCGATAACAGGGATCCGGGAGTAGCCCGAGCGCAGAAACAGCGTCATCGCCGCCGCCAGCGAGGATCCCCTGTCGATGCCGACGATGTCGGTCCGCGGCACCATCACCGAGCGGACCACCGTATCACCGAGGTCAAAAACGCTCTGGATCAGTTCCGCTTCGTTGTCCTCAATCATTTCCGAATCGCTCGCGCGGTCAACGAACTCGCGGAATTCTTCCTCACTGACGAAGGCATCATCGCCAATCGGGGCACCCGGAGCGACGACGTTCCCCAGCCGCACCAGCCAACCCGGCACGGGCCCGAGCAGCCAGCAGAGAAACCGCACCAGTCCGGCGGTGCCGCCCACTACGGCAGCGGAATGGAGCCGGCCCAGCTGTCGCGGCGACACACCCACCAAGACGAATGCGATGATGGTCATGACCGCCGTGGCAACGAGTCCGGCGAGCCAGATGTTCTCCATCAGGTTCAAAAAGAGAACGGCGACGGCAACCGAGACTGCCATTTCGAAGAAAACGCGCCAGAACCGCAGCGCATTCATGTGCGCCACCGGGGCGGCGAGAATTTTCCGCAGCGAACCGCCGCGGCTGTGCGCCGCTACGGTTTCCGCATCGTGCCGGGGGAAATAGTTAAAGGCCGCATCCGCCGCGGTCAGCACGGCCGCGAAGGTCAGAAAGACAAGTCCCATAGCGGTCAACGCCAGGGTGATCACTGCATGGTCTCCCGCGGGGCTTCCTTGCCCAGAAAGCCGGCGAGGAGATCACGCTGCAGCGCGAACATTTCTTCCTTCTCCTCCGGCTCGGCATGGTCGTAACCGAGCAGATGCAGCACGCCGTGGGTGGTCAACAGCAGCAGCTCCTCCGCCGTGGAGTGGCCGGCGGTCGTTGCTTGCTCCGCAGCGACCTGCGGGCAGATCACAATGTCGCCCAGCAGACCCGCGGGTGCCGGCCGGTCGGGGGTGCCCGGGCGCAGCTCATCCATCGGGAATGACAGCACATCGGTTGGCCCGGGTTCATCCATCCACTCGATGTGCAGCTTCTCCATGGCCTCCGTGTCGGCCAGAATGATGGACAGCTCGGCCTGCGGATGCACGTACAGCCGTTCCAGGACGAACCGTGCCAGCCGGACCAGTTCGGTCTCCTGCACGGAGACTCCTGATTCGTTGTTGACCTCGATACTCATGCCCGCCCGTTCCTGGTGTGCGCATTATCAGTAAATCCGCTGTTGTTCCGGCCGCCCCCGCTAGAGCTGTGAAGCCGCTGCGTATCATCCCACCGGCTGTAGGCCCGGACGATGTCGCCGACCAACTTGTGCCGCACCACGTCCGCGGCATCAAGGATGGAGAAATGCACGTCGTCAATGCCAGTCAGGATCTGTTCCACTATGCGCAGTCCGGAGCTGGCGCCGGCGGGAAGATCCACCTGAGTCACGTCTCCGGTCACCACCATCTTCGAGCCGAACCCCAGCCGGGTCAGGAACATCTTCATCTGTTCCGGGGTCGTGTTCTGCGCTTCGTCCAGGATGATGAACGCATCATTGAGCGTCCGCCCGCGCATATAGGCCAAGGGTGCCACCTCGATGGTTCCGGCAGCCATCAGGCGTGGAATGGATTCCGGATCCATCATCTCGTGCAGTGCGTCATACAACGGACGCAGATAAGGATCGATCTTGTCGCTGAGCGTGCCCGGCAGGAATCCCAGGCGTTCACCCGCCTCAACGGCCGGCCTGGTGAGGATGATCCGGTTAACCTCTTTTTGCTGCAGGGCCTGGACGGCCTTGGCCATGGCCAGGTACGTCTTGCCCGTTCCAGCCGGGCCGATGCCAAAAACCACGGTGTTGGCGTCGATGGCGTCCACATAGTTCTTCTGATTCAGCGTCTTTGGCCGGATGGTACGCCCGCGGCTGGAGAGAATATTATAGGTCAGCACGTCCACGGCCGAAGCGGCCGGCTGTGCATGCAGCATGGTGACCAGCTGCTCCAGCACCGCCGGCGTCACCGTCGTCCGGCGTTCCACCAGACCACGGACCTCTTCGAAGAGCCGCATGATCCGCGGCACGTCCGCCTCCGGACCGGAAATTGAGAGTTCATTGCCGCGCACATGGAAATTCAGTGTCGGGTAGCTGGCCTCGACGAACCGCAGCGCCTCATCGTGTGCTCCCAAGGACTGCACCATCTGTTCCGGGGAGTCAAAGGAGATGACTTCGGTGCGGGTTCCGTCCACCGAATGCGGAAACGAGACGACCGGGGCCCAGGGCCGTGACGGGCTGCTGCCTGCTGCTGAATCTGTCATATCGAAAGGCCACGTCCGGCCTGGAATCTCTCCTTGATTGTCTGCGCCGTGTCCGCTGACATGGCCTACCTGACATCTTACGGCAACAGTGCTTTCGAGGACCTGCGGAGGACCGGGCAGTGCCGGCACGGGGTCACAGCCGGCACGCAGGTCGTATCGGACCGATCTCGAAAGGGTTTCGATACGGTTTCAGTTCCGCCGGATACCGCGCAGTTGATGGTTGGGCGACATCCGCTGTGTAAGGGTGGAATATGTGCCCGGAGACGCCGGGATCCCGGCCGGCCACAGGCGGAGAGGACACCCGAAATCAGAAATCCGCCGACAGCTGCATCCATTGAGCGGACAGTTGCGCCCACCAGTCTGCCCGCAGCCGTGAAGTTTTCACGCCGCCTCATCTTCGGCGTCCGCTGGTGCCCGGCAGCCCTTGGCCTTTGCGCCGCTTTGGTCCTGACAGGCTGCAGTCCCGCCAGCTCCCCGGCACCGGCCAACAGTACGATGCCTGCTTCCGCCGGGAGCTCCGCCACGTCCGGCGTGACCGGTGCCCCGCTTGAAACAGCCCAAACGTCGACCAAGCTCCCTGTCTACTGGCTCGGCCACAGCGGCGCCGGAATCTACCTCTACCGTGAGTTCCTAACCATGACGGGCGACGGCGACCCGATCGAGGCCGCGCTGCTCACCATGACCAGCGAAAAACCGCTGGACGGCGACTACTTCACTCCGTGGAAGAAGCCTGCCAGGCTCGGCGCAGCCATTTCGGCGAAGAACATCATCACCGTCGACATCTCCTCCGACGCCTTCAGCACCAACGTGGACGAAGGAATTGCCCGGCGTGCCCTCGCTCAACTCGTGTATACCGCTACGGCCGCCGCGGCGAATGCGGGTCTGATCGTCGCGAACCAGCCGGTGCACGTTTCACTGCTGGTCGACGGCCATACCGATTACCTGGCCTTCGGAAAGATCAAACTGGATCAGCCGCTGGTGCGGGACAGCGGCTTCGTCGCCCCGGTGTGGGTCATCGATCCCCAGGAGGGCACGGATCTTGGCGCCCCGTTCAAGGTCAGTGGCCAAGGTATCTCCGCCTCGGGAACATTGGTGTGGCAGTTGCTCAAGGTGTCACCGGAGGGCCAGAAGTCTGTGTTTCTCTCGGGCAGCACCATCATCGGCACCGGGCCCGGCCAGCTTGGCCCATTTGAATTCAGCGTTCAGCCTCCGGTCGGATCCTATGAGCTCAGGGTCTACAGCGGCGACCCAGCTGATCCGGCAGATCAGGCCGGCGTCGACAGCAAGCTCATCAAAGTCAGCTAGCCTCATTAAGGTCAGCTAGTGGGCATTTTCGTTGGTTCGTCTGGGGTTTAGGTCCAGGCGGTTGGGCGGCGGGGTAGTGCTTGCATGCGGTTGCGAGGGCATCTTATGCGGTACCGGCGGTATCACCGGCGGGCAGGTAGGGATCCTGATAGTCCTGGTGGCTGGCCCCGTGGCGATGCTGCCGCCCCGCGAACGCTCAATATTGGGCCGGAACGTGGCCGGACATGGGCGGACCCTGACGATGCCGCACCCGTTATGGACCAGCACATGGGGTCTAGCAGCTGCGCTGATCTTTTTGCTGGTGCGCCCGGAGCCTCCCGAATGCTGAATCAGGTGCGCTGGTCCAGAACGGGTGCCGTCGCGATGACAAGGGTGCCGCAGCGGGTGCCCCGGTCCGAAACCGGTGCCGACGCGGGCGGGCGGCCCGGGATCTGGCAGTGGCGATCTGGTAGTGCTGCTTCCCCTTTCGGGAGGGTGTTGCCGCCATGAACCGGATAATTTTCAAGGCGCCCCTGCCGGGGGGCTGAAATCTGCTCCTGTCCGCAAGGAGCAGATGGAAATTTCCATACTGCTGGCGTGCGCCAGTCACATCGGACGGGTGCAGCGGGTGCTGGACTTCGCCGACGGACTCTCCGGGTCGCCCCGCGGATCGCTCAGCCGCGCCCACCTGCACACGGTCGGTTCCCCGCACCGGAACTCCAGCACGAGGTCCGCGACGATCAGGGCCGCGCTGGTTACATGGACTTCTACTGGAAAGAGTTTACTTTGGGGACTCTTGGCGTTTCGTGGTGAATTTGACGCCTGGATCAAATACTCCCATGACGAATTCCCGTCGGGAGGCTTGCCGGCGGATGCTCGGCGGAAGGAGATAATCCGCGAAGACCGCATCCGGGACACGGGACCGCGGGTCGTGAGGTGGGTGTGGGATCCAGTCAATAACCCAGAAGTCCTGCGGCGAAAGCTGTTACAGGCCGGGCTTCGCGTCCTCTGAAGCGCACCATGCCACATTTAACCGTCCATTTAACCGGCCTTTGAGTAACCGGCATTCGAGTGACTGACCATTAAGCGGCTGAACCGGGCATCTGCCCCATCCCGGCAAGAAACCTCCGGGGCAGGCGCCAGCTACGTCCGCACGGGCAGAGTCGTCGGCCTGAAGGCCTGCCGCGTCGCTTCGGACCCGGTGATGTCCCGGTGATGTCCGCTTCGTGGCCCGGCGTCAGCCCGATATCGTCCGGGCCCGTCAGCAAACGCCGGCGCGTGTAGTCGTCGATGGCAACGGCGCCATCCCGGAGCCGCGGTGCACGGTCCTGGAAATACACCCGCCAGCGGCCTCACCAAGTACCTGCAACGCCTGAGCAAACACGAACAGGGACCGCAGCATAACCCCCGACAAACCAACGAAAATACCCATTAGCGCTAGGTGCATGGGTCGGTAGTGGTTTTAGCCGTTTGATGTTCGGCGGCGTGGCAGCCGATGAATCCTGATGCCGGTAATAATTTCCTTTGAAGGAGGCGCCCCCGCCCCGAGGGATCGTTCAGCGAG
>NZ_JASISR010000026.1 GCF_030063245.1 Paenarthrobacter sp. PH39-S1
CCACTGAACAGGTGTCCTTCTCTGTCTGGAAAATTTTGGCTTCGCAACTACTATTTTCCCAGCTCAAGGGGCACTTGTTCGGTTTAACACACCCCTGTCAAAAAGTTCTTACTCGCGGATCCGGGTCAGAGCGGGTTGGAATGAATGGAAACTCGGAGATCTATTTTCCGAGCGAAATGAGGCGGGGGGCCCATCGCTCCCCTTGCTAAGCGTTACCCAAGGAAACGGTGTGGTTACGCAAGAGTCGACAGGGCGCAAGAACTCGGCCAACGCCGATCGATCGAAGTACAAATTAGTGCTTCCAGGAGACGTGGCTTACAACACCATGCGCATGTGGCAGGGCGCGTCTGGAGTCGTCCAGACCACGGGTGTAATCAGTCCGGCGTACACGGTTGTGGTGCCGGATAGTGCCCGCGTTTCCCCTCAGTTTTCAGCACACCTCTTCAAGTCTCCGCGGATGATGTTCGATTTCGAGCGGTATTCACAAGGCCTTACAAGCGACACCTGGAATCTCAAATATCCTGCATTCTCGGGAATCCGCGTGAACTTTCCATCGCTAGAACAGCAACGGCGAATTGCGGACGTACTGGATCAACTGAAGCAACTCGAAAGGCTTCACGCGTCTGCTGCTGAGGCGCTCCGCATCCAAAAGCGCGGACTCATGCAAAAGCTACTGACAGGGCAGGTACGTGTGAACGTGGCTGCTGAGATCGAGCCAAGGGGACAAAATGATGAGTGAAGAAACTTTCGATGCCTCGGAGCTGAGCCAGTCGCAGGGCCCAGCCGTGCAACTTCTGGAAGCGCTCGGGTTCACGCAGCTCACACCTGCCGAAGCACTGAAGGAACGCGGTGGAAGGCAGAGCAATGTCCTGTTCACCGGGATCCTCGCTGCGCAAATCCTCAAGATCAACCAGTTCACGCACAAGTTGCGCCGGTACCCCTTTGACGTGGCGGACGCGGAAGAGGCCGTGCGCCGGCTCGGGCCCGGGCTGGAACAGGCCAAGGGTCCGCAGGCGGCCAGCCTGGAGGTCTACGACCGCCTGATCCTCGGCACCACCATCACCAAGGTCGTGGACGGCGACAGTAAGAGCTACACGCTGCGCTACATCGACTGGCAAACTCCCGCCAACAACGTTTTTCACGTCACCACGGAAATGCGCGTGGAGCGCACCGGCAGCAGCGCAACCCAGCGGCTCGACGTCGTCGGCTATGTGAACGGCATTCCGTTTATCGTCATCGAAAACAAGCGCCCCACCGAGGAACTCACAAAGGCCGGCAGCCAGCTGATCGGCTACCAGAGTGCGGACGGCATCCCGCAACTGTTCCATTACGCTCAGCTGCTGATCTCGGCCAACCGGCAGGAGGCTCTGTACGCCACTGTTGGAACGGCGCGGAAGTTCTGGGCGGGATGGCACGACGCCGAGGATACCGACGCGGCCGTCCAAGCACTCGTAGGCGAGGGCGCCATCAGTGAACAGGACCGGCTGCTTTATGCGCTGTGCCGCCCCGAACGGTTGCTGGATCTGGTCCGCCGCTTCACCGTGTTCGACGCCGGCGTCCGCAAGATCGCCCGGCACCAGCAGTACTTCGCCGTGCGCAAGACCTTGGAACGTGTGCTGGCCGCCGGTCAGGAAGAGCGCCGCAACGGCGGAGTCATCTGGCATACCCAAGGTTCCGGGAAATCACTCACCATGGTGATGCTCGGCAAAGCCCTGGTGCTGGACCCCCAGGTAACCAACCCGCGGATCATCATCGTCACGGACCGCGATGACCTAGACAGACAGATCCGCGACACCTTCCTTGCCTGCGAGCTGGAACCGGTCCGGGCTAAAAGCGGCAAACATCTTGGCGAACTGGTGCGCGACGGTGCTCCCCTGATCACCACACTCATCAACAAGTTCGACGGCGCCGCCAGTCGCGAAGGCCGTGACGAGTCCCGCGACATCTTTGTCCTGGTGGATGAAAGCCACCGCAGCCAGACCGGCCGTTATGGCGGCTACGGTCAATTCCATGTGGCCATGCGCCGGGTTCTGCCCAATGCCTGCTACCTCGGATTCACCGGAACCCCGCTGCTGAAGCGGGAGAGAAACACCGCAGACACCTTTGGCGGGATCATCCACAGCTACACCATCGATGAAGCAGTGCGGGATGGCTCGGTTGTGCCCATCCTGTACGAGGGCCGTCTGGTGGAACAGCAGATCACCGCCGGTGTGATTGACGCCTGGTTTGAGAAGATCAGCGCCGGGCTGACGGACGAGCAAAAACGCGATCTGAAGCGGAAGTTCAGCCGCGCCGATGTCCTGGGAAAGACGGCCCAGGCAATCCGTGCCAAGGCCTTTGACATCTCCGAGCATTACCGCCAAAGCTGGCAGGAGACCGGGTTCAAGGCGCAGTTGGTGGCGCCGAATAAGGCGGCCGCCATCCGGTTCAAGCACGAACTCGACGAGATCGGCCACGTCACCAGCGAGGTGATTATCTCTCCGCCCGAAGACGCGGAAGACCGCGAAGAAGTGGATGCCGACTCCCGGGAAATCGTGCAGCGCTTCTGGAAAACGCAGTTGGCCCGCTACGGCACCGAGGCCAACTACAACGAGCAGCTCATCAACCAGTTCAAGGGCTCCGGCGGACCGGAAATCATCATTGTGGTCTCCAAACTACTCACCGGTTTCGATGCCCCCCGTAACACCGTTCTCTACCTCTGCAAGCCGCTGCGGGAACATACCTTGCTCCAGGCTGTGGCTCGGGTCAACCGGTTGTTTTCGGATGGGACCGCCGAGAAGCAGTTCGGCTATGTGGTGGATTATGAAGGCCTCCTCGGTGAGCTGGACGAGGCACTGACGTCCTACAGTGCTCTGGGCGACTTTGACTCGGAGGAGATCGCCGGTGCAGTGGTGGACATCCGCGATCAGATTCGCCTGCTGCCGGGACGATGGAGCTATGTCTGGGACCTCTTCAACGCCGTCGCCCGGAAAGACGACATGGAAGCGCTGGAGCAGCACCTGTTTGATGAGCCGCTGCGGCATGAATTCTACGAGCGGCTCAAGGCATTCGGCCGCACTCTGCACCTTTCACTGTCCAGCGACAAGCTGCTCGACATCATGAAACAGGCCGATGTTGACCGTTACCGCAACGATTACGCCCAGTTCGCAGAGCTGCGCCAGGCGGTGCAGAAGCGCTACCAGGAGACCGTTGACCTTCGTGACTACGAACCCCGCATCCGGCGCCTGCTCGATGACCATGTAACGGCCCTGCCGGCCGAGAAGGTCATTGAGCAACTGAACATCAACGATCCCGCCGCGCTGAAGGCCGTCGTGGAGGAGGACGGAACAACACCTGGGTCCAAGGCGGACCGGATCGTCAGCGCCACCAGAAAAACCATCACCGAGCGGATGGGCCAGGACCCGGCCTTTTACGCGCGGTTCTCGGAATTGCTGCAGCGGGCCATTGACGAGTACCGCCGTCGCCGGGACGGTGAACGGTATCTGTTCCAGGCGAGGGAAATCGCTGAACAACTGGCCAGCGGTGATCGCGGCGCGGCGCTTCCTTCCGCAATCGCGCACGACGACGATGCTGCCGCGATTTACGGTGCTCTCGGCACGAGCTTTTTGGAGTCGGAGCTCGAAGAATTCCTCGCGGTACCCGACGACGAAAGAGCGGACATGGCGAGAATGGTGGTGGACATCGTCCGTGGCCGACTGGTGGTTAACTTCTGGACCAAGCCAAACGAGCAGAATGCCCTCGCCACGGAACTCGATGACTTTTTCTACGACTTTGGTGAACACCGTGGCGTCCAGATGAGACAGCCCGTGGTTGACGGCCTCACAACCGGGGTCCTCAAGGTTGCAAGGGCGCGCTTCCTGAAATGATTCTGGAAACGAGCCAGATTGACTACGGAACTCACGTCATTGAGTACCGTTTGGAGCGCCGTGAGCGCGCCACGCTTGAGATCGCGGTGGAACCCGACGGGTTGGTTCGCGTTAAAGCGCCGATCAACGCGGCTATGGAGGAAATCGCTGCTAGAGTCCGTAAGCGCGCCCGGTGGATTCTTGCGCAACAACGCACCTTCGCCCAGTTCCGTCCGCGGACTCCTGCGCGCCGCTATGTTCCTGGCGAAACGCATCTTTACTTGGGCAGGCAGTATCGGATACGCGTGGTTCCGGTCGAGAACGCGTCGGTGACTCCTGATTTTGCCCAGGTGAAGATGGTGCGTGGATTTCTCGAGGTGACTGGCATTGCCTTCGACGACACTGCAGCAATTGAGAAGTACGTGACATCCTGGTTCCGCGAGCGCGCACGCATTCAATTGCCGCGCCGAGTGGAGCTCAACCGACAACGATTTCAAATCCCGGGCGCAGTGGAGCCTGCAGGTTTGCGTCTTCAGCGAATGCCGAAGCGATGGGGCTCGATGTCACCGGGCGGACGATTGCTGCTTAACCCGAATCTCATTTGCGCGCCGATGGATTCGATTGACTACGTGATCACCCACGAACTGTGCCACCTGCTTATTCCAAACCACAGCCGGGATTTCTACGAGCTCCAGGAAACGGTCATGCCCGACTGGCAGCGGCGCAAGCAGCGCCTTGAACGAATCCTGGCATAGGAGAGGCGAAGTACCTCATCAGGTCGTGCGCTTGGACGGCGGCCAGCGGTGCGATGAGCCGGTGCGTGGACAGGAAGGCCTTCCTGGCCTCCGGTCCCTTCCAGCTTTCGGCAGATATTTGCGGGGCAGACCGGGGTCGCGGTAGGGGAAGCGGCGCCAGAGCGTCAGCATGGGATGTAGTACTTGAAGGCTTCCCGCCGCAGCTCGGGGTCCGATCCCGGCACAGCGAGGCCCGGATCCTCGCCCACCAGCGCTGACCACTTCTGGACCGCCCATCCGTAGAGAGCGAGGAAGTCGCTGAACTGTTCATCAAGGGCCGCCAGGTCCCACCACTGGGCAACCTTGAGCCGCATGGCGTCGTCCAGCAGGAAATCGCTCCGGAAGAAGTCCGTGAACCGGCTCAGCCCCTTTACCTCAAGCCGCTTCTTGGCCTGGTCCTGAACCGCGGCGGGAGCGATCCACACACCGGAGGCCACGGAACCGGATCCAAGTCCGGCCAGCTCGGCCCGCAGTTGGTGCCGGCGGTCCGCATGGACCCCGGCACCGAGAAAATCGCCAGTGTCCGGTCGCTGTCGACATGGGATACCTTCGGGGCGAAAATTTTCTAGTCACCTTCGCGGAAGACGTCCATGACGTGTTCCGAGAGTTCGTTGGATCCGCACCGTTGCGGTCTCCCGATGGTGGCCGGACGCGTCCGTATCCACCATTCGTCCGTGCTTTCCAACCTTGATGACGTAGTGCCGACAAGCCGCTGCTATCCCCTTCCTTGAGTCGTTCAAGGAGATCGGCGGCATCCTGGTCGGTGCCTCCATCAGCATCGTGATCGTCTCTTCTGCTGAGACCTTCGCCCGGCTAAACGCGTACAATTGTGAGCGACCAGGAGGTTATTGTGCAGTTGCAAAATCCATTGCGGGCCATCTGCCCCGCACTCGAGGCCGACGTCCTCCTGGCACTGGCCGATGGGCGCCCCAGTACCTCGGGTGCTCTCGTGCGCGACAGGGGGCTTCGCGCTTCGATCTCTGGCGTGCGCCGCTGCCTGGAGCGGCTGGAGGAGAACGGCGTCGTGGACGCCGGCCATATTGGCAACCGAATCGAGTACTCACTAAACAGCCAGCATATGCTTGCAGGTCTGGTCATTGAAGCGTCGGAGGCGACGGAGCGCTTCACCCGGTTCTTGGCCAATAAAATATCCCGGTGGGGCGGGCAGCCGTTGCAGGTGACTCTGTTCGGTTCCGCGGCCCGACGGGAGATGCGCAACGATTCGGACATTGACCTGCTGTTCGTTATCCCCGACGGGGCCAGCGACCAGCTTTACGAAGCGATCAGTGACTTGGCCGTCGACGCGTACCGCCTCACCGGAAACGACGTCCGTCCGATGGTTTGCGAGATATCCGAGGTGCAATCGGTGCCGGTTTTCGACTCGATCGACCGCGATGGGATCCACATCTTCGGGGACAGCCATTGGCTCTCGCGCCGGCTGCACGCATTGGCGGCCGCCTGATGACGGCCCGCGCCGACGCTGGCGCGCGCTTCGAGGACGCCCGCGCGTTCCTGGCAGCAGCGGAGACTATCGACGCGCTAAACGACGCCGAGTCCTACTCGGACGTAATCGCGACGCTCGCGGTCCATGCGGGGATCGCCGCCTCGGACGCCTTCTGCCTGCTGACGCTCGGCCAGCACTCCAAGTCGGAAAACCATGCCGACGCTATCAACGTGTTGAAGTCCGCCGGAGGGGACAGCGCCACCTTGAGCCGCCTGCTGGGTGAAAAGACAAAGGCCGCATACAACGTCAAGAGCCTGACCCGGGCCAAGGCCACCAAATGCATGGAGTGGTCCGTAAGCTGCTGGCCGCCGCCGAGGAGAAGTACGCCCAGCCGTGAATCCCCGGCTTGTTCCTTGACCCGGTCGTCACGATTTCCCATGAACTTATCGCAGGCGTAATCCGGGCGATGGGGGTCGGGTCGGTGTGCTCGGCCGGATTCTAGTTGGCCAATCATGGCAGGAAAACGTATAGGCATGCCCCCGTCGTCGGGCATTTGACGGCGGTTGGTTGGCGCTTAAGCCGCTGAGGTCCATCCGCCGTCAACGGCGCGTCGGGACTGCGGGCGCGGCCGATACCGAACCGCGTGCCATCGACTGTGCCGCAGAAAATTTCCGGAAGTTGTGCGTCCATGACTGCGCCGAGGCCATCCTGACCGATATGTTCCCTTCTGGACGTGCCTGGCTGATCGTGTGCAACCCGCCTTGCATTCTGGCCACGCCGCATTTCTCGCTGGACAGCGCAGTTTACGATCCCGGCAGCCGGATGCTGGTTCCGCTTCCTAACTGAGCTTGGCGGGCATCAGGGCTGCCGCCGTGGCCGGGTGTGCGAACCTAAGGGCCGGCGAAGCCGCAGTTTGGCCACCAACTCGGCCAGCTCATGTCTGGGTCAGCAATGATGGCCCAAGTCGCCTTGGGCGTGGCGTGCAGCAGTTAGGACGAATTGATGTTGAAAAGAGTGGCATCCATAGATTCAGGATGTCACTCTCCACCGGCAATGCGTGCATAGGGGGCTTCGACCGGTTCCCGCAAATGCTGAACCGTGCGTAGCCGGCGCCATTAGTACAGCACCCGGACCCCTGCACAGCAGTAGCGGCTTCCGGTATATGCCGAAAAGCCGCTACTGCGGATTGTGCCGAACGGGAATTACCCGAGGACGGGGGTTTCCGAGATCAGCGGGACGTCGGAGACGGTTTGCACGAACCGCTTGATGCGCGGGTCTGCGTTGGGGCCGAACACGGATTCCGGCGGCCCCTGCTGGCCCACGGCGCCATCTTCCATGAACACGACCCAGTCCGCTACGTCGCGGGCTAGCTTCATTTCGTGCGTCACTATGACCATGGTGACGCCCTCCTGGGCTAGGTCGGCGATGACGGCGAGGACCTCCTGGACCAGTTCCGGGTCCAGTGCCGAGGTGGGTTCATCGAAGAGCATCACGGACGGTTTCATGGCCAGCGCCCGGGCGATTGCAACGCGCTGCTGCTGGCCACCGGAGAGCTGGTGGGGATACTTCTTGGCATGCGCGGCCATACCTACCTTGCCGAGCAGCTCCATTCCGAAGGACTCCCCCTCGGCGCTGGAGAACTGCCGCAGCTGGATGGGGGCCAAGGTGACGTTTTCAAGCACCGTCTTGTGCGGGAAGAGGTTAAACCGTTGGAATACCATGCCAACATTGCGCCGCTGGAGCGAAACTTCCTTGTCGGACAGGGCCACTATCCGACCCTGCGTGCCGTGTCGGTTGCCCAACAGTTGACCATTGACCTCAATTACGCCGCCATCGGCCGGCTCCAGATGGTTGAGCGTGCGCACCAGGGTTGTTTTCCCGGAGCCGGATGGCCCGATCACGACCACTACCTCGCCGGCGTGGACATCTACGTCGACGCCCTTAAGGACTTGGTTACCGTGGAATGACTTGCTCACGCCCTGCGCGTGGACAAGTTTGTCGCCGTTGTGGGGGCGACGTTCCCGTCCGCGTGCCACGCGGACATCCGCAACGTTATTGGGCTCGGTCTGCAGTGAGGGCCGGCGCCGGTTGACGTCGAGCTTGCGCTCCAGGAGTGCACGGAGCTGGTCAAATACTGTGACCAGAAGGACGTAGAAGACCGCAACGGCCAGCAGGGTTTCCAGCACGAGGAAGTTCTGCGTGTACAGGCGCTGACCTACCAGCAGGATCTCCTGCAGCGAGATGACGCTGGCAAGGGATGTCAGCTTGAGGATGGAGACAAATTCGTTGCCCAGCGCCGGCAGTGCGATCCGGAAGGCCTGTGGGACGACGATGTGGCGCTGGACGTGCCCGTACGGCAGACCCAGTGCCCGGGCCGCCTCGCGCTGGTCGATGGAGACGGAGAGCAGTCCACCGCGGTGGATCTCCGCCATGTAGGCCGCCTCACTGAGCACGAGGGCTATGAGCGCAGCATTGAACGAGGAGCCCAGGATCACCTGGGTGGCAGGGAAGACCTGCGGAACGTTGTAGGCGAAAACGAGCAATACCAGAAGCGGCAGGGACCGGAAGAGCCAGACGTAGACGCCGGCAATGCTGGAGAGCAGCTTCGACCGCGATTCTTTCATCAGTGCCAGGAAGATGCCTGCTACGTTCGCAATTACCCAAGCGAGAACACTCAGGGCAACGACGACGCCGGCTGCCTTCCAGAGTTCGGGATCGCCAAAGAGGGAGAAGGTATAGGCCCAGTCGAATGTCATGACTAACCCTGTTTCAGAGATTCGGTAAGCACAGCGGGATCAACGGCCTGTACGTTGTACTTGGTCAGGAGTTTGGCGTATTCGCCAGAGGTTTTCAAATTCTCCACGCTCTTCGTCAGGGCCTGCTGCAGGGCGGCGTTGCCCTTCTTCACTGCCAGGCCAACCGCGATGGGGTAGATCAGTGAGTCCGAGCTGATTTTGAGCCGGCCATTGGTTTTCTCTACGACGGTTTTGGCAACGGCTGCATCGGTCATCTGCGCGTCCACCTGGGCGGATAGCAGGGCCTGGGTGGCTTCCGGGTCGGTGGGGAATTCCTGGACTGTGATGGGCTGCTTGCCGGCGGCCTTGCACTTGTCACTCTCGGTAGTGGGCATGAGCTTGGCGATGACGGTGGCTGTGATGACAGAGACTTTCTTGCCGCACAGATCTTGGGCGTTGGTCAGCGGTGTGGCGTCCTTGGGAACCAGGATTGCGTTACCGGTTTGGAAGTAGGGGACGAAGTCGACCTCTTTGCTGCGCGCCTCAGAGACATACAGCGTAGACGCGATTACGTCATAGCGGTCTGCCTTGATGCCTGCGACGATTTGTGCGAACCGGGTGTCTGAGAACTGCGGTTTGAGACCAAGGTCAGCGGAGACGGCGTTCATGAAGTCGACGTCGAAGCCCGCTGGCTTGCCATCGGTCAGCATGTCGTACGGCGGGTAGGTAAGGTCGCTTCCGATACTGAGGATGCCTGAGGTCTTGGTGTTCACGGTGGGCGACTTCTCGGCGGCGGGGCTGGCGCCCCCGCAGGCGGAGAGGGCGAGCGTAGCGGCCACTGCGGCACCGGTAAAGATGGCGATTCGGTTGTAGCTTTTCATGGGAGTAAATTTCCTTTCGGGGAGTGGCTATTTGCACCAGAGGGTGACGGCGTGGGCGTAGACATCGATAATTTGCCGGTATTTGTCTAGTTCGACCCATTCGTCGGGCCAGCTGTAGGGCGGTGTGCCAGGGCCGACGTTGACTGCGGGGATGCCGAACTGCTTCAGTGGCACCATGTCCGTCCAGAACTGGATGCCCTGGTACACGGGGTCAGAGCCTGTGGCGGCGACGGCGGCCGCTACGGTGGTGGAAATGGGGGAGGAACGGTCGATCTCGTAGGGGAGCCTGGGTCCGCTGAGCCAGTGGTCGCTGAATTCCACGGTGGCTTCTATCCGGGGATCGGTGGCTTTCAGATTGCTGATCATCTGTTCCACTTGGACCTTGACATCATAGGGGTCCTGTGACGGCAGCAGCCGGATGTCGCAGGTCATTTCGCAACGGTCCGGAACCTGGTTGTGTTTGGTGCCGCCGCGGATGGTGCCGATGTTCAGGTTCGGGCCGCCAGGCAGATCAGGGTGCGGGGTGTAGGGCATCGCACCCTCCAGGTCCCGCATCGCGACGAGAATCGGTTCCATGGTTTCAATGGCGTTCAGCCCCATCTCTTTGGCGGAGGTGTGCGCCTGCTTTCCGAACGTGGTGATCTTCAGGTATGCGGCGCCCCGGTGCACGGTGCCGATGGTGTTGTCCGTGGGCTCGCCACAGATGGCGGCGTCGGCGGTGAAGCCGGCCTTCAGCAGGGAGCGGGTTCCCACGCCGCCCTCAAAATGACACGAGACCCCTTGGAATATGACGTCCCCCCGGGGTCGTTCGCCGGAGGTGGCGATGCGTCGCATCACAGCGAGGGCCGCCGTCGTCGCCGCTTTCATGTCGGCAATACCGGCCCCGTACACGCGACCGTTCTCCACAACAGGCGCGAAGGGATCACGGGTCCAGTCCGGGGACGTTTCATAGATGTCCAGGTGCCCGTTCAGGATCAGGGACTTTCCGCCTCCTGTACCGCGGATCCGGCCGCCAACACTGGGACGGCCAGGCAGGGACTCGACAAGTTCGACATCATCAACGCCCCAGGCACGCATCTGCGCCGCCATGAAGTCCGCCAGTTGCTGTTCGCGCCCCCAGGTCGAATCGATGGAGAGAGTATCGAACAAAAGTTGAAGATCGGGATCGGTCATGATCTGCTCCTTGATCAGGCGGCGGCGTTGGTACTGAGAACGACTATGCAATGGATCACACGGCATGTAAAACAGATGTATTAGAAGAAGGGGTTCGGTTAAATCGATGTCCAATGTCAGTTTGCGGCAACTTGAATACCTTATTGCGGCTGCGGAGACCGGCAGCGTAACGGCCGCCGCCGCACGGCTCTATCTTTCCCAGTCGGCCGTTTCCACGGCGCTGTCCGATCTTGAAGAGGCCCTGGACGTGCAGGTTTTCATCCGGCATCCGCGCGGGCTGGCGCTAACCAACGTTGGGCAGCAGGTCCTCACCGATGCCCGCAGGCTGGTGGCCGGTATGGAGGATCTGCGCAATTCCGCCCGGGAGTCCAGTGAATCCCTTTCGGGAAAACTGGCAGTGGGCTGCTACAGCACACTGGCACCGATCCTGCTGCCGCGCGTCATCGCGGATTTCACAAAAAACCATCCGGACGTGGACCTGAACTTCGTCGAGGGATCGCACACCCGATTGGAGGAACAGTTGCGGGACGGTTCGCTGGACTTGGCCATCCTGTACGAATACGACTTCGGCCAGCGCCACATTGCGAAAGATCTGGCGCTCAATGTGGTGGTCTCCACGCCGCCCTACGTCATCCTGCCCGAGCGCCACGAACTGGCCAGCCGGGAGAACCTCGCCCTGGCGGATCTTGCGCCGCAACCTCTGATCCTCTTTGACCTTCCGCCGGGCGGGGACTACTTCCTGTCATTCTTCGGCGCAGAGAATCTGACTCCTAACGTCAGGTTCCGCACCACCAGCTTTGAAATGGTCCGAGCACTCGTCGCCCGCGGCCTGGGCTACTCGATCCTGAGCCAGCGGACCAACATCAACATGAGCTACGAGGGCCTGGCATTCGTCACCAGACCACTGACCGGTACATTTCCCGGCCTGAATGCAGGCGCCGTTCACCTGAACGGAGTCCGGCTGACGCGGCGCGCGGTCGCGTTCATCGACCAATGCCGGACCTCGTTGGGAACTCGGGCCTAGCAGGATCCGGCCGGATTTTCCACGTCGATCGCCCGGGCAGGCTCTCCGGTGGCGGGGTTTCTATAAAACCGATGGCAATGATCAGAAAGTTATGTTGGACACATACAGTTTCTACTCCGAATACTGATTGGAGATGAATCTGCAACCGGATAAGGAGAAAACGATGACTGTTTCAGCCGACAGCACCTCCACTGCCGCATCAACGCCCACGCGGCCCTACGATCCATTCATTGCTGCGATGGGCGCCGTGGCCACCGGTGTTACCGTGGTGGCCACCGAGGGCGAAACGGGTCGTTTTGCCCAGACGGTGAGCGCCATGTGCTCCGTCTCCGCTGACCCCCGCCTGGTGCTGGTCTGCATCAACAGCCGCAGCCCGATCAACGAGGCCATCCACGCCAACGGCGCCTTCACCGTCAATGTGCTGGGCAGCCAGCATGACCACGTTGCTGACACCTTTGCCGGACGCCCCTGGCCCGGCAAGGGTCCCTGGGACTTCAGCTGCGGCCAGTGGGAGCCGGCCCCGTCCGGATCGCCGCGCATCGCCGACGCCGTGGCCAGCTTTGACTGCAGCATCCATCAAATGGTTGAGGCCGGCACGCACAGGATCTACATAGGCCTTGTCACCAACGTTGAAACGCACGGCGGGGACCCGCTGATCTACAGCGCCCAAACCTATGCCAAACCCCTCCCCGTCCCGCCGTCCGTCTTCGACGATTACCCCGGCTCGGGCCCCACCTACCGCAAGAACACCAAGGAGAATGCCACATGATCCGCACCGGAGATGAATACCGCGAATCCATCCGCGACGGCCGCAAGGTCTGGATTAACGGGGAAAAGGTGGACGACGTCACCACGCACGCCATGTTCAAGCCGATCGTGGACGTCCGGGCCCGCATCTACGATCTTGCCCACGAGGAGGAGACGCAGAAGGTCATGACGTACGCCGATGAGACCACCGGCGAACTGAACGCCATTGCCAACCGGCTGCCCAAGACCCGGCAGGACTGGAACGACAAGCGGGCCGCCGTTGACCTGGTCCAGCGCGAGGCCGGCGGAGTGGTCACCCGCGTTGGCGATGAGACGATCGGGGAGATGTGGTCCCTCTACGACGGCCAGGACGTCCTCAACGAAGTGGATCCGCGGTTCTCGGAGAACATCCGCCGCCACATTGCGCAGTCGATCACGGCAGACCCGTTCCACGTCTCCGCGAACACGGACCCCAAGGGCGACCGGTCCAAGGCCCCGCAGGACCAGGACCCGGACATGCTCCTGCACGTGGTCCGCGAAACCGACAACGGCATTGTGGTCCGCGGAGCCAAGTATGAGACGGCAGCCGCCTATTCCAATCAGGCCTTCACCAAGCCGACGATTGCGAACTGGGGCAACAGCGAGCTCTCCGACTACGCTGTCGGTTTCGTCATGGACATGGGTAGTCCAGGGCTCAAGTTCATCTCCCGCAACGGCTTTGCAGGCAGGGCGCCGTCGGAAGACTACCCGCTGGCCAACCGCGTGGACGAGGTGGAATCCCTGGTGGTGTTCGACGACGTCGAAATCCCTTGGGAGGACGTGCTGTTCTACCGGCATACCAAGGCCGCCGCCTTCATCCGCTCCACCCTGCACCGCTACAGCGCCTTCCCCTTCGTCCAGCGCACCCTGCACCTGGCCGACCTGATGATTGGATCCGCGCTGTGGAACGTGAAGCAGACTGGGCTGGAAAAGCAGCAGGCAGTCCAGGAGAAGCTGGCGCAACTGGCCTGCTACCGAGAGGGTATCAACGCCCATCTCACAGCGGCCATCGCCAATGCCGAGGCCAGCCCCGGCGGCCTGCTCATGCCCAACCAGTCGCTGCTTTACGCGGGCCGGGTCACAGCACTGTCCCAGCTGCCCGCCATGATGCACCTGGCCCGCGAACTGTGCGGCGGGCAGATCTGCATCACCCCGGATTCGGCCACCTTCGCCGATCCGGAGACCGCACCGTGGCTGGAGAAGTTCTACTCCGTGAACGAGAACTGGGTCTCCGAGGACCGTCGCCGGCTGCTGGCCTTCGCCCGCGACCTGCTCAACAGCGATTACGCCGGGCACCGCCTCACTTTCCAGCTTTTTGCACAGTCCCCGCCCTTCGCCCAGCTGGGTGCTGTCTACCGCAACTTTGACTTCGACGGGCCGCTGGGCCTGGTGAAAGCCTCTGCGGGCCTCTCGGACAAGATCCTGGGCGCGGTGCAGGTCTGATGCAGCACACCCGCATCAGAACCTTCAACACGAAGGACACATATCCTGAGCAGAACCTGGACAACGACCTGTGCCAGGCAGTGGTCGCCAACGGAGTCGTCTACCTGCGCGGGCAGATCGGCCAGGACCTGGACACCCGGGAATCCCTTGGCATCGGTGACGTGGAGGCGCAGGCCGAGAAGGCGATGGCTAACATCAAGATGCTGCTCGAGGAGGCCGGAGGCAGCCTTGAGGACATTGTGAAGGTGACCGTCTACCTGATCGACCCGCGCTACCGCGAACCCGTCTACCGGACCATGGGCAAGTGGCTCAAAAACGTCTTCCCGGTCTCAACGGGCCTGGTGGTCAGCGCCCTGGGCCGCCCCGAATGGTTGGTGGAAATCGATGCCACCGCCGTCCTCAGCAACTCTGCCTCGTTAGCCAACTAAAAGGAGTTCCCATGACGTTTTCCCTAGTAGCCCGCGATCCGCAGACCGGCGGGTTCGGCATGGTGGTCACCTCGTCCTCGCCGGCCGTCGCCGCCCGCTGCGTCCATCTGCGCCAGGGCGTGGGCGGTGCTGCCTCGCAGAACATCACCGATCCGGGGCTTGGCACTGCGCTGTTGGACCTGCTGGAAGCCGGTGCGCCGGCGGCCGAGGCGATGGCCAAGCTGGTGGCCGGGACCGTGGACATCAACTACCGCCAGCTGAGCGTGGTTGACGCACACGGCCGCACGGCCGCCTTCAGTGGCTCCGGGACGCTGGGCACGCACCGGACGGTGGAGGGTGCAGGTGCCGTGGCTGCCGGAAACCTGTTGTCCTCGCCTGAGGTGGTGGATGCCATCATGGCCGCCTACAGTTCCGCTGACGGGGACTTCGAGGATCGGCTGCTGGCAGGTCTGCGCGCCGGCCGCGATGCTGGGGGTGAAGAGGGTCCGCAGCATTCGGCGGGACTCGTCGTGGTGGACCAGGCTGCCTGGCCGGTCACGGACCTGCGGGTGGACTGGGACGACGACGATCCGATCGCCCGGTTGTCCGAACTCTGGACACTGTGGGAACCGCAAAAGATCGACTACCTGACCCGAGCCGTCCACCCGGACACCGCCCCCACCTATGGTGTTCCGGGGGACCTGTGAACAGGATGAAGGACATCGCCGGCGCCCGCATCGACTCCCTGGAGGGCCGGCTGGTGGCGCTCTCGCATCGCATTCATGCCCATCCGGAGATCGCCTGGCAGGAGACCAACGCCTCCGCCTGGGTGGCTGCCGAACTCGCCGGCGTCGGGTTCAACGTGAAGACGAATCTGTGCGGGCTGCCGACGGCGTTTGCCGCCACCGTGGGCAGCGGCAGCCTGCATTTGGGCATCTGTGCCGAATACGACGCCCTGGCGGGGCTCGGTCACGCCTGCGGACACAACATCATTGCAGCGGCAGCCGTGGGGGCAGCCGCCGCGCTGGCCCCGGTGGTGGACGCCCTTGACATCACACTGACGGTATTTGGGACACCGGCCGAGGAAGGCGGAGGCGGAAAGATTGAACTGCTCGACGGCGGCGCCTTCGACGGCGTGCACGCCGCCATGATGGTCCACCCCGGTCCGCTCGACGTGGCACGGGCCGAACCGTACGCCGTCTCGCACAGCAAGATCCGGTACCGGGGTAAGGCCAGCCACGCCGGCGCCTACCCCGAACGCGGGATCAACGCGGCGGACGCGTTCACCGTGGCACAGGTGGCCATCGGGCTGTTGCGTCAGCAGTTGGAATCCGGGGTCCGGGTCCACGGCGTCGTCACCAGCGGCGGAGAAGCTCCCAACGCCATCCCAGAGGTCACCGAAGGCCGCTGGTATGTGCGTGCCGGTTCGCTGGCTGACCTGGCGGTGCTCGAGGCGAAGGTGCGCCGCTGTTTCGAGGCGGGTGCCCTGTCCACGGGCTGCGAGCTGGAGATTGAGGCCGAAAGCAAGCCCTACGCCGAATTCGCCACGAATGAGGCTATCCTGGATCGCTACGTGGCCAACGCCATCGCGCTGGGCCGCACGTTTACCAGTTCCGGCCCGGACATGCGGATGAACCGCGCCTCCACGGACATGGGCAACGTTTCCCAGATGCTGCCGGCCATCCATCCATACATCGGCATAGAGTCGCTGCCAGCGGTGAACCACCAGAGGGAATTCGCCGCCGCCTGTATCACCGCGGCAGCCGATCGGGCGGTGCTGGATGCGGCCAAGGCCATGGCGCACACCTGCATCGACCTTGCTGCCGACTCGAGGCTGCGCGCCCGGTTGATCAGCCGCGGCGCCGCACGGTTATCACCGAACGGCCCCGGAATCCCGCTGGAAATGGAGAGCGTCGATGTCAGCTGAGTTCCGCCGCGAACACGATCTGCTCGGTTGGCTGGACGTCCCCCACGGCGCCTATTACGGCGTTCACACGGTGCGCGCCAGCCTGAACTTTCCCATTTCCGGAGTGTCTATCGGACTGTATAGGCATCTCGTGGTGGCATTGGCTTCCGTTAAGGAAGCCGCCGCCACCACCAACCGAGAACTGGGGCTGCTGGACGGCCCGCGCGCTGAGGCCATCATGGCCGCGTGCCGTGAAATCCGGTCCGGCAAGCTGCACGAGCAATTCATCGTCGACGTCGTTCAGGGCGGTGCCGGAACCTCCACCAATATGAACGCCAATGAGGTCATCGCCAACAGGGCGCTGGAACTGATGGGCGCCGAGCGCGGGCAGTACGATCTGCTTCATCCGCTGGACCACGTGAACCTGGGCCAGAGCACCAATGATGTATACCCGACCGCCCTGCGGGTGGGACTATATCGCTCCGCCGAGGATTTACTGAACGCCATGGCTGGGCTGCGCCGATCCTTCGCTGCCAAGGCCGAGGAATTCGCCGGCTACCTGAAGATGGGACGCACCCAACTCCAGGACGCCGTGCCGATGACCCTGGGACAGGAATTCAAGACCTTTGCCGTGATGATGGCCGAAGACGAGCAGCGGCTGCGCGAAGCGATGGAACTGATCTCCGAGGTCAACCTCGGCGGCACAGCCATCGGTACCGGGCTCAACTCGCACGTCGACTACGCCCGGCTGGCCTGTCAGCACCTGGCCACCATCAGCGGCGTGGAGGTCATCCCGGCCGGGGACCTGATCGAAGCGACGCAGGACGTTGGCGGACTGGTCCAGCTGCACAGCGTGCTTAAACGCATTGCCGTAAAGCTGTCCAAGGTTGCCAACGACTTGCGCCTCCTCTCCTCCGGCCCGCGCGCCGGATTCGGCGAGATCCAGCTGCCGCCCGTCCAAGCCGGATCGTCCATCATGCCGGGCAAGGTGAACCCGGTGATCCCCGAGGTGGTCAACCAGGTGGCCTACTCCGTCGTAGGCAATGACATCACCATCACGATGGCCGCAGAATCCGGCCAGCTACAGCTCAACGCGTTCGAGCCGATCATGGCCCGCGCCCTGTTTTCCTCCCTGCGCGAACTGCGCTCGGCCTGCACCGTGCTCGCCGAGCGCTGCGTGGACGGCATAACAGCGGACCCGGTGGCGCTGCTGACCAGCGTGGAACAATCCATAGGCCTGGTCACCGCACTCGTCCCCTATCTGGGCTACCGCTCCGCAACCGAAGTGGCACAAGAGGCCATGGCCACCGGCGCCAGCGTAGTGGACGTGGTTCGCGGACAGGGGCTGATGAGCGAGTCGGCTCTTGACGCAGTGCTCGGGACGCCGCATCTGCTAACGGCCCCAGGGCTGCAGGCGTACCAAAATATGCGCTGAAACGTGGGAAGGGCGGATCACGAACATCCATTGGCAAATCCCCTCCCCGCAGCGGCATGGTTGGGTGGAGCGAATAATCGACCGGAATGGCGGGATGGCCCGCTGACTCAGGCCCTCAGCGGCTGGCCTGGCACAACTCGCCTTTGATGTAGTACTCAATACCGACGGCATCTCGCGTTGAGTCGGAACTGGAGCGATGAGGACTTGGATCTCATCTTCGAAGCGTTCCCGGGGCAAGCGCAGGCACTTGTCCGCCCAGTGGGGAAATTTCCGGGTTTCACGGTAGTTCATGGCCCGAGACGATGAGTGCGGACATGAAGTTGACGGGACCGATGTCCTCCGGAGAGTTGCCATTGGGGCACACCGTGGAGTCGGCCCGGCAAGCAATGCGCTGTTCTTTCCCGGGCGGACGACGGCGGCGGGTCGGGTTGCGACGGGCAAGGCCGGCTTTGAGTGCGGTGCCTGTCCGCCACCGAGTTAGGCCGAGAGAACTGGTGAGGCAACCGGCGTCGAGCATGGTGCTGATCATCAGCGGTGTGACGGAGCCGACCGGCTTTGCAGCGGCACTGTTTCCATAGGTTGCCGCCGACAGTGCGGCTAGGGTCCGGCTGATCGGCACGACAAGGAACGTGAGCAGCACGTTGAGGAATCATCGCTGCTGCAGGGGAACGTGGCGGTGGACGCGGTTGCGCAGGTCGGTCATCTGCTGGCTATGGCCGCTATCCTGACCGTGGGCCATCAGAGTTCGCGGATGAAGCCGGTGTGGTCGGAACGTTTTATAGGACGCTCGGCGATTTCATCGTTCCTGGCGAGCGTTTCCGCGAAGTTCCGCGGTCGCCTATGGGCAGGTTGCCATGGCCGCAAACGCCATCAGCACCCGGATGGCAAAGGAATTCTGTGCAGCCATTGAACACGCAGAGGCAGATGCGGACTGTCATGTGAGCTGATGGACGAGGCGGCGTCGACATATAAACTCAAGGAAGGCACGGGGTACCTGGCGCGGTGCATGCGAGCGGATTCCTCGGCGGAATTCCGGCTGGGAGCGCGAGTAGCCCGGCTGGTTCAGAACGACGACGGCGCGCTGGTCCACATGTCCGACGGCACCGTGCCGAGGGTAGCGCCAGCCGAGGGATGAAGACGTGGATCAAGGTGGCCGGGCGGGTGCAGCCGTTCAGGTCCTACGGCGGCCGCGGGATGGCGCTGACTTTCGCCCGAACCGAATACTTCGACGAGGACTCCACCACGCTCGTGGCGTTTGGTCCGGATGCTTCGCTGCTGGATCCGAACGACCGCGCGGGCGTGTCCTCGGCGCTGGCCCTGTGGCGCGGAGACCTCGAAGTATTGGAGGTGGCCGGGCATAATCGGACCAGCGGTGAGCTGTCGCCCGCGACATGGCCGATGCAGCAGTCCGGCCAGCTGACCCGCTACCTGGCCGCACTGCAGGAGTCGTTCGGCTGCGTACGCCCGGCCGGCTCCGACTATGCCAACGGCCGGGACAGTTTTATTGACGGTGCAATCGAGTCCGGCTAACCGCGGCGCGGCAGGTACACCTGTCGCTCGCGGGCAGCCTACTTGCGCTCGACCTCGAGGAACACGATCTCGGTCCCGCCGTGGTTCGCAATATTGTGTTCCAGACCAGGGGCCCGTGTGTAGGCTGCACCCGCAGTCAGCTTGAAGGGGTAGGAGTCGTCCCGCGTATTGAGTATCAGCTCTCCGGTGGTCATCGGCACCACGACGTAATCAAGGGAGTGGACATGCCAGCCCGTTTCCGTGTTGCGCGCGAACCGCCACTCGGTCACGCGAAACTGGTCGTTGTCCAGCTGAACCGTGGACTGCGCCCGGCTCAGCGCGGAATCAGATGAAAACACGTGGCACTCTCCTGTTTACAGTACTTGGCTGTCTTTGTGGCCCAGTAGCCGCGGTTGGCCGGGAAATCCGATGCGGTCCTATCCTTGCACGAGCTCGCCCCTATTTTTGCACGAGCTCACCGTTCACCATCCGGCCCGCGACTTCGGTGAGCATGGCCAGTCCCGCGAGCATGTCAGCGTCGCTGGTCAGTTCGCGTTCGTTGTGGGAGATGCCCTCGACGCTGGGCACGAAGAGCATGATGGTGGGCACCATGTCCTTGAGGTTGGTGGAATCATGTCCAGCCAGGGTACGGACTATGCCGTATCCCAGACCGAGTTTATCGGCGCTGGCGGCGGCCAGTTTCATGCCCGCCTGATCGTAGGTTTTCGCGTCCCATGCGTGCTCTGCGCCGCGTTCGATCCGGACGTCGGCAAACGCCTCAATCTCGGCCGCCCGCCGGTGCAGCTCGGCGTCGGCCGCCGCCAGGACGTCCGGATCGGTGCTGCGCACGTCCACCAGAAGGTCCACCCGGCTGGCCACCACCACGGGGGAGTTGGGGAAGACGGTGAACTCCCCGCAGGAGGTGATGACCATATGCTCGTCGGTGCTGAACCGGTTGGCGATCTCCCTGGCCGCGACCACCAGCGCGGAAGCCCCCAGTAGGGCGTCCTTGCGGTCCTTGATCACGGTGGCACCGGTGTGCCCCTGCTCCCCGTGGACCACGAACTCGTATTTGTTCGCCCCCCAGGTCGATTCAACGAGGCCGATACTCAAGCCGGCGTCTTCGAGCGAACGCCCCTGCTCGATGTGGATTTCCACGTACGCGGCGACGTCGAGCCGGAAGTCGCCGCGGGTGCCGATGGCGTTCAGTGCCTCCCGGACCGTCACCCCGTGCGGGTCGCTGGTCGCCAGGGCTTGTTCGGCCGGGATCTTTCCGGTGAAGACGGAGCTGCCCATCATGGAGGGTTTGAAGCGGCACCCCTCCTCGTTGAACCAGTTGACTACGGCGATGTTGAACATCGGCTCACCCTCGGCGGCCGCAGCCTGCTCCATGAGCTCGATGGCGGCATGAGCGCCGGCGAGCACCCCATAGGCGCCGTCGAACCGGCCGCCCATCGGCTGTGAATCAAGGTGTGATCCGATCGCCACGTACGGGGCACCGGGGGCGAGCTCAAGGAGCGCGAACTGATTGCCCACTTCGTCGTAGCGGATCACGAACCCGTGCCCCTCCATGAGCCCGCGGAACCAGAAGCGGGTCTGCCCGTCCGCGGCGGTGCCGGCCTGCCGGTCGACCCCGCCGCCGGCGGTGGCCCCGATTGTGCTCATCGACCGGAAATCGGCCAGGAACGCGTTGTTCCGGGCCGTATGGTTCCGGAACGTACTGTCCCGGGATTTATGGTCCCGGGACCCATTGTCACGGCTTGGGGATGTTGTCATTTGGTGTCTCCGTTCGGAAGAAGAGCTGGGTTTCCGCCATGCTGCTCATAGCTAAAGGTGCCGCCGAGAAGGGTGGCGACGACGTCGAGCGCGCCGATGTCCGGTGCGGTCAGCGGGGAACCGGAGAGCACCACGAAGTCGGCGAGCTTGCCCACCCGCAAGGTGCCGCGGTCGCCGTCGGTCCCGGTGGCCATGGCCGCCCATTCCGTATAGGTGCGCAGCGCCTCCTCCGGGGTGAGGCGCTCGCCGGCGCCGCCCAGGATCAGGCCGTTCTCGGTGGTACGGTCCACCCAGGACTGCATGCCCCGCCGCACGTTGTTGTCGGCCACCGGCAGGTCGGAGCTCCCGGCGACCAACACTCCCGCATCGACCAGGGAGCGGCCGCGGTAGAGCCAGCCTTCCCGCTCCGGCCCCACGAGTTCGGCAAATTGGTCGCCGAGCGGCCCGATGAACGCGGCCTGCGGAGTGACGGCGACGCCGGCCGCGGCGGCCCGTTCCACCTGGTCCGGGCGGGCGATGCCGAAATGCTCGATCCGGTTGGGCAGGCAATTGCGGCCGTACCGGTCCTGGCAATGCCCGATGATGTCCAGGGCCAGGTCGATCGCGGCGTCCCCGATGGCGTGCAGGGCGATCGGCCAGCCGGCGCGGTAGGCGTCGCTGACCTTGTCCCGGTACGCCTGTGGACTCTCGAGCAGATAGCCGGTGTTGTGCGGGTGACCGCAATAGTCCTCGGTTACGGCGGCCGTGGCACCGAGCAGGGATCCGTCCATGAAGACCTTCACCGGGCCCAGCGAGACCCATTCGTTGCCGAAACCGGCAATCGCCCCCAGATCCAGGCCCCGCCCGGTTCCTTTCCCGTGCATGTCCGCCGCGTTGGCGGATATCGGATGCAGCGCGTCAAGGGCCGGCATCAGCTGGGCGCGGGCCCGCAACCGCCCGGCGCGGTGGGCGGTGAGATAAGCCTGGACCTCGATGGGACTGTGGCCGATCCAGCCGCCGCCGATCCCGGCCTCGGTGAAACTGGTGATGCCCTCCGCCGCGTACCGGGTGGTGGCATCGTCCAGGGCCTTGACGATCTGCGGGATCGAGTAGGGCAGCAGCAGGTTCTGGATGATGGCCTGCGCGGATTCCTCAACGACGCCGGTGGGGGAGCCGCTGGCGGTCCGCAGCACCGCCCCGCCCTCGGGATCTTCAAAGCCGGGCGCAAAAACCCCGGCCAGGCGCAGAGTGGCCGTATTGGTGATGGAGGAGTGACCGGAGACGTGGCGCAGATACAGCGGCCGGTCCCCGGTGATGGCATCGAGCCGGTCAATATCGGGAAACGCTCCGCCGTGGTGTTTGTGGTTGAAACCGGTGCCCTTGACCCATGCGCCGGGATCATCGGCGAGGCGTTCCACCTCGGCCTCGAGGAGGGCATAAAGTTCTTCCATTCCGCGTGCCGGTTCCAAATCGACCGCGCTCAGTCCCAGACCCCACCACGTCGTATGGCAGTGTGCGTCGATGAACCCGGGCACCACGGTGGCACCTTCCAGCTGCTCGACCCGGGTTGCGGTGCACCCGTCCAGTTCTTCGTCGAAGCCGACGATCCGCCCGTTGAGCACCCCCACGCTGGACGCCGTCGGACGTTCCGACTCCAGCGTGATGATGTTGGCGCCACGGAGAATCAGGTCCAGTTTCATCGGGCTGCCCCGGCGCCCCGCTGGGCGGCGTACCCGTTATCCGCCGACGGGGCCAGGATGTCCGGGTCGGTGCGCAGATGCAGCAGCGCGGGCGGCCCGCTGGCCAGTGCCCGCTCCAGCGCCTCCTCGAAGTCACCGGTGTGCTCGACATATTCGCCGTATCCGCCGAAGGAGCGCATCCAGGCGGCGAAGTCCGGGTTGGTCATCTGCGTGCCGGAGGGGCGCCCCGGGTAATGCGCGCGCTGGTGTTGGACGATCGTGCCGTGAATCCCGTTGTCGATCACCAGCACCAGCGGGGCGCCGCCGTGGGCGAACGGAACCGCCAGCTCCTGGGCGTTCATGAAGAAATCACCATCCCCACACACCGCCACCACCTGGCGCTCCGGATAAACCAGGGAAGCGGCGACGGCGGCGGGCACGGCCATGCCCATCGCACCGTTCCGCGGACCCACCAGGGAACGGGCGCCGTGGTGGCTCAGATAGCGGTGACCCCAGATCGTCGCGTTGCCGGCCCCGTAGGTCAGCACCCGGTCCGCGGGCAGCCGGCGCTCCAGCACCTCGAAGGCCATACCGAGATCCACGCCGGCGAGGTCCACGGCGTCGCCGCCGTCCGGGCGGGGGGTCGCGAAACGTTCCTGGTCCGCGGCGAGCTCATCCATCCAGCCGGTCCCTCGTGTTCCCCGTGCGGCATCGGCTGCGGGCAGGGATGCGACGAACGTTGATGCCGGGGTGAGCAGGTGCTGGTCGATCCGGCCCGCGTGCATGGTGGCCTCCGGATCGGGCAGCACCAGCACCGTTTGCGCCCCGACGCCGCGGGTAAAACCGTCGCTCATCACATCGGAGCGGCCGGAGCCCACAAAAACCAGCAGATCGGCCTCATCGAGCCGGCGGGCCAAGGTGTCGGCCCTGCCGTACCCCAGCCAGCCTGCCCATGTGGGACCGTCGTGAGGGACGACGTCGTACGCCCGCCAGTCCGCGGCAATCGGCACGCGGGCGGCCGCCGCCCAATCCATCAGTGCCCGGCCGGACTGCTCGTTCCAGTCCTCGCCACCCACCACGATCAGTGGCCGGGCCGCCGCCGACATCCGGGCCGCCACCTCGCCCATTTCAGCGACCGACGGCGTCGCGCTCCCCACCTCGCGCGGCGGTACCGGGGTTGCCGCCGTCGTGCGTATCAGCACGTCCTCGGGCAGGCCGACGACGACGGGACCGGGCCGGCCCGACGTTGCCAGGTGCATCGCTTCGGCGACCATCTCGGCGGTCCGGTCTGCGTCGTCGAGGACGAAGACGCGCTTGGCGGTGGTCGAGAACCAGCCGGTCAGGCTGAATTCCTGGAAGGAATCCCGGTCCCGGTCCGCGGTCGGGATCAGGCCCACGAACAGGATCAGCGGCGTCGCATCCTGCCACGCCGTGTGCACGGCAATCATCGCATTGGCCGCGCCGGGACCGCGGGTGACCATGGCGACGCCGGGCATGCCGGTGAGCCGGGCCTCCGCCAGGGCCATGAACCCGGCGCCGCCCTCCTGGCGGGCAACCACGGTGTGGATGGGGGAATCATGCAGTCCGTCCAACACATCCAGGAAGCTTTCGCCGGGAACACTGTAGACGCGGGGCACGCCATGTGCTTCGAGCTGGCGGACCAGAAGATGGCCGGCTGATTGTGGCATGAGGTGATTCTTTCCTGTCGTGCTGGGGGGACGTGTCGCTCGGTGTTTGAAGGTTGCTCGGTTCTTGAAGGTTGCTCGGTACTTGAAGGTTGCTCAGTGCTTGAAGCCGGGCAGGCTCACGCTCATCCGCGGCGCGACGATGCCGGCGACCGCGGTGAAGAGCGACAGGAAGATCAGGATCGCTGCCGCGGGCCACCAGTGGTTGGCGGCCGAGGCGACGAGGCCCGTGGCGGCCAGCGGGATGAATCCGCTGATCATGCCGGCCACGTTCTGGGCGAAACCGACCCCGGTGTAGCGCGTGCGTGCCGGGAACAGGCCGGTCAGTACGGTTCCGGAGGCCGCATAGGGGAACGACAGGGCGGCCACGGCGAGGACCATGCCGAGGATTACCAGCACTTCGCTGCCGCTGGAGATGAGCATGAAGGATGGAACGGCGACGACGGCGGAGACAAGGCCGCCGTAGATGATCACCCGGCTGGCACCGAAGCGCTCGCCGAGGCGGCCGCCGAGGAGAAGCACCGGGATTTCCACGATGGCGGCGATCATCCCGCCCAGCAGCATGAGGCCGGCATCGTAGTGCAGGATCTTAACCCCGTAGTAGACGACAAACGCCGTGACCAGGTAGAAGCCGCCGACGCCCAGCAGCGCCGCGGCCATGCCCACAATGATGTGCTTCCATGACTCGACCAGGACGGTGCGGATCGGAGCCTTCTCTGTTTCGCCCTTTTCCAGCAGTTCGGTGAAGACCGGGGACTCGTCGAGGCGGCTGCGGATGTACAGGGCGATCAGCAGCATCGGGATCGCCGCCAGGAATGGGATACGCCATCCGAACGAATTGAAATTCTCCGCCGAGAACAGCAGGGTCATCACAAAGAAGCCGCCCGAGGAGAGGATCGTTCCGATCGGGGAGCCGATCTGCGGCAGTGCGGCATACCGTGCTCGCTTCTTCAACGGGGCGTTTTCCACGACCAGGGTCATGGCGCCGGACCATTCGCCGCCCACGAAGAGGCCCTGCACGGCGCGCAGCAGCACCAACAAGATCGGCGCGGCGATGCCAATGGCAAAATAGGTCGGCAGCATGCCGATCAAGCCGGTGACGACGCCAATGCCGACGATGGTGACCATCAGCGTCCTGCGGCGTCCGATCTTGTCCCCCATGGCACCGAAGAACATGCCGCCCAGCGGTCGGAACACCAGACCGACGCCGAAGGTGGCGAACGCCGCCATGGTCGCTGCCGTGGGATCGGCGCTGTGGAAGTACTGGGCATTGAAAATCAAGGCGGCCGCGGCGCTGAACAGGAAGAAGTCGTACCATTCCATGGCGGTGCCGATCATGGCACCGATGGCGACCTTGGTCGCTTCCTTGTCGGTGATGGTCCGGGTCGCTCCGGCTTCAACATTCGTGGGTTGGTACGTCATGGGATCTCCGCGGTAGGTCCATTTGGTGGTGGGAATGCAGGTCCGGCAGCGGCGATGCGCGGCCAGGAAATTGAATACTTCCGAGTCTGCCATTGTGGCGCAGCTCATACGGGCACGGAATGTCGCCAAATCTCCGCGGCCCATTGTGCAAAAGCACATATTCTAATAGTGTGAGCAACTGTTACTCGACCCAAACAGTGGGATCCGACGGGGCCGAGGCGCGGCGCTGGCATGAATTGCTGGACCGGCTCCTGGTGGCGGCCCTGACCGACACCTTCCTGGACCGGGTCCTGCAGATACCCAGTTACCGCCAGGCGCCGCTCCCGGCCAGCGAAATCCGAAGGACCGCGGCAACGTCGTTCGCGGCCCTGATCAAGAGTCTGCGGCACGACGTCGATTCCGCGGGGATGGAGGCCGAACGGCTGCGCATCGCCACCGAGGTGGGGGTCTCCCGAGCCCGTGCCGGTATTCCGGTCGAGTCCCTCATGTCCGCGATCCGCCTGGACTTCTCGGTGCTCTGGAGCGAGCTGACTGCCCAAGCCGACGAAGCCGACGCGGCCCTGCTGGTGCGGCACGCCGAAATTGTGTGGCATGTCGTCGACTCCTATGCCAGCCAGACGCAGGTCATCTACATCGCCGAGCAGCAGCGCATCCTCAACGAGGCGACGGCGATCCGGCAGGGCTATGTGGCCGCGGTCTTCGGGCCGGTCAATCCCACAACGGAGATGCTTGACCGGATCGCCAACGAACTGGGCCTCCACCCGGACACGCCCCTGGACGTCACGGTGGCGGCCGGCACCGAGGCAACGCAACTGCGCGTGGTCATCGCCCATGCGGCGCGGCGGGGCAGCGAGATCTTCACCCATCCTCTGGGGGATGCACTGGTGGCTTTCTGGCCCGTCGATGAACGCCCCGGTTCGGCCGTGCACGAGGCCGCGGAAGAGATCCGGCGTCTGCGCTGCGGTCTGGTCGAAAACGTGGCGGGACTACCGGCGCTCGCCTCATCCGCACGCATCGCCGGGGATCTCGCCAGCCTGATCAGCGACCGCGACGAAGGGGCCCTAACGCTCAAGCGGGCGTGGGCGAGAATCGCCCGCATGCGAATGGCCGAGGCCGGGATCCCCATCGCCGCCGACGTCGACACCGCCCTGGCCCGGTGTGGGGGAGCGGAGCGCGAACGACTTGTCGAAGCGGTCCGGACCTACGCGGCAACCGGCAGCGTGGGCGCCGCCTCGGAACAGCTCTTCTGCCACCGCAATACGCTGATGAACCGGCTGCGGCGGTTCCGGGAGCTCACCGGGATCGACGTCATGATCCCGGACCAGATCGCCCGCCTCGTCGTCGCCTGGTCCTGACCGGCTTGCCTTAGATCGGGACCAGCAATGGTTGGCGACCCAGTATCCGGCCACCGACGTGGGGAAGAAACAAAAAACGGCCCCCGGAAGGGGCCGTCGGACTACGGTCGTTGGACCGCAGCGGGGTATCTAGTTAAGCCAGCAGACTTTCGTGTCCGTGTGTCGTCCGCGACTGGCCAACAAAGGTAGGTTCGCCGTCCCCATCACCCCCCCCCAAAAAAAGTCTGCCCCTGAGGTGGCATATCAGCGGGTTGATCTCTGGCATTGCTTCGGGCGCCTGAGCAACAACAAGTCGCGGCCGTCAAGAGGATATTCAAGTGCGGCCTCAGTAACTGACCGCGACGCACGTCAGCGCTGTCCGTCCGCAGGATCGAACCAGGTCAATCCTGAAAACCGGGCGAATCCTCGATCTGCCGTCGCGAGACGAGCCCCGTGGGCAATGGCAGCAGCGGCGATGTAGGCGTCGGGCACCAGGTTGCCCTTGACGGCCCGATCGACGTCGATCAGTTGTGCGAACGCTCGCCACAAAGACTCGGACGCAGGCAACCATCTCGCGGAAGGAGCGCCGATCAGCGCGTTCACGAATTCAAGTGCGCGTCTGATGGGAGCAGGGGCCGGCATGATTTTCGGATGCGTGACGATGCGCACAAACCCGGATAGGACGGTGTCGAGAAGCGCGAACTCCTCTGCTACGGTCGGCACGGCTCCCCCCAACGCTTCGGCGAGCCACGGTGCATATGCCTCGTGCTGCGGTGCATCCGAGTCGAACGCGTACACCAGCACATTGACGTCGACGAGAATCACGTGGATTCATCCATAGTCGCCCACAGTGCCTCCCGGTCCGCGATATCGACGAGATAGCCGTCCGCGCTCTTGCCGTTCCATGTCGGGAGCTGAAGCGGTTTTCCCGCGTAGCGCTGAGCGGACGAAAGTCGTTGCCGGAGCGCTTCCTCCACGATGCTCGTGACCGTGCGCTTTTCGGTTGCCGCCGCCCGCTTCAATGCGTCAAAGAGCGCGTCTGGCAAGTTCAGCGTCGTCTTCATGCATACCAGCATACTCGTTCATATGGGCATATGGTTCGAGTCTGCATGGCGGTGCTTTCTCGCCTACGGAGAATCCCCCGGCGCTCGCCCGCGTCACCAACGAGTAGACCCGACGTCGTGATGGACCCAACTGCTCGGCAGCATCATCAGCAGTTTGCTTTCCCACAGTTCCCAACGCGGTGAACGGGGCGATCACGGCCGAACGTCGCCGGGCCAGCTCCGATGCCTCCTCCGATATGGATAAGAGACCACGCTCAACGATCGGAGTCTCATCTGCCTTCATCTCGTCCGCGATTCGTGCAGTGGGTTTTCCATTCTTTCTACCATCATCTCCTTTGCCTATCGCATTTCCGTAGGTTGTACGATGGGCTTGTCGTTCACCGCCCACGCGCTGCATCCCACGAAGGAGGCGCGGCCACGATGGCGGAGGCGCGGCGGACCGGAGCAGAAGTGCCGCAGGGAGGAAATCCGCCGTCGAATTGCCCAGGAGTCACAGTGGCGGTATGTGCCCATCGAGGACTTTTCCACGGCAGACCGAATGGACCCCCGGGTTCTCAGCGCGAGGCTTGAGGAACCGGGCGGCCCGGTCGGCCGTCTTGCTAGGATCGCAAGGAGGGGTGTCGTCGCGTTTTCGGAAGGGCCTGGAGATCCAGGCGTCCGATGAAACCGGAGGCACCGGGCGGAAGGATCCTCGCCGGGCGGCAATTTGGCTCCCGCCGGAGAGTTCATGATCGAGGGTCAGGCAAACATGACATCCGACTAGGGGGGAGGTTCATCAATGGTCCTTCAGGATCGAGCAAAGGCCACACGTGAGGCGATCCTTGCCGGTGCAGCGGCGGTTTTTGAGGAGCACGGCTACGGCAACGCCAGCCTGACCCAGGTGTCGGACGCCGCAGCGGTGACCAAGGGAGCCCTCTACTTTCATTTCCAATCCAAGGAAGTGCTGGCCAAGGCCGTCATCGAGGAGCAGCACCGGATGGCCCGTGCGTACAGCGAAGAACTCCTCAACGAGAACCGTCCGGCACTGGTGACGATGATCCTCATGTGCCGTGCCTTCGGGCTCCAGCTCGTCAATGAACTCGTTGTCAGGGCTGGCATCCGCCTGACCTTTGAAGCGACGGCGTTCGGTGCCCCCATGCCGGAACCTTATGAAGACTGGATCGCCACGATGGAAGACTTGGCGGATCAGGCCAAGAAGGAAGGTCACATTCGCTCCGGAGTGGATCCTGCTGCATTTGCCCGGTTCATTGTGGCGTCGTTCACCGGGGTTCAAATGGTCTCCGACGTACTGACCCGCCGCGCGGACGTCATGCTGCGCATCGAAGAAATGTGGGCGATCCTGCTCCCCGGGATTGTGCATGAAGATTTTCACGAGGATCTGAAGGCTCTGTCCGGACTGATTTCCGGTGATGGTTCCAGTTCGAAACCGGCAAAGGCTGCCACCCGGGCGTGAGACCTCGGGATGGGCGCACCAGGACCACCTCGTTCTCCACTGCGAGTTCGACGATGGACATGATGTGGTTGTCGGGACTGCTGAATCCGGCGATGAATCCGGCAACACCAGATTCGACAAGCATGGCATGGGAATGACCAGATTAAACCGGATGACCATATTGTTTCTAACTCGTCATTGGTCTATGCTCTTCTTTGGGGCTGCGGGTTTGATGGGAAAGTAGTTCGGCATCCGCGGACGTCCGAATGTGCCGGCGTTATTTTTGGGGGCGGCGGCAACCCCTTCGGTCCTTGGATTAGAGTCTTGGCTCAGAACTCTGGTGGTACGGCATTCGCGGCCGCAAAAGAGATGTGGCCAGCCGTATTGGGGGATCGGCTGGCCATACAATTAAACAGTACAGTACAGGATCCTCTGACGCAGTGCGGTGGGATTGGACGTCGACGCGGCGGAGGTTTGCTCCCGGGGAGGGTCACTTCCGTGCTGACGCGTAGGTCACCGCCGGCGGAGCTCGGGCGTCAACCAGAAATTGCTGAAACCAGCATCATCGGGGTTCACATTCACCCCGGGCGGCACGATTTCGTCGATGCGGTCGAGGGTGGATGCATCGAGCTCGAGCGCAGCGGCATCCAGCTGTGACTCGAGCTGCTCCATTGTCCGGGGCCCCATGATCGCGCTCGTGACCGCGGGGTGACGGAGCACGAACGCGATGGCGAGGTGCACGAGCGGGATGCCCAGTTCGTCGGCAAGTCCGCCCAACTTGTCCGCTGCTTCGAACTTGGCGGCTATCTTGGGGTTGCCCAGGTCGTAGCGACCAGGATCGCGATCGCTGCGATGGGTGGCCGGCAGATCCTGTCCCTTGCGGAACTTACCACTGAGCCATCCGCCCGCTAGCGGGCTCCAGACGAGGGTCCCCATTCCGTGCCGCTGCGTAGTCGGCAGCAGATCGGCCTCGATGCCTCGCGTGAGCACTGAGTAGGGTGGCTGCTCCGTGACGAAGCGTGCCAGGTGGCGCTCACGCGAAGTCCATTGGGCCTCGACGACCTGCGATGGCTGGAACGTGGACGAGCCGATGTAGCGCACCTTTCCCTGGGCGACCAAATCGGTGAGGGCGCCGAGACTTTCCTCGATGTCGGTGTGCTCATCGGGACGGTGCATCTGGTAGAGATCGATGTAGTCGGTACCGAGCCGGCGCAGGGAGTCTTCGACCGAGCGGATAATCCAGCGGCGCGAACCGCCACGATAGTTAGGCTGCTGTTTCATGCCGTTGAAAAACTTAGTGGCCAAAATGATATCTCCGCGCCTGCCGGATTGGGCAATTGCCTTGCCGACGATCTCCTCCGACTCCCCGAACGAGTAGATATCAGCGGTGTCAATGAAGTTGATGCCAGCATCAAGGGCGCGATGAATGATGCGGATCGAAGCTTCGTGATCTTTGTTGCCCCAATCGCCGAACATCATGGTGCCGAGGGCGAGGCGGCTGACCTCCACTCCCGTGCGTCCGAGGTACGTGGTGGGCTGGGCTGGGCTTTGCGCTGGCATGTTTTTCACTCTACGCCTGCGCTCGGCGGACGGTGCCGCCCAGTTCGATGACTAGGAAGAATTCGTTCTTGCGTCCGACGCAGCGAGGGCCGCGACGTCCGCCGCGGTGGGATAGGCCGCCTGGGTGCCCTTCTTGGTGGCCGCCATGGCCGCGGCAACGGAGGCGTACCGGGCGGCCGCCAGCAGGGAATCACCGGCGGCCAGGCGGGCGGTCGCCGCCCCGGTGAACGCGTCTCCCGCGCCGGTGGTGTCGACGGCGTCTACCCGGGTGGGTGCTATGCGCACCGCGCGGGTGGGCGAGGTTGAATCCAGCACCACCGAACCCTGCGAACCAAGCGTGAGAAGCACCTGGCCCAGCCCGCGCGCGGCAAATCTGGCCACGGCGGGCTCCCACTCGGACTCCGGGTCCTCCGCGGAGGGCAGGGTGAAACCGTCCAGGAACTCCGAGGCCTCGTGCGCATTCACCAGCAGCACATCCGTCAGCGCTGCCAACTCGGACGGAATGGACGCATAGGGTGAGAGGTTCAGCAGAACCTTCGCGCCGCCGTCGTGCCCAGCCTGCGCCGCGGCCTGCACAGCCTCCAGCGGAACTTCCAGGCACAGGCAGACCACCGCGGCGCCGGCAAACGAGTCCGCGCCCATCTGCTCCGGAGCCAGCGTTGCATTGGCGCCGGCGGAGATGATGATCGAGTTCTCCCCGTGGCTGTCAACGGAAATCACCGCAACACCCGTGGGCTCGGCGGTGCGGCGCACGCGGCTGACGTCGACCCCGGCGGCCGCGACGGAGGACAGCAGCATGGCCCCGTTGGCGTCGTCGCCCACCGCGCCGATCAGCGTCACCGAACCGCCCACCAGGCTGGCCGCCACGGCCTGGTTGGCGCTCTTACCGCCGGCGTTGACGGCAAAACCGGTTCCGCGCAGGGTCTCGCCCGGCAGCGGCAGGCGGTCGCAGTAAATGGTCAGGTCGGCGTTCAGCGAACCGGTCACAATGATGCGTCGGGAAGTCATGGCGTGCCTTTCCAGGCTGCCGATGGCGGGCAGGGAGCGGGCAGAGCGCGGGCAGGGTGCGGGCATTTAAGCGTGGACCTCGGCGTCAACCGGCCTGGGAATCAGCAGCGAGGAGGCCAGCGCCAGCCCGGTGATCACCAGGGCCACCACCACAACCGCGGTGTACGACGCCACAACACCCATGGTTCCCGCGGCCACCAGAATCGCCGGCAGCACCAAAAAGCTCAGGCCGGCACCGAGGTTAAACGCGCCGGCGTTCATTCCGGGCAGGAAGCCGGGGTTGCCCTCGGGGGGGTGCACCACACCCAGGCCGTTGAGCATGATGTTCACGGTTCCGGCGTACATAATGCCCAGCAGCACCGTGCCGGCGATCATCAGACCCAGGTTGTGCAGGCCGAAGAAACCGATCACGGCCAGCGCTACCAGGGCGCCGATCAGGCCGATCCGCAGCACCCGGGTGTAGCCGAGGACGGGCGCCAGCCGGCCGCTGATGGGGCCGAAGACCCAGCCCAGCAGGGCGTACGGGGTAAGGATAATCAGGGACATTTGCGTGGCACCAATGTTGAAGCCCGGTGCCGCGGCCTGCACGAACGCGGGCACAATGCCGTTGATCACGGCGAAAATGCCGGTCATGGTCAAGGTGGTGGTCAGCAGGGTGGCCCAAGTGGCGCGCCGGCGCAGGTGCACAATTTCCACCATCGGGTGCCTGGAGCGCTTTTCCGTGTTCCAGAACAAGAGGAAGCCGACGACGGCGATCACCGCCAGCGCGATGGTCAGCACCAAGGTGCCGCTCGAGAAGGCGCCCAACAGCGATGTTGCCTCATTGAGGGCGGTCAGCAGGGCGCCGACCGCAATGACGATGAAGAACACGCCTAGCCAGTCCATCCGCGTGCCCTCGCCGGGCTTGCTTTCACGGGCAAGGAAGGCCACCAGCAATGCGGCTGCGCCACCCAGGACAACCATCAGCCAAAAGATGCTGCGGAAACCGTAATGCTGCGCGAAGAAGCCGCCCACGAACGAGTCAATGCCGGCGATGCCGCCGTTGACCGCCGTGATCAGGCCCATCAATACGCCGTATTTTTTGGGTTCGGTGACTTCGGAGCGCAGCATAATCAGGGCCAGCGGCACGGTGGGGCCGCTGACGCCCTGGATGATCCGCCCCACGAACAGCCAGGTGACGTCGGGGGCAACGGCGGAGATGACCGAGCCGGCGGCCATCATGATCATCATGCCCAGCAGAACTTTCTTGCGGCCAATGATGTCGCTCAGGCGGGGCAGGAACAGGGAGAACACCGCGGCCGCTGTGAAGAACCAGGTCTGGGACAGGCCGATCACTGCCTGGTTGGTGTGCAGTTCCTCGCCCATGGTGACCAGCGCGGGGCTGAGCATGGACGCGTTGAGCTGGAAGGCGATACAGGCGGCCAGCAGTGCCACCATCAGGGCCGTGACGCTGCCGGCATTGGACTTGGTGCGGCTGACGGTGGTACTTATGCTTCCACATCCCCGATCCGGACCAGCGCGTCGGTGACGAGGTCCCAGAACTTCTGATGGTCCAGTTTTACCGCAACGGAGGTATTGCAGTCCGCGGGCGCCGGTGCCCGGAAGTCCGCAACCGTCATGCCAAGGGTGAGCGTGCCGTTCAATTCAATGTCCACCGGGACCTTTTGCGTGGTCATGACGGACGGGTCGATCACGTAGGCCACGGCGCAGGGGTCGTGCACCCGCGGGTAGTCGAAGCCCTGCGCATCCTTGTAGGTTTTGGCGAAGAATTCCATCAGCTCCATGACGAACCTGGCCGGTTTGGTACCCACGGCCTCAATCCGCGCCACCACGTCCGCGGTGGCCAGCCGCGGCCTGGGCCCGGCATGCTGCTCTAACTGCTGCCGGCGGCGGGCGCGGCAGTATTGGTGCCTGTGGGGGGAGCCGCAGCCGGCTAGGGTGATCGCGGCCGCTAGGGCCAGAGCGGAGATCGAAAGGCAGCGCTTCATAATGTTGTACCCTTCAACGTTGGTTGCTGTCTGTCAGTCCTGCACCGGTGCGTACAGGCGCAGACCGTGCTCACCGGACCCGGCTTGGGTTCAGGTCGAGGCGGCGCAGAAGTTGGGCATTCAGAGCCACGGCGATGGTGGAGATCGACATCAGGATTGCCGCGACGGCCGGGGAGATGGCGACGCCGGCGAAGGCGAGCACGCCCGCGGCCAGGGGGACCGCGACGATGTTGTAGCCGGTGGCCCAGATCAGGTTCTGGATCATCTTGCGGTAGCTGGCCTTGGAGAGCTCGATCATGGAGACCACGGAGCGCGGGTCATTGCCGGCCAGGACGACGCCTGCCGATTCCATGGCGACGTCGGTGCCGGCACCGATGGCGATGCCCACCTCGGCGCGGGCCAGGGCGGGGGAGTCGTTGACGCCGTCGCCGACCATGGCGACCTTCAGCCCGCGGTGCTGCAGTTCCAGGACCTTCTTGTCCTTGTCCTGGGGCAGGACCTCGGCAAAGACCTCGTCGATGCCCAGGTCGGCAGCGACCGCGTCGGCAACCTGGCGTGCGTCGCCGGTGATCATGGCGACCTTCACTCCGCGTTCCTGCAGTTCCCGGACCGCGGTACGGGACTCTTCGCGGACCTTGTCCTCCAGTGCCAGGGCGCCGATGATCCGCCCGTCGCGGATGACGTGCAACACGGAGGCGCCGCGGTTCATCCAATGGCCGGTGATTGCGGCAATATCCGCGGGGATGTCCAGGCCGAGGTCACGGAGCATGTTCGGGCCGCCAACGGCGACGTCGGAGCCACCGACCGAAGCGTGCACGCCGCGGCCGGTCACGGACGAGAATCCCGTGCCGACCAGTTCCAGTTCCCGTGCCGCGGGGTGCTCGGCAGCGGCGTGGACAATGGCCCGGGCCACGGGGTGCTCGGAATCGGTCTCAACGGCTGCGGCCGCGGCGAGCAGCTCGGCCTCGTCAACGCCGTCGACGGCGGCAATACCGGTGACGGCAGGGCGGCCCTCGGTGAGGGTGCCGGTCTTGTCGAAGAGCACGACGCCGACTGTGCGCATTCGTTCGAGAGCCATGCGGTTCTTGATCAGCACCCCGGCCTTGGCAGCGCGTTCGGTGGAAATGGCGATGACCAGCGGGATGGCCAGGCCCAGGGCATGGGGGCAGGCAATGACCAGCACGGTGACCGTGCGGGTGACGGCGTCGCTCATGTCCCCGAGCAGCGCCCACACCCAAAAGGTGATGATGCCCGAGCCCAGCGCGAAGTAGAAGAGCATGGCGGCCGCTCGGTCGGCCAGGGCCTGCGCCTTGGAGGAGGAGGCCTGGGCTTCGGCGACGAGGCGCTGGATGCCGGCCAGGGCGGTGTCGGTGCCGACGGCACTGATACGCACGCGCACCGCGTTGTCGGTGGCCACGGTCCCGGCCACGACCCTCTCGCCCATACCACGGGCGACGGCCTTGGATTCACCGGTGATCATCGATTCGTCAAATTCGGCTTGCCCGTCGATGATCTGCCCGTCTGCGGGGACACGCGCGCCGGAACGGACCAGTACGACGTTGTTCACCGCCAGCTCGCTCAGCGGGACGGTGGTGACGGCGCCGTCGACGATCTTGTCCGCTTCATCGGGCAGGAGCGCGGCGAGGGCGTCGAGCGCTCCGGAGGCGGCGCCGAGGGCGCGCATTTCCATCCAGTGGCCCAGCAGCATGATCACGATCAGCAGGGCCAGTTCCCACCAGAAGTCCAGATCGAAGCCGCCGATCCGCAGCGTGGTGATCCAGGACGCGACGAACGCGACCATGATGGCCATGGCGATCAGCAGCATCATGCCCGGCTGCCGGAGCTTCAGCTCCGAGATGGCACCCTTGAGGAACGGCGCGCCGCCGTAGATGAAGATGACGGTCCCGATCACCGGCGCGATCCAGCCGGAGCCCGGGAAGTGCGGGACCGTGTAGCCGAGCAGATGGATGAACATGGGGCTGAACAGTACGACCGGGATGGACAGGGCCAGGGACAGCCAGAACTTGTTCCTGAACATGGCGGTGCTGTGTCCGGCGTGCTGGCCGTGCGTCTGGACCAGGTGCTCGTCGTCGGGCATGCCGTGGACAGGCCTCTGGTCATGACTGGTCGTGTGGTCGTGATGCGCGGTGATCATGACTCTCCTTTTGGCTCGGTGCGGTGCTCGGGCGTCGGCGAGCTGGTTGCCCACTTCCTCGACGGCCGTCCGCAACGCCGTCGAGGGCCTGCCGTTGTTCAGTGACGCTGTGGACGCAGCGGCCGCCGGTCATGCCGGAGACCTGGAACGAGACCGCGTCGGCGGCCGGCCGGACCGGGAGCGTCGGGTCAATTCAGCACACGCTCCGCTGGACCGCGGGGTGAGGACCTTCATTGCGTGCTGGCCAGCGGGGTCGTAACGTCATGTTCGGTACTGCCGAATTTATACCCCCATGGGGTATTTGTCAAGTATTGCGCAGCTGCCAGTTTTATCCACGACCGGGTGGACGGGCGGAGTGCATTTGTCGGCTGCTGTCGGGGAGAATCCTGTGCCGGTAGAATCAACAGTGGCCATACAGCTCCTGCCGACAGCGAGCCGAGGTCCTGTGCGGGCCGCAACGACCGTGGAATTGCCCGCAGAACGCACCGGTGACGGACGATGCTCCGGCCGCCAGAACACCCCTTGATAGGACTGCATCAATGAGCCTGATCCGGCTGAACGACGTCAGCGTCCGCTTCGATAATGTACAGGTCCTGCGGGAGGCGTTTTTCCGGCTCGAGCCAGGGGACCGCGTCGGGCTGATCGGCAAGAATGGCTCCGGTAAATCGACCATTCTGAAGCTGATCCTCGGCCAGCTGCCCCCGGACAGCGGGACTGTCGCTCTGGAGCTTGGCACCAAGGTGGGCTACTTCTCCCAGTTCTCCGAGTTGAACGGCGCCGCCACCATCTGGGAAGTCCTCGACGCCCTGTTCGTCAACATCAAGGTCATCGAAGCCGAACTGGCATCAATCGACGCGGCCATCGCCGCGGAGCCCTCGGATGCTGCGGAACTTGACCGGCTGATCCACCGCCAGTCCGAGCTGTTTGAGGATATGGACCGGCTCGACGGGTGGGACTACCAGCGCAACATTGACAAGGTGCTCACCACGCTCGGCTTCAACGAAGCCCACCGTATCTGCGCCATCGATGAGCTGTCCGGTGGCTGGCGCAATCGTGCAGCCCTGGCGAAAATCCTGCTCGAGGGACCGGACGTGCTGCTGCTGGATGAGCCCACCAACTATTTGGACGTCGCCGGCGTCGAATGGCTCGAAAGCTGGTTCAGGACTTTTAAAGGTGCCGCGATCATTGTCTCGCATGACCGGAAGTTCCTTGACGCCGTCGTCACCCGCATTATCGAGGTGGAGAACTTCCACCTGCATGAGTACCCGGGCAACTTTGGCGAGTACGTGGTGGCGAAACAGTTCCGGCTCAAGACCCTGGAAAGCCAGTTCGTGCACGAGTCCGAGCTCCTGGCATTCGAGGCGGAAGGACTTTCGGACCGCCGCGAGGCCGCGAAGGCTGCCGGCAAGGGCCTGGGGAACCAGCTGGCCAAGATCAAAAAGTCCCGCGCACCTCGGCCGGTGGACAAGATCATCACCGAAATATACGGTGGCCTGCACGTCAAGGATGTGCTGTGCCAGGTGGAGGGGCTCGCCAAGGCCTACGGTGAAAAGCTGTTGTTCAACGACCTGAGTCTCGAGATCCGGCGGGGCAACCGGATCGTGGTGCTGGGCGCGAACGGCAGCGGCAAGACCACGCTGCTGCGGGTGTTGACGGGGGAGGAGCAGGCGGATTCGGGCGACGTGGTCTGGGCGAAGGGTGCGGGGTTGGTCTCCTACAACAAGGTGCTGGAGGAGCTCGACGACGACGACACGGTCACCCATGCGGTCAATGCGATGCCTGACAGCCTGGCACTGACCGCGACGAAAAAATCGGTCAACAGGTTCCTGGCGATGTTCCAGTTCTCCGAGGCCGACCTCGCGCAGCGGATCGGGAATCTGTCCGGCGGGCAGCGGGCGCGCGTGGCCATGGCGCAGTGCCTGCTCTCCGGCGCCTCGGTGCTGCTTTTGGATGAGCCGACCAACCATCTGGACCTGTCCAGCACGCAGGTGATGGAACGGGCGCTGCTGCATTTCCCGGGCGCTGTGGTGGTGGTCAGCCACGACCGGTTCTTTACCGACAAGATTGCCAACCGGCGGCTCGTTTTCGCGTCAAACGCCGCAAAACCCGGTGAAATCGAGGTGCTGGCCGCCTGAGTCCCGTTGGCTGCAAGAGCTGCGTCCCGTTGGCTGCAAGAGCTGCCGTTGAGGAGGCGGGCCCTGCAGGGCGGGAACAATGTTCAACTTCTTGCGTAAGAACCTTGTTTTCGCGTTGATCCGCTGTTGGGCTGGTATCACGGTCTGCGGGCGCAATGTGTGCGCGGGCCGAAGGTGTGCCATCATTAATTTAGAGTTGGCCCTGCAGAGTGGGGGGAGAGCCAATACAGACGCCGTTCACCCGGTGCCTGAACCCTAATCTCAGCCCGAAAGGCCTCTCCTATGTCCCCAACCATTGAATCCACCGCAGTGCATGCCGGCGCTCGGGTCGTCAGCAGCTACGTCATGACGGATGGTTCACCCCGCTATGGGATTCTGGCGGAAGGCCGGAACGCCGGCGGGTTTGAAGCGGCCGATGAATATCCGAAGGTTCCCATAAGTTCGGCAGCGCGGATGGGGTTGAACCATCTTGCCGCGGCAATCAATCACCGCCTTGCCCAGGAGTGGTCAGACCGGGAGGATCCGCTACTCGTGGACCTGCGGAACGAATACCCGGCGGAATTGAAGGTTGCGGAAGCCAACGTCAGGACTTTGCTCGGGACCGCCAAGGAGTGGCGGCTGAGGGCGCAGCGGAATTCCGACCGGGAGTTGACCTCGCTGACCGCGCGGCGACGGACCAAAGGCCAGCTACTGCGGGCACTGATGCAGCGGATCGGCCTCATCATCGCACTGTTCGTCCCCTCCCTCGTCGTGGCCAACGCCGGAGCCCCCGTCGACGTCTTGGTGCTGGTCGGGGTCGGTTCAATCCTGGTGGCCGGCGCGCTTGGCGGCAGGATCACCGAGCGGCTGCGGCTGCCTTCCGGCCCGGCCATCCGCCTGTCCTGGCTAAATGAACTCCGGCAGGACGTCATCGATGCCGAGCTACTGACCATTGTGCACAGCAAAGGCTTCCGTGTCAGCCCGGCCGCCGTCCTGGCTGCCCGGCGCGGATGGCGGCACATCGTTCACGTCACGACCACGATCAACCTGCTCGACAACGGACCGCGCTAACCGGCGGTCCTGATCACCGGCCGTGCCGCACAAAGGGGCGGCCGGTCGGCATCCCGAGAGAAGTCGGAAAAACACGTTCCAGATCCTTTTCCGCATCGTATCCCCGTGCTCAAGCCGGTCACCGCCACCGTGGTGATCCTGGCTGGCGTGGCCATCTGGAATGACTACTCGATGTCCGTCTACCTGCCGGCCAAACCCAGCGTGCAGACCATTGCCCGGGCCATCGGCTCACCGGTGCTGGTGGCCTACCTGTTCCTGCAGAAATACTTCATCAAGGGCATGGTGGCCGGGGCCGAAAAGTAGCAGGACCCGCCGGTGCCGTGCCTCCAGATGGATGTCGCCGAGCCCGGCTCAGGCAAGGCCCCGGACAAATGACCGGGGCAAGTTGGTGCGGGCGCGGGCAGCTGCGTCAGACCTGTTGCGGCCGCGGGAAGTTGAGTCAGATCTGTTGCGGGCCGCGGGCCGCTGAATCTATCCTCGGACTACCAGCAAAAACCCCGACCGGACTATCGGTGAATCTCCGACCGGACTACCGTGAAGGCGCAACCGACATGCGGATTGAAGGCGCAGCATGGCCACACTGATCTACTCCGGTATCACGTCGCTCGACGGCTACGTAGCGGACAAGGACGGCAGCTTCGACTGGAGTGTGCCGGACGAGGAGGTGCACAGGTTCGTCAACGACCTCGAGCGCCAGGTCGGCACCTATCTCTACGGGCGGCGGATGTACGAGGTGATGGCCGCCTGGGAGACCATATACGCCCGGACGGACCAGTCTCCCTTTGTCCGGGACTTTGCAGAGATATGGCAGGCGGCCGACAAGATCGTGTACTCCGGGACGCTGAAGGCGGCCTCCAGCGCCAGGACGCGGATTGAGCGGGATTTCGACGTCGGGGCGGTCCGGAAGATGAAGACGACGGCGGCACACGACATGACTGTGGGCGGCACTGACCTCGCCGCCCATGCGATCAAGGCAGGCCTGGTTGATGAGTGCCGCATGTTTGTTACGCCCGTCGTCGTTGGAGGGGGCAAACACTTCCTTCCCGATGGAGTCCACCTGAAGCTCGAACTGCTGGAGGAGCGGCGTTTCCGCAACGGGATTGTATATCTTCGCTATCGCATCAGGACATGACGGCGGAGCCACCGATCCCTGCCGGCAGGTGGAATCGCCGTGAGCGACGCTTAGCGGAGGAACGACCGGCAGCTCAGGCACTAGCGCTTCCCCTCCCCTTTGCGGGGGTTCACATGTTGGTTGCAGTATCTGCATCGCTCCATTGCACTTCGAGCAACGTGCTTGCATAGTAAGGCGTGTGACTGAGAGCACGCCGCAGCGGCTGCCAGCCATTCGAAGTATCGCCTGCTTAAGTACTAAACGAAGGAAAAAAAGTGATTGAGAAAGAAACAACATTCTTCAGTGAAGGCAGCCGCCTCAAGGCCACGCTCTATTACCCTGACAATTCAACGAGCGGACCCCAGCCGGCCCTAATTATTAACTCCGGCTACCAGGGATTCAATGAGTTCTACCCGAAGATGTTCGCGCGCCAGATGACGGAGCGCGGATACATCTGCCTTGGATTCGACTACCGTGGGATGGCAGACAGCGAGGGTGACAAGGGCACGGTTCTTATCGAAGAGCAGGTCGCGGATATCCGCAATGCGGTCACTTTCATGCAGTCACAGAAAGATGTTGATGATCAACAGCTGGGACTCATCGGATGGGGAATGGGCGCGGCCAATGTGGTCCTCGCCGCTGAAAAGGGAAGAAACGTTGCTGCCGTGGCTTCGCTGAATGGATTTTACGATGGTGAACGGTGGCTGAAGTCGATTCATTCCTACGATGAATGGACCCGGATTCTCGACGAGGTGCACGAAGACCGCGTGCGGCGGGTCCTTGAAGGAGAATCGAAACTGGCAGACACCTTCGCCCACTACCCGCTTGATCCTGCAACGGACGATTACGTGCAAAAAGAACTCGCTCAAGTGTACGGATTTGGACACCCGACCCGGCTGCAGTTCACAGAATCGATTCTCGATTTGAAGGTGGGAAAAGTGGTCAGGAACCTGGCGCCGACGCCGCTGTTCATCGGACATGGGTCGCGCAATTCTCTGCACCCTTACGACGAGGCCTTGGCCTTGTACGCGTCGGCGTCGTCCCCGAAAACGCTGTACACCGTCGACGGCCGGCACAATGATTTTATGTACAGTGACCACCCGGAATTTTTGATGCTGTGCGACCGGCTGAAGGAGTTTTTTGACCAGGCATTCCTGGTGAGCTCTTCCCCGTCCCGAAGCGTATCCGCCTAAGGGTCCGAGACAACTGTTTCCTCACCTGGCCCACGGTGCAAGTGGGCGGGGTCCGTCTTCAGAAGTGAAGACTTCTCGGAAACCGTTGCGGTTTATGCAACGGCTTGTTGCATACGTCACATCCGATGCTTAGTATTTGGGACATGGTCATGGAGCAGAAACACACTGGAGCGGCGAGGGTTATGGCAATCCTTGACGTACTCAGTTCTGCGGACGTCGCAGAGTTTCCGGAGGGTATGACCGTTTCTGACGTTTCGCGGTCTATGGGGCGTGAAAAATCGGTCGTGTCGCGCCAGCTTAAAAGTCTGCTGGAGAGCGGCCTGGTTGCCCGCGATGCTGCAGGTCGATATGAGTTGAGCTGGCGGCTGTTTGCTCTGGCTTTGCGCGCCGGTGATCAGCGTTTGATGAAAACCGCGGGGCCGGTGATGTTGCGCTTGACCGAGATGGTTCGGGAGCGGACGTATCTGACGGTGCTCAGCGATGGCGAGGTATTGACGGTTCACTCGGAGAGCTCGAGGCGCTCCATTGAAGCGGTGGGCTGGGTGGGACGCACAGTGCCGGTGAACCGCAGTTCAAGTGGGATGGCGCTGCTGTTGGACCATGAAGATGAACATATTGTCGATATCGTCCGGCGGGGCGACGACGGCATCACGGCCCGGGAGGCCCGGGAGTTCCTTGCCCGGGTGCAGGACGCCCGCCGTCGGGGCTACACGGTGGCAAACCGGATATTTGACCCGGAACTGTTGGGCATCGGCGCACCGGTGCGCGATTATTCTGGACGAATTACAGCTGCCGTGAACATTTCGGGCCCTGCACTCCGTATTGAACCTCATATACACGTGTTCGCGGGTCACCTGCTTTCGGCCGTCCAGGCTTTTCAACAACCACTTTCGGCGGTTCGCTCTTTGGCGTAGTGGCCACTCCATGTTCCGGAAACCTGGATCTGCTGTCCTCGAACTTTCCGTTTATCCATCTAGTCAAGAAACTAACAGGAGAAATCATGCAACGCTTCGCCCTGCCCTTTTTCAAGCCCGCGTTCGCGGCCCTTCCCACAGTCTGATCCGGTATCGCCGTGTTGCTGTCGTATTTGGCCGATAACGCTACTCGTTTGCTGTTCCTGGCGGAGCAGCACGCTGAACTGGTTCTCATCAGTGTCGCAATTTCGGCGGTCATAGGAATAGGGCTTGCCCTGGTGACGGAGTCGATGCCCGGTCTGCGGCAGGCGCTGTTGTCCGTGACCGGCACGCTCCTGACCATCCCATCCTTCGCCCTGTTTGCCCTCATGATCCCGCTGCTGGGCTTGGGCGTCGCTCCGACCGTGGTGGCTCTGGCGATCTATGGGATCTTCCCGATCCTGCGCAATACAGTGACCGGAATTGAGGGCGTGGACCCAGCGGTCATCGACGCCGCCCGGGGCCTGGGCATGGGCCGGGGAAGGCGGATGCGCACGGTCGTGATCCCGCTGGCATGGCCGGTGATACTGAACGGTATCCGGACGGCCACGATCATGCTTGTTGCGACCGCCGCGATCGGCGCCGTCGTCCGCGGGCCCGGACTGGGAGAGCTGATCTTCCGCGGCCTGGCCCGCATCGGGGGAGCGAACGCCCTGAATGAGGCTTTGTCGGGAGTGATCGGGGTTGTGCTGGTGGCACTGGTCCTTGATCTCCTTTTTATCGCGATCGCGAAAATCACCACTCTGCGAGGATTAAATGTCTGAAAAACCAGAATGCAGCCCGGACACCATGATTTTCCTGGACGGCGTGTCGAAACGCTACGCCGATCAGCCCAAGGCCGCGGTGACTGGCCTGTCGATGGAAATCAAGCGCGGTGAGTTCGTGGTTCTGGTCGGCCCCTCGGGGTGCGGGAAGACCACGACACTGCGGATGATCAACCGCCTGGTCGAACCCAGCGAGGGACGGATTTGGATCGACGGCAAGGACGTCACCCACGTCGACGTGGATCGCCTGCGCCGCGGTATCGGTTACGTGATTCAGCAGATCGGGCTCCTGCCGCACCTGACGATCGCCGAGAACGTTGCTTTGGTGCCAAAATTATTGGGCATCCCGAAGGCCAAGAGGGTCCAACGGGCTGAGGAACTGCTGGAGCTGGTCGGTCTGGAACCGGCTACGTATGCCCGCCGTTACCCGCGTCAGCTCTCGGGTGGCCAGCAGCAGCGGGTCGGCGTGGCCCGGGCCCTGGCGGCGGATCCGCCGGTGATGCTGATGGACGAACCCTTCGGCGCGGTGGACCCGATCGCCCGGGAAAAACTGCAGCTGGAATTTCTGCGCCTTCAGGAAAGGATCCGGAAGACGATCGTTTTTGTCACCCACGATATTGACGAGGCTCTGCGCCTGGGCGACCGGATCGCGATCTTCGGCGCAGGGTCCAGGCTGGCCCAGTTCGACACGCCTTTGGAGATACTGAGCAATCCGGCCGACGATTTCGTCCGGAATTTTGTCGGCGCCGGCGCGGCCGTTCGCAGGCTCTCCCTGCTGAAGGTGTCGGACGTCATCGATTTGTCCACCCCGGATGCCGGCGGCCTGCTCAGGACCGTGCAGGTGGGTGCCGGGGAAACTGTGCACCGGGCCTTGGAACAGGTCCTGGCCGCGAGGGCGGAAGGAGTCTGCGTGAAGCTCGAAACAGGTGCTACCCGGTTCATTGACCTGCAGGGGCTGCTGACCGCCGCTGCCGAACCAACGAGGGCGCTCTCATGAGCTCGACCGTGATGGAACGGGTGACGCTGCCGGGAAGCCGGCGCTCAACGCTCTGGGTGATGCCGGCGATCGTGATTGCCCTCGTGGTCGGAGTTTCCCTGTATGTCAGCTCCATTCCCCTGGATTCCAGTGAAACCCGCAGCATGGCCCCCGGGGTGGTCCTTGCCTCGCTGTGGCAGCACGTGCAGCTGGTGGCCGTCTCAACCGTGCTGACCATCGTCATCGGTGTCCCGGCCGGCGTGGCCCTGACCCGGCCCCGTGCCCGCAGAGCCGGCGGGGCTGTTTTGGCTGCAGCGAATGCAGGCCAAGCCGTCCCCTCGATCGGTGTGCTGGTCCTGCTGGCCATGCTGTTCGGGGTCGGTTTTTGGATGGCGGTGATCGCCTTAGTCGTCTATGCCCTGTTGCCGGTCCTGCGCAACACGATGGTCGGCATCCGGCAGGTCAACCCGGCGCTCATCGACGCCGGGCGGGGGATGGGCATGAGTGCCCGGGAGGTCCTCTACACCATCGAGCTCCCCCTCGCAGTCCCCGTGATGCTAGCCGGGATCCGGGTCGCGCTGATCCTGAACGTGGGGGTGGCTACCCTGGCCGCTTTCACCAACGCGGGTGGCTTGGGAACCATCATTTCCTCGGGGATTTCCCTGAACCGGATGCCCGTACTCATTCTTGGCAGCGCGCTGACCATCGCTCTGGCCCTGACCGTGGACTGGCTGGCCGGCATCGCCGAGCGCCTGCTTCGTCCGCGCGGAATCTGAAAAACAACCAATCCAAAAGGAGACACAGATGCGTAAAAGTTTGCTTGCTGCCGTCGGGTTACTCAGCGTGGTGTTGACCAGCGGCTGCGCCCTGAACAGCAGCGGCCCGGGGCAGGCCGCGGGCCCGGCCCAAGACGGCCCGCTTAAGGGTGCCACCTTGAACGTGGGCTCGAAGGAATTCACCGAGCAGCTCCTGCTGTGTGAAATCACTGCTGAACGGCTCGAATCCCAGGGAGCGACGGTGAAGCGCACCTGTGGAATGAGCGGCTCCAACGCTGTTCGGGGTGCCCTCACCAGCGGAGCCATCGACATGTACTGGGAATACACCGGCACCGGTTGGATCACTGACCTGCAGCAGAAGGAAACGATCACTGACCCGACAGTGATGTACCAGAAGCTCAGCGTTATGGACAAGGCCAAGAACAACGTCGTCTGGCTGCCGCCGGCCGCCGCCAACAACACCTACGCCGTGGCGGTCAAGACCGAGACCGCAAAGAAACTGGGTGTCTCCACGCTCTCGGACTATGCAAAACTGGCTCAAACCGACCCCGGGAACGCCACCTTCTGCGGCGCCTCGGAATTCTTTGGCCGCGACGACGGCTGGCCCGGGCTGGAGAAGGCCTACGGCATGAGCCTGCCCCAGGACAAGGTTGCCACCCTGGCCGAAGGACCGATCTACAACGCGATAGCGAAGAACAACCCCTGCAACTTCGGTGAAGTTTTTGCCACCGACGGGCGCATCGCTTCCCTGGGGCTGACCGTGCTTGAGGACGACAAGCATTTCTTCCCGCCCTACAATCTGTCCCTGAACGTGGGCAGCGCCGTGCTGGATAAGAACCCGCAGATCCAAACCACGATGGAGCCGGTCAGCAAGCTGCTGACTACCAACGAACTGCAGAAGCTCAACGCGCAGATCGACGTTGACGGCAAAACTCCTGAGGAGGTGGCCAGCGGGTGGTTGACGGCCAACAAACTGAAGTAACCGGCCGGGAGCGGCCCCCCGTCCTCACCGTGGGGCTGCTCCAGACCGCCCCCGTCTTCGGCGAAGTCGACTCGAACATCGCCAGGATCATCGATCTGCGTGACCGGCTCGGAAACGTCGACCTGGTACTGACCCCGGAGCTGGCTCTGAACGGGTACGGGTTCGGCCCCGGCGCCGACCTTCAAGCGTTGACCGCGGACGACCCGAGGCTGGACTCGCTGGTCTCCGGGCCCGCCGCCATCGGCATCGGATTCGCCGAAAATGCAGGCAGAGGGCTACCCCGCAACACCTACATGCTCGCCGATTCCAGCGCAAGGACCAGGGACTTCCAGCACAAAATCCACCCGGTCTCCTATTCCCCTTGGAACGAGCACCTCAGCTTTGAGGCCGGCATCGTCCTGGAGACCGCCGTGATCCGTGGCGCCCGGTGCGCCACGGTGATCTGCAACGACATGTGGCACCCTGTCGTACCCTGGCTCGCCGCCAGGGCCGGGGCCGAGGTACTCATCGTGCCCGTGGCCAGCATCGACGGCACCAACCCCGACCAGATACAACGCACCTGGCAGGTGATTCTAGAGCACACGGCCCTGCTGCTCCAGTGTTACGTCGTGTTCATCAACCGATGCGGAACGGACGGCGGCGCCAGATTCTGGGGCGGTTCCCGGATTCTTGGCCCAGACGGGAACACCCTCGCCAACGCCGGGGACTCAGAAACCATTCTGGAGGCCACACTGGACCTCGCGGCCCTGCGGAAGCTTCGCGCCGACACGCCAATACTGGCAGAAGCCCGCAACAGCTTCGTGATCGACACTCTGACTCGTGCCGGTCTCGCTCCTGAACCTCGGGGAGGTGGACGCCATGTTTGACGTGCACGTGCACGCCGCTCCCGATGTGGTGGACCGCATCGGCTACGACGATGAAATCTGCTCCCGTTACGCTGACGCGGGATTCAGCGGGTTTGTCCTTAAAGCCCACCACGAGTCCACAGTAGGGCGCGCCGCCGCGCTGGCCCGCTCGTCCGGGCTGGACGTGGTGGGGGGCGTGGCGCTGAACAGCGCCGCGGGAGGCATCAATCCCGCGGCGGTTCTCGCGGCTCTTTCCAGTGGTGGCAGGATGATCTGGTTCCCCACCGCCGATGCACACACCCAGGAGTCCGCGCACCTGCCGCGGCTGAACGACCTGGATCCCCGCCTTGACCGGCACACGCTGGCCGTTCCCCCGGTACTCGTTCCTCGAGACAACCAGATGGCCGACATCGCCCTCGTTCTGGATTTAATTGCCGACCACGACGCAGTGCTCTGCACCGGGCATTTGAGCAGACGCGAATGCCGGTGGCTTTTCGACCAGGCCAGGAGCCGTGGCATCTCCCGGTTCCTGCTCACCCATCCCTCCTATACGGTTCCTGGGATGAGCCCGGCCGAGATCGGTGAACTCGCCGATGTGGGAGCCTACGTGGAAATTACCGCCTACCAGCTGTGGCATCAGCCAGGAATGACCGAGACCGGTCTCGCGGCGGTAGCACGAGCCGCCGGGGACCGGCTGGTCCTTGCCTCGGACGCCGGCCAACCGGACAGCCCTCAGCCGCCCCAGGCATTGGAACAATTGGTCAAGGCCCTCGGCGGTCAGGGCCTTGACCACGGTCGGTTGCAGTCCGCGGCCGATGAGACCCCCAGAAAGCTTGTACTGAAATGAATTCTGACATCACGCCGACATGGGCCGGAGAAATCCGTGCCAGCATCGATGGGGATTTCCGTACTGACGCCGGCACCAGAGCCGCGTTTGCCAGCGACGCCTCCAATCACCGGGTGCTGCCCCAAGGTGTTGCCTTTCCACGCCATGCCGGGGACGTCGCCTTCATAGTTCAGGTTTGCCGGGAGGAGGACATCCCTGTCACCGCGCGCGGCACTGGAACTAATATTGCTGGCAACGCCATCGGCCCCGGAGTAGTCGTTGACTTCACCCGGCACATGAACAACATCTTGTCCGTGGACCCCGAAGCCCGTACCGCCGTCGTCGAACCCGGGGTCATCCTGGACGCACTCCGGGCACGAGCAGAGCATGACGGGCTCACCTTTGGCGTTGATCCGTCCACGCACGACCGGTGCACCTTGGGCGGGATGATCGGCACCAATGCCTGCGGATCCCACTCCGTGGCATGGGGAACGACCGCGGACAACGTCCATGCTCTGGACCTTGTCTTGGCCGACGGCACCTCAGCCTCCGTCGCCGCCCACGGCCGCACCGGCCAGCCCATCCCGGATTCCGCTGCCGGGCTGGTGAAAGAACTCATCACCGTCCGAGACGCCTATCTGGGGGAAATCCGCACCGAACTGGGAACTTTCCGCCGGCAGATCTCCGGATACGGCCTGCAGTACCTCTTACCCGAAAACAACCTTGACGTTGCCAAGGCCCTCGTCGGCAGTGAAGGCAGCTGCTCTCTTATCACGGCCGCGACCGTGAAACTGGTCAGGTCCCCGCCCGTGCGCCAACTCGTCGTCGCCGGCTACCGGGACGAATATGCTGCCGCCGTCGCGGCTCCCGTCGTGGCCCAGGCAGGCCCGCTGACCGTGGAGGGCATGGAAGCCGAATTGGTCCGCGCCTCCGACTCCCGGCCGGGGCCCGGGCATCGCCCTACCCTGCCGGAGGGCAGCGCGTGGCTGCTGGTGGAGGTTGGCGGGTTCAATGACGACGACGCCCGCGCCAAGGCGGAGGAGATGCGCAAGGTGGCACGCGAGACGGGTGCCATCGACGTGCAGATCATCGTCGGCGCCGCGCAGCGCGGCTACTGGTCTATTCGCGAACGCGGCGCCGGGCTGGCTTCCCGTACCGCAGACGGTCAGGAAGCGTGGCCGGGGTGGGAGGACGCCGCCGTCCCTCCAGAAAACCTGGGTGCCTACATCAGGGATTTCCGGTCCCTAATGGCGAGGTTCAACGTCCACGGCATGCTCTACGGACACTTCGGTGAAGGCTGCCTGCACATCCGCATCGATCACAACCTCTTCACGGCCGAAGGGGTCCGCCACTTCCGGCACTTCCAGGAAGCCGCAGCAGAGGTGGTAACCTCCCATGGCGGGTCGCTCTCCGGTGAACACGGCGACGGACGCGCCCGCTCGGAACTGCTCGACCGGCAGTACTCGCCCCGGATGCTGGCGGCTTTCGGCGCCTTCAAACATGCTTTCGACCCCGGAAAACTGCTCAATCCGGGCATCATCGTCGATCCCGCACCCTTGGACGCGGATCTGCGCAATTTGGGACAGCAAAGCGCCACGAAAGGTCTGGCCTTCGCCTATTCGGATGACTCCGGTGACTTTACCAAGGCGGTGCGCCGCTGCGTCGGCGTCGGATCCTGCCGCACAACCTCAGGAGGCGGCATGTGTCCGTCCTTCCGCGCTACCCAGGACGAACGCCACAGCACCAGGGGCCGGTCCCGACTGCTCTCCGAGATGATGAACGGCTCCCTGCAGGAGGAAGGCTGGCGTTCCACCGAGGTCAAGGATGCCCTTGATCTGTGCCTGTCCTGCAAGGCCTGCCATTCCGAGTGCCCGGTTTCGGTGGACATGGCCACCTACAAAGCCGAATTCCTATACCAGCATTACAAGGGCCGGATCCGGCAGGCCTCGCACTACTCCATGGGGTGGCTGCCGCTTTGGCTCCGTCTCGCCTCGCCCATTGCGCCGCTGGTCAACCTTGCGATGAGCATCCCCGGCGTGGCCAAGTTGGCGAGGACGCTGGGCGGAATCGACCAGCAACGCGCCATCCCGAAACTGTACCGCCGCACCGGGCGCAGCGCCCTGCGCCGCACGCCCGCCCCCGGTACGGCCACCCCTGAGATGGCCACCCCTGATATGGCCGGGGCGCAGCCGGTCATCGTGTGGCTTGACTCCTTTACTGATTCATTTTCGCCTGGGATCACGGGGCAGGCTGTCGCATTGCTGCGTGCCGCTGGTTACCAAACCCTTCCGCCGCCCCGGGGGTTGTGCTGCGGGCTGACGTGGGTCTCCACCGGGCAGCTCGACGCCGCCAAGACCATCATGCGGCGCACCGTGGCGGCTTTGGATGACGGGAGCGAAACCCCTATCATCGTTCTCGAGCCCAGCTGCGGGGCAGCGCTGCGCACCGACGTCGTCGAACTGCTCAACACGGACGCCGCGAAGCGTGTTTCGGCCCGCGTAAAGTCCCTGGCCGAGGCGCTCTCCGGCCGCGGTCTGGATTTCGATCACAGCATGCCCACCAAAGCGCTGGCGCAATTCCATTGCCACCAGCGCAGTACCTTCGGCACTGAAGCCGACACGGAACTGCTGATCTCGGCGGGGCTTGACGTCACCTCGGTCACAGACGGCTGCTGCGGCCTCGCCGGTAACTTTGGTTTTGAAAAAGGACACTACGACGTCTCGGTCGCATGTGCAGAACAGTCCTTCATGCCGGCCTTGCAACAGGCCGGTCCGGAAGATGAGGTAGTTGCCGATGGCTTTTCCTGCCGCCTCCAAATCGAACAAATAGGAAAAAGCCCGTCCAAGCACTTGGCCCAATTGCTCCACGAGCGGCTCATCCCGAACACCGAACGCAACTGCGAGCCTGATTCCGGCGACACCGCGGCGCTTAGCGAGCGCTGACCGGTGGCAGGAGCGTGGCAGTAGCTGCCCCCGGGGGCGCTCAGGAGTCGTCGTCTCGGGCACTGCGAAATTCCTGCGCGGATGCGACCCGCCGTTCTCCTGCGAGGTCCGCGCCGGACGTAATCGATCTTCAATTCCTGAAGTACGTCTGAAACGAACTCTTCCGCGAATATTCCGCCAGTCGCTCAGGGGAGCTTGCTGAAGGTTTCGGCTTGCGGTTTGGTTCCCTGCACGATGATTTGGTCGTCACCGTCGAGGATGGTCTGGGCCGTCGTGTGTTCCCAAGCATTTCCGGAGCGCTTTACTGCGACGATGGTGATGCCGTATTTGTCTCGGAGTTGGAGCACTCCGAGGGGTCGGTCAGTCGCGACCGCCGGGGGGCGGGTTCGGATCATGACGAAGTTGTCTTCGAACTCCACGTAGTCCAGGATCGATCCCAGGACCAGATGGGCGACCCGGCGGCCCATGTCGTGTTCGGGCCGGATGACGTGTTCAACCCCGAGCTGGCCCAGGATTTCCGCGTGCGGTTCGCTGATGGCTTTGGCCCAGATCTGCGGTCTCTTAAAGGTCAGAAGCCGTGACGTGGTGAGGATGCTGGCTTCGATGTCTGAACCGATGCCCACGACGGCGCGGTCAAATTCGTGGACGGAGAGCTGGCGCAGCACTTCCTCTTTCGTGGAATCCGCGCGCACCACATGCGTCAGGCGCCCATTGAACGACTGAACGGTGTCCTCGTCGGCGTCGATCCCCAAGACTTCCGTGCCCTGGGCTTCCAATTCCAGCGCGAGGGCACCCCCGAAGCGGCCCAATCCGAGGACCGCGACGGAGTTGGCCTGCGCGATCCGGTCGCCGGTCCGGGTGGAGAAAATGTTCTTAGCCAATGAGTGGCCTTTCCTTGGGGAATTCATAGAGTATGGGACGACGCCGCAGGGCCAGAGCTGATCCGAGGGTGACGGGCCCGAGGCGTCCAACGAGCATCAGGATGATCAGGATCACCTGCCCAGCCGGCGGGAGACCGGCGGTGATGCCGGTGGACAGCCCCACGGTGGCGAACGCGGAGACGACTTCAAAGAGAATCTTCTCCTGCCCGAAGCCGGAGATGAGCATCAGGATCATGGTCGACACGACGACCAGGGCGATCGCGAGCAGGACAACAGTGATGGCCTGCCGGTGAACAGCGCGGGAAAGGCGCTTGCCGAAGATGTTGACGGCGGTTCCGCTACGCACCTCGGTGGAAAGGATGAAAAACAGTACGGAAAAGGTCGTTATTTTCAGCCCTCCAGCGGTGCCGGCGGGGCCGCCCCCGATGAACATCAGGATATCCATGCCCATCCAGGACACGGGGTGCATCTGGCCTATATCGATGCTGTTGAAGCCCGCTGTCCGGGTTATTGCTGACTGGAAGAATCCGGCGAGAATCCGTTCGCCCGGCTGCAGGTGTCCCAAAGTGGCAGGGTTCATCCATTCCACGGCCACAATGAATGCCGTTCCTGCGATCAGGAGCACCACCGACCCGCTCAGGACGAGTTTGGTGTTCATGCTCCACAGCACCGGACGGCGGTACTGGCGGCGCAATTCAAAGAGCACCGGGAATCCGAGTCCACCGATGATGACCGCGACGGCAATGGGAAGGCATATCCAGGGGTCGGCCACGAAGCCCGTCAGATTATCTGAAAACAGGGCGAATCCGGCGTTGTTGAATGAGGAAACTGAATGGAATACGCCCAGCCACAGTGCTTTGCCGGGCCCGTAACCGTATCCGGTCATGAAACGCATCGTCAGTACCAGTGCCAGGACGGCCTCCGTGCCGAGGCTGATTTTCAGGACCCCCAACAGGACAAGGCGCACATCTCCGATGCCCGTGCTTTTGGTCTCCGCAGCGGCCGATAGCCTGGACCGCAGGCCCAGCCTTCGGGCCACCAGAACCCCGAGCACGGTGCCGAACGACATGACACCAAAGCCGCCGATTTGAATCAAAACCATAATGATTGTCTGGCCGAACGGAGTCCAGAATACCGGCGTGTCCACAACGATCAGCCCTGTAACACAAACGGAGGAAGTAGCGGTGAACAATGATTCCAGCAGGGAGGCCCCGCCCGGGCCCTGCTTCGCCACCGGCAGCATCAGTAAAAACGTTCCGGCAGCGATCGCGCCCACAAAGCCTGCCACAATCACCTGGGCCGGATGTTTCGGGGCAAGCCAACGCAGAAAGGTTCGGAAGCCGAGGAGCAATCCCTTCCACGCAGAGGAGAAATTCCCCATGAGAGCAGACAAGCCTTCCTTCATCAATGGGTGGGGCGGCCAAAACAGGCAACTTCGACGCACATATCCGACACGTTATCACCGGCGCAAGACCGGCGTGCGTAGCGGGCCGCCGGCAAAGGTCCAGGCCCGACGGCGCCGCGCACTTGCCGGCCTGACCGGTCCCGTTTTGCTACTTTCGAGGCATGATCTCGATGTTCAGCGGCGCAGAAATCAATGAGCCAATCAACTGCTTCGCCCGCAGCACAAGCCGTGCCACTTCCGGCTATGAACTCAAAGTCGCTCCCTGCTACTCGATCGCTAGGCCATGTGCCACAGAAATGAGGCTAACCGGAGCCGCCTGCAGCTTCTCAAACGAGCCCCCACCTTGTCGAGGTAGTCCCCATATTCGAGGCAACCGCCCGTCGTGGGGATGTCGCGTAAAAGGATCTCACTCACTGCGGCGGTACCGGTCTAAGCAGCATAACGACGGGAACCGGCGGTGTCCCGAAGAAGGAGAAGCGCCGCGACCCTTACTTTGGATTGCCTTCCATCGCGTTCTTCCGCGCATTGGAATACACACGATATATATATCTCTCGTTACCGCAGGCAAAATCGACCGACTGTCCACTTTTCCAGGAAGGCATTAACTGCCGTCGCCAGCTGCGCCCGCCATTGCTGCCGGGACGCAGCTGGGTGTCGAGGTTCCGTTTCCTCCCCAGGAAAGGGAGGCAATTTCGAACGTCTCTAGAACGAGCGGACGAACCCGGCAAGCTCCACGACTGTGAGCTCATCGAAGGCATCCGGCCCGATTTCGAGCTGGCCCGCCAGACCCTGCTTTGCGTGGTTATCCTAGTGCCTTTGTCCTCGGCTTACGTTGCTTACTAGTCAGTCAATTGCTTCGTTCGTAGGCTGTGAATAGGCTGAGTTCTGCAGCATCCGTGACGACCGAAAAATTCCGCCTCTTTTGTTGTGCGGTTGTCCTCGCGGGCGTAGGCCGTTCTTATGACCGTTGGGACGCCGGCAAAAGGTTGGCGTCAACCATAAGGAGGAACACGGAATGACCCAGTATCTGCTCAGCATGTATCAGCCCGATGGGGAGATCCCGCCGCCGGATTTTCTGGAGAAAGTGATGCAGGACATCGACGTCCTCAACCAGGAGATCAAGGATGCCGGAGCCTGGGTATTCACCGGGGGCCTCTACCCGGCGGACACCTCCACCGTGCTGCGGTTCCAGGATGGGGAGGTGCTCACCACCGACGGCCCCTTCGCCGAGGGTAAGGAGCACCTGGGCGGTTTCTGGATCATCACCGCATCAGATCTTGACGCCGCCCTCGACTGGGGCCGCAGGGCCACCCGCGTGACCGGCCTTCCAACCGAGGTTCGGCCGTTCCAGGAATGATGTTCCTGGACTGACCATAGGGTGGCACCCCGCTGGGCTGCCTCCGAGCTCGTCGCGACGGATGATCACCACGAGCGCGATTTCCTGCGGCCCAACCGTCTGGGCCAACTGAAGGTGAACTACCACCTCAAGGCGCTGGAGCGGCACGGTCTGGTGGAACTGATCCAAGAGCGCCGCAAGGGCAACGTGAGCGAGTGCATCGTGCCGGTGATGGCGTCGTCGTTCGTCATTTCACCCGCGGCGCTGGCGGCGGTCCAGCCGGATCCGGGGCTGTCCCCAGACCGGCTTTCCGCCCGCTGGGTGCTGGCGGTCGAGGCCCGGCCGGTGGTCGATGTCGGGACCCCGATGACCGGAGCGGCGGCGGCCCAAAGCCGCTTGCCACCTTGTCATGGGCGGCGAGGTCCGGTTCGCCAGCGCGCCCTTCATCCAAGCGTTACCGCTGCCCGCTATCCGGCTTCATCACCCCAGGCAGCCGGCAGAAGCGCCGGCCTGATCGAGAAGCAGAACCGTGGGTAAGGACTTTGAGATCGTCTCCGAAACCGACATTGACGGGCGCCGCAGCAGGTGTTCGATGCGGTCACGACCGGCAACGCCGGCTGGCTGTGGCCGAGGGACATCGAGCCGAAACCCGGTGGCTCCGGATCGAGGGGGAGTGAGGTCACGGCGTGGGATCCGCCGCGCCACACAGATAGCTTATCCGTCTGCGGGTTGGCGCCCTTTGATACGGAGGTTCACTACCGGGACCCGAACTTCATCGGACTGCGGACCACGGAATCGATGTACCGCTTCTTCGGTCGCAATGCTTTCGGCTCGGAGGTGGGGCTGACCGTTCACCTGGTCGGTCCGGTGCCGACGCCAGGGCAGCCGGCGCTGCCTGGCGGGATGAGCTGCATGGGCCGTACGGCCGACGGGCTACAGTGCGCCCAAACCGCGTGACGACCCTGAGGAATCAGCTGGTTTCCTGCCGCGTCGCGCTGACGACGGGGCGGGACCGTGATGACGGTGCTGTTCCGCCCCGTTGTCACGGCTCCGCCCCGTTGTCACGGCTCCGCCCCGTCGTCACGAACAGTCCTGAGTTCTCGGTGCCGAACGGAAACACATGACGCGGCGGCCTTCCTTGAGTAGGTTGTTCCTATGGCAAGCGAAGCAGTAATACTTCCCGTCGGCGGACCGCATGGGGAACGCGAGGTGCGGATCTCCAGCCCTGGGAGAATCCTCTGGCCGGAGCCGGGGATCTCGAAGCTGGACCTTGCCCGGTACATCGTGGCGGTGGGGGAGGCCTTCGTTGCCGCCAATGGAGACCGGCCGGTCTCCCTGCAGCGCTTTCCGGACGGGATCGACGGCGAGCAGTTCTTTTCGAAGAACCCGCCTAAGGGCGCACCGGAGTTTGTCCGGTCGGTGATGGTCGTCTATCCGAGCGCTCGGTCCCATCCGCAGCTGGTCATCGATGAGCCGGCGGCTGCCGTTTGGGCGGTACAGATGAACACCGTGGTGTTCCATCCGTGGGCTTCCCGCGCCGGCAATTCGGACAATCCGGACCAGCTGCGCATTGACCTGGACCCGCAGCCGGGCACGGACTTTGCCGATGCGGTCCCGGTTGCACTGGAGCTGAGGTCCGTGCTGGCGGAGGCTGGCCTCACCGCCTTTATCAAGACCTCCGGAAACCGCGGCCTGCACGTGTTCGCCGCGATCGAACCGGTACACGAATTCCTGGATGTGCGTCACGCCGTGATCGCGGCGTCCCGTGAACTTGAGCGCCGCATGCCCCAGAAGGTCACGACGGCGTGGTGGAAGGAAGAGCGCGGCCGTCGGGTTTTCGTTGATTTCAATCAGGCGAACCGCGACCGGACGATTGCAGGCGCCTACAGCCCGCGTGCCCTGGCGCACGCGCCAGTCTCCTGTCCGCTGGCGTGGGACGAGCTGGAGAACGCGGATCCGCGGAACTACACGCTTGCCACCGTGCCGGAGCGGCTTAAAACGGTCGGCGACCCGTGGGCCGACATGCGTGCGACGCCCGGGACAATCGGGGAGCTGCTCGGCTGGTGGAAGCGGGACGTGGAGGCCGGATTGGGCGAGCTGCCTTTCCCGCCTGATTACCCGAAAATGCCAGGGGAGCCGCCGCGGGTGCAGCCCAGCCGCGCCCGCAAGCCGGACCCGGCGGCTACGTAGCGCCGCAGCAGGAAACCTCATCGGGTCGTCAGGCGAGCATCTGGCCGTCAGGCGAGCACCCGGTTCAGGTCATAGGCAATGGGCCGCTCCAGCTGCTCGAAGGTGCATGACCGTGCCTCCCGGTCGGGGCGCCAGCGGAAAAACTGCACGGTGTGCCGGAATCGTGCGCCCTCCATCTGGTCGTAGCGCACCTCAACCACCCGGTCGGGCCGCAGGCGCACGTAAGAGATGTCCTTGCCCGCGGAGAAGCGGCTGCGTTCCGTCTCGCCGGTGACGACGGCGCCGTCGTCGTCCTTGAGGACGAGCGGGGCGAGCTCATCGATCAGTTCCAGCCGGCGGGCATCACTGAACGCGGACGCGCCCCCGATATTCCGCAGTTCGCCGTCGCCGTCGTAGAGGCCCAGCAGGAGTGAGCCGACACCGCTGCCGCTTTTGTGGACGCGGTAACCGAGGAGCACCACGTCCGCCGTTCTGTGGTGCTTGGTTTTGAGCATCAGGCGCTTGCCGGGCGCGTAGGCGGCGGCAAGCGGCTTGGCGACGACGCCGTCGAGCCCCGCGCCCTCGAACTCGACGAGCCAGTGGCGGGCAAGCGCAACGTCCGTGCTGGTCCGGGTCAGGTGGATCGGGTCGCCGAGGTCTCCGGCCAGTGCTTCGAGCGCCGCGCGCCGTTCTCCGAAGGGGGTGCCAAGGAGGCTGTCCTTGCCCCGCGCCAGGAGGTCAAAGGCGACGAACATTGCCGGGGTCTCTTCGGCGAGCTTGCGGACTCGGCTGGCGGCCGGGTGGATGCGCTGCGACAAGGCTTCCCAATCCAGGCGTTCGCGGCCCGGTTCTCCGCTGCGGACCACGATCTCGCCGTCGAGCACGCATGGGCCGGGCAAAAGCCGGGCGAAGGCACTCTCCAGTTCGGGAAAATAGCGGGTTAGCATCTTCGACCCGCGGCTGCCGATCTCCACCTTCGATCCGTCAAAGTAGACGATGCCACGGAAGCCATCCCATTTCGGCTCGTAGCTGAGTCCGCCCAGGACGCTGTCCGGATCCGGCACGGCGTCCACAGCCTTGGCGAGCATGGGCTGGACAGGGGATGCGGCGGACGGTTCCATGCTTCGATCTTGCCTTAGCGGACGCCGCGGCGGTAGGGGTGCCGGACTTCGGGGGTGCTGGACTTTGGGGGTGCTGGACTTTGGGGGTGCTGGACTTTCCCAGGGGTGCCGGACTTTCCCTGACGTTGGTCCGGCCGCGCATGGGAGGGCCCCTGGGCGTTGCCGGTTCCGGTGAAGGCCGGTGCATTGCTCGACGCCGGCCTGCTATTCGGGCCGGGAGCGATGGCCAGGACCGCGATGGGGGAGTGCCCGGGCGCGCAGCGCTTCAATCGTGCGGCATTATGGAGGGACTGCGGCCCGGGACTTCCATGGGACGTGTACACAAACGATCAGGATGCGGATGTCACTATCACGACAGCAGATTATCGACACTGCACTGAAAATCCTGCGCGACTATGGTCTGGCGGATCTGTCCATGCGGCGGCTGGCCCGGGATCTCGGCGTGCAGCCGGGGGCCCTGTATTGGCATGTAAAAAATAAGCAGGAGCTGTTGGGTGTCCTGGCCGAGCGGATTCTGGAGAACGTAGACGGCGGCGCGGCAGCGGATGACGTAGCGGGCGACGGCGGCGCGGCAGGTCCGGGCGCCAGTGCGGGCTCGATCCGGCGGCTGGCGCTGGAGATCCGCCGGGCGCTGCTGCAGGTTCGGGACGGGGCCGAGGTGGTGTCCCTTGCCCAGGCCCTGGACCCCCAGGCGCTGGGCCCGGTCATTACGTTGCGCCGGCTGCTGGCCACCGCAGGCCTCGGGGAGCCGCAGGCTGGGTGGGCTGCCAGAGCGGTGACCCATTACATCCTTGGGGCCGTGGCGGAGGAACAGACCCAGGCTGATCTCGTCCGCGCCGGGCTGGTCACGCGGGATGGAGGCGGAGATGACGACAGCTCGGGGGCCAGTGACGGTGCTGATGATGCTTTTAACTTCGGCGTGGACTTGTTTCTGGCCGGGCTGAGCGTACAGCCAGCATCCCAGAGCTAGGTTAATGGCCGGAGACAGAGTTGACGGCCGGAGACAGGGTTGGGGTCTGAGGAGGATCGGTACGGAAGTTCACGTTTAGAGTGTGTCGGTGCTGATCCGGTTTTGAACGGTGGGATCGCGGACGGAGCCTCCGATGCTTAGCCTGACTTCGCGTTGAGTGAGCTCATCAGAAGTCATCTGCACAATTCTCAGGAGCGTATTGGCTCGGCTGCCCTGCGTTGTCCGCGTTCAACGGCCCGGTAGATGGTGGATCGGCTGATGGAGAATAGTTCGGCCATGGTGTATTTCCCCACATCGTGCAGTTCCAGGAGGTGGACTTCCTGCTTCACGGTGAGTTTTGGCTGCTTTCCCCGGAGCCGTCCGTTGGCCTTGGCGACTTTCATTCCTTCGCGGGTGCGCATGCTGATGAGGTCGGCTTCGAACTCGGCGATCATCGCCAGTACGTTGAATAGCAGTTTGCCCATTGGGTCGGTGGGGTCGTGGACGGAGCCGCCGATGTTGAGTTTGATTTCGCGGCTGGCCAGGTCATCCGCAATTTCGTGGGCGTCCCGGACGGAACGGGCTAGGCGGTCGAGTTTGGTAACAACGAAGGTATCTCCGGCCCGGCACGCAGCGAGGGCTTCGCGGAGTCCTGCGCGGTGCTTGTTTCTGCCGGTGAAGCCGTGATCAACATAGACGCGTTCCGGCTCCACGCCAAGGGCAGCCAGTGCGTCACGCTGTGCGGTGAGGTCTTGCTCTTCCGTGGATACGCGTGCGTAGCCGACCATGAAGTTAGACATGCGGTCCAGTGTGTCATATAAGGCCCCATCACCGGTCAGTTTACCGGACACCCCTTACGGTACAGTCGGTGGCCAGCAGTCGCAACGATGCACTTCATGGGCGGGTTTGTCCGGTGGAGGACCGGCTTACGGACCTTCTCACAAGGCTGCCAGGTTTCCGCTTACGAGACGCCGATCTTGTGTTCGACGTACCCTTGTAGGACGTCGAGGCCTACGCCGAGCCCGCGGTTGCCGAGGTCCGCCAAGAAGCGCTTGAGACGACCACGCGCCGCGACACGTTCGGCCCCTCGTGCACCGCCGTCCTCCAGCTCGTGAACAGCCGTTTCCAGCTGAGTGCGCTCATGGCCGCCGAAGGTCGCAACGAGTTCGAGCAACTGTTTCGCTTCGGCTCCGAGGTTGACGGTTCCCGCGATGTTCTGGACCACCGAACCGGCAACCTCGTTGATGAACTGCGGATTGAAATTATTGACTGTTAAGGAAGGACTTGGGTTCAACTTCGGCCCCTCGATAACCCCGATAGCCGCCGGAGGCGGAAGCAGCTCGTCCAATACAGCCTCTAGGTCCCTACTCTTCAACTCATCGACCTCAAGCACTATGTTCTCGAGTTCATGCTTCAAGCTCAGCACCCGCTCCTCCCTTCGTTGCTTAAGGTCGAGGCTGAGACGGCGTGCTCGGGTCGCATACCGCGACACGATGATTGTTGCTGCGTCCTCCGTTACGCCGTTCGCGATGAGCTGGGCGATAGCGGCCGCTGGCATGGCCACACAGTCCCCGAGGAAGGACGAAAAATCCTCGAAGTAGCGGCTCAATCCACCCTCAGGCTGGCCGTCCCCGCTGAAGAATTCGAACACTTGGCCGGCGGCAGTGCTGTAGCCCTCCTGACGAACGCGGCTGTGGCCCGTCTGGCCAAGCCACTCGCGGAAGAGGCCGAGGAGAGCCTCCGCCTCTTGCGCGTAGAGACGACCGCTGGGGACGTAGAAGCGAAAGAGCAGGTGCCGCTCATTGTCCTCTAGGAACCCGCTCGCGATGATCGAACGTTCCACGTTCGTGCGGTACGGAAAGACGTTAAGCTGACGATCCCGGAGCATGGCGTTCACGCGCTCCCGTGTGGCGTCGGAAATCGCTCTGAAGGGATCCTCCCTAATAGATTCGAAGAAGGCGCGATCCTCATCGCTAAGCGCGTGAGTGACGTCAATCTCCATGGCACGCTCAACTGGTGAAACGTCGTTGGCCGCGCGCTGCTCGTCGGTGAGGAACACTGCTTCATGGACGAGAACCACGTGAGAGCGGTCGGCGAGAGCATTTAGCAGGGCCCTAGACGCTTCTTCATACTCGGGCCGGCACATTGCCTCGTAGTCGCTGCGCCTCAGAACGACCAGTGCACCACGACAGTGCGGCGAAGTAATCATGGCCACGATCGTGGTCCAATTTTCAGGCTTCGAACTAAGCAGCTTCTTAAGATAGAAGACACCGCTCGACCTCAATTTCGTTGTGGCCGATTCACTGTCAACGTCTCCAACGAAAAGAAAGTAATCAGGCTCATCTGTGGTCACTCACCATTTCTACAGGCTTCGCGCATTGGAGCGAAGCCGGCCGGTCAATACGTGCTCAATACTGGGTAGGTGTCCGAAGAACGATCCCTCAGCGGGCGCTGCAGGGACGATAAATGGGAGACTGGGAGAGTGATTCGTACTCTGAACGTACCCGTTACTCTCAGCGCTAAAGCTCAGGAGCTCACTCTGCGCAGGGCTTCCGACAAGGACCTCAGGGCGCTGATGCTCCTTCTTGCGGACGATCCAATCAGCACAACAAGGGGTGACAAGGCCGACGATTCTGACTCCGCCGCTTACAGGTCTGCATTAATTGCGATCGTCACAGATCCCTCCAATGAGCTCCTAGTCGTCGTGAACGAGGCAAACGAGCCCCTAGTGTCTCGCGCCGTTAATTCGTTTTAATAGTCGTCCCAGTGATTCGAGGATCTCCTCGGCGGTCTTCGTCCAGATAAACGGTTTGGGATTCTCGTTCCACCCCTTGATCCAGTTGCGCAGATC
>NZ_JASISR010000027.1 GCF_030063245.1 Paenarthrobacter sp. PH39-S1
GGGCAGACTCAGGCTCCGGCCCAGGCCCCCCAAACGAAGCCCCCTGCTGCTCGTGTCCTTCGGTAACCGTCATGGCAATTCCTCATCTCCAACAGGAACCTTAATACACAGTTAAGTAGACACCCCCGCGGCGGATCCAATCCAGGACGACCGCCGGGTCCGAGTCCATGGTCATCCTCACCAGCTCCCCGGTGTCAGGATTCAGGGCGCAGCCAACAACGTTGGCCGCGTGAACATCCAACCCAATAAACGTATGCTGATACATGACCGGGACCTCCCAAAATTCACATGTGGCACTACCAATGCAACTCTCGCCAAGGCCCAAAGCCAAGAGGTTGATCCACTGGCAACCCACGGACGCTGTGACACAGAAGGCCCCGGCCCTCACCAACTCCGGCCGGTCCCTGACCGGCCGGATACAAGGCCGTTCCCGCCGGGCCACAGGCCCCGCGGCGCCGCCTTCAAAGCGACGGCAACATGCCAGCATCAAGCCGGCGCCACGGGACCGCCCGGCGACAATGGCCGCCCCGGACGGGCAGCAAACCCAACCACCCCCACCTCATATCGTCTAGAGTGACGGGGTGCAGACTGTGTACGAAGCTTCGGGCGGCGGGTCAGGGCTGCTGCGCCTCGCTCATGCATGGCATCGGCGGGTTATGACCGACGGGGTCGTCAGCCATGCGTTCAGCCATGGCTTCGACCCCCAACACAGCGAGCGATTGGCCGCCTACTGGGGCGAGGCGCTCGGTGGCCCATCCACGTACTCCAACACACTTGGTGATGAGAGCTCAGTCGTGCGGATGCACAGTGGAAACGGCGAGCATGACGAGATGGATCGCCACGCCATCTCCTGCTTCGACCAGGCCCTAACAGATAGTGGATTCGACGAAACCCCACAGCTGCGACAGGTGCTTTACGACTACTTTGCCTGGGCCACGATAACGACCCTGTCCCATTACCCCGCATCCGCTGATGACGTGCCCGGAGACCTTCGCATCCCGCACTGGTCGTGGGATGGGCTTGAGTGCTAACGAATAGTCTGTCGCATCCGGTCCGCAACGTCGTCACGATCAGCCGCCCGCGTTGTTCGCCGGGTCGCGACCATGACCATTGTCGGATCCAGGCCAGACGCGCGTTCGGTCGGCGCTCATCGTTTTGCCCGAATCCCCCTGATTCTGCTGCATCTGCCGTACGTGGTTGTTCCGGTGGTCTACGTGGTGGTGGACGTTGCCGCGACATGGCAGGATCGCCGCCTTTGGATTCTCGCACTACCCATCGCTGGCGCAGCCGGGGTCCTGCAGCTGCGACACAGTCTGATCGTGGCATCCGGTTACCGTCCGAAGCGATGGCCGGCATCTTTCTCTGTGTTGGTTGGCCTGCGCGTGCTACCCGCGTTCGTGCTCGGCATCAACTGGGAATCCGCGTTGCTGATGGTGGCGGCGTCGTCCTTCCCCTTGCTGCCGCGATCGGTCGCTGTTGTCGTCCTTACAACGATCTGCCTGATCACCTCGTTTTGGGCGCTGGCGACGTTGCGGCCCGCCAGTCTGAGCCAGGCGATCTACTGGGTCGCTTCCAGTGGCCTCTTCATAGTCGGATTTGGGCTCGCTATTCCCGCCGCCGGCGCAGCCGTGCGGGTACTCACCGAGCTCCAGCGTGCCCGATCGGACCTCGCCGAACAGGTCGTCAACGCGGAGCGGACACGGGTGGCACGGGACTTGCACGACCTCGTCGGACAAAGCCTGTCGGCGGTGTCGCTCAAGGGTGATCTCGCCCTTCGGCTGCTCGCCGCCAAGCAGCGGGCCGCTGCCCGGAAGGAGATCGCCGGACTGACCGAAGTGGCCGGGACCGCGTCGCGTTAGGTCCGGGATGTGGCCCTCCACCGCCGTGCGACGTCCTTTGACACCGAATTGGACAACGCCAGCGTACTTCTCTCTTCAGCCGGGGTCGCCGTCGAGATCCACGCGTCAGCAACGGCCCTAACTGATCAGATCGAAGAGGTGCTGGCATGGACTGTGCGGGAAGGCATCACGAACGTGGTGCGGCACAGCGACGCCGCCACGGCCACGATTACCGTCGAGACCACCGATGACCGGGTTGTCCTCACATTTTGGAGCGACCGCCCACGACCCACACTGGCCTCGGGATCCGGTTTACGCGGTCTGGATGCCCGCGCCGCGGCAGTGAACGGTCGCATCGACGTGACGCGAGGCAACGGGTCGTTCACCCTCCGAATTCGACCTGCCCACTACTCGAGCATGATTCGCATCCTGATTGCTGAGGACATGCATCTCATCCGAGGCCCGATGGTCGCGCTGCTGACCCTTGAAGATGACATGGAAGTCGTCGCTTAACTCGACCGCGGCGACGCCATCCTCTCCTCAGCGCTCAACACGCGTCCCGACGTCGGCGTGCTCGACATCGATCTCCCGGGTCTCGATGGCCTCAGCGCCGCCAAGGAACTTCACGATCGAATCCCCGAATGTCGAATTCTCATATTGACCGGACTCAGCCAGCCCGGAAACCTCCTCCGTGCCCTCCAATCCCATGTCCGCGGCTTCATCCTCTAAGACGCGCCAGCTGAATCACTCGCGGACGGCATCCGCCGTGTCGCGGCAGGTGAACGCGTCATCGACCCGGACCTGATCGCCGCCGCGCTGGAAACCGCAACGAGCCCGCTCACCGCCCGCGAAGCGAGCTGCAGACGGAGGCGCTTCCATCGACACCATCGCGCGACAACTGTATCTCGCACCCACCACCGTCCGGAACTACCTGTCGAGCGCCATCAGCAAGGTCGGAGCAGGCAACCGCAGCGAAGCCATCCGGATATGCCGGGACGCCGGCTGGTTATAGGAAGACAGGCACGCGTCCTTGCCGAGGCAGTCAGACCCCGCCCTGACATGCCTCAGTGCTACGACGGGACCGCGACCAGTTGGGCCTCCTTTTGGGGCGACCAGCGGCAGAACATCGTCGCCCCGCGGAAGGGCGGCCCGGACCACCGAAGCGCACCCGAGGACCGAGCGTTGAAGCAGACAAGCTGGACTTTCTGAGCCGCGCGGGCACGCATGTGATGGGTCGGGTCACCTACGAAGAGATGGCGGGTTACTGGCCGAATTCCGACGACGAGTACGCGGCCCCGATGAACGAGCTGCCGAAGGTCGTGTTCTCAAAGTCCCTGCATGATGCGGCATGGAGCGGCACCACGATTGTGAGCGGAGACCTCGCCGACGAGATCATCGCGCTCCGCAACGAACCCGGAGGCGACATCTCAACGCAGGCAGGCCCGAGAATTGTTCCGTCCACAAGAGCGCCGCTCGGACAGTTCAGGTTGAGTTCGGAACCTATCGTCGCCGCAGCTGGGCTGCGGCAACGAGACCCATGCCGAGCCATACGGCAGCGAGAACAAACAAGAGCAACGGCTTCCATCGGATACTGCCTGTGGCTACGTCGATTGTTCCCAAAGTCGCCCAAAGAACGGCGCCGAGAACCGCAGATATTAAGACAACCTTTGGAGTCTCGAATTTTTTCATAATTGTCACTCCCATGGGAAGCATTATTCCAATTAGCAAGGTTGCGGCGGCGACGAATACGCCCAGGGTCGCGGTCCGGGCACCGGCCACCCCACGGGTTGAAACTACTTTCGTTAGCTTCCCTCACAGCGCCCAGAGACCCGGCAGGTGAACACCGGGACGGCAGGTCAGCCGGCAATGCGGTCGAGCTCCACGCCCGTCAGCACAGTCGCCGGGTGCGGGCCGCCGGCGGTAAGTTCGGCGGTCCAATCTTCGGGCCATGGCACCGTGGTGCCGATCAAAATGATGTTGCCGGGATAACGGCCGGCGAACATGCCGGTTTCGGCAAAGGCCGCGACGTCGCCGGTCCGGAAACTGCCCCCCGGGTCAACAGCGGCTTCAGCCGTCGCATCCGTCGTCACCTCTGGTCCGGAGCCCGTCATGGCGCGCCGCAGGGCACTGACCTGGCTTCGCACCAGCGTCAGCGCGGGTTCATCTCCGACATTCACGATCAGCACGCCGCCGGGGGACAGCCGGGCGGCGGCTTCCTCGTAGAATTCGGTGCAGGCAATATGCTCGGGAGCGTCAGGACCCGAAAAGATGTCCAGGATGATGACGTCGAAGAACAGATCGCCCGGGAGCGCGGCCTGGACTTCGCGGGCGTCGCCGATGTGCGTGGTCAGTGCGGTCCCGGCCGGCAGGGGGAGCTGCTGCAGCACATAGTCGAGGAGTTCGCGCTCCAGTTCGACGGCGTGCTGTACAGACCCGGGGCGGGTCACCTGGATGTAGCGGGCCAGGGTGAGGGCGCCGGCGCCCAGGTGCAGGACGCGGATCGGCTCGCCCGCCGGGGCGGCCAGGTCAACGATGTGCCCGATTCTGCGCAGGTACTCGTAGAAGATTTCTTCCGGATGGGCCAGGTTGACGTGCGATTGTTCCGCGCCGCCGATGCTCAGGACGAAGGAGCCGTCCTTGAATCCGTCCGGGGAAATCGTGGCGTGCTGGCCGGTGGTGCGCAGGTAGCGTGTTTTATCCGCCAAGGGCTACAGCCGGTCCTTGAGCGTGGCCAGCCGGGCCGCGGCCTCCTCCAGTACCGCGGCCTTTTTGCAGAAGGCGAAGCGAAGCAGGGATTTGGTCCGTTCTGCTCCTTCGGGGTGGCAGAACACCGGGACGGGAATCGCCGCGACACCGATCAGCGATGGGAGCCGGCGGGCCAGTGCGGTCGCGTCGGTGATGCCCAGGGCCGCGGCGTCCACGTTGATGAAGTACGTGCCCTGCGACGGCAGGACCTTCAGCCCGGCCGCGCGCAGCCCTCCACTGAGGATGTCCCGCTTGCCGGCCAGATCCGTCGCAATGCCCCGATAGAAGTCGTCGCCGAGGGCGAGGCCGCCGGCGATGGCGTTTTGGAAGGGTGTGCCGGAGCTGTAGCTGAGGAACTGCTTGACGGTTCGGACCGCCGCGACCAGCTCGGCCGGCCCGCTGAGCCAGCCGATTTTCCAGCCGGTGAAGGAGAAGGTCTTGCCGGCTGAGGAGATGGTCAGGGTGCGCTCGGCCGCGCCCGGCAGCGTCGCGATGGGGATGTGCCGCAGGCCGAAGGTCAGGTGCTCGTACACCTCATCGGTAACGATAACGGCGTCGTACTTTGCTGCGAGCTCGACGATCCTGCCCAGCACGTCCGTCCCGAAGACGGCACCGGTCGGATTGTGCGGGTTGTTGATCAGCACCACCTTTGTCCGCGGCGAAAATGCTGCTTCCAGAGCGTCCAAGTCGGGCTGGAAATCGGGGGCGAGCAGGGGTGCTGTGGTGTGCGTCGCGCCGGAGAGGCCGGCGACGGCGCCATAGGAATCGTAGAAGGGCTCGAAGGTGAGCACTTCGTCGCCCGGTCCGACCAGGGCCAGCAGGGTGGCGGCGATGGCTTCGGTGGCCCCGGTGGTAACAATGATCTCGGTCTCCGGGTCCGGCGTCAGCGCGTAAAAACGCTCCTGGTGGGTGGCAATGGCGGTGCGCAGTTCCATGGTGCCCTTACCAGGGGCGTACTGGTTGGCTCCGGCGGCGATGGCGGCACGCGCGGCTTCCTTGATCGACGCCGGCCCGTCCTCGTCCGGGAAGCCCTGGCCGAGGTTGATTGCTCCGGTCTCCTGGGCCAGCGTGGTGATTTCCTCGAAGATCGTCACGCCGAGGGAGCCGTCGGCCGCCAGCAGGTTGGCTCCGTCGGCGGTCCGCTGCCACGGTGCGCTCATGCGTTGTCCTCGGTTCCGTATCATCGGCCGTGCGGTCGGTCAGCTGTCGCAAATGCGTCCTTGCCATGATAACGCCGTTGTCAGGACTTACTCCCGTGCCGCCCATGGGTTAGATTCGGAACATGCGACGTGCGGTATGCCCCGGTTCTTTTGACCCCATCCACAATGGCCATCTTGAGGTCATTGCACGGGCTTCGGGCCTTTTCGACGAGGTCATCGTGGCGGTGTCGACCAACTACGCCAAGAAGTACCGCTTCACGCTCGATGAGCGGCTGGAAATGGCCCGGGAAACCTTCGCGGCCGTGAGCGGGATCCTCATCGAACCGATGGGGGAGGGGCTGCTGGCCCGGTACTGCCATGACCGCGGTGCGTCAGCGATTGTCAAAGGCCTGCGGTCGTCGTCGGACTTTGACTATGAACTGCCGATGGCCACAATGAACCGGCAGCTTAACGGCGTGGAGACTGTGTTCCTGCCAGGCGACGGCAGGTATCTGCACCTGTCCTCCACCCTGATAAAGGAGGTGGCGGACTTGGGCGGGGATGTTTCCGATTATGTGCCCAAACTGGTCCTCCGCCGGCTCCTCGCTGGCGCGCCTGCCAAGGAAACAGGCCGGGGGCAGTAAGCTTGTAAAGGCCGCTTGGCCGAGCCGGAAGGATGCGGATGCATCCGAACAACCGGGTCTCCCGTGCGCTGAACCCTGTTTTTGGGTATGGCCGGGGTTTCAGGCTAAGATGATACGTCGGTCATATGTTCTACAGGAGTTTTCAATTAGTGCAAGCAAGATGGGTAACCGTCTCAACCCGGGCTCGCCCCTAACCCTTCAGGTTAAGGACATCGGGCGCAGCGCAGGCAGTATGCGGACCCTGCAGGAAGAAGTGCCCGCACCGAAGGATTTCGGTGTGCCGATCATTGGCGTGCAGGAAGGGTCCTTGATGGACCTGGATCTGAGGCTGGAGGGCGTACACGAAGGAATTCTGGTATCCGGTACCGCAGTCGTCGAAGTGACGGGTGAGTGTGCCAGATGCCTGGATCCCCTTGCGTATGACCTTGAGGTCAATGTGCAAGAGCTTTTCTCCTACGAGGAGCCGTCTCAAAGCGGTCCCCCCGTGGGAGAGGACGAAGAAGAGCAACGTTGGATCGAGCACGATCAGATCGATCTTGAACCGGTGTTGCGGGACGCAGTGGTAACCGCACTGCCGTTCCAGCCGGTGTGCCGGGAAGACTGCCAGGGATTGTGTTCCGAATGCGGAATTCATCTGGTGGATCAGCCGGGGCACCACCACGAGGTCCTGGACCCTCGCTGGGCCGCCCTACAAGGCTTAACCGGCAAAGACAGTCAGATCACGAACTGAATTAGAACCTGGGGAAAACCCGGGTTCGTCGAGAGAGAAAAGAGTTAGCCGTGGCTGTTCCCAAGCGGAAAATGTCCCGCTCGAATACGCATGCCCGCCGGTCTCAGTGGAAAGCCACTGCACCCGCCCTGGTCAAGACCGTTGAAAATGGACGCGTGACCTACAGCATGCCGCACCAGGCCAAGGTCGTTACCGACTCCGCTGGCACGGCGCTGTACCTGGAGTACAAGGGCCGCAAGGTCGCAGACGTCTAAGACGTCCGCAATGAAGCATTCTGCCGGTGCTGCCGCCGGTCAGTCGGAACGGGTTTTGCCTGATCCGGAGGCCGCGCATCATTTGCTGTTGAAGCGTCTCGGTGTCGATATCGATGCCGGGACGCTTCGTCTTGCCCTGACTCATCGCTCGTACGCGTATGAAAACGGGGGGATGCCCACCAACGAGCGCCTGGAGTTCCTGGGCGACTCCATTTTGGGCTTCTCGGTGACGGACGCTCTGTACCGCGACAACCCGACCCTGCCCGAGGGCGATCTGGCCAAGCGGCGTTCGGCCGTGGTCAGCACCCGTGCGCTGGCCGTGCTTGGCCGCGAGCTGGGCATCGGTGAGCACATCTACCTCGGTGCGGGCGAGCGTCTGACCAACGGCAAAAACAAGTCCTCGATTCTCGCGGACACCATGGAAGCGCTGATCGGCGCGACCTATCTGTCCAACGATCTGGAGACCGCCCGCCAGCTCGTCATGAGATTGGTGGGTCCGCTCCTGCTCGACGCCGCTGCTTTGGGCGCCGGTACGGACTGGAAGACCAATATTCAGGAAATCGCCGCCAGCCGGCACTTGGGCCCTGTGCAGTACCTGGTCACCGGCTCCGGCCCGGACCATGCGCGGTCCTTCGGCGCGAAACTCCAGATCGGGGGCGTCGACTACGGTACAGGCGCCGGGAATTCGAAGAAGGAAGCGGAACAGGAAGCCGCAGCCGACGGTTGGAAAATCCTGGGTGCCCGCTGCCCTGACAACCGCGCAGCCGGCTCGGTCTAAGCGTGCCGGAACTGCCGGAAGTTGAGGTCGTCCGCCGGGGTCTGGAACGCTGGGTCGCCCGCCGGACCATCACCGCCGTGGACGTACCCGATCCCCGCTCGATCCGCCGTCATGCCTTGGGCGTGGATGACTTCCGCAGCAATCTGGTCGGCGCCAGGGTGCTGGATGTGGTGCGCCGCGGTAAGTTCCTCTGGCTTCCGCTCACTGACGGGGCGGACGACGACGGCGTGCCCCACACTGCGCTGATGGCCCACCTGGGCATGAGCGGGCAGCTGCTGATGCAGGATCCGGCGCAGCCGGACGAGAAACTTCTCAAAGTCCGGCTGAAGCTCTCACCTGTCGACGGTGCTCCGGACGAACTCCGGTTTGTTGACCAGCGGATTTTCGGCGGCCTTTTTGTCACGTCCTTGGTGCCGACGTCGGACGGGCTTCCTGGCGGCCAAGCAGCATGCGCGCTGCCGCTGATCCCCGCAGAGGCCGCTCATATCGGCCGCGACCCCTTGGACCCTGCCTTTTCTCAGGAGACTTTTTATCAAAAGCTCCGGTCCCGCAAGACCGGGCTGAAACGGGCCCTGCTTGATCAGGGTCTGATCTCGGGCATCGGCAACATTTACGCGGACGAAGCGCTGTGGCTGGCGCAGCTGCATTTCGCCCGGCCTACGGACACGCTGCGCCGTGCCGAAGCACAACGGGTAGTGGACGCGGCCAAGGACGTGATGGGCCGCGCCTTGGATGCCGGCGGCACCAGCTTCGACTCGCTGTATGTTAATGTCAATGGCGACTCCGGGTACTTCGACCGGTCATTGAACGCCTACGGTCGCGAAAATGAACCGTGCCCGCGCTGTGCAGATATTGGCTTGGATACCCGGATCCGGAGGGACTCGTTCATGAACCGGTCGTCCTACAGCTGCCCGGTCTGTCAGCCCCGACCCCGCAACGGCCGCTGGTAGGAAGATGGACGAGGCGCTGGTATGAAGGAACCTGCAGCCGGGGCAGTGTAGCTGGGAGGGCATGCAGGATTGGAAGGACATTGCCGGCCGCCAATTGGGAAGGGCCGGTGGCTGGCGCCCGGTGCGGCCCGGGATTCCAGGCCCACGCTGCATTCAGGTAGATAACGACGGGCTGTCCGGGTCCTGCCGCGCGAGCGCATATTTGGCGATTTTAGCCCGCCGGCTTTGCAGCTCGATTTCGATGTTCGGCCGCCCGCGGACGGAATCGCCTTCGTCCGCCACCGGACCCGCGGGGCGTCCGCGGTCCAGCCGGTCGACGGCGGCGCTCAGCTCCGCATCCGGGTGCAATGCGCGCAGATTCACAATGAAAAGGTCCTCGGCCTGCCGGGGGGTTACATTGGATGAAATCAATGGCCAGACCATCCAACAGCCTCCTTCCTTGGTTGTCGCGGGTAAGTCCATTTTAGCTCTCGTCCAGGATATCCCGCAGCACTCCGGCGCACGCCGTCGCAATTTGGATGACCTGCGGTGAATCGAGCCGGCACGGCTGGTCCTTGAGCTCCGGCGCGTAGGGAACGTCGACGGCGAAGACTCCCAGTATCCGTTCGGAATCCTCGCTCAGGATCGGCACCGCGAGGCCTTCGGCATATTTCGGCGCTATCTTGCGGAACTCGTCGTAGGAGAATCCCATCCGGTCTGCTTTGGAAAGCGCGTCATAGGCCTCAGCCGGCACAATACCGGGTTCGTTCCAGGTAGCCGCAACCTGCCGCCAATCGAAATGCCGGGGCGCCAGGTCGCGGACAGCCTGTCCCACCGCGCCCTTCCCCTCAGTCCAGAAGATCCCGGAGCCCTGCGGGTATTCGTTCAGGCGGTATCGGATCCGACGCGTGAGGTGCCGGCGTTTCCACAGCCACCGGTGGCGGGGGAGGACGAAGAGGGACCCACCCAGGGCGGTCAGGTCGAGAAGGGTGATTTGCCCTATCGATTTCAGGGATGCCAGAACCGCCTTTTCCAGTTGCTTCTGGCGGTGCTCCCGCCGCGGAAGCCGGTAAAGCTGCACGCCACCGCGGATGCTCTGGACGAAGACCACGGCGCCGGCCCCGGCGATGATCCAGAATTCGAGCGTGGCGTTCGTGGCGACCCAGCCGACTTGGGTTGCTCCTTTCAGAACAACCAGGGCCAGCGCAAGTAGCGCAGCCACAACTCTGCTCACAAGACCGAACTTTCGCCCCATCCAAGAAGACTACCCACTACTCCCCGCTGATGCGGCTGATGACGTCGCCAGACAACAGCCAGTGTGCTGCGGTTGTGGCGGGTGTGGACGCGGACGGGCGCCGAATCTTGGAGATGGGGCTGTCAGGCGTGGTAATGGGCGCCGAGGCGCTGCAGACCTTCGTCCACACTGACCGCCGGCTCCCAATCCAGCACCTCGCGCGTGTGCCGCTGGTCAAACCAGTGCGCAGTGGTGAGCTGCTCGGCCAGGAAACGGGTCATCGGCGGCTCGTCGCGGACCCAGCCGCGCTTCCCGGCGAGGCTCCAGGCCCTTTCAATGACAGAACCCGCGCCGCGCGCCAGCCAGCCGGGAACGGACCACGTAGGAGAGCCGGCGCCGGCAGCGGCGCAGATGCCGGTGATGAGCTCGCCCACGGGGCGCGGCTGGCCGTTGGTGACCACCAGCGCCTGTCCATGGGCATGATCCATTCGCTCAAGACCTCGGACGATGGCCGACGCGGCGTTGTCGATGTAGATGGTGTCGATCAGGGCCGCGCCGTGGTCGAGCACCGGCAGCCGGCCGGAACGGGCACGCTCCACAACCCGCTCCACCAGCTGGGTGTCGCCCGGACCCCAAACGATATGCGGCCGGATGGCGGTCACACGGAACGCGGGAGAGTCCTCAGCCAGCGCGAGCAGCTCGGCGGTGGCCTTGGACCGGGCGTAGTTGCCGCGTGCGCGGTCCGGATCCGCCGGTCCCGCGCTGGCGCCGACGATCGAGGCGCCGAAGTGTGCCACGGAGGGCGAGGAAACGAAGACGAAATCGCGGACTCCAATGGCCTTGGCCGCGGCGAGCAGTCCGCGGGTGCCTTCGATGTTGGTGGCGGCGAAGTCGCTCCAGTCGCCGGTGAAGGAGACCTTGGCCGCGAGGTGGATGACGGCGTCGACCCCGGCCACGGCGCGTGTCACGGCTTCGCCGTCGGTGACGGAACCCTGCACGAATTCCGCCGGACCTGATTCTGTTTGCAACCCGGGCGGACGGCGCTGGAAGGTCCGCAGGGCATATCCCTTGTCAATCAGGAGTTGGGCGACGGCCCGGCCGAGCAGTCCGCTGGCTCCCGTAACCAGTACCGTCCGCGTCTGGCTCATGGCCGGCGCATCTTGCCGCCGGACAGCGCGGTGGTGGCCCAGGCGGCGAGGGCGGTGCGGTCGATCTTTGAGTTGTGCCGTATGTCCGTGGGCATCGACGGGATGATGAGCACCGCGGCCAGATCCATGCCAGCACCCGGGTAGGCGGCTGCCGCTGCGCTGCCCGGGGTGCCCGCACGCGCTGCCGAGCCCGCTGCTGTTCCCGCACCCGCTGCTGTTCCCGCACCCGCTGCTGTGCCCGCGACAACGGCAGTGCGGACCTCGCCGGCGAGCTTGGGTGATGCCAGGGCAGGAGTGCTGGCGGCGGGTACGGTTTCGATGATGGCGACGGCCGCCTGTGCTCCGGCCGGACCAACGCCCACGACGGCGGCCCGGCCGACGCCGTCGACCGTTTCAGCCAGCTGCTCGGCGGCAACGGGAGTCCGCACACCGGCGGCGGTGGCCAGGATGTGGCTAAGCCTTCCTTCGACCCAGAGCCGTCCTGCGTCGTCAAGGTGGCCGACGTCGCCGGTGCGGTGCCAGCCGGGGATCGAGACGCTATGGTCCTGGGTGATCCAGAGCCTGTCGTAGCGGTCCTTGACGTGGGCGGCGCTGACGAGGATCTCGCCCGTAATGCCGGGCGAGGTGGACGGCTCGGCCGCGACGCTGCCGTCGGGGCGGATGGCGGAGATGGCCACCAGGGCTCCGGGGACCGGGGTTCCGACGCAGACGCCATTGCCCGGGCCGGCCGCGCGGATTTCCTCCAGGCTGATGTCCGTCACCGGGAGTGCTTCGGTCATGCCGTAGGGGGTGTGCAGTGACGCGGCTGGAACCAGCTTTTGCACGCGGCTCAGCAGGGGCTCCGGGATCGGCGCGCCCGCGGAAAGCAGCAGTTGTACCTGGGCCAGGGACTGCCGTTGCGCCAGGGTCAGAACCGATGCGGTGGCGAGGACGTTGACCAGCGCAGCCGGAGAGGCAAACACCGTGGTGGCCTGCACGGCCGCGGCGGCATCGGCCAGGGCGGCTGCGGTGAGCGTTGCGGGGGCGGTGACGTCCATGTCCGGCGTGACGGAGGTGGCGCCCAGGGCGGGTCCGAGCAGGGCAAACGGAGCGAAACCCGCCACCAGGGAGGTGCCTGGCTGCAGGTTGTAGGTGTTTTTCAGGGTGTCCCGCATGGCCGAGAGCTGCCGGTGCGTGTAGACGACGCCCTTGGCGGGACCGGTGGAGCCGGAGGTGAAGAGCACGGCGGCGTCCGCGTCCGGATCGATGGGGCGGACGGTCGGGGCTGACGTGCCGGATGCCGGAATTGGGCCGCTCGGCACACGTGGGTCAATCGATACGCCCGCGCCGTTCGATATGCCCGGGTCGACCGACCCTGTGCGCTGTGCGTCCCGGCCGGCGGACAGCAGCTCCGGAACGGTGTGTGCCACGCCGAGCAGCCGGCGCCTGACAGCACCCAGTGGTGCAGCGCTGATCCGGATGCCGGGCCAGCCGTACAGCCGGGCGCCGAGCAGCGCGCGTTCGATGCCGATCAGGTAGGCCGGGCCGGCGCCCTTGATGGCCCGGCTCATGCCTGCTGCGCCGAGGCCGGCGTCGGCCACGACGATGACGGCGCCGAGCCGCAGACTGGCGTAGATCAGCGAGGTCAGTTCGATCCCCGGTGGAACGAGCAGACTGACGCGGTCCCCGGCCTTCACGCCGATGGAATCGAGACCGGAGGCAAGCTGGTCCACGCGTTCGGCCAACTGCGCCCAGGAGAGGGTGCGGGGGCCGGTGCTGCGGACCGCCCCCAGCGGGGCCATGTCGACGACGGCGGCGGCGGAGTCGGTGCGGCGCTCATCCAGTGCGGCGAGCATCGGACGGAAGCCGCAGGCGGTGCCGGGCTGGTCGTGGGCCAGACCCCAATCGGCTCGATCAGCCGGCGCTGCCGGATGCCGGCCGGCGCGGTCATCGGCACGGTCACCGTCGCGATCAGCGTTCTTTTCGACCCAGCTGAAGATGGGGGTGGCAACGTCGCGGTCCTCAGGCAGCAGATGCCCGGCACCCTCAAAGCGGTGCACATCGGCCTGCGGTAGCCGGTCCATCAGATCGCGCAGGTAACGGTCCGAGAACACCGGGTCCTTGGGTCCCCAGAGCAGCAGTGCCGGAACATCAAGGGTGCGGATGCTATCGGCCACCTCGGCCAGGGTGCCCCAGCTCGGATGGGACTCCCCGGCCGGGATGTCGGCGACGAAGTTGCCCACGCCCTGCCGGCGGGCGGCGGTTCGGTACGGTGCCATGAATGCCGCGCGGACGTCCTTGGCCAGGGCCGGGTGCGCCAGCGCGTGCGTCACGCGCAGGAACGCCGCCGTCGTCGTCGTTCCCCATTGATGCACGCCAGGGTGCAGCGCCAGCTGCAGCGGCGCGGGCACGGCGAACCCGGCCGGATGCACCGCGGTGTTGTTAAGCACAACGGCGGCGAGCTGGCTTCGGTGCCGGGTGGCCCAGCCAAGTGAGATGACGCCACCCCAGTCGTGGCCGACGGTGACCACCGGGCCGGTGATGCCCAGCTCGGCGGTCAGGTCGCCCAGATCGGTGATGCGGTCCTCGAGCCGGCGGAAGACGCCGGTGCGGGCGGAGAAGCCCATGTCCAGCTGGTCGACGGCGACGACGCGCCACGGCCGGTCCGCGACGGACGCCGCGGCCAGCAGTGTCCGCCACAGGTAGGACCAAGTGGGGTTTCCGTGCACGCACAAGAGCGTTCCCGCTGGCTTTGCACCGCGGGCGGCCAGCTCATCGGCGTTGTCCAGCAGATGCCAGCGGTGGCTGCTGCCGGCCGGGTCCGGGAGGGATGTGGAGGGGACGTCAACAAACCGGGACCAGGAGGGATCAACCCCGGGCCATACTTCTGCTACCACGCAATTTCCATCATGGTGGTGTTCAGCCCGGAGCCCACGCCCATGCACAGCACCCGGTCGCCCTGGCTGAGCGACTGGGCTTCCTGGGCCAGGGTCATCGGCAGCGAGGCCGGGCCCACATTGCCCCAGCGCGGGAACGTGATCGGCACCCTGCTGCGGACCAGGTTCACGGCCTTGATGATCGCGTTGGTGTACGAGGTGGAGACCTGATGGGTCACGTAGCGGTCCATCGACGTCCAGTTCCAGCCGTCCTTGTGCGCCTCATTCCACGCGGTGACGACCAGCTCCAGGCCGCCGTCGAGCAGGCCCTTGGCGTCGGTGAACATGCCGTCGGCGCCGCCGACGCAAAGTTCGTGGTGCTGGGTACCGGCGCGGGAGACGCCGCCGAGGATCCGGTGCGAGCCCGGATGCTCGTCCGCCGGTCCGATGACGGCTGCCGCGGCTCCGGATCCGAGCGTGAGAGTGGCGAATTCGCGCAGGAAATCCTCGCGGGTGGAATCCGGGCGGTTGAGCCGGGCGAACGTGGCCTCCTGGGTGCCTTGGGCATCCTCACCGGCCACGATCAGGGCGTACTTGATCTGGCCTGAATCGATCATATTGGCGGCCAGAGTGATGCCGTTGACAAACCCCAGGCAGGCATTGGCCAGGTCGAAGTTCATCGCGGAGGACGGCAGTCCAAGCCCGTGGTGGATCTTCACGGCCACGGAGGGTTCGAGGTTTCTGCGCGTCACGGACGTATTGATCAGGAGGCCGATCTGCCCCGGTTCAATCCCGGCTTCGGCCAGTGCCTTGGCACCCGCCTCGATGGCGGCGTCGTCGAATGCGGTACCCGGGGACCACCAGCGGCGCTCCGTGACTCCGGCGACCCGCTCCAGCAGACGTTTGGACAGGTGCAGCCGTTTGAGGCTGGGCGCCAGGCGCTCGTCAAAGTCCGCGGAACTGACGACTACCGGCGCCTCCACACTGGTGACGGCCAGCAGCGCCGTGTTGTCATGTCGAAACGTCGCGTTGCCGATCAATATCCAGCCTTCATCCGTGTGTGGTCTCTTTGGCGGGGCAGGAGCGGCACAGGCCACCCAAGAGATTAACTATGCACCTAAAACCATGGTTCCTGCACATGCACCGTATGGCATGTTTCCTGCAGCTTTCTATCCTATCTTCGCCGTTAATCCGATGGTGATCAGTAAATTTGGGGCGGACGCCAGATTTAGGGCCGCCGGCAGCTTTATGGCACACGGTAGATTTGGGAGGTACACCGCCCAGCCTGGCAACCCGCCGTCGCCCAGCGCGCGTTCCGACCCGTCCCATCCGTGAGAGCCGAAACACCTTGCACCTGAAAAGCCTGACCGTCCGAGGGTTTAAATCCTTCGCCTCGGCGACAACTTTTGACTTCGAACCCGGCGTCACGGCCGTGGTTGGCCCGAACGGGTCCGGAAAATCCAACGTGGTGGACGCGCTGGCCTGGGTGATGGGCGAGCAGGGGGCCAAAACGCTGCGCGGCGGAAAAATGGACGACGTCATTTTTGCCGGCACGTCCGGGCGTCCGCCGTTGGGTCGGGCCCAGGTGTCCCTCACCATTGACAACGCCGATGGCGCCCTGCCGATCGAATACAGCGAAGTCACCATATCCCGCACCCTGTTTCGCACCGGCGGGTCCGAATACGCCATCAACGGCGTCGGCTGCCGGCTGCTGGACATCCAGGAACTGCTCTCCGACTCCGGCCTGGGTCGGGAAATGCACGTGATCGTCGGGCAGGGACAGCTGGATAAGGTGCTGCATGCCACGCCCGAGGAGCGACGCGGTTTCATCGAAGAGGCAGCCGGGATTCTCAAGCACCGCCGGCGCAAGGAAAAGACGCTGCGCAAGCTGGAGGCCATGCAGGCCAATCTGGCCCGGCTGACGGACTTGACCACCGAACTGCGCCGCCAGCTGACGCCACTGGGCAGGCAGGCCGAGGTGGCACGCCGCGCCCAGACCGTGCAGTTTGAACTCCGCGATGCCCGTGCCCGGCTGCTGGCGGATGACCTGGTGCAGCTGCAGAGCACACTGGCGCGGGACGTTGCGGACGAGACCGCGTTGAAGGCCCGGCGGGCCGAGGTGGAGCAGACGCTGGAATCGGGCCGGCTGCGGCGGGCCGAATGCGAGCAGCTGGCGGCCGCGGCGACGCCGGCACTGAACACGGCGCGGGATACCTGGTATCAGCTCTCCGCGGTGCGGGAACGGCTGCGGGCCCTGGGAAATCTTGCGGCCGACAGGCGCAGGCTTCTGGGTGCGCCGGATGCCGCGCCGGATTCGGAGCGCGATCCGGAAAAACTGCAGCAACAGGCCTCTCGGGTTCGGGCGGAGCAGGTCCAGCTGGAGGGGTCCGTGCTGGCGCGGCGCGGCGCCCTGGCGACGGCCGTGGCCGCCAAGGCGGACGCCGAACGCGCCGCCGCGCAGGAAGACCAGCGGCTCACTGCCATCCTGCGTGCCGCGGCCGACCACCGCGAGGGACTGGCGAAGCTGGCCGGCCAGGTGGCCGCGGCCCGCTCCCGGGTGGAATCCGCCGAGGCCGAGGTGGGCCGGCTGCGCGGATCCATGACCGCGGGCGAGCAGCGTCGGGCAAAGGCACAGGAGGAGTTCACCGCGCTTGAATCCCAGGTGGCGGGTGTGGAGCAGGGCGAAGAGACCCTGGACGCGGACTACGAGCGCGCCAGCCAGGTGCTGGAAACCGTGCTCGCGGAGATCGAGGACCTGACCGCTGGGCAGCGTGCGGCCGAGCGCGAACGCGATTCCCTGGTGGCCCGGCGCGATGCACTCGCCGTCGGGCTGCGCCGTAAGGACGGCACGGGGTTGCTGCTGGCCGCCGGTCAGGAGGGAGTCCTCAGTGCGATTTCGGACCTGATCACCTTGCGGCCCGGCTATGAGACGGCGGTGGCCACGGCGCTTGGTTCGGCCGCCGACGCCGTGGCCGTGACCGATCTGGCCGCCGCCGTGGCGGCGTTGGAAGTGCTGAAAGACGACGACGGCGGCCGCGTCGAGCTGATTATCGCCGGGGCCGCGCAGCCCGCGCATTCGCTGCCCGGAGCGCCGGGTGTCGACGGGCTCGGCGCGGCATCTGATGCACCGGGGGCCGACATACCGGTGGTCGACGGGCTCGGCGCGGCATCCAATGCGCTGGCGGCCGACGTATCGGTAGGCGGCCGACCGGGGGCCGACGAAGGTACCTCGGCTCCTCGTCCGGCGGTCGACCACAGTGTGTCTGTCCCGATGCCCGAGTCAGGCCGCTCCGCGACCGCTTGGGGGGAATCTGAAGGCGTAATGGCCGCAGATCTGATTGCCGTGCATGATCCCAGCGCCGGACCCGGCCTGGCTGCCGCGCTGGCCCAGCTGCTCGCCGACGTCGTCGTGGTGGAGGACCTGACTGCGGCCATGGCCGCAGTCGGCGCCCATCCCAAGCTGCGGGCCGTGACGAGGGCCGGCGACGTGATCACCGCGGTCAGCCTCAGTGGCGGATCCGCCGGCGCGCCGTCGACCCTGGAACTGCAGGCCGACGTCGAAGAAACCGTCGCGGAGCTGGCCGGCGTGACGGCGGAGGCGGAACAACTGCGCTTCGCACTGTCCTCGGCTGTGGCACGGCGCGATCAGGCCCGCAGCCGCACCGACGCTGCCCTGGAACGGCTGCACGATTCAGATGCCAGACTGGCTGCGGTGGCGGAACGGCTGGGCCAGCTGGGGTCATCACTCCGCTCCGCCGTAGGGGAGAGCGAGCGGCTGGCCGCCTTGCTGGCGGCGGCGGAGGCCAATATTGGCACCGAGCAGCAGGCCCTGAACGGGATTTCCGCACGGCTGGATGCCGCACGGGTGGCCCCCGCGGAGGACGAGCCGTCCATGCAAGCGCGGGATGAGCTCGCCGCTGCCGCCATCGCCGCCCGGGCTATCGAGATGGACGCACGGCTCGGCCTGCGCAGCTCGGAGGAGCAATTGAGCGCCATCTCCAACCGGGCGGCATCGCTGGAGCGCGCGGCTGTCACCGAGCGGAAGGCGAGGGAAGTGGCAGCGGAGCGTGCACGCCTTCGAGCTGCACAGGCGCGAAAGGCTGCCTCCGTGACCGCGGCCGTTCAGCAGACTCTGGCGTTTGTCGATGTTTCGCTGGAGGCCGCCGGTCGGGAGCGGGACGATGCCGCCGAAACCCGCGCCGCCCTCGAGAGCGAATTGGCGGACATCCGTACCGGCAACGAAAAAGCCGCCCTGGAACTGGCCAAACTGACCGATTCGGTGCACCGGGATGAGCTGGCGAGGACCCAGCAGCGGCTGCGGATCGAGGCCCTTGAGAATCGTGCGATAGAGGATCTGGGCCTTACGGCCGATCATCTGGTCGCCGAGTACGGACCGGCCACCCTTGTCCCGACGGGGCCTGGCGAGGTCACGGACAAATGGGCCGCGCTGCGCGCCCCGGTGGACGCGGACGGCAACGAGGTCCGCGAAGGCCTCCCGTTTGTCCGCGCCGAGCAGGAAAAGCGTCTGCGCCGGGCGGAGCGGGACCTGAGCGCACTGGGCCGGGTGAATCCGCTGGCGCTGGAGGAATTCGCTGCTCTCGAGGAACGCCATCAGTTCCTGAGCAGCCAGTTGGAGGACCTGAAGGCGAGCCGAAAGGACCTGATGGACATAATCCGCGAGGTGGATGAACGCGTGGAACAGGTGTTCACGGCCGCTTACACGGACACCGCCCGGCACTTCGAATCGGTCTTCGCCGCGCTTTTCCCCGGTGGCGAAGGAAGGCTGGTGCTCACCGACCCGTCAGAAATGCTCACCACCGGCATCGAGGTGGAGGCTCGTCCGGCGGGAAAGAAGATCAAACGGCTGTCGCTGCTCTCCGGCGGTGAACGGTCTTTGACAGCGGTGGCCCTGCTGGTGGCGATCTTCAAGGCGCGTCCCTCGCCGTTCTATGTCATGGACGAGGTGGAAGCGGCACTGGACGATACGAATCTGGGCCGGCTGCTCAACATTTTCGAGGAGTTGCGGCAATCGAGTCAGCTGATCATCATCACCCACCAGAAGCGCACGATGGAAGTGGCCGATGCGCTGTATGGCGTGACCATGCGCGGCGATGGCGTCTCGACAGTCATCAGTCAGCGGCTCGGCGCAGACGTGTAAGTGAGGTCCTGCCAGTTCGATTCAAAACCTGCTTGCACTGATTGCAATGCATGCACTGCAATCAGTGCATGCAGGTTTCCGGACCGACCGTGCTCTGGCGGAGGTAGGGTGCGGATCAGACGGCGTCTGGGCTGACCCAGGGCTGGGACCGGACGGCATCTAGGACCCCTCGGCGCTTTCACCGGCTTTAGCCGGTCGGGCGTTGCAGGGTTTCAGTTGCCTTGAGCCACGCACCAATTCCGATGGCACCCACGACAGCCGCCATCCCAAACGCCGGACCGTAGGAGAAAGCATCAACGACGACGCCGGCGGCGATGGGACCGAGGATGGTGCCGAAATCCTGACTCATTTGGAAAGTGGCAAGCACCTTGCCGCCGGAACGCTCTGTGCCGATGATGTCCGCCACGGAGGATTGCTGTGCCGGGCCGAAGAGTCCGCTGCCCACGCCCGCAATGGCGGAGACGATGAAGAACACCGGGACGCTGGCGGTGAGTCCGAGGACGGCCATGGCGGCGGTGTTGACTGCCAGCCCGGTGATCACCATTGGTTTTCGCCCCCAGGTATCCGCCAGCTTTCCGGAAAACGTCAGGGCAACACCAGTTCCGATGGCGAAGACGGCCAGGGAAACACCGGCCACCGCAGTCCCGCCGTGGAGCACTACCGTGGCGAACAGAGGAACGAGTGCCATCCGGATGCCGAAGGCGGACCACCCGTTGGCAAAGGCCGAGATCAGGGCGGCCCGGTAGCTGCTGTATCCCATCGCCTCCCGCACTGGCATCGAGGTCTTCACGGTCGCTGGCACCACTTTTGCCGGTGCTGCGTCGGCCGGTGCTGCGTCGGCCTGCACGGCTTCGGGCCGTGCCAAACCGGCGGTGCTCCCGGGCCGGCCAGCCAATGCCGTCGTTGTCAATCTGGTCGTGGCGGCCAGACGTGCCAGCCGCGCGGGACGCAGCGAGGTTGCCACCACGATTGCCGCCACGAGGAGCGTGCCGGCATAGATCAGGAACGGAAGCTTCAGACCCAGCCCTGCCATGAGGGCGCCGGCAGCCGGACCGGCGATGTTGCCCAACAGGAAAGACCCTGCATAGGCACTGTTCACCCGGCCGCGGGCGGTGGGCGGTGAGAGGCGGACCAGCAGCCCCATGGCCGCAACCGTGAACATGGTGGATCCAACACCCCCGAGTCCGCGGAAGATCAGCAGCTGCCAGTAGTCCTGCGCGAACGCACAAGCAGCGGACGACAGGGCGACTATCAGGATGCCCGTGATGTAAATCCAGCGCTCGCCGAAGCGCTCCACCAGTTGACCGCTAAAGGGTGCGAACACCAGCCGGGCAAACGCAAAGACACTGACCACCATGGCCGCGGCGCTGACGGAAACACCGAAGCTGCGGGCAAACTGGGGCAGCACGGGAGCAACCAGGCCGAAGCCGAGGGCGATCACGAAGGCCGCGGCGACCAGAACACTGATTTCGCGCGGTAAGGGCAGCTTGGCTGGCCGTGCGGCGGTGGGGCGGGGCTCGCGAATCATAGTGTCCCGAGTCTGTCATAACACGGCCCGACTGAGGATGAGCGGACCGGCTGAGGAGCTGAGGATGTCCGGCCGGACGGGGGATGGTGCGCGGCCTCCGTGGAGGCGCGGGCCGGGGGTCGCTGCGTCGTCGTCGTTCTGCCGCCGGTCCGTAGGCCAACACGGATTCCCAAGCCACGACCGAAAAACCAAGCCCGCGCGGATGTCACCCCGCTATGAGAAGCTAGAAGCGTGAATGACACTCTTCTGATCGTCCTGTACGTCGTGATCGCGCTCGCCGTCATCGGCGCGCTGATCCCGGTCCTGCTCAAGGGCCGACGCAGCAAGGGTGTCTACGGCACCACCAGGGATGCAAATGATCTGCCAGCTGCCGGCGGAGGCGCAACCCTGCTGGAGGACCGTCCGGATAAGGTCTCTCCGCCCGTCCCGGAGGCGCCGACCGCGGCAGTTCAGGACCAAGACCTGCTGGACGATCTTGCCGGTCTGGAAACGCTGCCGGCAATCGAGACGCCGGCCGCGGTGGAGGGCCGCCTGGTCCGCCTGCGCGCCCGGCTGGTCCGGTCCAACAGCGCGCTGGGCAAGGGCCTGCTGACGCTGCTGTCCCGGGATAACATCGATGAAAACGTCTGGGACGAGATCGAAGAAACCCTGCTGCTGGCCGATGTTGGCACCGCGCCGACGCTTGAGTTGGTGGATTCGCTGCGGGCCCGGGTGAAGATCCTCGGCAGCCGCACGCCGGAACAGGTCCAGCAGATGCTCCGCGAGGAGTTGGTCAAGCTCGTTGATCCGACGATGGACCGTTCATTGAACACCACCCGCCATGATGACCGCCCAGCGGTGATGATGGTGGTAGGCGTCAACGGTGTCGGCAAGACGACGACCGTCGGCAAACTGGCCCGTGTACTGGTGGCCGAGGACAAGGACGTGCTGCTCGGGGCGGCGGATACCTTCCGTGCTGCGGCCGCGGAGCAGTTGGCCACCTGGGGGCAGCGCGTCGGTGTTCCCACGGTGAAGTCCGACGTTGATGGTGCTGATCCGGCATCGGTCGCTTTCGAGGCGGTCAAGGCCGGAATTGAGCAGGAGGTCGATGTCGTGATGATCGATACGGCCGGCCGGCTGCAGAACAAGGTCGGCCTGATGGACGAGCTTGGCAAGGTCAAGCGCGTCATCGAAAAACAGGCCACCGTGGATGAGGTGCTGCTGGTGTTGGACGCCACCACCGGTCAGAACGGGCTCGCGCAGGCGAAGGTGTTTGCCGACGTCGTCAATATCACCGGCATAGTACTCACCAAACTGGACGGGACCGCCAAGGGCGGCATTGTCGTCGCGATCCAGAAAACGCTGGGCGTGCCGGTCAAGCTGGTGGGTCTGGGCGAGGGTGCCGATGATCTGGCCCCCTTCGACGCCGAGGATTTTGTGGACGCCCTGCTCAATTGACACCCGTCGCCCCGAGTCGACGAGCGAGGGCCTGTGTGGCCTGTAGAACTCCGTCCCTGCTCCGACGTCGTCCCCGTGGACGAGGCTGCATCGACCCCGCTGCATCATCAGGTCCACCAGGTAGTGCGATGCGTCGTGTTCGTTGCGTATCTTATGGACCGATTCCCCGAGATCGGAACCGCCCGTCTGCCCGCCAGCGGGCTGCGCGGCACCAGGTTCGGCTTGGGTTTCTTCCCGACGGGACAGTATGTCGCTGTATCGCAAACAGCCTCGGCAAGGTCCTTGAAGGCCAGACACGCTGCGGCCCGAGCGGGCTGGCCGCCGGCGGACTATCCAGAGGGTGATGATTTCCATTCCTCGCCGCTGCCGAACGTTCGAACCGAGAGCCGGACGCGCAATGGGGCATTCCATTCGACCGACTCGCGCAGACATTGGAGGCCTTCACGGAATTTGGACAGGGTCTCGTGGACACCTTCGTCCAAACTCCGTTCCACCGCCAATTTGACGATCAGTGCCTCCATTGCCCCCTCCATCGCCGAGCCCGTTTCAGGAGCTCGAGACGGACGTCCAGACGGGCACGGCCTTCGAAACCATATTTGAATTTCATCGCAGCCCAAATCTTCCAGATCGTGAAAAACTCTCCGTAGAGCGAATAGAAGCGGTGGACCGCGTCCAGGTCCAGCTCGCGCTGCATCTTCCGAATATCTCAACGGGCCGAGATCCTGTTGCCGGCTATCCAGCCCAGCAGGAGCGTAAGAACGGCGGCACATGCCGCTGGAATGCCTTGATAAACGCCTCTGCCAGTGACTCGTTCGCCATGTCTGCTCGGCCGGACGCCTACGGTGCAGCGCTGGAGAGGGCGAGGGTTCACGCGTTGGAGTGGCTCGCGTCCGTGCCGACCCGCCCGGTGGGTCCGCGGGCCAGCGCCGACGATCTGATGGCGGGATTTGCCGCCGAGCTTCCCGAACAGCCCACGAACCCGGGCGCGGTCATTGATGAAATGGCCGCCTTTGGCGGAGCCGGGGCTGATGGCGATCTCCACTCCGTTTCCTTTGATCCGTTCGGCGAGGCCGTCTCCGTGGCGCATGCGCGTGGTGCCTGGGTGCATGTGGGCGGCGCTGCGGTCCCTTGGCCGCGCCGGCATGTGCTGCGGATTTCCGTGAGCAATTGGTCCACGGACGGCGACGCCATCGCACAGTCGTTGGCGGCCGTGCAGCGTGCTGCGAAGCAGCGTTAATCCTCGGTTGGGGCACCTCGTTGGGGAAGCCGCGCCGTCTACTGCCCCGGCAGAACAAGTTTCCGTTACCTGCCGGAAACATGGTGGTCGCACAGTCTTTACGCAGCCGCCGTTGTTGTAACACGACGGCAATCCACGGCCAGCGCGGACGAAACACCCCAGAGTCAATCTTGTAGAGACAGATTGCACCAAGCGGCGGCCCCCGAGCGGGGCTGGCGCAATAATTCTCTACAGAAAGGCCAGCCACCATGAACACAGGTGACACGGCGTGGGTCCTAGCCTCCGCCGCTTTGGTTCTGCTGATGACGCCCGGGCTGGCGTTCTTCTACGGCGGTATGACCCGGGCCAAGGGTGTGCTGAACATGATGATGATGAGCTTCGGGGCGATCGCCCTGGTCGCGGTGCTTTGGATCCTCTACGGCTACTCCACTTCCTTCGGCCCGGATCTCTTCCACGGCCTGCTGGGCAATCCAGTGCAGAAATTTGGCTTGGAAGGCGTTCTGGACACGGGGGCGAATGCTCCGCTGGTGGGAACCATTCCGGAAATCGCCTTTGTCGGATTCCAGGCCGTATTCGCCATCATTACGGTGGCGCTGATCTCGGGCGCCATCGCTGATCGCGCCAAGTTCGGAGCTTGGCTGCTGTTCGCCGGGATCTGGGTCACCCTCGTCTACTTCCCTGTGGCGCACTGGGTTTTTGACTTCAACAAGGACGCGAACGGCAACCCGATCGGCGGGTGGATCGGCCAAGGGCTGGGCGTCATCGACTTCGCCGGCGGCACCGCGGTGCACATCAATGCCGGTGCGGCCGCCCTGGCGCTGGCTCTGGTGCTGGGCAAACGCAAGGGCTTTGGCAAGGATCCGAGCCACCGCCCGCACAACCTGCCGTTGGTGATGCTCGGTGCCGGTCTACTCTGGTTCGGTTGGTTCGGCTTCAACGCCGGCTCCGCGCTGGGCGCCAACGCCGTGGCCGGTTACGCCTGGATCAATACCCTGGCGGCTCCGGCAGCGGCAACGCTGGGCTGGCTGCTGGTGGAGCGGCTGCGCGACGGCCACGCCACTTCGCTGGGTGCCGCCTCCGGTGCCGTTGCCGGGCTGGTGGCCATCACACCGGCCTGTTCCGCGCTCACGCCGATGTGGTCGATCGTTCTGGGCCTGCTCGCCGGAGGAGTGTGTGCGCTCGCTGTCGGACTGAAGTACAAGTTCGGGTATGACGATTCGCTCGACGTCGTTGGGGTGCACTTGGTGGGCGGCCTCTTCGGCACGCTCTTCATCGGACTCGCGGCGAATCCCCAATCCCCGGCGGCCGGCACGGGACTGTTCTTCGGCGGCGGTCTGGAGCTGCTGGGCAAACAGGCCATTGGCTCCTTCGCCGTCCTGCTTTATTCATTTGTTGTCGCATTTATCATCGGTTGGATCATCCAGAAGACCATGGGCTTCCGGATCCCCGTGGAGCACGAGCTGGACGGGGTCGACGTCAGCGTCCATGCGGAAACGGCCTACGACTTCGGCGGCCGGGTGGGGGGCAGCTTCCACCCCTTGGACGAAGCGCTAGCCCTCCATGGAGCAGGCCACGCCGAAGACGGCGCCCGCCAGAGCAGTATGGGCAATAAGCTGAAGGTGGAAGCATGAAACTCATAACGGCAATCATTCGTCCGGACAAGCTCGACGACGTCCGAGGCGGCCTGGAAAGCTACGGCGTGCAGGGACTCACCGTCAGCGGTGCCCACGGATACGGGCGCCAGCGCGGCCATACCGAGGTCTATCGCGGGGCGGAGTACACCGTGGACCTGCACCCGAAGATCAGGATCGAGGTCCTGGCCACGGATGACCAGGTGGACGATCTGGTGGACGTGATTGTCTCCACCTCCAACACCGGCCGGGCCGGGGACGGCAAGGTCTGGACCGTTGATGTCCACGAGGCAGTCCGGGTCCGCACCGGAGAGCGCGGGTCTGCCGCGGTTTAGGCTGCTCCGGCCGTCAGGCGGCAGAAATGGACACTCGCCCCCGCTGCTGTGGGGGCGATTGTCCATTTCTGAGCCGATGTCCTCGACAACCCGCAACTCTTTGGGGGCACTGCCCGCGGGGTTCCCGGCCGTCGCTTAAGGGTAGCGTCGCGCAGTGGCGGTGACCGTCGTCGTCGCTATATAGTCAGCGCTTACCGGACGACTTGGACGTTTCCCAGTCGGCGGGGCCGCTCGAGCCGGCTGGGTAATCCTGCAGCGGTACCTTATTTTCCCGCCAGGCCTTCAGCGTCGGCTCCACGATCCGCCAGCACTGTTCGGCCGTATCACCGCGTACCGAGAGCAATGGGTCTCCGTTGAGCACTCCGTCCAATACCTCGCCGTAGGGGAGTAGCTCGTCGCTGGCAAGATCCGTTTCCAGAAAAACGCGGTCCAAAGTGAAGAGATCGCCGGGACCGTTGACATCCAGATCAAGTTTGAGGACGTCCGGGCCGAGGCCCAGGTGCAGCCTCGTGGGCCGGTCGACCCCCTTGAACCCGGTGGGCAGGTGCGGCACGGGTCTGTAGGTGATTACGACCTCCTTTTGCGCCTTGCCAAGGGACTTGCCCGAGCGCAGGATGAACGGGACCCCGGCCCAGCGCCAGTTTTGGATGCGCACCTCCACCTCGGCCAAAGTTTCGGTGTTGTTGGCCGGATCCACGCCGTCTTCGGCAACATAGTCCGGGACATTGCGCGCGCCGAGGTTTCCGGTGGTGTAACGGGCACGCCGGGTGCTGGCCGTGAAGTCATCGCTGATGCTGCTGGCCCGCAGTACGGCGGCAATGCCATCGCGGACGTCGCGTTCATGCAGTGTGGCGGGGGCCTCCATCGCCATGATGGCCATGACCTGGAGCAAATGACTTTGGATCATGTCGCGCAGGGCGCCGGCCCGGTCGTAATAGCGGGCGCGGTTCTCCAGCGTCAGGGCTTCGTCAAAAACGATTTCCACCTTCGCGATGTGGATGCTGTTCCATAACGGTTCCAGCAGCCGGTTGGCGAACCTCAGACCGAGGATGTTAAAGACGGTGGACTTACCCAGGAAATGGTCCACGCGGTGGATGTGATCCTCTGGGACCAGTCCGGCCAGGGTGTGGTTCAGCGCCCGCGCCGAGGCTTCACCCGAGCCGAATGGTTTCTCCATCACCAAACGCGTCCCCGGTGGCAGCTCGGCGGCTGTCAGGACCTCGCACGCGCGCTGGCTCACGGCCGGCGGCAGCGCAAAGTACACGGCAATGGGCGCCTGCAAAGTGGCCAGGAGTTTGGTCAGCTCACCCGGTGCGGTGACATCGAGGGTGTGGTAGCTGGTGCCCTTCTGCGTTGCCGCCAGGGCGGCTTTGCCACCGGATTTGGCCGCGGGTGCGGCTTCGGCGAAGGTCGTCGAGACGCGGTCCGTCCATTGTCCTGCCGTCCAGTCATCGCTGCCGGCCCCCACCAGACTGATGCCACTGGCGCGGCCTGCGGCGATCAGCCGCGCCACTCCGGGCAGCAGTAGCCGGCCGGTCAGGTCTCCGGAAGCTCCCAGAATAAGCAGGGTGCGGATGGTGCCGTCGGTGTCGGCGCGCGGGCTTTCCGTGACGCGTGCGGACGTGCCGTGGCCCGACGAGCTGGGCGTCGGGCGGCCGGTCGGGGTGCCGGTCGGGGTGCCGGGTGCGGCTCCCGAAGTCCCGGCTCCCGAAGTCCCGGCCGTGGATGGATGTTTGGAGGAGCTCTTAGCGACAGTCATTTTGTCAGCATGCCACCGAATGACGGATATTTCAGCCCCCCGTGCCCGAGGATTTCCCGAATGAAGCGGTAGCCGTCCTGCGCTTGATACCCTAGATAGTTGAGTCCCCAGATGTGCTTCTCCTATCTGTCTACAGGGGCATGTCCAGAGCTATACCTGAGGAAAGAAGTACACGGCGCGTGTTCAACTCACTATCTGACCGGTTGACAGCAACCTTCAAGAACCTGCGCGGCAAGGGCCGTCTGACCGAGGCCGATGTTGACGCCACGGTGCGGGAAATCCGCCGTGCCCTGCTGGACGCCGACGTTGCCGTCCCCGTGGTGCGCGAATTTACCGGCAAAATCCGCGAACGGGCGCTCGGCGCCGAGGTCAACGCGGCGCTGAACCCGGGTCAGCAGATCGTGAAGATCGTCAACGAGGAACTCGTGGCGATCCTAGGCGGGGAGACACGCCGGATCCGGCTGGCGAAGAACCCGCCGACGGTTATTATGCTGGCCGGTCTGCAGGGTGCCGGTAAGACGACGCTGGCCGGAAAACTCTCCAAGTGGCTCAAAGGGCAGGGCCATAGTCCCCTCCTGGTGGCCGCGGATCTGCAGCGTCCGAACGCCGTCAGGCAGCTGCAGGTCAACGGTGAACGCGCCGGCGTTCCGGTTTTCGCCCCGCATCCGGGCGTCAGTTCTGAGTTTGAGGCCGCTACTGGTGACCCGGTCGCCGTCGCCCGCGCCGGTGTCGCAGAGGCGCGCGCCAAGCTGCACGACGTCGTCATCGTTGACACCGCCGGCCGTCTGGGCGTGGACGCCGAGCTGATGCGCCAGGCCGCCGACATCCGCGCCGCCATCGTCCCGGACGAGGTGTTGTTCGTGATCGATGCGATGATCGGCCAGGACGCCGTCACCACGGCACATGCGTTCGATGCGGGCGTCAACTTTACCGGCGTTGTGCTGACAAAGCTCGACGGCGATGCCCGCGGAGGTGCGGCGCTTTCCGTTGCGTCGGTGACCGGCAAGCCCGTGATGTTCGCCTCCACCGGTGAGGGGCTGGACGACTTCGAGCTCTTCCACCCGGACCGGATGGCCGGGCGCATCCTGGACATGGGTGACGTTCTCACTCTGATCGAACAGGCCGAGAAGAACTGGGACAAGGACGAAGCGGCCCGGATGGCGCAGAAGTTCGCCGACCAGGAAGACTTCACGCTTGATGATTTCCTGTCCCAGATGCAGCAGATCCGCAACATGGGTTCGATGAAGAAAATGCTGATGATGATGCCCGGTGCGGCCAGTATGCGCCAGCAGTTGGAGAACTTCGACGAACGCGAAATCGACCGGGTCGAGGCAATTGTCCGCTCTATGACCCCGCACGAGCGGGTGGCCCCGAAAATCATCAACGGGTCCCGCCGTGCCCGCATCGCCCGCGGCTCCGGCGTCCAGGTATCCGAGGTCAACGGGCTGTTGGAGCGCTTCGGCCAGGCCCAGAAGATGATGAAGAAAATGGCGCAAGGCGGCGGCATTCCGGGCATGCCGGGAATGACCGGTCCGGGCGGCGGAGCCCGCAAGGCAGGCAAGAATGCGCCGAAGAAGAAGGCCCGCTCCGGCAACCCGGCCAAGGCGGCCCAGCAGCTTCGTGAGGCGGAGGAAAAACGTGCCAACACCTCCAGATCGCTGCCCACCGGCTCCGCATTCGGGCAACAGGGCGCCGAAGGCTTTGACCCTTCGTCGCTGAATCTGCCCAAGGGCTTCGATAAGTTCCTGAAGTAGATAGGACTGATGAGCAAAGAACGGATCGTTTTCGTCCACGGCTCCGGCAGCTTCGGCGCCGCCGCGTGGCCCCGCCAGCACGGCCTTGCCCGCGATTACGATGCGCTCTTCGTCAAACGCCTCGGTTATGACGCGGCCGCCGAGCCGGTTGCGTCGGATTTCCTCGCGGACCGGGACATTGTGCTGGATTCCCTGGGCGAGGGTGGCCATGTGGTGGCGCATTCCCAAGGCGCCATCGCGGCGATGCTTGCCGCCGTGCAGGCGCCCGACCTGGTCCGTTCGCTGGTGCTCGTGGAACCGGCCTGCCTGTCGATCACAGCTGAGCTGCCCGCAACCCAGGCCTACCGGACCCGGCTGGAACCGCTGTTTTCCCGCCGGCTGGAGATGACGGATGAGGAGTTCAGCGGGGAGGCTATCCGGATAGCCCATGCCATGCAGGCCCAGCCGGTGACGGATGAGTCCCGCCGCCAGGCACGTCGAATGCGGCTGCAGGCCCCGCCGTGGGAAGCTCCGCTGGAGATAGTGCCCGGCGTCCCGACATTGGTGCTGACCGGCGGATGGGAGCCGCTGTACGAGGAAATCGCGCAATACCTGGCCTCCACCGGCGCCGTGCACCGCATTACCGCCGGCGGCCACCAGCCGCAGGAGACAGACGCCGGCGATCGCCTGATGCGGGACTTCCTGCGCGCCCACCGCTGCGTCTGACTCCCCGCTCCGCCTGATCGTGACGACCATATCCGGACGCCGAAATTTCGGCGTCCCGGGGCTAAAGGGGGCAGATTTCAGATCGCGGCGCGGGTCCGGCGGCAAAAGATGCGCGCAGCAGGCTGGGAACGGCGCCGACTCAGCCGGCCAACTCCGCGGCTGACTTCCGTAGTTCGATTTTCGGCAGGTAGACCTTGCCGCCCGCCTCGCGGAACTCTGCGGACTTTTGGTTCATGCCCGCAATAACTTCCTGCTCGCTCATCGAGCCGTATTTATCCCGGATGTCCTGGCTGATTCGCATGGAACAGAATTTGGGGCCGCACATCGAACAGAAATGCGCAGTCTTGGCCGGCTCGGCGGGAAGCGTCTCGTCGTGGAACGCCTCCGCCGTCGCCGGGTCCAAAGAAAGAGCAAACTGATCGCGCCAGCGGAACTCAAAGCGCGCCTTGGACAAGGCGTCATCGCGCAGATGGGCTCCCGGATGACCCTTGGCCAGGTCCGCGGCGTGGGCGGCAATCTTGTACGTGATCACGCCGGTCTTCACGTCGTCCTTGTTCGGAAGGCCCAGATGCTCTTTCGGCGTTACGTAGCACAGCATCGCCGTTCCATAGCGGGCAATTTCGGTCGCACCGATGGCTGAAGTGATGTGGTCATAGCCGGGTGCCACGTCCGTGACCAACGGACCAAGAGTGTAGAACGGAGCGCCGTCGCACAATCGCTGTTGCCGCTCCACGTTTTCGCGCACCAGATGGAAGGGGATGTGTCCCGGACCCTCCACCATGACCTGCACGTCATACTTCCAGGCGCGCTTGGTCAGCTCAGCCAGGGTATCCAGCTCGGCGAACTGTGCCGCGTCGTTGGCATCCGCCGTCGAACCCGGACGCAGTCCGTCACCGAGCGAAAAGGCAACGTCGTAGCGCGCAAAGATTTCACACAGCTCGTCAAAGTGCGTGTACAGAAAATTTTCCCGGTGCTGCGACAAACACCAGCCGGCCATGATGGAGCCGCCGCGGGAGACGATCCCGGTGACCCGGTTCGCGGTCAGCGGTACGTACCGCAGCAGCACCCCGGCGTGGATTGTCATGTAGTCAACGCCCTGCTCACATTGCTCGATTACCGTGTCGCGGAAGATATCCCAGGTCAGCGCGTTGGCCTCGCCGTTGACTTTTTCCAGCGCCTGGTAGATCGGCACCGTCCCGATCGGCACGGGGGAGTTGCGGATCAGCCACTCGCGCGTGGTGTGGATATCATCCCCGGTGGACAGGTCCATCACCGTGTCGGCACCCCATTGCGTAGCCCACTGCAGCTTATCCACCTCCTCGGCGATGGAGCTGGTCACGGCGGAGTTCCCGATGTTGGCATTGATTTTCACCAGAAACGCCTTGCCAATGATCATCGGCTCGGACTCGGGATGGTTGACGTTGTTGGGGATGATGGCGCGACCGGCGGCTACCTCCGCACGCACCAGCTCCACATCGCAATTCTCGCGCAGCGCCACAAAACGCATTTCATCCGTAATGAGGCCCTGGCGGGCATAATGCATCTGCGTGACGGTTCTGTTGGCGACGGCGCGCCGCGGCTTGAGCGCAACTCCGCGCCATTCCGCCGAGGCAGCACCCCGGCGCTGGGCGGATTTGCCGTCGTCGAGGAGGGTCCGTCCGCGCCCGGAATAGGTCTCGGTATCCTGGCGGGCTTGAACCCAGGAGGCCCGAAACGGCTCAAGCCCAACCACCGGATCGCTGCCCGGCCCGGCGGTCCGGTAAATTCGAAACGGCGTATTCGGCACGCCGCCGGGCGAGTCCTCCAGCGCAATTTCGGTTACCGGAACCCGCAGTCCGGACGAAGCGTCCTCGACGAACCCCAATGAGTGGGACCTCAGGGACTGGGTCTCCACCAGTTGTTGTTCCGGGGAGGGGGGATTCCGGGGCGCGGCCTGTGACGGCCTGGACCATTCCGGCGCTGGCACCGGCACTGGCACTGCTGGCTGTACCGGAAGGGGATGGGCATTCGGGTCTTCCGTGGACGGATTCTGGGCTGAGCCGAACGGCAGAATACTCATTGCTGGTACTCACTTCCTTCGCCGGCATTACCCGGACAGGTTCAACGGTCGCAGACTGCATCAGCCCGATCTCAGCCCCTGCAACAGGGCTCCCGTGTGGTCGTAACCGAACATACACGGGGAATACCGTCGGTGGCCAGTCGTAGGCTCAATACATGCTTGAATTACGTCCGGCCGCCTTGGCCGAATTTTCCCTGCTGCCGGCCATCGAGGCCGCATCGGATACCCTCCTGACCCAAATTGCCGGCCAGCGCCTGACGCGCCCTATGCCGTCCGGGGCCGGCGCCGCGGAGTTCGCCGCGGCGTTGCACATCATGGTCGCCGGCAGACCTGCGGTGGCCTTCGTCAGGCTGGAGGAAGTCGATGGCCAGGCCCATCTGGAACAGCTCTCCGTCCAGCCGGACTTCGCCCGACACGGGATAGGCCGCGCGCTGATCCACGCCGCGGTCGCTTGGGCCAGGGAGTGTGGGTACCACGCGATGACGCTCACCACCTTCGCCGACGTGCCGTTTAATGCGCCGTTTTATGCCAGCTGCGGCTTCGCCGTGGACAGTTCGCCGGGCCCGGAACTTCTCCGGCGCCGCAATCACGAACGCGAGCTCGGACTGGATGCGCTGGGGGATCGTGTGGTGATGCGGATCAGCCTCGATGGCAAATACCCCCAGGCGTAAAGCACCCGCTCATCGTCCGGGACGGTTCCGGCGTTTCACCGCAGCGTCGGGCTGCCCCGGCAGGTTCACCGGGCGTCGGGCCGGCCCTGGTGCTTCACCGGAAGCCTCGTCATGAACTGACGCTTCAACCTGAAGTTTCGTCGACATGGAATAAATTGAAGCTTCAAGTAATTGATCTGGATAAGGGCCACGAACAGCACGTCGGCCACCAGTCGAATCCAACGCATATCACCGCAGCGGCCGAGGCTGTCACATCACCCACCGACACCGTCAGGAGCATGACATGCCCCCAACCACCTCGCCCCAGGACCTGCTCCCGGCCGACCTCGCCATGAGCACCGTGCTGCTTAAAGTGGGGGACATGAATGTCATGTCCGCCTACTATCAGCAGGCGCTGGGCCTGGATATCGTCACTGAGGCCGACGGCGGTCTTTACCTGGGACGGGAAAGTACTGCGCTGGTGCATCTCGCCCCGGCGCCGGGGCTGCAGGTGGGCCGCCGCGGGGAGGCCGGCCTGTTCCACACGGCGCTGCTGTTCGAGGACCAGTCCTCTCTGGCGGCCACGGTCGCCAGCGCCGCGCAGTTTGAGCCGCACGCCTTCGTCGGCAGCGCCGACCATCTGGTCAGCGAGGCGTTTTACTTCACCGATCCGGAGGGCAACGGCATCGAGTTGTACTACGACAGGCCGCGGACGCAATGGCAGTGGGAGGACGGGCAGGTGGCCATGGACTCGCTGGCCCTGTCCCCGCAGCAGTACCTCGACGAGCACCTCACCGAAGCGGTTCTGGCCGGTCAGCGGCAGCAGCATGCCGCCGTCGGCCACGTCCACCTGCAGGTCGGTGACGTGCAGAGCGCGCACGACTTCTACGTGGACACGCTGGGTTTCGAGAAGACGGCCGGCTGGCACGGTCAGGCCCTGTTTGTCTCCGCCGGCGGCTATCATCACCACATGGCCATGAATGTCTGGAACAGCCGGGGTGCCGGGCCGCGCAAGGACACGCTCGGACTCGGTGAGGTGCTGATTGCGCTGCGCAGGAAGGACGACGTCGGCGCTCTTGCCGAGCGGCTGGCCCACCATGGAGTCGCCGCGGCCAACACCGGCGCCGAACTGGTCTTCGCGGATCCGTGGAACAATCGGATCCGCGTTACTGTGGACACTGAGGCAGGCGCCTGAGTACGGCACGGCGGCTGCAAGACCATCGACGTTGGAGGCCGCAGCCTTGTCCACACTTTCGGAATTCTTCATAGCTGACCACCGCAGTGCCGTGGCCCACGCGCATGCCCTGGACGCGGGCAAGACCCCGCCAACGCAGCTGTCCCGGCTGGAAGTGCCGGACCTGACGGACCTGGATGTGGAGATCCTAGCCGAACTGGCCGTCAAAGCCGTCCATGCGACGGGGACCGACTGCGAGCTGGGACTGGTGGACATTGAACTGGACACGCTTTTCGTCGTGCCGGAAGCAGTGGCGGTGGTCTTTGCGGAACTGAAGGATCTGGAAGACCAGGACGATGTGACTGCGCTGGCCGCCGCCTGGGCGCAGACCGAGGAAATGTCGACGACGGCCGACGTCACCGAGCCGGTGGTGCGTGCGCTGTCCGAGCTGGCATCCGGGGCTGACGAGGACGCGATGATCAGCCTGTACTTCTGGTCCGAATAACCAGCGCCCGGCGGGCCGGCCGCGCTGTCGTCCCGGGTCGGATTGATCTGGCATAATGGGAAGGTACTCGATCCGCGCGGCCCCTCTCTCCGTGTGCCGATCCTGTCCTTAGAACCCTAACGATCGGCCCGCCCCACGGGAGCGTGACATAGGGTTTGCCCTCTTCAGAACCAGGAGTGACCACAAAAGTGGCCGTAAAGATTCGCCTTAAGCGCTTTGGTAAAATGCGCGCACCGTATTACCGCATCGTTGTTATGGACGCGCGCGCCAAGCGCGACGGCCGTGCGATCGAAGAAATCGGCAAGTACCACCCGACCGAGGACCCCTCGTACATCGAGGTAGTTTCCGAGCGCGCCCAGTACTGGCTTGGGGTTGGCGCCCAGCCGTCCGAGCAGGTCGCCGCGATCCTGAAGATCACCGGTGACTGGCAGAAGTTCAAGAACCTGCCCGGCCAGGAAGGCACCTTGCGTGTCAAGGCCGACAAGGTTCCCTTCGTAGCTCCCGAGAAGTCCTCGGTCATCGTCAAGGAGGCCATCACCACGAAGGCCAAGAAGGACGACGCTCCGGAAGCAGCTGCAGAGACGACTGAGGCGTAGTCAGGATGCTTTCCGAAGCGCTCGAGCACTTGGTCCGGGGGATCGTTGACAGTCCAGATGATGTCAAGGTCAGCGTCAAGAACAACCGCCGCGGGGAATCCCTCGAGGTGCGCGTTCACCAGGACGACCTGGGCCGGGTGATCGGACGTCAGGGCCGGACGGCGCGCGCACTGCGCACCGTTATTGCCGCACTGGCCAACGGCGAACCGGTGCGCGTCGACGTCGTCGACACCGACCGCCGCCGCTGACTCACTGCAGCGCAGCAGCACGGTTTTTTCTGAACGCAACAGTCAAGGATTTTTTGGCCCCGGCACCGTAATGGTGCCGGGGCCAGTCTTTTTTCACCGGCCGGGCTCGGCCGCCATCAGCGGATCGCGTGGATATTCGCGCCCCGGAAACAGCAAAGAGGAGTTCTTATGCAGGTTCAGGTTGCCCGGATCGGCAAGCCGCATGGCATCAAGGGTGAGGTCACCGTTCAGGTGCTCACGGATGCTCCGGAGAACCGATTCGTTCCCGGGGTTGAGCTGACGGTGGAGCCGGCCACGCTGGGTCCGCTGACAGTGGTCAGCGCCCGCTGGAACAAGGACATTCTACTGCTCGCCTTCGACGGAGTGACGACCCGTAATCGTGCGGAGGAACTGCGCGGGGGCAAACTATTCGTGGAGTCCGACGAGGTGGACGACGACGACGACGATGACGCATGGTATGAGCACGAGCTGGTCGGCCTGGAAGTTCGTGTCGGGTCCGAGGTGGTGGGGAAGGTCAGCGGACTGAACACCATGCCGGTGCAGGACCTGCTGATCGTTACCACCGCAGCGGGCGAGGAGATTCTGGTGCCGTTCGTGGCGGAGATCGTGCCCGAGGTCAACATTGCCGACGGCTATCTGCTGCTGACTCCTCCGGAAGGGCTGTTCACGGTGAATGCTGAGCCTGGGGAAGAAGCGGCCGTGACGGATACGCGCAAAACTGCGGATGCGACCGGGGAAAATGGACCTGCCGGGGAAGATGGCGCTGCCGGGAAAGACGCCGGATAGATGCGCGTCGATGTCATCAGTATCTTCCCTGAGTATCTGGCCCCGCTGGAGCTGAGCCTCATCGGGAAGGCCCGCCAGGACGGCATCCTGGATCTGCGCGTGCACAACCTGCGGGATTTCACCACGGACCGGCACCGTACCGTCGATGACACCCCGTACGGCGGCGGCGCCGGCATGGTCATGAAACCGGAGCCGTGGGCCCTGGCCCTCGAATCAGTGGCCGGGTCCCTTCCGCCGGTGGCCGACCATCTGAGCCCCGACGATCACGGGGCGGCCGGGTCCCTTCCGCCGGTGGCCGACCATCTGAGCCCCGACGATCACGGGGCGGCCGGGTCCCTTCCGCCGGTGGCCGACCATCTGAGCCCCGATGAACTTGGGGAGAGTGCCGCGCCGCGGTCCCCGGCGAAGCCGACCCTGATTGTGCCGTCCCCTGCAGGCGAGGTTTTTGATCAGGCATTGGCGTACCGGCTGGCCGAGAAAGAGCACCTCGTTTTCGCCTGCGGGCGCTACGAAGGCATCGACGAGCGCGTGCTGGAATGGGCGGCCGGCCCGTACGCGGTCCGGCCCGTCAGTCTCGGTGACTACGTCCTCAACGGCGGGGAGGTTGCCGTGCTGGCCATGGTGGAGGCCATCGGGCGTCTGCTGCCGGGGGTAATCGGCAATCCCGAATCGCTCGTGGAAGAATCCCACGCAGACGGACTGCTGGAATACCCGGTGTACACCAAGCCTTCCTCTTGGCGTGGGCGCGACATCCCGGACGTTCTGCTCAGCGGCAACCACGGCAGGATCGCCTCGTTCCGCCGGGACGAGCAACTGCGCCGCACCGTGGCACGCCGGCCGGACCTGATCGCCGCCCTTGACCCGGCATGCCTGAGCAAAGCGGAACGCGCCACGCTGTCGGATCTGGGTTACGTCGTCGTCGGCGGCCGTCTCAGCCCAGCCGCGTGCACTCAGACCGTTGGCGGACCGTGACAGAACCTCCCACCCGTGAGATTCTCTAGATAGGTCCGCGTTGACGGACACCCAGCCCAGGGAGGAAGCGGCCATGCCAGAAGAGTCAGGTATCCGCCAGGACTTGCTGGACCGCATCGAAGGGAAGCGGGACGGCGTTAACGCCTATCTGCACCGGGTTCGGCCCCGCCGCAACCGGCTGACCAACATCAGCATTATCGGCAGTGCTCTTGCCGCGGTCCTTACTGCCGGGCCCGCCCTGGGCGGCGCTCCCTTTTCCTCCGGCGTCCAGCACATCCTATCGCTCCAGGACGACTCGACGGTCTGGCGGGTGCTCTGTCTGGCGGCGCTGGTAACGTCGGTTTCGGCCACCATCGCCACCAACCTGTCCAAATCCCAGGATATCTCCGCCGAAGTTATTGCGGCGGAGGCCTGCAACGCGGAGCTTGAGGGGCTGCGGACCTCGCTGGAGTTCGGCATGCTGCCCATCAGGGAGGCCGTCAAGCTGTACCAGCAGTATGTGGCGAAGGTGCCGTTTGTCGAGGACACTCCCGCCCGTTAGCCCGCCGGTGCCGGACCGGTGATTAACCCCGACGGGGGGCCATGTGGCAGAATAGAACATTGTGTCCACTGGGTCCGCACCTGCCACAGGGGGAGCGTGACCACCGCAGCGGCACACCGGCCTTCCCCCAGCGGAACCGCCGGTCAAAACCAAACTTTCGGCGGAAACCTCCGCGGGCCTTTCGGGCTCCGGGCGTGGCTGCCGTGACACAAAAGCGAATGACCCGTGGCGTTCGCCAGGAGTGACACTATGCACATCCTCGATTCAGTCGATGCAGCCAGCCTGCGTACGGACGTCCCCGACTTCCGCGCCGGTGACACCCTCAAGGTTCATGTCAACATCATTGAAGGCAACCGCTCCCGCGTCCAGGTGTTCCAGGGCTTCGTGCTCGGGCGCCATGGCGACGGTCTGCGTGAAACCTTCTCGGTCCGCAAGGTCTCGTTTGGAGTCGGCGTAGAGCGTAAGTTCCCGGTGCATTCCCCGATCATTGAAAAGATCGAGGTTGTTTCCAAGGGTGACGTGCGCCGTGCCAAGCTGTACTACATGCGTAACCTGCGCGGCAAGGCTGCCAAGATCAAGGAAAAGCGCGATATCGTTCCCGCCAAGTAAGGGATCCGCACTTTGAACCAAACGGAACGCCGGTCCAGGAAACTGGGCTGGCGTTTTGTTGTGCTGGCCGTGGTGCTGGTGGTGATTGTCAGCGCCGTGATCCGCAGCTGCTGGCTGGACGTCTATTACATCCCCTCGGAGTCCATGGAGCCATATCTGCTGACCGGGGACCGGGTGCTGGTGTCCCGCACGGACTACGCCTCCGCTACGGTCCAGCGCGGCGACGTCGTCGTCTTCGACGGCCGTGGCTCGTTTGCCCCGCTGAACAGCGGCAAGGGTCCCGTCGCTGACGCCGTCCAGACCGTCGGGGTCTGGTTGGGGGTGGCCGGAAGCGACACGGTGTACGTCAAACGCGTCATCGGCGTTGCCGGCGACCGGGTCAGGTGCTGTTCGACGGACGGCCGGCTGGAAGTCAACGGCGCGCCGCAGACGGAACCATACCTGTTCCGGCGCGACCGGCCCAGCGATTTGTCCTTTGACGTGGTGGTCCCGCAGGATAAATTGTGGCTGATGGGGGACCACCGCTCCGTCTCGGCTGACTCGCGGTCGCTGCTCGGGGCGCCCGGCGGCGGTATGGTTTCGGTAGAAAAAGTCATTGGCAGGCCGGTCCGGATTCTCTGGCCACTAAACCGCTTTGGACCGCTTGAGCGCAGCGCATCCGAGCACCTTGCGTCTGCTCACGTAAAGTCTGATCACATAACGGTGCCGGCAATCATGCCGGCACCGCCGGCTACACCGAAGGACGCACAGTAAATGCCGCAGAACATCCCCGGCATCCCCGGCGAGTCTGAGCCGCGCAGTCCGAAGACGGACGACGACGGCGACGCTGCCGGCAGCGCCGACCGCGCCGCGGGTGGTCGGCTCCAGGGCGCTGCTGGCGCTGCTGGCGGCGGCGACAAGCGCACGGCGGGCACGGCGTCGGTCGGATCCGAACGGCACATCCACGGGGTGCATTCCGCTTCCTCGCACCCGGCCGGGCACGGGGCTCATTCGGCGGCCGCACCCGATCACGACAAAACAGCCGGTGAGCGGCTGCGGCGCGGTGCACTGGCCTGGCTGAAGGAAGTCGGCACGATCATTGTGATCGCCCTGGTGCTGTCCTTCCTGATCAAGACCTTCCTGTTCCGCGCCTACTGGATTCCGTCGGGTTCGATGGAGAACACGCTGGAAGAAAACGACCGGATCTTCGTCAACCTGTTGGTCCCGCGTCCGTTTGCCCTCGAGCGCGGCGACATCGTGGTGTTCAAGGACAGCCAGCAATGGTTGCCGCCTGCCGCGCCGCAGCCAGCCGGCCCGCTGAGCTGGGTCAAGGATTCCCTGATGTTTGTCGGCCTCGTTCCTGACGAATCCCAGCAGCACCTGGTCAAACGCGTGATCGGGCTGCCGGGGGACAGAGTCATCTGCTGCGACGCGGGCGGCAAAATCACCGTCAACGGGCAGCCGCTGACCGAGCCCTACCTGTATCCCGGTGCGGCACCCGCCGATCCGTCCAAGCCATTCGACGTAACGGTCCCACCCAACGAACTATGGGTGATGGGCGATCATCGCAACAATTCAGCGGACTCCCGCGCCCATGTGAACACGCCGGGGAAGGGCTTCGTGCCGATCTCCGACGTCGAGGGGAGAGCCACCGTCATCGCCTGGCCATTCAACCGGCTGGCCATTCTGGGGAACTATCCGGACGTGTTCGGGAATGTTCCGGCTCCGTCCCCCGCCGCGGCGACCGGTACTTCTAAACCCTCCCAAGGCAGGTAAAGACGGTCCGGCCATGAGCACCTTTCCAAAAGCCGCAGCCCCGCGGGCCGAAGCTCTTCGGTCCGCGCCCCGCGCCACGCCGCAGGCGGCTCAACAAGTGGCACCGCAGGCGGCTCAACAAGTGGCACCGCAGGCTCAACAAGTGGCTCCGCAAGCGGCTCAGAAGGGACGCTCTAAACCGACGTCCAAGGCCGCGGGAAGGAAGTCGGCCGCCGGCCAGGGCACCGGCACAACGGCAGCACCGACTCTGGTCTACGAACGCTCCTTCCTGTCCGACGGACACCGCCTGATCGCCGGCTGCGACGAGGTAGGCCGCGGTGCCTTGGCCGGCCCTGTCAGCGTCGGCATGGTGGTCATCGATGCCTCATCGCAGCGGGAGCTGCCCAAGGTCCGGGACAGCAAACTGCTCACCCCGGCGGCGCGGGTCGAACTGGTGCCGCAGATCAAAGACTGGGCCGTAGCCTACGGAATCGGGCATGCCACCGCCGCCGAGGTTGACGCCGTCGGCCTGATCGCCGCCCTGCGGCTGGCCGGAACGAGGGCGTGGCTGCAGGTGCTCGAATCGGGTGTCACGCCGGAAGCAGTCATTCTGGACGGCAATCACAACTGGCTCTCGCCCCGGACGGAACCCGGGGCGGCAACGCAGGAGCAGCCACACACACAGCCGTCATTACAGATGCCCGAACAGGCACAGCAGCCGTTCAGTCTTTTTGACGAGGCCTCGGACCTGGCTTCGGTGGCGACAACCGGGATGGAGCTGACGCCCGGTCTGGTGGCTATGCCGGAGAGGGTGCGGACCGCGGAAACGGGATGGACCACAGGTCCAGCGCCGGACGGGACCACAGGATCAAAGCCGGACCTCGCCGAAGAGGCGAGCGCCGTCGTCCTTTCCTGCGACGCTCCGGTGTTCACCAAAATCAAGGCCGATTTGCAGTGCCTGAGCGTCGCTGCCGCCAGCGTGCTGGCCAAGGTCGAGAGGGACGGCATGCTGACCGAGCTCGACGCCGTCCTCCCGGACTTCGGTTGGGCCGTCAACAAGGGCTACGCCACGGCCGCGCACCGCGCCGCGATCGCCCTGCACGGGCCTTCGCAGTACCACCGGAAGAGCTGGCGGCTGACCGCTGAGATCGATCCCGCGGCCAGGGCAGGCTCGGGTAAGGGATGATGGAACCATGAGTGCCGAAGATCTGGAAAACTACGAGACCGACATGGAGCTCCAGCTCTATCGTGAATACCGTGACGTTGTGGGGCTTTTCAGCTACGTTGTGGAAACGGAACGCCGGTTTTACCTGGCCAATCACGTTGACCTGCAGGCACGATCAGCCGACGGCGAGGTTTACTTCGATCTGACGCTGCAGGACGCCTGGGTCTGGGACGTTTACCGTTCCGCCCGTTTCGTGAAGAATGTCCGCGTCATCACATTTAAGGACGTCAACGTCGAAGAGCTGGTTAAATCCGACGATCTGACGATTCCCAAGGATGGACCGCTGGGCAACTGATCCTCTACAGCCGGTCGGGGGCCCTGCAGTGCCCACATCTGCGGCACCGCCACTTCCTTGTGCCCGGGAGCACCAGCCACGCTGGTGGTGGAGGTGCTCATGAAAGCGAAGGACGTTCTCGGACGACGCGGCGAAGTCCTGGCCGCGGACTACCTGGAAGACCGCGGCATCCGGGTGATCGACCAGAACTGGCGGTGCCGCAGCGGAGAAATTGACCTTGTCGCCTTCGACGGGACGTGCCTGGTGATTGCAGAGGTCAAGACCCGGCGTTCGTTGCGCTATGGGCACCCCTTCGAGGCCATTACGCCAGCCAAGCTGAACAGGCTGCGCACTTTGGCTGTGCTGTGGTCCCGGGACCATGGCGTCTTCCCGCCCTCGATCCGCATCGATGCGGTGGCCGTGCTCGACGACGGCGTAGCTGAACCCGTGCTGGAGTATCTGAAGGGCGTGGGATAGCCCGGTCGAAGATGTCCCGGCAATCCGGTGCTACCGCAGCCGGGTAAGAAGGTGGTTGGGCAACCGATTCCCCGGGGCGCGGCCGCGGATCTCCAATAGCTCGCGCGCGTGTGCCTGCAGGCGCCTGTCCTCGGCGGAGCGCGGCAGGAAGGTCGGAACCGGGACAGCGGTGCCGCTTTCGTCGCGGGCCACCATGACGGTAAGGCAATAGGTCGTCAGGTGCATCTCTCGGCCCTTGGGCTCACCTGACCTCACATGAACGGCAATATGCATTCCCTTGTTGCCCGTGTAGACCAGCCTCGCTTCAACCTCCACCACATCTCCGATCAACAACGGTCGGTAGAAACGCACCCCGCCGGAAAAGACGGCCACCGTGTCCATGCCGCAGTATCGGGAGGCACAGACGTAGGCGGCTTCATCAATCCAAGCCATGACAGTACCGCCGTGGACTTTGCCTCCCCAATTCACGTCGGTCGGCGATGCAAGGAAACGCAACGTCACCCGTTCCGCTGTTCCGTCTGCGGTGTATTCCTGACGACTCATCGCCGCAACGATTTCTTCACGCACCGTGATCCGTGCGACGGCCTGGTCCCTTTTTTCGATTTCCGGGATTGTCCTTGGCACATAAGGTGATACCGGGACCGGCTTGCCGTCAAGACCTACTGCCACAAAGATCACCAAGCACTGGCTCCGCATGGTCGCTTCGCCGCCGCGCACATCCCCGGAAGAAACCACTGTCTGAATGTGAAGGGAAGAGCGTCCCGTATAAATAATGGTCGCTTCAACCTCGACCATGTCTCCGCTGTTAACGGGAGCGGCAAAGTGGGTGTTCCCCACGTAGGCGGTGACGCAGTAGGACTTTGCCCACCCGACTGCGACGGCATAAGCGGCCTTGTCAACCCAGGCAAGGACAGTGCCAGCATCTACGGAACCACTGTGCCCAATGTCCGTTGGTGCGGCGAGGAAACGCAAGGTTACGACGTTACTGGCTGTCTCATTCATTGGATCCGGTCTCCTCCGTGGCGTTCCTTGTGCAGGATCAATCCGGCTGATCACGCGCACCGGTGATACTGCCTCCACCATTCTGTCTTGAAATGCTGTCCTGAAGACCTTCGTTAGGTCGTGTGACGTTCGCTACTGGCTCCGATTGTGGCTATAGTCACTCGGCCGGTACGGAGCCGTCGCCGGTAAGGATCAGGTCGTAGGGCAGAGTGTGGGCGAGCCTACCAGGCTTGGCCACCATGGCGTCATCTTGATTGCTTCGTTGAAATCCGCTCCGGTGTGGCGGATGAACAACTCCACTGCCTGGTCGGGGTGCCCGGAACCCAGGGCCTCCTGCCGGCGTTGGGCGAAGTCAGCCGCGGGCTCTCTTGGACGTTCCCGGTCAGGTAGGGCGGTTCGTAGACTGCGAGCTTCGTAATCGGCACTCCGCCTGCCGCGGCCTCGAGTGCGAGGATTCCACCCGAGGAGTGGCCGTAGACAGCCGCGGTCCCGCCCGCCGCGTTGACCAGCGCCCGAAGGTCTTCAACGACCGTCAATAACGCTGCGGCACAGGGCGTGCTGCGTCACCCGGGGCTCTAAGTCACCCAAGTCAGAGAAGACCGCGTCAGGGGTCTGCATCATCGCATCGCACCACGTTGACGCGCGTTGAAGGTTTCCCCATATCGGCATTTGTTTCCCTCGTCGGTGTTGGGTGGGACTATCAGAGTGCGCATGGCCATCAATACCGACGGAAGGACCTGACGTGAGCGACGATGGAGAACGGCAACGGGCGCGGGAGCCGGAGGACTTGAGCCGGTTCTTTGCCGAGAGAGCGAATACCGGTGATGTGGAGGGTCTCGTGGCGCTTTATGAACCTGACGCGGTCCTTGCCTTGCCTAATGGGGACGTGGCAGCCGGTGCGCAGGCCATCCGCGACGCTTACCAAGCGCTCCTGGCCGGTCGGCCCGCATTTAACAACGGTTACCAGGCACCCGCGTTGGTGAACGGGGAATTCGCACTTACCTCTACTGTCATCCCGGGTGGAGCGACTGCCGAGCTGGCGCGACGTCAACCAGATGGCACGTGGCTATGGGTAATTGATCGGCCCAACATCCTTGCTCCAACATGACGATGGGTCGTTCAAGGTCCCGCTCAGTTCGTCCCGGTCCTCCTGGCCGACGATAGGCTCGAAGACGACAAGGGTGAATCGCGCTGTCCGTGTCTGAGCGGTCGCCTGTTTGTCGGGCTGATTCCAGGCATATGTGTGCGCAATTGTGCCGGTAAATGATGCGGAGTCGCCGGTGTTGAGTATTTCGGTTTCCTCGCCCAGGACCAGTCGGACCGCGCCTTGGCGGACCTGGATCAGTTCCCGGGTTCCGGCCGGGTGGGGGCCGCCCTCATAACTGTCGCCGGGTCCGAGGGTCCAGTCCCAGAGTTCCACGACTTTCGGCGGTGCGGTTCCGGCGACGAGTTTCGCGCTTCCGCCGGCTTTACCGCGCCAAAGGACGGGTGCCTCGTCGCGCCGTGTGACCTCGAGGCTCGGTTCTCTGGTGACGGCCAGCAGCTGGGGCAGTCCAATCCCCAACGCATCGGACAGAGCCAGCAAGGAAGCGATGGTCGGATTGGTTTGCCCCTTTTCGACCTGAATCAGCAGGCGGCGGCTCACCCCGGCTGTGCCCGCCAGACGGTCCAGGCTCCATCCTCGTGCCAGACGCGAGGCCCGCACCGTGCCCCCGATCGCCGCCGTCACGTTTTCAAGGTCCATGCGGCCATGCTACCGTTCCAACAGTGCATTAGAGTGCACTATTCGAGCGTAGTCTGGTCCTGCCCGGAAGGATCCCGTTGCGGGAAGGTCTTGCTGAATGAGTGTCTTGTTCTCGCTTGGGGCGTCCTTGCTGTGGGGCACCGCGGACTTTCTCGGCGGGCGGGCGAGCCGGGGGCTGCCGCTCCTGACGGTCATGCTCTTCAGCCAAGTGGCGGGTCTCCTTGGGTTATTGCTGGTCCTGGCCTTCCGTCAACACGTCGACTTTGGCGCCGGAGGTTGGGGCATGGCTGCCGGGATCACAAGCCTGGGCAGCCTCGCCTGCTTTTACCGCGCTTTGGCGGTCGGGACGATGAGTATCGTGGCCCCGATAGTCGCCACGTCCGCAGCGGTTCCGGTGATCGCCGGATTCGCGATGGGCGAACGGCCTTACCCCGCCGCCGTCGGCGGAATCGTCCTCGCCCTGATCGGTGTGGTCCTGGCAAGCCGGCAACCAACACGTGCGCCGGTCACTGACCATCACCGGAGCATCGTTCTGGCCCTCGTCGCGGCATTTCTGTTAGGACTTCAGCTAATTTTTTCTTCAGCAGGCAGGGCATGTCGATGCCTTCACAGGCGTGGCCGCGAGCCGACTGACGAGCGTCGCCTGCTTTTCCCTTATCGCCCTTTTCGCCCGGCCGCCCGTAGCGGTCCGGCAGCTGCCCGGCGTCGCCCTCATCGGGGTGCTCGATACCGCAGCCAACCTCGCCTTCACTGTAGCCACGCTGAACGGTTCGCTCCCCGTCGTCGCCGTCTTGAGTAGCCTTTTCCCCATGGTTACCGTGGCTCTGGCCTATCTGCGCCTCCACGAGCGGCTGACCCGCGCCCAGCTCGTCGGCATTGCCGTGGCCGTCACCGGTGTTCTACTGATCGTAAGCGCGTAAAGGAGACGAATAATCATAACCCTGCCCGATACGTGCGGGTTCGACTGCATCTTCATAACGAGTGCCAGGCGGGACGAATCCCGCCTGGCACGGAGTTCCGGACCAGACTGGGCTTGACAGGAACCGCCATCTCTTGACTACTTTGAAGCAGTTAATGGATGGCGCGAGCTGGGTAACTTGTCCTCTACAGCGGGCTCGGACATCCGAGCCGCCCACATCTTGGATCTTTCCGCTTCCGATGCTCAGGCCTGTGCGCCACCCTGATGGTGGAGGTGCTCATGAAAGCGAAAGATGCTGTTGGCTGGCTGACCCGGATGCAGGTTCTTGGCATGCCGTGTCCCGGGGAGCACAGGGTTCCTCTGCTCCCGATCTGCATCGACACCGCGTCGGTGCCCGGTGACGGCGTGTGCGAATCCGTGCTGAAGTCTCTAAAGGGCGTGGGATAGGTGTCCATGGGCCGGGCTTTTTCGGTGGCCTTGGTAGGGCTGGAGGGGCACATCGTTGAGGTCGAGGCGGATATCGGACAGACCCTGCCGAATTTTGTGCTGCTGGGTCTTCCCGACGCGTCCCTGAATGAGGCCAAAGAGAGGATCCGGGCCGCGGCCCACAATTCCGGCATTCCCCTGAGCAGACGCAAGATCACCGTCAATCTGGTGCCCGCGTCGTTGCCGAAGAAGGGGTCGGCATTTGATCTGGCCATCGTGATGGCTGCGCTGAGTGCTGCCGGGGACGTGCGCGGCACCGGCCGTACCGTTTTCATAGCGGAGTTGGGGTTGGATGGCAGGTTGCGTCCGGTGCGCGGGATTCTCCCGGCCGTGATGGCGGGCATGCGGGCGGGGTTCAGCGAATTCGCCGTGGCGGCGGCGAATCTCGGAGAAGCCCGGCTGGTGCCCGGGGCGAATGCCAGGGGGTATCAGTCGCTGGCCAGGGTGGCCCTGGATTTTGGGGCCAATGCGCAGGAGTTGATGTTGGAGGACATCGGCGACGCGGAACCTTCGTTCTCTGCGGCAGCAGCAGTCGGCGAGCCGTCAGCGGGGCCGGATCTGATCGATGTTGCCGGTCAGGCCGAGGCGCGGATGGCGCTGGAGGTCGCCGCCGCGGGCGGCCATCACCTGCTGCTGGTGGGTCCTCCGGGTGCCGGGAAGACGATGCTGGCCGAGCGGCTGCCGGGGCTATTGCCGGACCTCGATGATGCCGAGGCAATGGAGGTGACGGCCATTCATTCGCTGGGCGGCCGCGATCAGGTCCTTTCGCTGATCCGCCGGCCGCCTTATGAGCGGCCGCACCACACCGCCAGTACCGTCGCCATCATCGGAGGGGGAAGCGGCATTCCCCATCCCGGTTCCGCCTCCCGGGCCCATCGAGGTGTGCTGTTCCTCGACGAGGCAAGAAACCGTAAGCACCCCACGCTTCGTGTCTATTTTACCAGCCAGTCGGGCGCGACAAGGCTAGCGGGGGAGTTCAGCCATGGCCAGTTATGCTCCAGTCGTCGTCCGGGTTCGGCAGTGCTCATGAGCTGCAATCTCTGCGGCAGCGTCGTGAACAGCGGCACCGCACCGCCGCGCGCCGCCGAAGGCCGGGCCACCTACCACCGCAATTCGTTAGATGATCAACCGTGATGTCTATTGTGGCCACTAACAACGGAAACCTGCAGAGGAGCACACTGCACCCGGGGAAAAGGAGCGCATCACCGCTGACCATGACAAAGGTAACCAAGGGATCCCAAATTGCCGACAGAAGCGAGCAGAAATCTGCACGTAACGGGAGCCTCCGAAGAACTCGAACTAGGGCACTGGCTGTTTGAGGTTCGCGGATCGCCTCCATCCCCGCATTGATGGGGCAATCCGCGCGCCGCCCTCTCGCGGTGAGTGTCACCATGCCACGGGTAGTGCTTACGGCTCGCCAGCACCCTCGGGTAGATTTCGGTCCACTACCTGCCAATGGCAGCCACCTTCGAAAGGGGTCGCGGATGTCGGACACTACTTGCCACATGTCGATCTCCCTTGACGGTTTTGTTGCCGGTCCTGACCAGAGCCGCGAGCACCCGCTCGGGAAGCGCGGAATCGAGCTGCACGGCTGGCACATCGGCGACGAGCGCGCCAACGAGGCCGATGAGATCGCAACCCGTTGGCTCATGCGCCCCCGCGGCGCTTATGTCATGGGCCGCAATATGTTCGGTCCGATCCGCGGCGAGTGGGAGGCGGGCTGGCGCGGGTGGTGGGGGTCCGAACCGCCTTATCACGCACCGGTGTTCGTGCTCACCCATCACGCCCGCAATCCGATCGAGATGGAGGGCGGGACGACTTTCCACTTCGTCACCGACGGCTTCGATATCGCCTACGCGCAGGCGCGTGAGGCAGCCGGCGACGACGGCATAGACATCGCAGGCGGTGCCTCCACCGTTCGACAGGCGCTCGTCGCCGGGGTCATCGATGAGCTGACGCTCGACATCGCCCAGTTCTACTCGGGGCCGGCGAGCGGGTCTTCGACGGCGTCAAATCTTTCGGGTTGGAGCCCGTCGAGGTGTTGCATTCGCCGCTGGCCACTCACATCCGCTACCGGCGGACCAGTTGACCGCTGGATAGGTGTACACCGCTTCGAGTGTCGCGATGCGGATGACAGCGACGCACTGTCGGGTGTCCCAAGAGGTAGTCCTGTAGCAGCCGCTGTGGCACCGCGGTTGATTCCGTGACATTTACGGCAAGGTGGTGTCGTGTCTGACCCTCCCCACATGAAGCCCGATTGGCGCAGATCACACGCCAGCGCAGGAGTAGTGCTGTCAGGAAGTCTCACCACCCATACCATGCAAGACGGCACTTGCTGCCGACAACTGCCACAGCAAGTGAGCACAGAACGCCGCTACCGAACTCCACACCAATGCCCATCACGAGTCTTGATTCCCGGTGTCCCATCAAAGGATGGTTTCGTCTGATTCAGAGACTATCGGGATGAGACACGTCATTGGGACAAACCGGAGCCGCGAGAAGCCGTGCCGTGACGGCGCAGAAGGTTAACCGCGGTGAATCCTGCCAATGGTTCCATTGATGGGATGACAGGGGTGAGAGTGGCAGCCGACACCAGCGGCTGCCACTCCGGGTCGCGGAGTTATGGGCGGTGCTTTTTTGATGCCGCGGTCCTGGGCATGTTCTTGTCGTTGGTGGGGAGTCTATCCGAGTTGGCCTGTTGGGTAGAGTTCGCGGAATTTCCAGTCGTGTTCCGGGATGATGATGTCGGCTTCTTTCCTTATCCGGTCGTAGCCGGTCATGAGCTCGGGCAAGTCCCAGAAGGATCCCATGGGCCAGTTGAGTTCCAGGTTCTTGTAGTTGTACATGACATCGCTGGTCAGGCAAACCGTCCCGGCGTCGGTTTCCACCATGACGACCATGCAACCGGGTGTGTGGCCTCCGATCTTGACTAAGCGGACCGAGTCGTTGACGCGGTGGTCGCCGTCTATGACTTGCAGTCGTTCGCGTACCGCGTCGATCTTGTAGCTATATTCGGGGTAGTAAAACATGCAGAAGGAGGGCGGTTCATCAGCTTGGGGGAGTTCATCGTTTTGGACGATAAAAGTGGCGTTGGGGAAGAGTTCATTGTTGCCGATGTGGTCGAAATGCAGGTGGGTGAGGATGACGATGTCAACATCCTGAGGGGCAACCCCGTGTTGGGCCAGCCCCTGCACGAGGTCTTGGCCTTCGGTGCGGGATGCTACGAAGTCGACTCCGTAGCGGCTTTGCATCTGGGAGACCTCATCGATGTCTCCCAGTCCGGTGTCCACGAGGATCACCTGGTCAGTGCCCTGGATGAGCCAAACGGGCACTGGCACCATGACGCCCTGGGTGATTTCCCCGTTCTTGCGCTGGATGTCCGTCCGCCATCCGAAGGGACGCCGGTCCTCCACAGGCAGGTCCGGGTGGGCCCCGGAATTAAGCAGGGATACGGACAGGGAGCTTTCCAGTTCCCCGGTCACGATGTGTTGAATCTTTACACCCATCGAAGTGTCTCCTTTGGTTGATGGCTGATGTTTTTGAGCGGGTGGCAGGACAAGGCCTGATGCGCGCCGGGCGGCGTCCATCATGGTTGTGAGGACACGGGGGTGGGGCTGAATCGTGATTCGCCGGAGGAAGCACGGGCGATGAGGGTGACGGACAGTATTTCGCGGTGAGGTTGAGGGGGGGATTTATGCTCAAGTGAATCCAGCAGGATCTCGGCGGCTTTGGAGCCCAGCCCTGCGATGTCCTGATGGACGGAGGTGATGGTGGGTTGCGATCGCCGGGCCAGGGAGATGTCATCAAAGCCGACCACGGAGACGTCTTCTGGCACGCGCAGCTTCATGGCTTGCAGTTCTTGGATGGCCGCGTGGGCCATGAGGTCATTGACGGCGAAAACCGCGGTGAAGTCGTTGTCAGTAATATCGCCGATGCATGCTTGCAGGGCTGCGGTTCCACCATCGATGGTCAACGCCCCACGGCTGACGGTGGCAATGCCGCCCGCCGCGGTCCAGGTGGACAAAAATCCCTCCACCCGCTGGGTGCTGCTGATTAGGTGTTCTTCCCCGGCCAAGACCAACGCCTTGTGATGGCCGTATTCCAACAAATGCTCGGCCGCAAGTCGGCCGCCGGTGACATTGTCGGAGACCACAGCAACCGTCCGTGAGCCTTCGATCTCCTCATCGACGTGAACGAGCGGAATGTCTCCCAGCAGCCTGGTCAGCTCCTCTCCCGTCATTTCGGCGCCGGCGGCGTAGATGACACCGTCGACAGCCTTGCCGCGGAGCATTTCCAAGTAAAGAACTTCACGTTCATGGTTGAAGCCGGTGTTGCACAGCAGGATGTTGTATCCCCTGGAGCTCGCGACTCCCTCGGCGCCTTTGGTGAGTATGGCGAAAAATTCATCCCCGACATCAGGCACAAGCATCGCCACAATGCGGGTCATCCCCAAGGCGAGGTTTTGTGCGGCCCTGTGGGGCAGGTAGGCGAGCTTTTCCATGGCATCGTGCACACGTTGCTGGACCTCGTCGCTGACCTTCCGCTTTCCGCTGAGAGTGTGGGAAACCGTCGTGGGGCTCACCCCGGCCAGTGAAGCAACATCGGCTATGGATACCACGGGCCCTCCTTCAGGTCGTCGGTCACATCGTTTGCAAACCGCTTTGCTAAACCTCTTGCCAAACCGCTTTGGTTAAATGTAGCGTAGGTCACAACACCGACGCAAGACCGCCGGTATCGGCGCGTATCCCCTGAAAATTCAAGGATAATGATGATTAAAGTTCTGCTCGCTGGCGAATCCTGGATCAGTAATTCGACACACTACAAGGGGTTCGATTCGTTCAACAGCGTGACCTTCCACACGGGGCATGGCCCGTTGGTCAAGGCGCTGACCGGATCCGATATTGACCTGACGTTTATGCCGGGTCATGAGGTGGCGGAAAACTTCCCTTCTGATTTGGACTCCTTCAACAAGTTCGATGTTGTGATCATTTCGGACATTGGCGCCAACAGCCTGCTGCTTTCGGCCAGCACGTGGCTGTCTTCACAAAGGCAGCCCGATCGGCTGGAACTGTTGGCTGAGTGGACGGCCAGCGGCGGCGGTCTGGCCATGATGGGCGGCTACCTTAGCTTCCAGGGCATTGAAGGAAAGGCCTTCTATGCCGGGTCCGCGGTGGAACGTGTCCTTCCGGTGGAGATTTCACGTTTTGATGACCGGGTCGAATGCCCGGCCGGTGTCCGGCCGGTGTCGATTTCACCCACCGGCGGGGTGGACGGGGCCTTCTCTGTGCCCGAGGGCCCTTGGCCCCATCTGCTCGGCTACAACAAGGTCACTGCCAAGGCTGGTTCCCAAGTCCTGGCCGAGATTGGGCCGGACCCTCTGCTGGTTTTGGGAGCGGTGGGACAGGGCCGCTCGGCTGCCTGGACCAGCGACATCTCCCCGCACTGGTGCCCTGATGAGTTCTCCAGCTGGGACGGCTACCGGACCATCTTTGTCTCGCTGATTACTTGGCTGGCCGGCAGCCAGGAGGCCTTGGCGTCTGTGCCGCTGATGAACAAGGAGACCACTAATGTATGAGGCCATCACCCGGGTTTCAGAGCTGACGGAGCGGTGTGACCGCTTTCAAGAGCGGATGCTCCAGGCTGGCTTTGAGGCCGCCATCATTTCCTCCCCCCTCAGCGTCCATTACCTCACGGGAGTGGACCTGGGAGGGTTCCTGTCACCGCAAGCCTTGATATTTGCCGCCGACAAGGACCCCGTTCTCATCGTCCGCGATATTGAAATGACCTGGCAGGACCACTGGGCGGAACGGTCGTGGTGCAAGACATGGGCATCCTACAAAGATGACCAGGACGCCCATGTTGTCATAGGTGAAGCTGCCAGCCAGTTGGTCGGTAGGGGGGTGAAGAGGCTCGGACTTGAGCTCAATAGACCTACCATGAGCTACGACGCCGTCCAGAAGCTGCTCTCTACCATTGATCCTGGTGCGATCGGCTCGATCACCGAGACGATCGAAGGGATGCGCCGCATCAAATCCGCAACAGAGATTGGATTTATGCGGGAGGCCGGGAAGATCGCCGTGGCAGGGGTGTATGCACAGGCTGATGCCGTCCGCGGTGGCGCCACCGACACCCAGTCCGTGTCCGCGGCGTTTGGGGCCATGTTGGAGGCCGGGGCCTCCTTGCTTGCTGACCCGCCGTCGTTGCCCGTCGGTCCCGGGTCGGCGCGCGCCCACAGCCACTGGGACGGCAAGAAGCCTGTCGATGGTGACGTTGTCACCTTCTTCATGTCGGGCAGTTACGGCCGCTATCAGTGCCCGGTGGAGAGGACCTTCGTGTATGGGAAAAACCATGGACGAGCCCAAAGCGTCATCGACTCCGTCGTGGAGGTACAAACGGAGATCCTGGATTTCTTGAAGGCCGGGGTGGTGTCGTCCGAAGCCGACCAGTTTGCGAAGAAGCTCTATGAAGCACGGGGCCTGGAACAATATCGGGCGTGCCGGCTGGGGTATTCAATCGGCATAGCGTACCCGCCCGGATGGTGGGAGAACGAGATCGCCCAAATCCGCCCCGGCAGCGACATGGTCCTTGAACCCGGCATGGCTTTCCATATCGTTCCGTGCCTGTGTGTTCCGGATGTGGGCTTCGTCAACCGCAGCATGGCCGTTGTCATCACGGAGAACGGCTGTGAGCCGCTCATTGACCTGCCGATAGACAAGCAGGTTCTGTGATGGAGCCGGTGACGACCGCCGAACGCCCAGCCACCTCCAGGCGTCCGGCCACTGGTGCTTCCATCAGGGTCAGGAACGCCATGAAAAGCTACGGACCGACAGTGGTGCTGGAAAACCTGGACCTTAATATTGAGCCAGGGGAGTTCGTAACCTTGCTCGGACCGAGCGGATCGGGAAAGTCGACCCTGCTCAACGCCATCGCCGGGCTGGAAAACCTGACTGGCGGCACCATTGAGGTCGATGGGCGGGATCTGACTCGCGTTCCTGCCCATAAGAGGGGCTTCGGCATGGTTTTCCAGTCGTATGCTCTTTTCCCTCACCTGACGGTGGCCGAAAATGTCGGCTATCCACTGCGTGTTCGGCACCTGGGGGCACGGGACCGGCGCCTCCAGGTGCAGAAATACCTGGAGCTGGTTGCCCTCGACCATATGGCTGACAGGTTGCCGTCCCAGCTCAGCGGCGGGCAGCAGCAACGTGTGTCACTGGCCCGGGCGATGGTGTTTGAGCCCAGTGTGCTGCTCATGGATGAACCTCTTGGTGCTTTGGACCGGAACTTGCGTCAGTCGTTGCAGTTTGAGATCCGCAAGCTCCAGCTCGAAGCAGGGTCAACGGTGATCTACGTTACCCACGACCATGACGAGGCATTGTCCATGAGCGACAAGGTGGCACTGCTCAACGACGGCAGGATCGTACAGTTGGCCTCCCCCCGGGACCTCTACCGCAACCCACGGAATTCGTATGTGGCCGCCGCTTTTGGTGAGACCAGCCTGCTGAAATGCACGGTCGACGCCGGACATGCCGGCTTGACGGCCCACCTGACCGGGAGTGGGCAGAGCCTGCGTGTGCCGGAGCACACCAACCACACCTGCACCGGAGGAGAAGGGTTCCTTGCGGTGAGGCCTGAAGTGGCGACCATCGTGGGTCCTCGCGATCCCGGGGCGAACCTTCACGGGATGCTCGAGTCGGTCGCCTTCATGGGTGACATCTGGCGGTGCGAGGTGAGGGTCGGAACGGAAACCCTCATCGCCACGGCCCCGTCAGGGGCGGCCCTTGCCTATCAGACCGGTCAAGACATCGGGCTGACTCTCGATTTGGATTCACTGCGACTCGTGGCCATCTAGGCTCCGACCTCAACTCACAGAAAGAACAACCATGAAACGAATGATTTGGGCGAATATCGCCATTGTGGCGTCGTTGGGCACGGTCCTTGCCGGGTGTGGCACCCCGGCATCCGATGCTGGTTCGGCACCCAGCCAAACTGTCACGGTGGTGGACGGCGGCGGCGCTTATCACGATGCGATGGTCAAGGCCGTGTATGAACCGTTTGAGAAAGAAACGGGGATCAAGGTAGTTTCGCAAAGCTACGACTACTCCCAGGGCGCCATCAAGGCCCAGGTATTGGGCGCCAAGCAGTGGGATGTCGTATCCACCTCCACCATCTTGGACGACGCGGCGGCTGCCGAGTTGTACCAACCCATCGACTATGCGGTTGTGAACAAGGACGGTTACTCGGCCGCCGATGCCTCGAAGTACTTCCTCTGGTCGGTGTACTCCGCCAACGTTCTTGCCTGGAACACGAACTCCATCAAGACTGCGCCCACGTCGTGGGCGGATCTCTGGGACACCGGCAAGTTCCCCGGCCCTCGGGCTCTGTGGAACAGCCCCCAGTCCGTGCTGGAGATCGCCCTCTTGGCCGATGGGGTGAGCTGGGACAAGATGTACCCGCTGGACGTGGACCGCGCCTTCAAGAAACTCGATGAACTCAAGAGCAAGACCAACATTGTGTGGTACGACTCCGGTGCCCAACAGACCCAAAATTTCTCCAGCGGCGCAGCCGTCATCGGTGAAGGATGGAACGGGCGTATCGCCTCCTCACGGAACCAGGGGCAGCCGGTGGACTACACCATCAACGGGGCACTCTCGGGTGGAACAGCATGGGCTGTTCTGAAGACCGCACCGAACAAGACCAACGCGATGAAATTTATGAACTATGCTGGCGGCGCTGAGGCGGGAGCCGCATTGGCGCAGGCCTTCCCCGGCATGTCACCGGCTAATACCAAGTCGTACCCGCTGATTCCCGAGAAGATTGCCAAGAATCTTGAGTCCAACCCTGCCAATGCCAAGGTGGTGGCAGGAAATATGGACGCACAGTGGTGGGCCACCAACTACAATGCGGTCTACGAGCGCTGGCAGAAATGGTATTCGGCCAAGTGAGGCAACTGAAAAAGAAGCCATCGGTGGGATGGGCGGCCATCCCACCGGTTCTCTTCCTTATCCTGTTCTTCATACTGCCGCTTTTTTACATGGTCCGTCAGAGTTTGTGGCTGCCAGACTTCTCGGCCTCGAAATACGTAGAGGCTGTCACAAATTCCGCGTACACGGGCGGATTGAAAAACTCCCTGGTTCTGGCAGCGTATGCCACTCTCTACACCACGATACTGGGATTATTTCTCGTCTATGCCATGGACCGTTGGGGGAAGAAATGGCAAATCGCCATCAGCATTTCCCTGCTCATTCCGCTCGTGACCAACGGTGAGCTCGTCCGGGTCCTGGCCTGGATGATCGGGCTGAGCCCGACCGGTCCCATTACGGCTGTCGCACGCTTCTTTGGATTCCTCCACGCCGGCGAAGGCCTGGCTCCCAGCCTCGGGGCCGTTGTCCTTGGACTCGTGCACATCCTTCTGCCGTTCTTCGTTTTCGTTGTGTATTCAACCACTCGGGGAGCTGATGCCAGGATAGAAAAAGCGGCGGTCCTCATGGGAGGCAATAAGCTCCAAGCGTTCCTTTACGCAGCCCTTCCGGCCGCGATACCAGGAATTCTTGCGGGCATGCTTCTGGCATTCATGATGACCTTGGGCTACTACGCCACCCCGGCACTGTTGGGAAATCCACAAGACACGGTTTTGCCCGTCCTGATCGCCAACCAGATCAAGCTCCTGGGGGACTACGGCCAGGCCGCAGCGCTGGGCATGCTGCTCCTCGGGGTCATCCTGCTGTTCATCCTTGCACTCAACAAATTGGGTGTCATGCAAAGTCTTTACGGGGACCCTTCCAGCAAGGACAACGGCAAAGCAGGCCAGTCACGCATGAGCAACTACTGGTGCTCACTGGTGTGTTCCACGCCCGTACAACGGGTGACCGCCGTTGTCAGCGGCTTCAAAGCTTTCCGATGGACCTCCTACGCACTCGCCCGGTTGGTCGTCCTGCTGCTGTTGCTATTCCTGGCTGTCCCGCTCATTATTTCTTTGGGCGCTAGCTTTACGCCGACTGAACTGCTGACCTTCCCGCCCCAAGGCATCTCGCTTCGCTGGTACGAAACATTCTTTTCCGATCCGGTGTGGACATCGAGTGCCCTCAACAGCCTGATCATTGCGCTCATGAGTGCCGTGGTTTCGGTGGTCTTCGGTGCCCTGGCAGCAGCTGCCCTGACACGTGGAAGGTTCAAGCGGAAGGGCGCACTATTTGCCCTGCTCATCGCGCCACTGGTCATTCCCTGGATCGTTCCGGCGCTGGGCCTCTACTTTGAAAGCGTCTCCCTGGGAGTAGCCTTCACCTACACCGGCATCTCCATAGGCCACGTCGTTTTGGCTCTTCCATACAGCACCCTGGTGCTGAGCACCGCATTGAGGGGATTCGATTGGCGCCTGGATCTTGCTGCACGCATGAGCGGGGCTTCCCTTGGCCGGCGGATAGTGGACATTTACATCCCCCTGCTCAGGCCCGCCATGCTCTCGGCATTTCTGTTCTCGTTCCTGACTTCGTTTACGGAGTTTGTGTTCGCGTTCTTCATGAGCGACGTCCATCTCAAGACTCTGCCGGTCCAAATGTGGGAGGGCCTGACCTTCAACGTGACACCGACGGTGGCTGCGGCTGGCGGCATCTTCACTGCCCTGGCACTGGTGGCCATGATCATCGTCGGGGCTTGGCAATACATGGCAACACGACGCCTTTCTCCCAAGAAGAACCTACGAAGGGTGACAGCTCCGCCACAGGACAGTTCAGTCCTTAGTTCATAGGGGAGTACCGACGCCCCTGATCTATGGAAGAACGCCAGCCCAGATTTCATTTCAAAAGTGTCCCGACCACACGAGAAAAAGAGAAGTTATGAGTAAAACGACCACCCATCCCACCGTGCTGGTCGTCGGGTCCCTGAACATGGATCTGTCAGTGCGCACATCGAGGTTCCCGAATCCGGGGGAGACAGTACACGGCGGGGAGCTTAAAAAAGTCCCTGGGGGGAAAGGTGCGAATCAGGCAACGGCCGCACAGGCCCTGGGCTGTCAGGTCTCGATCATTGGAGCCGTAGGAGACGATGATTTCGGTTCCACGCTTCTTGCGGCAGCACAAACCCACGGCATAGACACCTCCCACGTCAGCGTCCTACCCGGAATCGCCACAGGGTCCGCGATGATTGCGATTTCCGACGACGGGGAGAACACCATCATCGTGTCCCCGGGGGCCAACGGACGGCTCCTCCCATCCCACATAGTTGAAGCCGAAGCCCTGTTTCGAGACTCAGCAGTACTGTGCCTGTCACTGGAAACGCCTCTGGCAACCGTTCAGGCCGCAGCGCGGATGGGAAAAATCCACGGGATCACCAGCATCCTGAACCTCTCGCCCTACCGTGACGTCCCAAGGGATTTTCTGGATACTGTCGACATATTGCTCGTAAACAGACATGAAGCTGCAGGACTTCTCGGCAGTCCAGTCATCGACTCCAATGACTGGGAAATGGTGCAGTCACAGTTTTTCAGGGCCGGCTTGACCCGGGTCGTGGTAACCCTCGGCTCTCAAGGTGCCGTGGTGCTCGATTCGACCGACGGTGAGAGCATGCCACACATGGTTGAACCACTCACTGTCCAAGCCGTGGACACCACAGGGTGCGGGGACGCATTCTTCGGCGCGATCGCCCAGCAGATCGCACTCGGAGCCGGACTGACCGAAGCCGCCAGCTTCGCAGCCAAAGTCGCATCCCTCACAGCAGCCAGGGAAGGAGCCCAAACCTCATACAACGTTCTCGCAGATACCTACGCCGGATTAATGGAGTCCTGACACCACGCTGTGAGACTTGATCTAGCTGGTCTGGGACTGGCTGGCAGAGTAGGTACTGGCTGTTCTTCCCGGTCGTTGTGACTCCAACCCACGCTGGCTCCGATCGGATGTCTGACTCTCCTGACGTCAGTGTGGGCCAGTTTATTTCTGGTACGGGAGTTTGATTTCCACTGGGCCGCAGGCGAGCATGATCAGGGCGAGAGCGGCTTCTAGGGTGTGGAATCCGTAGGATCTGCGGGTCATGGTTCTGATCTTGTTGTTCAGGCCTTCGTGGCGGCCGTTGGAGAGTTGCCTGGTGACGGCGGCGTGGATCCCGTCGGTGTGGGAGCGGATGGTGGCGGCGGCCCTGGCGAACTCGCGGATGTTGGATGTGGCGGCGAGTTCGCACCGGGTGGTGATCATCTCCATCACGTCAGCGGGGTTGAGGTCGCCGGCGAAGACTTCCCTCAGGGATTCCTTGAGCTGGTAGGCGTCCCATAGAAGCCCTCCGGCCTGTTCGAGCCCGGCCAAGGTGACTTGTTGCTTCCCGGTGAGGTTCTGCGGGTTTTTCAGCAGCACCCAGCGGGTTCCCTTGAACTTCTTCGCGATGTCCTGATCGGGCAGATCACGGGCCCGTTGCCAGATGGAACGGCGGAAGGATTCCAAGGCGTTGGTGGCCAGCTGGATGACGTGGAATGGATCGTAACAGATGACCGCGCCGGGGGCGTTGGTCCTCACGGACTTGGCAAAAGCCGGTCCCATGTCCATGCTCACGGCCTCTATCACCGCCGTGTTCTCGGCTCCGATCTCGGCGAAGAACCCGTCCAGTGTGGCCGCGTTTTTCCCCGGGGCTCCCCACACGATCTTCGAGGTGGCGTGGTCCGAAACCAGGGTCAGGTAGCGGTGGTGTTTGCGCCAGGAAATCTCATCCACCCCAATATTGACCAGGGACTCGAAGCGTGTTTCATCGAGCTGTTCGGCCACGACGCGTTCGCAGATCGCCCCGACCGTCCGCCACGCTATCCGGGCGAACAATGACACCGTGGTCTTGTCCGCCCGGGTGACCAGCCAGGCGATCATGTCCTCAAAGTCCGTGCTGAACCGGGACCCGGGCCGGGCGAACGGCACGCCCTGAACCACGACCCCATGGGCCGGACACACCAGGCGCCGGCGCAGCATCGTCAGCACGGTCACCCGCCCCGCAACATCCAGGAGGATTCGGCCCACCGGGTGTCATAGCCGGCCATCGTGAAGAAGCTGCAATGCGGGCAGTCCAGGCGTTTGCGGGCCTTCAACGCCACCCGCACCACCAACGGGCCAGCAGCGTGCACCAGGATCAACATCAATGACGCGCACGCCTGTCAGGTTAAGGAGACGGTTGAGTAGAGTGGTAGCACGCATGGGTAACTCCGAAATTTGGGCAGTGTGAGAACTACCAAATCTACCGGGTTACCCATGCCCCATAACACACAAACCCTGACCCACACTTACGTCAGGAGAGCCGGATGTCTTTTAGGTGACTTGTCCAATTGCGGGGCGGGGCGGCCGGTACCTACCCGGCCCACCTTGGTGACTTGATCAGAAGGTTATCCACCCTCCAGGGCGTAACTCGTCACAGTATTGTTCCGAAGTGACCTCTACCCGGACTGGTACCGGCCGACACCGGCCACGACCATATCCGCGAAGAGGAAGGTACGAATGACCGCCATGTCTATCGTCGCGCATTCACATGCGTTTGTCGTCGGTGTCGGCACCCACGTCCGTAAACACGTATAAGCAATCATCGCCGCCACCACCGGTGAACTCGTTGATACCCGGGATTTCCCCACCAACAGTGCCGGCATCAGCCGCGCTACAGCTTGGGTGGCCCGCCGCACGGGTGCTGACCTCGCGGCTCTCTGGGTGAACGAAGGTGCCGCCTCATACCGGGCCATCCTCGCCGGAGCCGTCGGCGCCGAGGGCTACGAAGTCGTCGAAGCCGCCCGCATCGACGCACGGGCCCACCACGGCGTCGGAAAATCCGACCAACTTGATGCCCAGCGGATCGCCAGGACAGCACTCCCGTTGGAGATTAAGCAGTTGCGTCGACCCCGGGTCAGTGAAGGCGTCCGTGCGTCCCTGAGGGTCCGGATATCTGTGCGTGAAGCTATGACCGGTGAACGTACCCGGGCCGTGAACGCGCTGACCGCTCTGGTGCGCGTCAACGATCTTGGCCTGGACGCCCGCAAGGCCTTGACCAGTGTGCAGTTTGCCGAGGTGTCCCGGTGGCGTGCCCGGGATGAGGAGTTGGTGCTCGCCATTGCCCGTACGGAAGCTATCCGGTTCGCGAAGCGGATCGGTGAGCTTCCCTCTACGTCAAGCTGGTTGTGAGCCACCCGGTTCTTTCATATTGATTGAAGGAGACAGCCATGACAGTTGCTATCCAGGGGTATACCCGTGAGGAGATCCGTCAGTTCGTGCACGAGTACTATCT
>NZ_JASISR010000028.1 GCF_030063245.1 Paenarthrobacter sp. PH39-S1
TGAACAGGTGTCCTTCTCTGTCTGGAAAATTTTGGCTTCGCAACTACTATTTTCCCAGCTCAAGGGGCACTTGTTCGGTTTAACACACCCCTGTCAAAAAGTTCTTACTCGCGGATCCGGGTCAGAACGATGAAGTTCATGATGGTGGCTACGGCCGGAATACCCATCACATCCAGCACCGCCGCGTACGGGCTGACACCAACGCTCTTCGCGTCCCAGGTCTGGATGGTCACGACCACGAAGATTGACCCAACATAGAACGTCACGACGCGGACGACGATCGAGCGCATGGCCTTTTTGACAGCCAGTTGCGGATCTTCCGATTCCGCGGCGGCAATGGTGATGATTTCCGCACCGGTATAGAAAGCCACGCAGGGGACCACGGCGGCCAGGACCGCCCCCCAGCCCAGCGGAGTGAACCCGCCGTGGTCGATAAGGTTGGCTAGTCCCGGAGTGGAATGGGGCCACAGTCCGGTGATCCACAGCACGCCGAGAGCCAGGAACGCAATGATGGCGACGACCTTGATGCCGGAGAACCAGTACTCGAACTCCCCGAAAGAGCGGGCCGAAATCATGTTAGTTGCGCTCAGCAGCAGCATCAGGCCCAGGCTGAGTATCCACAGCGGGATCATCGGGAACCACAGCTGGATGATCCGCCCGCCCGCAATAGCCTCGACGGCCACTACGATGACGAAGAAATACCAGTACATCCAGCCGGTGGTAAAGCCGGCCCGCTGGCCCAGCGCCTGCCGCGCATAGACGTAGAAGGACCCAACGACGGGGCGGGCTACGGCCATTTCGGCGAGCATCCGCATCAGGAGCAGGGTGATGAGGCCAGCGATGGAGAAGGAGATGATTGCTGCCGGACCGGTGTTGCTGATCACGACGCCACTACCGACGAACAGGCCAGCGCCAATGACCCCCCCTATGGCGATCAGGTTCATGTGTCGGCTTTTAAGCCCCTTGCTAAGGCCGGCATTCTCGGCCTGCCCAGGATCGGCGTTGTCCACGTTTCCTCCAAATGCTCAGACGGAACCCGTTGAAGTGCACTTCTGTGCCTGCGTCACGAGGCGACAGGCTAGGGTCCACCGGGAGGCATCGGTCCGCACAGCCTAACTGTGGGTGATCCAGATCACCTCGCCTGGTGTAGCCTCAAATTTACGTATCGGGGCCTAAGGTGCACAGAACCAGATCACTCGGAAAACAGGGAGCCAGTGCCCCAAGTCGTCCATTTACACCAGCTGTGCTGGCCGCGGTGTATGCCCAAGCAAATTCTGACACCAACGTCATGATTGGCTTACCGGCCCGGAATGCGAAACTGTGATGTTCATGACACGCTTCCCGCAGTTTCCCCAAAGTTGGCTTGGGTCTGGTTGGATGTTAAGTGAGAGGGAAGCTGGGGGAACATCCTCCACCCGACCAACAAAGGTAGTGATGGAACTCATCCAGGCCGAGCATTCCAGGCCGAGTCATTTCATACTTCATCTGAGCGACACCCATCTGGTGGGTGGTCCGGGCCGGCTGTATGGGGCGGTGGACAGCGAGGCCCGGCTGCGTCAGGTCTTCGCGGAGGTTCGGGCCTCCGGTGTCCGGCCCGAGGCGGTGGTATTTACCGGAGATCTTGCGGACAAGGGCGAGCCCGAGGCTTACGTCAAGCTGCGTGCAATTGTGGAACCGGCGGCCGAGGCAATGGGCGCGCTGGTGATCTGGGCGATGGGCAATCACGACGACCGCGCCCAATTCCGTTCCTCCCTGCTCGATCAGAGCCCCAACTCGGCGCCGGTGGACCGCAGCTACGACATCAACGGGCTTCGCATCATCACTTTGGACTCGACGGTTCCGGGCTTCCATCACGGCGAGATCAGCACTGCACAGCTGGAATGGCTGGCTGCCGAACTGGCCGAGCCCGCCCCGGACGGAACCATTCTGGCGCTGCACCACCCTCCGGTCCCGTGCATTCAGGATCTGTCCGTGCTGGTGGAACTGCGCCGCCAGCCCGAGCTGGCCAGCGTGCTGTGGGGATCCGACGTCCGCACCATCCTGGCCGGGCATCTGCATTATTCCTCCATGGCGATGTTTGCCGGTATCCCGGTCTCAGTGGCATCGGCGACCTGTTACACACAGGACCTGGCGGTGACTTCCGGTAGCCACCGCGGTCGGGACGCGGCGCAGGCCTTCAACCTCGTCCATGTTTATGAGCACACGGTGGTCCACTCGGTAGTGCCGCTGGGCGGCGGGGAAACGGTGGGGGAGTATGTCAGCGCCGAGGAAACGCAGCGCCGCCTTGCCGCCGCCGGAATCCGCATCCCAGAGCACGAGCCATCCCCTGGCGCGGGGACAAGGGTTGAAGCGCGGCGCGCGGCGCTGGTCCGGAGCTGAGAGCGCCACGCATTCGATTGCGCCCGGCCGTCGACTGGCGATGCCTGCCCCTTCCGCGGATGGCCTTAGGGCGGAAATACCCACTCCGCGGTCCGAGGATGCTATTTTTCCCAGGGCGCCCGAAGGGGGTAGTACTTTTCCAGGAAGTCCGTGACCAGTTCGGCGCGTTCCTCGGCGGCGACCTCGGGGAAACTTCCGTCATTGAGACAGAAGAAGTCTGCGTTCCGTTTGGCCAGCAGCCGCGGCAGATATGTCAGGCCCGAACGCATGGTCGTGTCAATGTAACGCACTCTGGCGTCGCGCTGGGTGACGGCCTGACCGGTGAGCAGCGCGTAGTAGTGGTACAGCGAGTTGGTCACGGAGATGTTGTCCGCCGCCCGGAATGTGCTGGCCGCGGTCGCCGCAAATTCCGTCGGGAATTCGCGTTCCATTTCCGCCATGACGCTGCGGCGCAAGGGAGCCGCCGCGTGCTCCAGATGCCGGGTGGTGATCCGGCCGAAGCGGTTCCAAAGAAGTTTCCGGTTCACCCGGGCAGCGTTTTCAAAGCCGCTGCGCTCGGCCGCGTTCTCGCCCAGGCCGATCCGGGTGTCCGCTTGGATGAATCTGGTGATGCCTCCCGGCGTGAAAAACATATCGGGACTGACGGGGCGGCCGAAGAACATGTCGTCATTGGAATACAGGAAGTGCTCGGCGAGGCCGTCAATGTGGTGCAGTTGGCATTCCACCGCCTGCGAGTTGTGCGTGGGCAAGACGGAAGGATCCGCAAAAAATTCCTCGCTGCGCACGATCGTTACGGTCGGGTGGTCGGCCAGCCACGCGGGAGCCGGCGAATCCGTGGCGATAAAAATCCGCCGCACCCAAGGCGCATACATATAGATGGAACGCAGGGCGTATTTGAGCTCATCGATCTGCCGGAAGCGGGCTTCGTTGTCGTCGCCCTCACCGAGGACGACGCCGACCTCTCGGGCGCGGCGCGCCGCCTGGTACTCCGGCGAGCTGCCGTCCACCCAGGAAAAGACCATATCGATGTCGAAACGGATGTCGGTGGCATGATCGGCGAACATGTTCTCGATCGTCGGCCAGACGTGACCGTAGCGTTCCACCGTGCCGCGGACGGCTTCGGCATTCGGCAGGATCCGCCGGGTCAGGGAATTCTCCATCGGCAGCACCAGGGTTTCCCCCTCGAAGCTCCACAGCTCGATCTGCACACCCATCGACGGCCCGTACACCAGTCCCCCCTCGGGCTCAACGCGTGGACGGTACAGCCGCAGGATCCGGGCCTTGCGGTTGCGGGCCAGCTCGCCGTCCGCCACCAACAGCGACGATTTCTTCTTTGCATCGACCGTGATGGCGTAGAACGGCTCGTTCAAGCAGGCCTTGGCCAGGGCCTTCCGCAGCTTCTTGCGGCCCTTCCAGTCCACCGAGATGACCGGCCGCTCATTGTTGCCGCGCACCAACAGATACGTCAGCCCGGCGTCCTCCAGCGCGGCCCGGATGAACAACAGATCCTCGACCATCGCCTGATAGGGCGTGCGGTCCACGTTGAGCAGGGCGTAGCGGCCCTGGTACTGGATGACGTCCGGCCGGTTCGTCAGACGGACGACGGCGGCGGGCGAGGTTTCCTCGACCAGGTCGCGTTCGTCGTCGGGCGCGGGACTGCCGATGTAGACATCATGCTGTGCGGACACGTCTGTAATGGCTATTCTCCAAACTGCGGTTGTAGGGCTTCAAGCGCTACTGGGGTTAGCTGGTAGGGGGTTAAATTTCAGGGGTTAACTAGCATGATATCGCGTGCTGCCTCTGGTGGTCCGTGGCCCGCCATGGAACCATGGCTGATATGGAACCCACAGACCTCCTGGCGGATGCTTTCGGCCGGATCCCCGCCCTGGTGGAGGGCGTGCTGAAGGGGCTGGGGGCGGCGGAACTGAACCGGCGTCCCGGCGGCGAGGGTAACTCGGTTGCCTGGCTGGTCTGGCACCTAAGCCGGGTCCAGGACGATCACCTTTCGGACGTGGCCGGGACAGACCAGCAGTGGATATCCGCCGGGTTCAAGGACCGCTTTGGCTTTGGGCTGCAGCCCGAGGACACCGGGTACGGGCACAGCCACGACCAGGTGTCCGCGGTGCAGGTCGAGTCGGGTTCGCTGCTGCAGGAGTACTATCAGGCGGTGCAGGCGAAGACCCTGGAATTCCTTAATGGACTCGATAAGGCGGCGCTGGACCGCATCGTCGACGATTCCTGGGACCCGTCGGTCAGCCTGGGTGTGCGGCTGGTCAGTGTGCTCCAGGACTGCCTGATGCACGTCGGGCAGGCCGCCTACGTCCGAGGCCTGCCGCCCGGGCGGTAAGCCGTCTACCCAGCCGCGCGCCTGGCGACCTTGACGACTTTGTGCTTGCGGTCCAAAAGCAGCGCTGCAGCGATGCCGAGCATCCAGGTGTCTTTGGCAAGCGCCGTACCCGCCGGGGTGGGGCGGAAGCCGTCGGGCTCCGTCATTCCCGGTGTCCTGAGATACATGGTGACCAGCGAGCCCGAGAAAACACCGAGTGCAAGGCCGGCCAGCCGGCTGGGGACAAACGGCGCCAGCAGGAGTGAGCCGACGGTGATTTCGCCGAAACTGAGCATTTTGCCGAACCTTTCCGGCGGCAGCTTCGTCAGCGCAGGAATGGCTTTTCCGGCCATCGACTGCAGGCCGGCAGCGTGTTCGTCATCCAGTTTCAGCTTTCCCACACCGGAGTTGAGGATGAAGGCCCCGGTGACAAGTCGAAGGGCGGCATGGCTGAGATTAATTCCCATGGTTCTCTCCTTTTCGGGCGGCCGCATCTGCAACCCCTCCCACCCTATTGGACCCTGCTCCATCCTGACCAGAGCCGGACACCATCGAAACGCCGATGCCGGCGATGAGCACCTCGAGACCCAGCTCAAAGGCGCTGTCACTCGAACTGCCACCTGAATTGTCGCGTGACTTGCGTGACGGCGTGCGAACGCGGGATCTCACCGCAGCGGTAAAGAGTGGTGCATCGGCGGCCAGGTCCCCGGAGTCGAAAATATCGGCCGGAGCCGTCACGTCGAATGCGGATCCGAAGATGAAGGATTCCAACGCCACAATCGCGTCTATGATCCGCTCCTCGGGCCAGCCGGCCTGCAGGAAACCAGCGGTGACCGCCTCGTACATTTTTACTGTCTGCGGCGCATTGGTCACGGGCAAAACGGCGATCACCGGGATGAGCGGTGTGTGCCGCGCAAAGACGTCCCGATAGGACCAGGCCCAGCGGCGTACGGCCTCATGCCATGGTTCGGCGCCGAAGCCGGAAATGTCGACCCCACCCATGAGATGGTCTTCGATCAGGAGCAGTACGCCCCGTTTGGAGCTCACGTGGTTATACAGCGCGGAAGGCGCCACGTTCAGCAGGTGCGCCAGCGCGGACATGGTCAGGCCCTTGTAACCGACCTTTGCAATGAGCCGCAGTGCCCCCTGAGTGATCCGGTCCGGGCCGAGAACGGCCTGCGGCGGCCGGCCGGCACGCCGCTTTGCCCCAGCCGCCGGTGTTGCGCTCTCCAATGCTGCCCCCTCTATGCCCTCCCGACCCAACTAGGTAGCAGCACGTGCACCCATTTCGTGTTTTGAGTGCGTTACCTGCTACCTAGTTGGAACTGTCCAGTTGGAATTATTCCATTGCTGCTCTTCCTAAAATGACGAGCACCGGTTAGAGTCTAATAAAAATGAACAACATTCATATAGTGCGGCCGGTCACGGATCGGCCCGATGGAGGGGAAGCGATGCGGAATCTGGAACGCGACGTCGTAATTATTGGAGCCGGACCTTCGGGTATGACGGCAGCCTATGAGCTGAAGAAGGCCGGTCTTAGCGTGGCGGTCCTGGAGGCACGGGACCGGGTGGGCGGCCGTACCTGGACGAACGTGATCGACGGCGCAACGCTGGAAATCGGCGGGCAATGGGTCTCTCCTGACCAGACGGCGTTGATAGGGCTGTTGAAGGAACTGGGACTGGAGACGTTTGACCGCTACCGCGACGGCGAGTCCGTTTACATCTCCCCGGACGGCATCCGCTCGCGCTACACCGGTGAGATGTTCCCGGTCGGTGAGCACACGGCGGCGGAGATGGCCAGGCTGATCGACCTGCTGGATTCCCTCGCCGTTGCAATCGGTGCCCACGAGCCGTGGGCCCATGCGAGGTCCCGCGAGCTGGACATCATTTCCTTCCATCATTGGCTCCGGCAGCAGTCCACCGATGAGGAGGCCTGCAACAACATCGGTCTCTTTATTGCCGGCGGCATGCTGACCAAGCCGGCCCATTCCTTTTCGGCGCTGCAGGCTGTGCTGATGGCCGCCTCCGCTGGCTCGTTCAGTAACCTCGTCGATGAGGATTACATCCTGGACAAACGTGTGATCGGCGGCATGCAGCAGGTCTCGGAACGGATGGCCGCGGAACTTGGCGCCGACGTCGTCCTTAATTCCCCGGTCCGGACCCTGCGCTGGGCGGCGGACGACGGCGGTGCAGACTGTGCCCGCGGCACGGAGGATGCTGTCGGCACCGGAAGGTTTACGGTCACGGCCCTCTCGGATGCGGCCACGGTCACTGCCCGCTATGCCATCATGGCCGTCCCGCCGAACCTGTATTCGCGCGTCTCCTTCGAACCTCCCCTGCCGCGCCGGCAGCACCAGATGCACCAGCACCAATCCCTCGGGCTCGTCATTAAGGTGCACGCGGTGTACGAAACCCCGTTTTGGCGCGAAGACGGGCTCTCCGGCACCGGCTTCAGCGCCTCGTCGCTGGTCCAGGAGGTTTACGACAATACCAACCACGAGGATCCGCGTGGCACCCTGGTTGGCTTCATCTCGGACGAAAAGGCCGACTATGCCTTCACTCTCGGCGCCGAAGAGCGCAAGCGGAAGATCACCGAGTCCCTGGCCGGCTTCCTCGGGGATAAGGCGCTGGAACCGGTGGTGTACTACGAATCCGACTGGGGCTCGGAGGAATGGACCCGCGGCGCCTATGCCACCAGCTATGACCTCGGCGGCCTGCACCGCTACGGCGCGGATCAGCTCAAGCCCGTCGGTCCGATCTACTGGTCGTCCTCCGACCTGGCGGCGGAGGGCTACCAACATGTGGACGGAGCAGTGCGGATGGGCCAGCACACCGCCGCCCGGATCCTCGCCGCGGAGGCGCAGGCACAGGCGCAGGCACAGGCACAAAATACGCCCGGGCCAGCCGCCGCAGTGAAGGTCAGCTAATGCGCTACGTCGTCGGATATTCGGCGAACGCCAGAGGGCGCGACGCGGTTAACCTGGCCATCGCCCTGGCCAGGCGCCAGAATGCCTCTCTGGAACTGGTCTTGGTGGTGCCGGATGATTCGCCGTATAACGTGGTGCATCCCCCGGCCGCCGGGTACCAGAGCATCCTCACCGATCAGGCGAAGCTTTGGCTTGCCGAAGCGCTGACCCTGATCCCTGTGGACGTTCCAGCGCAGACGCACGTCCGCAAGGGCGAATCCGAGGCCTCGGTGCTGATCGCCGCGGCGGAGGAATTTGGCGCCGGTCTGCTGGTGATCGGGGCCGGCAGCCGCGGTTTGTTCAAACGGTTCACCATTGGTCCCGTTGCCAGTGCGCTGCTGCACGCGGCTACGGTACCCGTCGCGCTGGCGCCGCAGGGGTATGGCCGAACGGATCCGATCACGCGGTTAACCTGTGGAATTGGGTTGCGTGAGGGGGCCCAGGACGTTCTCGACGTTGCGGCGGCTGCCGCCGGCCGTCGGAAGTTGCCGTTGCGCCTAGTGTCTTTGGTGGCGCTCGACGGCGGCGGGGCACCAGAGGCGGCGAAGGCCCCCCGGGAGCACGCGGACGAGCGGCTTGCCGCAGCCGTCAAGGACCGGGTCTTCCACGGCGTGCCCGTAGAGCTGGCCGTGGCCCAGGGCCGGTCCATCGAAGATGCGGTGGACCATTTGGCATGGGAGGACTCAGAAGTGCTGCTGATCGGTTCCAGCCGGCTGGCCCGGGACAACTCGCTGTTCCTTGGTTCCACCGCCAACCGGATCCTGCGAAGTCTTCCGGTGCCCATGATCGTGGTCCCGCGCAGCTACAAATCGGTGGCGCAACGCCACGGATCAATTCAGTCAGAAGAGGTGAACCAATGAGCGCCGAAGCACTGCGAAGTAAATCCAGCGAAAAACGGCCCGGCGAAAAAGGGCCCAGCGAAAAACGGTCCGGCGGCAAGGGGCTGAGTGAAAAGGGATTGAAGGCCGGTTCCGTCGGGTTGATCGGCGCCGTCGTCATCGGTGTTTCCTGCATCGCGCCCGCCTATACACTCACCGCTGCGCTGGGACCCACCGTTGCGGAGGTCGGCGTGCATCTGCCTGCGATCTTCCTGGTCGGGTTCATCCCCATGCTCCTGGTGGCGCTGGGCTACCGCGAGCTCAACAACGCGATGCCGGATGCCGGCACGTCCTTCACCTGGGCCAGCCGGGCCTTCGGTCCCTGGATCGGCTGGATGGGCGGCTGGGGCCTGATCTCCGCCACCATCATTGTGCTCTCCAATCTTGCCGCCGTCGCCGTCGATTTTTTCTACCTGATGCTCGCCCAGCTCACCGCAAACCCCGGCCTCGCTGACCTCTCGGCCAACCTTCCGCTGAATATTGCCACCACCTTGGTGTTCATCGCGCTCGCGTGCTGGATTTCGTACCGCGGTATGGAGACCACTAAGACGTTCCAGTACGTCCTGGTCGCCTTCCAGCTGCTGGTGCTGGGCTGGTTCGCCGTCGCAGCGTTCAGCCATGTGGCCAACGGCACAGCCTTTGATGCCACGGCCATCACGCCCGACTGGTTCAATCCCTTCGCCGTCGGCTCATTTACTGCCTTCGCGGCCGGAGTTTCGCTGTCCATCTTCATCTACTGGGGCTGGGACGTCACCCTGACGATGAATGAAGAGACCAAAAACCCGGAAAAGACGCCCGGACGGGCCGCTACCGTGACGGTAGTGGTGATCGTGGTCATCTACATGATTGTCGCGCTTGCCACACTGGCCTTTGCGGGTGTGGGGGACACCGGCCTCGGTGCCGGAAACCCGGACAACCAGGCCAGCATCTTTGCTGTGCTGGCGGGACCGGTCATGGGTCCATTCGCCATCCTGATGTCGCTGGCCATCCTGAGCAGTTCCGCTGCGTCGCTGCAGTCCACCTTCGTCTCCCCGGCCCGAACGCTGCTGTCCATGGGGCACTACCGGGCGCTGCCGAAGAAGTTCGGCCGGATCAGCCCGGCGCACAAGTCACCGAGCTACGCCACCATTGCCTCCGCGGTGGCCGCAGCCGCGTTTTACATCATCACGCGCACCGTGTCGGAGAATGCGCTCTGGGACACGATCACGGCGCTGGGCATGATGATTTGCTTTTACTATGGGATCACCGCGCTCGCCTGCGTCTGGTACTTCCGCGCCGAGGCTTTCCGCGGCATCAGAGCGTTCCTGTTCAAGTTCCTGGCACCGCTGGCGGGCGGTGTGATCCTGCTGGTCATGTTCGTTAAGACGGCCTATGACTCGATGGATCCGGCCTATGGCTCGGGGTCCAACGTCGGCGGGTTGGGACTGGTCTTCATCCTCGGAATGGGCGTGTTGCTGCTGGGGGTGGTCCTGATGTTCATCATGTACAAGGTGCAGCCGGCGTTCTTCAAGGGACAGGTGCTGGAGAAGTCCAGCCAGGTGTTTGACCCGGACGTATAGTGGGGGGAAATCCGGTGGCGTGACGACTGGGATCCTCCAGCGGGAGTGGCTAAGACATGGGCGACGACTTTGTAGGCCGGGAGACGGAACTGGCTGCAATCTGGCGTGCGATGGCTCCCGGTGGGGCTCGATCGGTTACTCTCATCGGAGCGGCGGGCGTTGGTAAGACCAGGATTGCCCGGGCCGTCCTGGACCAGGCAGCCGGCCTCGGACGGGCGGCGTTTTGGGTCGCTGCGACTGCCTCGGCGTCCACCATACCTTTCGGTGCCGTCTGCCACCTGGTGCCGGATGTTGCTGGGTTGGACCGCTTCCAGTTGCTGCGGCGGACCGCGGCATGGATGGCCACCCGGCCCGGAACGGTGCCGCCCGTCGTCGTCGTTGATGACGCTCAGCGGCTCGATGATGCTTCCGCGGCCTTGATCCACCATCTGGCGGTGACAGGGACGGCTTTCATCGTCAGCACTGTGCGGGCAGGAGACAAAGCGCCGGACGCGATCACTGCGATCTGGAAGGACGGACTCGGCGACCGGATGACTATTGGTCCGTTCACCCGCCTCCGCGCCGAGGAATTCGTCGGCTGCCTTCTTGGCGGTCCGCTGGATCCCGTTTCAGCGGCGGGGCTCTGGCATCTGAGTGAGGGAAACGCCCTCTATCTGCGCGAGTTGGTGCGTGGCGGGATAGAGTCCGGGGAACTTCGGCGAAGCCGTGGCACGTGGCGCTGGTCGGGCCTCGTGTCCGCAGAGCCACGGTTGATCGAATTTGTCGCTCAGCGGCTTGCCGGAGCGAGTCGCGACGTTCGCCGTCTGGTGGATCTGGTTGCCTTCGGTGAGCCGCTTGGCGTGGAAACCATAGCGCGGGCGGGCATCCGCTCACCGACCATCGGCGCCGCCGAAACGTCCGGGCTGGTGCGCTCGGAAGCAACGCCCGAGGGGATCGTGATCCGGCTGGGACACCCGTTGTACGGCGAGGTGGCCCGTGGGCTGTCCTCTTCGCTCCAGCGGGCCGCAGTCGCGCAGACCCTGCTGCGCTCCGCGGAGCCGGCCGTTCGAGGGGAACAGATCCTGCGTCGTGCCGTCTGGCACCTGATGACCGGTGTCCCTTCCGAGCCACACGTATTGGTCCAGGGTGCCATTCGGGCCCTCGCCGCCCTCGACCTGGAGATGGCCAACCGGCTGGCCGCTGCTGCAGTGAAAGCCAATGGCGGGGTGGCCGCCGAAACCGTCCTGGCCCGGACGCTGGTGCTGCGCGGCAGCGCTGCGGCGGCCGAGGCATTACTGGCCGCGATGGAGCAGCGGGAGCTGCCTGATGGGGACCGGGCCGAGCTGGCGGCCTCGCGGGCCTGGAACCTAGTCTTCGGATTGAAGCGTCCCGCCGACGCGGAATCGGTATTGGACAGTGCCGAGCGCCGGATTGTTCAAGACCGTGATCTTCTTGCCGTGCAGCGCGGGAACATCCGGACCTACGCAGGTCTCCCCGAGGAGGCCTTGGCCGCAGCCGCAGAGGTGACCGAGGAAGGAGCCGGCTCTACGGCGGCCACCGTGGTGCGGAAGTGGGTGGTTTACGCAGAAGCCAAGTCCGTGCAAGGCCGCATCAATGACGCGCTGAAGTACGGTCGGCAGGCCGTCGCTCTCAACCGGAGAACATCCCACGGCGACTGGTCGATGTCCGAGGACGAGGCGGAGTCGGCCCTCGCTGGCGCGTTGATTATGTCCGGTGGCCTGACCGAGGCCGGGGAAATAATCGAGACGGCGTATGCCAGGGCCGTAGAAGCCGGCTGGCGGATCGGAGCGGGGATGTGGAGCGTCTGGCGAGGCGAACTAAGCTTTGCCCGAGGCCGGCCGGCGACCGCCGCCGGGCACTATCAAACAGCGCTGGCGGTGGCCGGCGAGGATTTCCATCCGTATCGGGAATGGACCATGAGGTTTGCCTGGGACCATCTCGCCCGCGCCGCAGCCCAGCTCAATGATTCGTCCCTCGCTGATGCAGCGTTCGCGTCCGCTAACGGTTATGCGTGGTCGGGGCTTGGGGCCCTGGATGTGTGGGGCGGGTCAACGGCCGGCTGGGTTGCTGTAGCCAGCGGCGAGGTTGAACACGGCATATCCCTGGCCCTAGTGGCCGCGGAACGGGCACGACGGGACCGGCAGTTCGGCTGGGAACTTCTGGCGCTGCATCAGGCCGTACGGTTCGGTGCCCCGAGGAAGGCTAATGGCAGGCTCGCCGAGCTTGCTGCCGAGGTGGACGGGCCGTTGACCGGTCTCTATGTTCGCCATGCTGCTGCGCTCGCTGCCGGCGACGGCGCGGCGCTTGGTGCAGTCGCGGATCAATTCAGCAGCTGCGGCTACATGCTTCTGGCGGCTGAGGCAGCAGCGCAGTCATCCCGGGCACACGCTCACGATGGGCGCGCCGGCGCCGGCGCCGAGGCCTCTCGCCGCGCCCTTGGCTGGGCCGCACTCTGTGAGGGGGCCCGGACCCCGGCACTTGACGTGTTGCACGAACCGCCCTTGCTCACCCGCAGGGAAACGGAAATTGCGCGGCTCGTGGGCGCGGGACTGACCAACCGGCAGATCGCGGGAAAACTGGTTATCTCGATCAGAACCGTCGACAACACCGTCGCGCACATCTACGACAAGCTGGCCGTTTCCCGCCGGCGGGAGTTAGCGGGAATATTCTGCAGTGAAAATGAGCAACGTCCTGCTCATGACGGCAGCCTCCTTCATCCCTACGGTGGGAGCACCCGGGCTAACTAGGCCAAACACCATAAGGACGATGAGATGCCGAAGAATTCAGTGCAGCAGGGGACGGAATCCGAATCCTCAAGGTCATATCTGCCCCTGGGGCTGGTCCAGGCGGGGGACGCAGGGCCGGATGTCCAACGGACCTATAACTATCTTGAAAAGTTTGGTTACCTGCCGAATGCACAACTGGCGCAACGATATCCATCGTGGCAGCCGGGCGTGGCTCAGGCGCCAACGGACCCTACCCGCTTCGATTCCCGTCTGGAGGAAGCCATTCGGTTGTTTCAGCGCACCTACGGTCTTGCCGAAACCGGACAGGTGGACCAGCCAACACGGGAGCTGATGAAGCAACCGCGGTGCGGCGTGCCGGACAACGTCAGTGTACTGGGCCAATTCGTGGTGGGCGGCACCAGATGGCCGGGACTGAACGTCACCTACTCGCACACGAATTTTTCCCCCGATCTGCCGGTCGCCGACGTACGTTCAACAATCCGCGGAGCCTTTGACCGCTGGTCAGCGGCCGCGCCGTTGCACATCACCGAAAAGGCCGGCGGAAGCGGCGACGGAGACATCCGGGTCGGCTTTTACGCCGGCGACCACGGTGACGGGTACCCCTTCGACGGCTCGGGAACCGCCGCCGGCAATATTTTGGCTCACTGCTTCTATCCTCCGGGCCCCGGAGACAACGGGATCGGCGGCGACTGCCACTTCGACGAAGCGGAGACCTGGAGCACTAACCTGCCACCGGCGGGAACGGACTTGCCGACCGTTGCTCTGCATGAGTTGGGCCACGGGCTGGGACTGAACCATTCGGAGGTCAAGGATTCCGTCATGTATGCCTACTACGGCGGCGCTCGGCGGGAACTGACGGCCGATGACATTGCCGGCATCCGATCGATTTACGGTGGGTATGACTGGTCCGGGATCAATGACAACTGGGCATCCCTTGGCGGATTCTTCCCCGTCGGTGCGCCGGTGAGCGCCGTGTCCCGGCTTCCCGGACAGCTGGACCTCTTCGTCGTGGGCAATGACGGCCGGGTTTACACCTCATGGTGGACCAGCGGGCAAAATTGGTCCGGTGTGCAGGACAACTGGCGGCCGATTGGCGGGTTCTTCCCTCCGGGGGCTCCGGTTGCCGCCGTTTCCCGGACGCCGAATAACCTGGATCTGTTTGTCTGCGGCAATGACGGCCGGGTGTACACCTCGTGGTGGTATGCGGGGGTGGATTGGTCCGGTGTGAACGATAATTGGCGTTCGATTGGCGGGTTCTTCCCGAACGGCGCTCACCTCTCGGCGGTGGCCAGGACCGGCAACAACCTGGATGTTTTTGTCTGCGGGAATGACGGCAGGGTGTACACCTCGTGGTGGTATGCGGGGGTGGATTGGTCCGGCGTGAACGATAATTGGCGTTCGATTGGCGGGTTCTTCCCCAATGGTGCGCCGGTTGCGGCAGTGGCCCGCACGGGCAATAATCTGGATCTGTTTGTCTGCGGGAATGACGGCAGGGTGTACACCTCGTGGTGGTACGCGGGTGCGGATTGGTCCGGTGTGAACGATAATTGGCGCTCGATTGGCGGGTTCTTCCCGAATGGGGCTCACCTGTCGGCGGTGGCCAGGACCGGGAATAACCTGGATGTTTTTGTCTGCGGGAATGACGGCAGGGTGTACACCTCGTGGTGGTATGCGGGGGTGGATTGGTCCGGCGTGAACGATAACTGGCGCTCTATTGGCGGGTTCTTCCCCAATGGTGCGCCGGTTGCAGCGGTTTCCCGGACGCCGAATAACCTGGATCTGTTTGTCTGCGGCAATGACGGCAGGGTGTACACCTCGTGGTGGTATGCGGGGGTGGATTGGTCCGGCGTGAACGACAATTGGCGCTCTATCGGCGGATTCTTCCCCAACGGCGCTCCGCTGTCGGCGGTGGCCAGGACCGGCAACAACCTGGATGTGTTTGTCTGCGGGAATGACGGACGTGTCTATACCTCGTGGTGGAGCGGGTAATCCGGCGCGGCAGCCGCTTTCTACCACCGGTGCCCGGACGGCTTACCTGAGGCGGTTGGCGCCGGATACCGTCAGCCCTGCCGGACCAGCTGGCACTGCTCGACCAGGCGGCCCATCCGCAGCAGCAGCTCCTCGCCGGCCATGATGCCCCGCGCATTGGTAACCGTGAGGTTGGCACTGCGGTAGCCGCCGTCGTCCAGCTCGCCGTGGGCTGGCCGGAAGGCGATGCTGGCCTCCGCCAGCATCTGCCGGTCCAGCAACGAGTCACCGGCGGCTATCACGGTGCCGGCGCCGGTGCGCCGCTGCACCTCCGCCACGGCGCTGCTCTTCGTCACCGGCTGTGGCACGCAGTAGAGCTTGCGGCCCTGCAGCGACACCGTCCAGCCCAACGCTAGGCACTGCTGCTCCAGCCCGGCGACGAAGTCCTCGGGCATGGCCTCGCGGTCAACAATTGCGTAGATGAAAAGGTCCTCGGCATGGCGGAGTTTGAGGATCCAAGGGGAAAACGCGGGATCGGCCAGCAGAGCCTGAACCGTCTGCAGCGGCGCGCAATGGGCTGCGGTGCGGCGGGCGATCGAGGCGTGCCAGTGCGTATCCGGTTCGCCGTGGTGAAGCAAAACGCCGCCGTTGGTGGTCACGGCATACTCCGGCTCCGGCCCAGGCAACCGGACACGCCGGTACTGGGCAACGGTCCGCGTGGTCACCGGCACCACTGTCGCCGCCGCTTTGAGCGCCAGCAGCAGCGTTTCGGCGGTGCGGGTCATGAAGGAGATCGGGATGCCCTGGTACAGCTCGACGACGACGATCGGCGGGGCCTGCTCGTCCGGCACGTCCAGCCAAAAGGCCTTGGGCGAGTAAATCAGCGTGCGGTCAAGGTCGCAGGCCAGGAGCAGTGGCACGGGGTGGCCGTCCGCGGGTCCGCCGGTCACAGCGCGGCCGCGACTGCGCGGCCGTCGGCACCGGTGGCGCCCTTGGTGAACAGCGGGTGGATCAGTCCCACGCAGCTGTAGGCAAGGTCCGGGACTTCCACCACCTGCACGCCGCGCTGTTCGGCCAGCAGCAGCACGTGGGCCACCTCGGCTCTGGCCTCGGGGCGGATCAGTATTTTCCACGGCACCCGGCGCAGCAGCACGCGCGTGGTCTCGCCGACACCCGGCTTCACCAGGTTGACGTTATGGATGCCGTAGTCCCGGCTGATGCTCTCGACGGCTTTCCACCCGGCCCAGCTGGGCGCCCGATCCCGCGATGGTTGGGCAGCGGCGAGCTTCCTACCACGGTCCACGGCGGCCAGGACGTCGCCGAAGTGGCCGCACACGGTGTCCAGGAATTGCCCGGAGACGTCGCTGCCGCGCAGGCCGGTGTAGAACTTTGCGCCATGGAAATCTCCCGGTCCGATCAGCTGGCGGTTGAACACCGTGCGGGAGACGAGGCCGGAGACGGTTGAATTCAGGCAGGCCGAGGGAATGAGGTAGTCCTCGCGCGTGCCGTACAGGCCGACGCAGTGGCCCGGGTCCGCCAGCACGGCAAGGTCGTCCTTGAAGGTGACCCCGTCCGTCTGCTCAAAGCGCTGGAGCGCAGCGGAGAGCTCGCGGGCAATCGCGCCCTTCCCGGTCCAGCCATCCACGAAAATAATCCGGACCGGGTCGTAGTGCGCGGCCAGATAGCGCAGGGCGTTTTCGTCCGCGCCCACGCCGCGCACGATGCTCATCGTGTAGTGCGGCACGTCGATGCCGCGGATTTCCCGGGCCCAGCGCCGCATCAGGATTCCCACCGGTGTACCGGCGCGGGCCAGCGACACCAGGACCGGCTGCTGTTCCCGGGCGGCCAGCAGCAGGTCCGTCACTGTGCCCACTGCCTCCGCGATCCGCCGGCCCGAGCGCTGCAGGGCGTCGCGGTAGAGCTGCTGATATTCGGCGCTCGGGGTGTATTCAACCGGCAGGGATTCGGCATAATTGGCTGCCCCGCTCTGGATGGCCTGCTCCCGTTCGCCGGTGGGCGCTTCCAGCCTGGCGTCCCCCAGGTCCGTCAGCAGCCAGCGGACGTCCTCGGCCGGGTAGGAGCCAAAGTCCGGTCCGGAAAGCGGGACGGGCAGTTCCTGCTGGCCGGTCGGATCAGTTGTGCGGGGCATGGGGTCCTTGTCTGAAATTGCTGGCCGCGGTGGCGGGGGATGCTGCAGGAAGGAGTACGACGACGACGTCACGGCAAAGAGCGCTCAGCGCCTCGGTGATGCTTCCGGTTCCGGAAAGCACAGCCGGATCGGTCCCGGGCTCGGGCATCAGGATGATGGTACCGAAGCGGAGTCCATCCCGGGACAGGTTGTAGGCAAAACGGGGGCCGGGGCCATCTTCGGTCTGGTCATGGCTGCCGAAGCCAATGGAGCTGGCGATGGCGTAGTCCGGCCGGTCCAGCGCCACGATCGGGGAGCGGGTGGTGGTGGAAAACTTCACCGGGAAGTGCTCGTCAAGCGCGTCGGCCACCGCGAGGGGCAGCGAAATGAACTCCTCGGTGCCCAAGACCAAAATCCCCTCCTGCAGCCACGTCTGAAGATCCCGCTGCGCTGTGGTTTCCATCTGGGCCATTTTCGCTACGCCGGTGCGCTGCGCGACGTCGGCACGGATATGCGCCGTAATCGCCGCCACGGCCGGCAGGGCAATGCTGGCCGTGGCGGGCGGCTCATTGCCGAACCTGTCGCTGCGGATGGGAGCGATTTCGGTCGTGCCGATGCTTAAGAACGAGATGGAGCCCTGGCGTTCGGCCACTTCCTTCCCGGTAGTCATGGCAGCCACCGGGGCCGGCAGGGCGGCGATGAATTCCCGGGAGCGGGCCAGAATGTCCGCACTCAGGCTGATCCGCCCGCTGCTCAATGCGGCCACCCGAATCGTCGCACCAAGCGCAGCGGACAGCTCGTCGAAGCGCTCGCGGTCCCCGTCTGTGCGCAGATCCACCAGCGCTGCAACAATATATTCCCTTTGTGGCATAAGCCCGTGCAGTTCGCGGATGGTGTTGATGATCGTCGAGCCAGTGCTGAGCTCGTCGTCGACCAGGACAACGATGCCGCCAGGGCGCAGCCACCGGTCATCGGTGGGCAGCAGCCGGTGCGAGGTCGCGTGCGAATGGCCTTCCTCGAAGGCTGCAACCGAGTGGGATCCGGCGGCCAAGTGACGGGTGGAGTGGATATAGTAGGAACCGATGCCCTCCGCGACCAGCCGGCCCAGGCCGGTCGCCGTCTCGGCGTAACCAATCGTGACCACGTCCGGATGGTTCGCCGCCAGCGCGGCGAGGGATTCCCGCAGTTGCCGCAGCGCTGGCTTTTCCCGCGGCGCTGACTTTTCCCGCCACGGTGGCTTTTCCCGCGACGGACCGGCTGCGCCGTCGTCGGTTCTCCTGCCGGTCAAGGTGTCGCCTGTGGCAGGTATTTCGCCGTCAGCGGACCGCAGTGAGGCCGCTAAAGCTTCCGCCGCGCTGCGTAGCGCCGGGCCGTGCTCCGCAAGGCCCGCGAGCCGCTCCGCCACCATCGCCCCGAGCAGCATGCCGGCCGCGATGGCCAGGGAAGGAACGGTGGGCACATGCTTGGCCAGGACCCGGGACACCAGCAGATGGGCACGCTTCGGATTCCGGCGCAGGGCAAGCCCCACCAGATCCTTCACTTCCATCAGGCTCCCCCCGGCGGACTCAATCCGGACGCCAAGCTCCTGCTGCACGCAATCGCCCGTCCAAACCGGCGTCAATTCATCCCCGCTTCCAGGAAGTCGACAAAGGTGACGTCCGGTGCGGCGACGCCGAAGGCCGCTGCGCGGAGCAGGGTCCGCTGGGCCCAGGCCTGATGTGGCTTCATCTCATTCATCTTGTTTCCGTAGGGCGAGGCTGCCGCGCCACCGCCGCTGTTGCCCACGATCTCGCCGGCATCGAGAAACTCCTCATGACTAATCACGGAGAGCGCGTGCACCAGCGGCACGTGGCTTGGATGGATGACCGTTTTCCCGAGCAGACCGTTGGCCTGATCCAAGGCGATCTCGCGCATCAGCCCGTCCAGGTTTGCCAGCAGAATGCGCTGCCGCAGCTCCACATCGTCGGACTCCGCGAACGGCGTGGCCCGCAGCAGTGGCCGGAGCAGCCTTTCGGTGTTGGCATAGTGTTCCCAAACAGGGCCGGAGATGACAAAACCGTCCTCCCGACGGCCCAGCACATTGACAATATCGGCGATCATCGAGGCCACGACCTTGACATCGTAAATGGTCAGGTCTCTCGATCTGCGCAGTCCGAATGCGCTGGACATGTCTGTCGCGCCAAGCCGGACCGCCAGGATATCCTCGCGGTGCGCCTGCAGGACGGAGTGGATGTTCGCCAGCGCCGCGGAGCGGGTCTCGCGGTGGATCATCACAGGAGATTCCAATATGGGCATGATCCGCAGCCGCCGCGCCGTCCCCGGTGCCCCCGTGTGTGTCGCCGGCAGTACTATTGCCTGCGCTTGGGCATGGACGGCGTGAACCCGGTGCAGCGCGTCCAGGAAATGCTGTGCCCGGCCCGTCTCGTTTTCAAATTTCGGGATGACGAAGCCAGCCAAAACGTCCAGGGACGGGCCGCAGCGCTGCGCCAGCCGCACCATCTGCTCCGGCGTGCGCACCCTAATGAAGAGCATCGGCCGCTCCGCCCCGGGGCCCGAATGCTCCGGCGCACCAGCAGTGGAGTCCTGACGGAGGAGCTCCAGGGTGCGGACCACGTTGTCTTCGGCCGCGTCCACCACATTGTCCGCGATGGAGTCTTCGAGGCAAAAAACCATGCTTAGGCAGCCTCGGGCTGCCTGCTTCGCAACATCCTCGGCTAACTGCGGCCGGTCCGCCGGCGCGTAAAGGGTGGCGCCCAGCGCGACGGCCAGAAGGTTCGGGTCGGAATCCAGCGTCAGCGTCTGCGGTCGGGTAAAAAAGAGACGCGAAGCCTGACGTTCGCTGAGGAAATTAAAATGGTGCATGAAGGGTTATCTGCCCCTGTTCCCTTGAAGGGTGACTCGGCGGGTCATGCTGAAGCCGAATTCCTGCCAGATGTCCTGGTCAGTTATTCCGGCTGGTACCGGTTCGGCTCGCATTTCGAGCAGGTTATCCACCCGAAGCAAGGAGAGGATGAACATCCGGTTACCGTCGCGCGGTGGCAAGGTGAAACTGGCGCCGTCGAAAATCTGCGCGCCCAGGGTCGCGGGTCCGCGGCCGATGAAGAGCGCGCGCCGCAGTTCCCGGACGTGCCGCAGGGTTACCACGGCGTCCCGGCCCGCATAGCCGACCAGCGACCGGTTGCCGGAGGTTTCAACGGGGGTGCCGGCGAAGTGGCCATCGGCCGTAAGGGCACCCGTAATATGCGTGGAGCTTTCCCATGTTACGGCCGACGCCCCAGTGACGATGAGTGTTCCGATGGCGGACTGCCGGCCGTTGAGCCGGAGCATGGGCACTTGGAGGTTCAGTTCCGTGACCTCTCCGATGCCAGGGGCGGGAAAGGGCTGGGTTTGAACGGAGGTAGGCCGGCCGCCGGCAGGACGCGCGGGTACCGCGCGGCTGAGACTGAGGCCAGCGCCGCCGGAGGCGGCTGCCGGCAGGCTCTGGCCGGCAGCCGCCGTGCTCTGGTCAGCCGCCGTCGTGCTCTGGTCAGCCGGACTAAGCTGCACCGCAGCGGGCACGGCTTTGATCCGGCGCCGCAGGTACCCGATGTCCGTGCGGACGGGTGAAGATTTCGCTGGCATCGGCTAGACGTCCACCCGGAAGTCTTTGGCCACGCCTGCCAGTCCGGTGGTGTAACCCTGGCCCAGCGCACGGAACTTCCAGTCTTCGCGGTGTCGGTAAAGTTCACCGAACATCATCGCGTTGATGTTGTCGTTGCTGCTGAGCGGGACCTCGAACCGGACCAGTTCGCGGTTCTCCACGGTGGCAACCCGGATATAGGCAGAGCGGACGGCGGAGAAGGTGCCGGGGCCCCGGACGTCGGGGTCCACATAAACGATGAAGGCGATCTTCGCGACCTCGGCCGGTACCAGGGCCAGATCGACGTCGATCTGTTCCTGATCGTCTTCGCCGGCGAAGCTGACCGATCCGTCCGCACTGACCAGTTGATTGAAAAACACGAGGTACTCCCCGGAAAGTGCACTGCCGGCATCATTGCACATGACCGCCATCGGTACGAGCTCCGCAACCGGCCCGCGGCTGGGGACGGTATCCCACCCGAGTCCGACCAGCACCTTGCTCAGCCCACGGTTTTCCGCTGTGAGGGCCGCGTTGGCCCCGGGAACCAGGTTTGCCACTATTGACCGTCCAACCGCAGGGACGGCTCGGCGAACTTGTCGGCGAGGAACCGGCCGTGCGTGGACAGCTCGGCGAAGGCACCGGTGCGGATCTGGTTGAGCAGGTCCTTTATCGTCGCCTCCAGCGTGGTCAGCTGCTCAACAAAGAGTCCGGTGGCCCGGGAATGCTCCGCCCGGTCCGTGTCCGTCATGGCCAGATAGGCCCGGAGCGGGGTGGGGATGTAGTCGGAGATCATGGCGTCCAGCAGAACCCGCTGCTCGGTGGACGCGTTCTGCGCGGCGACCACTTCTATCACGGTGCGAAGCAGATCATCAATCTGCCGCAGTTGGGAGGACAACAATGGCGGCAGGACGGCCCCGGCGCGGCGGATATCCGTGCGCAACTGATCCAGTGAACGCGCCGTGCGAGCGTCGTCGGCCTCCACCTCGCTCTGCCGGCTCTCCGGAACAACCCCCGCCGCCGCGGGAGGATTCTTGAAAAGAGAACCAACGAATTTCCCTATCACCGTTCCACCACCTGTTGTCATCCCCGCGGTTTAGCCCCTCTGGTTTTGCTGCGAACGTTCCAGATAGGGTTTGGCCTTCTCTAGCCCGGTCTCGAGAGCGGATACCGTGCCTTCCATGTTTTTGGCGGCTGTGGCCCGGAAGGTATCGATCGCGTCCATGGTGGCAAAGACGTTGTCGAATGCCTTTTGCAGTGTTTCCACGCTGACGCCGGAGCTGGAAGCCTGCTCATGGATCCGGACCGTCTGATCCTTGAGCATCTCGCTGGTCTTGAGGATCATGTTGTTGGTGGTGGTGTTGATCGCGTCGATCTGGTCCAGCACCATCTTCTGATTGGCCAAGGCCTGTGCGACGATGACGGCCGTGCGTAGCGCCGCAATGGTCGTGGTGCGGGCGCGGTCCACTCCCTTGATAAGTTCCAAGTTGTTCTTGCGGATCAGATCCATCGCCAGATAACCCTGTACGGACACAGCGAGCTGAGTCAGGATGTCCTGGTGGCGTTGCCGGATCGGGAACAGCACGTCCGCCTCGAGCTTCTGAGCCTCCTCGATCTGACCCTTTGCGCGGGTGGCATCGATCTTTTCCACGCAGGCAGCATCGAGGGCCTTGGCAAACACCGCGTACTCGCTCAGCGACTGCATGGTTTCCCAGAGCTGGATCTTCTCGCCGGCCAACGCCGCATTGTCCTTGAGCAGCTCATCCTGGCCGGACATCAGGGCCTTGATGATATGGTCCAGCTGTGTCTGGGCTGACTCGTACTTCTGGAAGTACTTGGCCATTTTGTTTCCACCGGGGATGAAGCCGAGAATCTTTCGCCCCACGCTCAGATCGGCCTGATTAGGGGTCAGGTCCTCCACCGTGGAGCGCAGCTCACCAAGGGTGCCGGCGACTGCCACCTGCGCGTTGTTGCCGCTGCGCTTTGCCCCGGCGACTGAGGTGGAGGAGCGTTCCAGCATGCGGGTGGAGTACCCGCTGGACTGCGTCATCTCCGAACCGGCGAGCTTGGAGATGCCCTCCACTTTCGTGGTGAACTCGGGGCTGCGCGGGTCAAGTTCGGCAAGCTCGGAGACAAACTCCTTGGCCTGCCGATGGATTTCAACCTGGCGTTCCTGCGGCACTGGAACCATGCCCGGAGCGTCGTCGGGCTCAACAATGGCCGGCGCGTCCGGGGCGCGCAACACCAGTGCCGTGTCCATAGTGTCGGGGGGAGTCAACGGAGAAGTCATATGTCTGGCCAGCCTGTTCTTCTGGTAGCTGCGGGGCCGTGCTCTGCCTTACCGGCAGCGGACAGCCCCGCGTGATTACAGCATGGGGTTAGGGCAAAATCTAGCCCAGAACCACGCCAAAGTCATTGGCAATCCCGGCAAGGCCTGTGGCGTAGCCCTGCCCGACTGCCTTGAACTTCCAGTCCGATCCGTTGCGGTAAATCTCGGCAAAGACCATGGAGGTCTCCGGAGCGGCGTCCTCGCTCAGATCGAAGCGGACGATTTCCTGATCGTTGCTCTGGTTCACAACGCGGCAGTAAGCACTTCGGACCTGGCCGAAGTTCTGCCGACGTTCCTCGGCCTTGTCGATCGAGACCACGATAACCACGCGCTCGACGTCGGCAGCCACCAGCGTCAGATCAATGGCTATCTGTTCGTCGTCGCCCGCTCCCTCGCCGGACCGGTTGTCTCCCTTGTGGATGACCGACCCGTCTTTGGCCTGCGGCTGATTGTAGAAGACGAAGTCATCGGAGGACCTGACCTTCCCGTCCGCACCTACCAGCAACGCTGAGGCGTCCAGGTCAAAGGCCTCACCGCTGGTGGTGCGCGGGTCCCAGCCGAGCCCGACCACTGCCTGCGCTAGTCCGGGATCGGCTTTGGTCAGGGAAAGGTTGTTTCCTTTTTCAAGCGTCAGTCCTGCCATGAGAACACTCCTATGGATAGATATTGCAGATTGCGGGGACTACAAGGTGCATGAATTATCGGTGGATGGGGGAGACCAGCGGATTGCCGGTCTCCCTAGTCCAGTGAAATCCCAAAATCGGTGGCTATGCCGCGAAGGCCGGTGGCATAGCCCTGGCCCACGGCCCGGAACTTCCACTCCGCGCCATTGCGATAGATCTCCGCAAAGATCATGGAGGTTTCGGCAGCAGCATCTTCACTGAGGTCGTAGCGGACGACCTCCTGATCCGAATCCTGGTTTACCACGCGGCAGAATGCGTCGCGCACCTGGCCGAAATTCTGCCGGCGCGCTTCGGCCTCGTCGATGGAGACGACAATGACAACCCGCTCCACATCCGCGGCGAGGATGCTCAGATCGATCAGGATCTGCTCGTCATCGCCTTCTCCCGCACCGGTGCGGTTGTCGCCCTGATGCACCACCGAGCCGTCCTTGGCCTGCAGCTGGTTGTAAAAGATGAAATCATCCTGCGAGCGGACCTTGCCGTTGGAACCGATCAGCAGCGCGGAGGCGTCCAGATCGAAGGCCTCACCGGCCGTGGTGCGGGGATCCCAACCCAGACCGACCATTGCCCGTTTCAGCCCGGGATCGGTCTTCGTCAGCGAGAGGTTACTGCCCTTGGAAAGAGTCAGGCCTGCCATGATGAAAATTCCTTCCTGTTCAGACGTTTAGAGATAACGCGCCGCGGGGGCGACGAGGTCCTGGACCGTGCGGCCCTGGGCGCGCTCGCCGACCGCCTTGAACTGCCAGCCCGTGCCCTCCCGGGAAACCTTGGACATGATCATGGCGGTATGGGTGCCGGAATCGGTCAACTGGTACCGGGCTACCTCCGGAGAGCCGGCGGTGGAATCATCAACGAGACGACAGAACGCATTTTCCACCAGGTCGAAGGTCTGCTGGCTATAGCTGCTGATGACAAAGACGATTTGACTCACCGATGGTGAGACTTTAGACAGGTCCACCAGGATCGTCTCATCGTCCCCTTCGCCGGCGCCGGTGAGATTATCACCGGTGTGCTGGGTGGAACCGTCCTTGCTGGCCAGCTGGTTGAACCAGACCACGTCAATGGCCTTGCCGGAGGCGTCAAAGAAGATGGCGGAGGCATCCAGATCGATTTCGGTTGCCTTAGCACGTCCAAAAATGCCGCGTTTAACCGGGGCCGCGGAGTCCCAGCCCAGTCCCATGCGGACCCTTGTCAGCGCGCCGCCGTCTTTTTTGGTCAGTGATAGCGACTGACCCTTCTGCAGGCTCAAACCCATGATTTAGTCTCCTCATTAATTGCTTACGTGGACTTCTTTCAAGTTTTCCCGACCGGTCAGCCGCTTGTTCCGCCGGATGGAAGAAAGGAATGCGGCGAGGATGAAGACGACGCCGATCAACCCGGTGACGACTTCATTGATCTCCGTGCCGATCGTGATCAGTAAAATCACGGAGAGGGCGCCGATGGCCCAATGCGCTCCGTGGTCAAGGTAGACAAATTCATCCAGCGTGCCCTGCCGGACCAAATATACGGTCAAGGAGCGCACGAAGATCGCGCCGATCAGGCCAAGGCCCAGTGCGATGATAATCGGGTCTGAGGTGATCGCGAACGCACCGATGACGCCGTCGAAGGAAAACGAAGCGTCGATCACTTCGAGGTATAGGAAGAGCAGGAACGCAGCCCGGCCTATGGCCTTGCCGGCGCCGCCCTTGGGATGCGCGATCTTCTCCGCTTTCGTGGCCACCTCTTCGGGATCGATCTCGCCGTCGTCGTCCTCGTCGTCGACCTCAAAAAGGGCGCCGAGCCCGGTGACCAGGAAGTACGTGACCATGCCGAGGATGCCCGAGATCAGTACCTGACCCTGTTTGTCGCCGGCGAACTGGGCAGCGATGACCAGGCCAACGAGACCGACGACGAGGGAGGCTCCGTTGAGCTTGCCGATCAAGGCCAGCGGCTTCTCCAGGAACGTCAGCCAGCGGATGTCACGATCCTCGAACATGAAATCAAGGAAGAGCATGAGCAGGAAGATCCCACCGAAGGCGGCGATCTGCGGGTGCGCGTCATGCAGCAGGTAGGCGTAGTTGCCGGGAGTACGGATGTCGCCCTTCTGCAGCGCCAGATCGATCGCTTCGATTGGGTTCAGCTTGGCCGTGACGCCGACGATCAGCAGTGGGAAGAGGATGCGCATACCGAGGACGGCGATCAGGATGCCGACGGTGAGGAAGATTTTCTGCCAGAAGTCGCTCATTTTCTCGAGGATGCGGGCATTGACCACCGCATTGTCGAAGCTGAGACTAATTTCCAGCACGCCGAGGATCGCGCACAAAACGACGGCGCTGGGGCCGCCGTATATGAAGGCGAGGATCAGTGCGGCGACCGTGATCACCATCGACCAGCCGAATGTCTTGACGAACACGCTTTGTCGGGGCTCCTTAGAGTGCTGAGTCTGTACCAGCGTGCCAGGCAGCTGGGATGCTACTGTCCTAGGGCTAAACTCCCCCGGAATCCACCTACAACAGTAGCAATGCCGGAGCTTACAAGTACTGTTCGGGAGCCAGTTATTCCGCGGGCGGAATTCGTCTGGTCAGCCCTTCGGTGGCGGAATGCCGAACTCGGCAATCTGGGAGGAAGCGTTGCGGGCCAGTGCATGCTGAGTTGAATTGAAAATTGGTGCGCGGCTCAGGGTTCGATCCGACCTTTGTGAACTGGGATGGAAACGGTGTGGGGAATTTACGTGGATTAGCACAACAATCTGGATTCCAAAGCGCAAGCCAGGTTCGAAGCGCTGGAGGCTTGGACGGAAGTGGCAGCCAGCCGGGGGACGTACAGTCGCGAAGCTCGCCGATCTTCAGGCTATGTCAATTGCGAAAGCGCCGACGTCACCGGAGCGGACCGGCTGATGCTGGAGCCATGGCTTCCTACAATTCAATGGCTACTGAAACAGGCAGCTTTTGGTGTATTGGGGCCGCACCTTGAGCTTCCAGATGAGTTGGCCGTTGCATTGATATTGTCAACTCAAAGTGTTCAGCTGCCCGTTGCCGCCTCCCTACAGTTGAAGCCAGTCGTGGAAGTCACTCCGGCGGATGTCGTTGCGACCCATGCGGATCCGTCGATCGGTGCGGCCGCCGCGAAAGAAGCGTCGGTGACGCTTGTGGCCAAGATTAAGTCACCAGCTGGCGCTAAGGAGCCAAAATGGGAACCTGATGCTCGGGCGCAGGTGCGATTGGCCGTCCGCCGCTTTGCGAAGCCTCTTCAAGATCTGGTGACCAGAGATGCGAATGAAGGCGACACGCGCCTCCTGATCACGGACATGCTCTGCGAGAGACTTAGCTACGACAAATTCCGGGACCTAACGACGGAATACATTGTTAAGCAGGACTACTCGCCGGTTACGGTGTCCGAATCGACAAGCAACTTGTCGCCTTCATCGAGGTCAAACGCGTAAGCCAAAAACTAAATGAGAGTCATCTTCACCAAGTTCAAATGTATGCAGTCAACGAGGGCATCGGGTGCATACGATTTGCAAAGAGGTGAAACGAAACACCGGAATTACGACGACGGTTTAGACGTTGGCGTCTGAAATCGTCGATCCCAAGCTTGTGATCAGAACCTGATTTCAGCGGTCAGCTCTTGGGCCGACGCTTGGCCTCTCGGTCCTTCGCCAGTTTGGCTTCCGCGCGTGCCTTCGCGTGCACCGTGCGCTCGGTGACCAGCCACTTCGGCGGGGCCTGCAGCAGCGCGGTGATCTCCGCCGTCGTCAGCGGCTCGGTGATCTCCGATCGGTTGAGCCCGCCGACAGAGATATTGAGCTTTTGCGCCACGACGGGTCGCGGGTGCGGCCCCGTACGTCGCAGTTCCTCAAGCCATACCGGCGGATTCTCCTGTAACGCCTTGAAATCTCCACGGGAGATAGCGTTGTCCCGGAACTCGGCAGGCGCGGCCGGCAGATAGATGCCCAGTTTCTTGGCAGCTGTTTCGGGCTTCATGGACTGGGCGGAAGGTTCAGAACTCATGCCTTAAGAGTACGGGGGGTATTCAGCAGCGGTAGCACTCGGCCTGGTGCGCCTCGGGGGAGCAGACCAAGGGCGATGTTCGTGGGGTGCTCATCGGCTCGCACAGCCGTCTCGGGTTGGTTGAAATCCGTGCCTGAGGTGTGTTCCGGCGGTGGGACGCGGGATTAGGGCGACGAGAATCGGCCGGGTACGACTTGGCGGAAGTATTTCTTTCTCTTGGCGGTGGTTCTCGTTCCCGGCCGGCCGGCTCCCGTTCGTGCGGTGCCGGGTAGGGCGGGTGCGGTGGATTGGTAGGTGTGTCCGGTGGGGGTGGTGATTTGGACGGTATGGCGGGGTCCGGGTCGTGGGATGGAGGACCAGCCGGGCGCTTCCTTGGCGAGGTTGCAGCGTTCGCATGTTCCCTCCCCGTTGATTTCGCTGGTGGCGCCTTTGCGGTTGTGTGGCATGATGTGGTCCGCGTGCCGGATCGGCGCGTCGCAGTAGGGGGTGCGGCAGGTCTGGTCCCTGGTCCGGATGAGGCGCTGCAGTCCCGGCGGGAAGAACCTGGACCTCGCGTCCATGCCGACGAGCTGCCCGGTCCCCGGGGCGGTGAACAGTCTGCGCAGCGACACCCGGATCCCCGGCTCATCCGGCATCGCCGCGTCCGGCATCTCCCCGCCGGGCATCTCCCCGCCGGGCATCTCCCCGCCGGGCATCTCCCCGCCGGGCATCTCCCCGCCGGGCATCTCCCCGCCGGGCATCTCCCCGTCCGGCATCTCCCCGCCGGGCATCTCCCCGCCGGAGCTGCCGGCGGAGCCACCGGGTTTGGCGGGTCCGTTGGTGGGTCCGTTGGTGGGTCTGTTGGTGGGTCTGTGGCGGGTGAGGTTCCGGGCCCATTGCGCGGGGACGATGCCGTAGCCGGGGAGGTAGGCTGGTTCGCTGTCGCCCTGGAGGAGGGTCCGGTCTGTCATGACGAGTTGGATCTCAATGCCGGTGATCCCGCAGGGGGTACCGGTGACGCGGTGGACGAGGGTGTCGGCCATGATCTGCCCGCGTCCGCGTCCGTCTCCGGACGCGCGCAGGGAATCCGCTTCCCTCGCCAGTGCCGCGTACACGGCCACGCCCTGAGCGACGGGGAGCAGCCCGGTCAGGTACGTCATGGTGTCCGGGGCGGGCCGGCAGCTGACGTGCCGGCCGTTTTCGGCCTTCGCGTTCCGCGCGGTGACGGACTGCGGGTCAAGGCCGTACGCGACCCGTTTGGCCTCGTTGACGAGCTTGTTGTTCCCCATCCCCGCCAGCGCCCCGGTGTCGGCGGCGAGCCCGGCATCAACGGTGCGCCGGTCATCGGCGCTCAGGCACGCGGTCTCCCGGGCCAGCAGTACCGCCCGCCACTCATTGAGCAGCCCGCTGCTCAGGGCCGTGAGGGTGTGCGGCATCTCGGTCACGAGGATCCGGGCCAGGCCCAGCAGCCGGTTTCCCTGCTGCGGGGATTCCCGCCGCGCCAACGCGATCTGCCCCCCGATGCCCTTGCCCAGCTCCGCGGCCGGGATACCCGCCCCGGCCTGCGCGCGGCGCTGGGACGCGTCGAACGCGGCAGCGGTGCGTGCCTGCCCCGCGCAGGCAGCGGATTTGAGGTCCTCCATCACCCGCAGCAACCCGATCCGCTCCCCGTCATCCCCGTCCTCGGGATCCATCCCCGCCAAAACAGTGATCCACCCCGCAATCATCCCAACCCGACCAGCAACAACAGGACCGGCGGTGACAGGACCGGCAGTGACAGGACCGGCAGTGACAGGACCGGCAGTGACAGGACCGACGGTGACAGGACCGGCAGTGACAGGGCCGGCAGTGACGGGGCCGGTGGCCGGACCGGCGGCAGTTCGGGCGCCCGAGTGGGCAGCACCGAGGGTCGAAGCCGGGGGTGTGCCGGCCGCGTTGTGTGCGGACCCTGCGGAACCGGAACTCGATGTATCGAACATGTGTACTATAATACGCGCTGATGGAGGAGAATAATAGTACTTATTTTGAGTTGGGGATAATGATGTGCGGTCTTGGTAATCCAACGTCCGCCCGCGATGTCCACCCTGAACCATGTAACGACAAATGCACCATGCCGTATGCGCCGCCCGTATGCGCCGCCCGTATGCGCCGCCCGTATGCGCCGCCCCATGCACCGCGGCTAGGCACCGCGCCACCACGCCAATGCGCAGTGCCCACCGCGCCAAGCCAAAGGCATTGGGTACCATGCGCCATAGCCAACGCACCGTCATCACCGACCGAGGGCCCTTGATTGGGCATGTGCACGCAGCATGGCGCATTTACTGGCCCGGCCTCGGGTCGGGTGCGCTACTGTGTTCAGGTGCCTGAATCCCGAGTTCTGACCGTAGCCTTTGTGCCGGGAGTGACTCCAGGCAAGTGGATCCGCCGCTGGGAGGACCGCATGCCACAATGCCCGCTGCTGGCCTCGCCTGTGTCCGAGGCGGACCAGGTGGCGGTGCTGCACCGCGGTGAAGCGGAAATCGGCTTCGTTCGGCTTCCCGTGGACCGCACGGGGCTGAATGTTATTCCCCTTTATGCCGAGATTCCCGTGGTGGTGGCGCCAAAGGATCACGAGATCGCCGTTTTCGACGAGGTGCCGGTGACTGAGCTGGCGGCGGAATACCTGCTGCAGGACCCGGATCTCTTTCCCGAGTGGCGGGATATTTCGGACCAGATTCGGGACGGAGCCCGGAAACCGCTGCCGACGATGGATTCCTTGGAGGCCGCACTGGATCTGGTGGAGGCCGGGCTGGGAATTCTGATTCTGCCGATGTCCGTGGCACGCCAGTTCAGCCGCAGGTCACTGCGTTCGCGCCCGGTGACGGGAGTCGTAGAGCCGCAGATCGGCCTCGCCTGGCTGGAGGGGAATATGGATCCTGTGATCGAGGAATTCATCGGCGTGGTACGGGGGCGGACGGCGCAAAGCTCGCGCCAGCCATCCGTTCAGGCCGCCCAGGATGCCGCGCCGAAGAAGGTCAGGGGCGGAGTCAGCGGCAAAGGTGCCGCAGACCGCTCGGGAAAAGGTTCGAAAAAGACTACGACGGCGGCCGGCGGCTCAGCAGTCCGCGGTGCCAAGGGTGCAGGCAGGGGCGCCAAGACGTCGGGAGGGAAGACGAAAGGTCATGCCTCCAAGCGCGGACGCCGCTGAACCTTGACGACGTGTGGGAGACAGCGGTGCAGGCGACGTCCGACATTTCGGGCAGGGGACTTCGGAATCATACCGACTCCGGGGTCTGGACGGGCTCGACGGCGGAATCCCGCGGTCAGGCCGGGGGAATGTCCTCCCGGGCGGCAGTTGTTGCTTCGATCATGTCCCGCAGGAACCGCTGCGCCAGTTCCCGCTCCTGCGCACTGTAGTTCTCCAGCGCATCGCCCAGATGCCGGGCCAGCGGACTAAAGAGCGTGCTGCCCACTTGGCATGCGTGGTCTGTCATGGCGAGCTGGACCTGGCGGCGGTCCTTGTCACTGCGCTGGCGGGTCACGTGACCGGCGCGGTCCAGCTTGGCCACCAGCGCCGTCGTCGCCGGTGAGCTCAGGTTCAGATGCGGGCGTGCTGGTAGGTGGCGTGACAGCGATCGCGCTGGATACCAATGTCACGGCGCAAAGCGACCTGACTAAAATCATCCCGTTGGTGCTCGCCGTCATTCTCGTGATTCTGATGCTGCTGCTTCGCTCGATCGTGGCGCTGCTGCTGCTGATCGGCAGCGTCGTGCTCTCCTACGCGGCAGCGCTGGGCGTCTCGGCGCTGGCCTTTAAGCACCTTTTCCACTTCCCGGGGGCCGACGCGGCCGTGCCGCTGTTCGGGTTTGTTTCCTGGTGGCGCTGGGCGTGGACTACAACATCTTCCTGATGACACGGGTCCGCGAGGCGTCCCTGGAGCTGGGCACGCGCCCGGGCATTCTGCGCGGGCAGGGGGTGACCGGCGGCGTGATTACATCCGCTGGCGTGGTGTTGGAAGCGACGTTCGCAGCGTTGGGTGTTATTCCCATCCTCTTCCTGGTGCAGATCGCGTTCCATCGTGGCCTTCGGAGTGCTGCTGGACACTGTCGTTGTGCGCTCGCTGCTCGTCCCGGCGTTCTCCTATGACCTGGGCAGGGTCATCTGGTGGCCCTCGAAATTGAGTCGGACCGATCAGATCGGACGACCGAGCAGTTTTAGGCCCAGCCGTGCTCACGACGACGGCGCCCCCGACGAAGCCGACGCCGCCGCCCCCAACGACGACGGCGCCGTAAGGCCGACCCGTGGGCAGGGGACCGACCCGTCGCCCGGTCAACACGCGGCGTCGGTGACCTTGGACGAGGCGTCCACTCCAAGGACGTGAACACTGCCACGGCGGGGTGACCACATGGCCCGGTGGTCGACCAAGGCCGGCAGCGGCCGCGCGGAGACCCGGCGGCCCTTTTATAGACCGTTACTTCGCCGGTGCCGAGGCCAGCTTGGCCTGGATCGCTTGTGCGTGTGTTTGGATGGACGTGCCGTAGCCGCCGTTCAGGGCCGTGGTCTTGATGTTGCCGGCGTCCGCGTCCCGCTCCGCCGCCGGGGCCGCTTCCAGCGTCTTCAGGTCGGACTGTAGGTTGGCGGGCAGCTTCGCGAACGCTTTGGGGCGCTGGATCAGCGCATAGGCCAGCACATGGTCCTTGTCGCCGAAGCCCGGCTTTGCCTGCAGGCTGATCCGCAGTTCCTCGCGCAGTGTGGCGCCACGGTGGTGCGCTGTGTGGGCTGCGGCATCCGCCGTTGGCCCGGCCGTACCCGAGGCGGAGGACGATGCGGTGCCGGCTGCGGCGGCCTGCGGCGGGGTATCCGCGGCGGAGGCCGCCGTCACGCCGAAGAACGCGGCGGCGAGCAGGGCCGTCCCCGCCACGGACCCGACGATCCGGTTGCGTCGCCGTCGTCCGTTTGTGTTTACGGGCGCCCCTGCTGATCCAGTTGTCCCGGCTTCGGGGTGCAATTCAGAATTGACGTTCATGATGGCTCCTTCGCATTCGCGTCCGGGGGTTCCCTGACTGCCGTTGAGTCCACTATGACGGCCCAGTATGGGAGGAGTGTCAGAGGAATGTAAGGGGAAAGTAAAGAAAGCAGCGCGTGGGCCCACAGGTGCCGCCGGCAAGGGGTTGAATGGAGTCATGGACAATGCCGGGGCACCCGACGATCCGCGGGCTTGCGGGCTGGTGCTGATCATCGAGGATGAGCGCGCGATCGCCGATGTTCAGCGGCTTTACCTCAGCCGTGCCGGTTTCGGGGTCCACGTGGAAACGACCGGCGAGGCGGGACTGCGGCAAGTCAGGCGACTGCGGCCGGTGGCCGTGATTCTCGACGTCGGTCTGCCCGGCACCGATGGTGCCGGCATGGACGGAATCGAGGTCTGCCGCCGGCTGCGGGCGGCGGGGGATTGGACACCGGTGATCTTTGTCACCGCCCGCGACGAGGAGGTGGACAAAATCCTGGGCCTTGAGCTTGGCGCCGATGACTACATGACCAAGCCGTTTTCCCCTCGCGAATTGGTCACCCGGCTAAAGGGCGTGCTGCGCCGGACGGCAGGGCTGCCCCGGCGGGAACTCATCCGCGTCGGTGCCGTGATCATGGATCCGGACCGGCGCAGCGTGAGTGCCGCGGGAACTGCGGTGGAGCTGACCGCAAAGGAGTTCGATGTGCTGGCCTACCTGCTGGTGAGCCCGGGCCGCGTCTTCAGTCGTGAACAATTGCTCTCCGCTGTCTGGGGACAGGCGAGCTACAGCGCCGGCCGCACAGTGGACGTCCACATTGCCCAGGTCCGCGCAAAACTCGGAACAGCCAGCCCGATCCGTACCTTGCGCGGCGTCGGCTACACCGCCGGCGGCGAAACGACATGATGGACGACGACGGCGGTGTTGCCCACCATGACGTGGCCGGCAAGGTCCCGAGAGCCCGGTGAAAACGTGGCTGCGCTCGCTGGCGGGCCGGGTCACGATGGTGACCGCCGCCGTCGCCGTTCTGGCCGTTCTCGTGACCGGGACGGTGGGCTTTCCGCTGATCCGCGCCGCCGCCGTCGAGCAGGCCAGATCGGAACTTTCCCGGCAGGCCGATGCATTTGCGGTCACCCCCGTTGCCTCGCAGGCCTTGGATCTGCGTGAACGGCACCTGCTGGGTCCGGCCGACTACGAGCTCTCCGCGGTCAGCACCGACGGCACCGTCAGCGGAGCCGCCCGGCCGTATCTCAGCGCGGACGAGATACAACGGGTTCTCTCCGGCGGAAAGACATCACAGACCGTCAACCGGGAAGGTTCGACATTGCTGCTGGAGGCCCGCGGACTTAAGCGCGGCGGGGCGATCGTGTTGACCCGCTCGCTGGCGGACGTCTATGCCGCATCTGCGCTGGTGCTGCAGCGGACCCTGCTGGCGCTCGCCGCCGGTCTGCTGATCGCCGTCCTGGCCGGAACCCTGCTGGCGCGCAGGATGTCCCGCCCGCTGGTGAGGACGGCGGCCGCAGCCCGGCGGATGGCCGGCGGCGAACGCGGCGTGCAGTTGGTACCTGCCGGTGTCACGGAGGTTCGTGCTGTGGGCGAGGCGGTCAACACTTTGGACCATGCGCTGCTGGCGAGCGAGGGACGTCAGCGTGAATTTTTGCTGTCGGTTTCGCATGAGATCCGCACGCCGTTGACGGCTATGCGCGGGTACGCCGAAGCACTGGAGGACGGGCTGGTTCTGGCGGCGGCGGACGTGGCTGCGGTGGGTCGTACGCTGGCCGCGGAGACGGACCGGCTGGACGTATTTGTCAATGATCTGCTGGAGCTGGCCCGGCTGGAAGCAGACGATTTTGCCGTGGAGACCCGGCCAGTGGAGATAACCGCACTCCTGCATCAGGTGGAGGAGACCTGGCGAGCTCGTGCGGCACAAAGCGGTGTCAGGCTGCAGCTGATCGTGCCGGTGCCGGAGCAGGCTCTTATGGTATTGACGGACGCCCAGCGGCTGCGGCAGATTCTCGACGGCCTGGTGGAAAATGCGCTGCGGGTGACACCGCAGGGAAAGCCGTTACGGCTGAGCGCGCGGCTGGAGTCTGGAGGAGGTCAGGATGTTGTGGCAATAGACGTGCGGGACAACGGTCCCGGGCTGACAGCGGAGGACGCCGCCGTCGCCTTTGACCGCGGCGTGCTGTACCGCAGATATGCCGGTCAGCGGCCGGTAGGCAGCGGACTCGGGCTCTCCATCGCCGCCAGGCTCGCCGAGCGGCTGGGTGCAACGCTCACGGTTGAACTGGGGGAACCGCCGGAACTGCCGGACAGCGGTACGCAAGTGGTGGACGCCATCGACGGTGACTGCGCCCCCCGGGTGAGCGACGGCGTGAGCGCAGGCGCCTGCTTCTGCATTCGATTACCGGGCGTAGGGGGGTCCGGCGGTTCCATCTTTCCGCGGGCACTGGTACGTTGACGGAATCAGCCCGGATTCCAGCCGCCTGCGGCTCGGAGAGCAGCCGGGCACTTGTCGGAAGGAGAGGACAGCGATGGGCGATCATGCTGATTCCCGGGACCGGGACCGGGACCGGGTCCAGGAGCAGGTCCAGGAGCAGCGGGCGGGTAAGGACCGCCCGGAGAACGACGATGACGAACCGGACGCGGCCCCGGAAACGGACAATCCGTTGGCCCATGTTGACCCGGACAGCGATGCCGTAACCACCGCGGGAGCGGCGAAGGGATCGGTCAACGATCCCGCCGACGACCCGTTGTGGAACCCTGCGATGGAACCGCACACGCCGGACAATTCCCGGGCGGCGCACCCTGCAGCCTCGGATGGGCAGTCAGGCAATGGCAGTGGCGGAAGCGAAGGTACGGACGGCTAGTGCTCCCGCCAACAGCCCAGGATGGCGGTGGCGACTTCAAAGGACAGCTCGGTTCGCGAAACGGCGTGCGGCCCGACGGTGCCGGTCAGCCCGGTCCCGTTCACCTGCAGTGTCATATTGTCTTTGACGAACACCACGTTGCCGTCGGCGGTTTTATAGGCGGGCAGTCCCAGATTGGCAAGTCCCTCGATTGCTTCGGCGGAGCCGAGCGTTTTCTGCAGGGCATCAAAATACGCGCGCGCCGACGCGGGGCTCTCGGATTCCTTGACGGACAACACAAGCTGGCCCGCCGGTAGGGCATAGGTGCAGGTGTACAGCTGATCGGACCAGCTGTCCGCACTTTGCGGCGGCCCCGGCAGTGCCAGACTCGACGCGAGATTGGTTTTGGTCTCGTCGCCGCAGATCATCTGTGCGGCCGCGGACGGTGTGCTGCCGTCTGCCGTGCCGGACGTCGATGGGGCGGAACTGGCTGCGCCGGGTCCGGGCTGTACCGACGTTGCCTGCGCCGCAGCCGCGCCCAGTTGGGCGGCAGGGGCCCCGCAGCCGGCCAGCACAATCAAGGCGGCCCCGGCCAGAGCCAGTACGGCGCTTTTGCGCATCATCTCAAACTCCAAATTCTTGGTCGAATCTTTGTCGATCCCTCGCCGCGGTTCCGTGCCCTTCCCCGGTCCGAGGCTCCTTAGCCACTGTTGACGACTATTGATCCGGTCCGAAAGATTGCGTGGATCCCGTGCGACCACCGGGTAGCCGCGACAGCTTTGATCGGCCCTGAGTACGGGTTGCTGGTGGCGTCAGGCCGGATGGCTGGACACCAGATGACCGTAAACCACTGTGTTGTCGTCATACAGATTCGTCGACGGGTTGTAGCCGCCGCAGGTGATGAGCCGGATCTCGGCGCGCTTTGTGTTGCCGTAGACCTCGAGCGTGGGGAATTGGTCTTTCTTGAAAACCGCGGAACGGTCCATTGCGAAGACGGCGACCGTTCCATCGGCCCGGCTTACCGAGAACTGCTGGCCCTGGGTCATTTCATGCAGCCGGTAAAAGACACCGATATTGCTGAGCGTCGAATTGACATGGCCAAGGATCACAGACGGGCCGATTTCGCCTGGCGTCGGAGAGTACTTGTACCAACCGGCGGGAGAGCCGGGTTCACCGGGAGGAACCTCCGCCGTTCCATCCGCCGCTTTCCCGAGTTGCAGCAACTGGGAGCTCACTGTGATGTCCGGAATGTCCAGTGCGACGGGCTGGGATGCGGGCAGCGCTGGACCGACCGTCTCCGGCACGGCAGCAGCAGGCTCGACGGGCGCCGCCGCCTGAGTTGGTGTCTGAGCTGGTGCCCCAGCCGACGTCGGCGGCGCCGCAACGGAACTGCTGGAAACCGCCGCGGATTCCGGCGGGACTGACTGCGGCGCGGGACCGGACGTCGATCCGCAGCCGGCCAAAAAGATGAGGGCGGCCGCCGCGGACGCGATGAAACGTCCGCGACGGCTGATGTCATTGTTCATCGGAGAAGGATTTTCCCTAGTCCTTGACGCTCTTAGTGGACATCCGGCGGCCCACCAGAAGGGCACCTCCGGCTGCCAGTACCAGGGCACTGCCACCGGCGATCATGCCTGCGTCAGGACCAGCCGTGGTGCTGCTGTGCGCTACGGCCGTGGTCACGCCGGTGCCGGGGGCACCTCCGGGCATGCTGCTCATCTGTGACACGGCCAGCGTGCCGCACAGTGCCGGCGAGGTTGCCGCCAGCGGCAGGGAGGGAACCAGATCGCTGGGCTCGGCCTGAGCCTTCGCGGAAAGGGTTGCCGGGTCAAGCCCATGAACGACGACGACGGCCTTACCTGCCTTGAGCGAGGCAGCGGTGTCGGCATTCAGCGTGAACGTGCGCTGGTAGGTGAAATCGGAGCCCATTCCCGCCAACGTCAGGTCGGTACCGGCCGCGGGGCTGGTATCGCCGCTGGTGGAAAGGGTGGTTCCGATCATGCCGTACGCCGGACCGCCCTCGGTGGTGCTGATGACACCATCCCCATTGGTATCTGCAGACGGCGCCGGGCACGTACCCTGTGCACCGATATGGATGTGCTGGACGTGCGGGTACGGCTGCCCGTTGAAGGATGCGGCCAGGCCGCTGACCTTCTCCGTGACCGTAGCCTGGTCCCCGGTCACGCTGATCATGACGGTGCCGCTGGCCGAGCTGCCGTTCAAAGCGCCCAAGGTTGTCTGGTAGGAGGCCGTGTCGGCGGCGAGTGCGGGGCTGCCGGAAAGGGCCAACGCGCCCAGCGCCAGGGCCGGAGCAATCAGGAATGCAGATTTCTTATTCATTTCAGGATCCTCTTCATTCGCGGTGGCGGCCCGGTTCCGAGCGCGTCCATTGGTTATTCGGTGTGTCCGGAGTCACGGATGGGTTGATCGCCGAAATAAAAAAGACCACGGCAAAAATCGCCGGGATCTTGTCTGCTGTGGATGCCCATCGCCTGGTGGACTCAGTCGCGGGCTAGCCCTTGACCTGGCTCTTGGAATGCGCAGACACGGTTTTGGTGCTGCCGGCCTTCATGTTCTCGGTCCCGACCATCCAGGCATACTGCTCCAGGGCGGCAATGAAGCCGTGCAGAAGATCCGCCGTCGTCGGATCTTCCTCATCCACCTGATCATGGACCCTGCGCATGGTCGCCACCGTCGAGTCCAGACGCTCAACCACCAGATCCACGGCCTCGGCTGTATCAACCAGGTCCTCGGGGAACTGCGGCAGCGAAGTCGTGCTGCTGACGGTCCCGGTGCGGCCGTCCGGTGACGCCTGCAGGGCCCGCATCCGTTCCGCCGTGACATCGGCAAATTCCCGCGCCGAATCGACGATCTCGTCCAACTGAAGATGCAGGTCCCGGAAGTTGGTGCCCACGATGTTCCAGTGCGCCTGCTTGCCCTGCACGTGCAGCTCAATAAGATCCACCAGGACGGACTGCAGGTTCTTGGTCAGTGTCTTCGATGCTTTCATCATGACTCCTCAAGGGTTGACATTACTGATGCACAGTAACCTTATGGCCCGCCCCGGCGGCGGGCAAACCGGGGCGCCAGCTCAGGCAGAAGACGCAGCCCGGCCGGCCTCCCGGTACCGCATCATTTGCTGATAGCGCCGCTGCAGGCTTTCCCGGCGCGGCTTGCTCTCAGGATGCTTGGCATCCGGGGTTGCCGGCTCGGTGGTGAGGTCAATATGGACGGTGCCGTAGCGCCAGAGCAGCAGGTCATCCAGCAGCCGGTCCGGCCCGGGCGAATATCTGTGATCCAGGGCCTGGCGGACGTCGCTGATTGCCTGAGATTGCAGGACATCGACCAATTCGATGGTCCGGACCAGTCCGTGGGCCGCGAGCAGCTCCGCTGCCCAGCCCCAATCGTCGTCGGACTTCCGGTCAACGTGCGGCAGCAGGGTCTGCCAGACTTCCTTGACGCGGTTCGGCGTCAGCGGAACCGCGCCCTCCCCATTTTCATCCCAGAAATTGGTCACCGCCTCATAGCGTTCGTGCAGTTCCGAAAAAGCGGTCTCCACCGTTTCCAGCATGGCCGCCGTTGCCGTGAACTGACGGTCAAAGTACGGACTCCAGGCACGCCGGTCCTGGGCCTTGAAGCGGATGTCGTGTTCGATTTCGCTCCACGCATGCGCGAAAACCGTGCGGATCTGGCATTCAAAAAAGTAGCTGCCGTTGGGCTTGGCCGATGCGTCAAGGACCTGCTGGTAGTGCTTGACGACGTCATTTTGGATGGTGCGCAGGATCAGGTGCCGGCTGGAGTACCCGTAGGTTCCGGACTCGATGGAGCCGATGTCCTTTTCGCGGTCACCGCGGCAGTCGAAGGTGCTGCGCTGGCGCTTGATCAGGTTGGCAGCCTGGGCATTCTCCGCCGGCAAGGTGGTGATCACCCGCACTCCGACGATGTCGGTCAGATTCCGCAGCGGGTCCGGGAACTGCAGTGCAGGTTCGGCACCCGCCACCGGGGATACCATCCGGGAGGCCTTCTCGCGGAAGGATTCCAGCGACTTGGTGCGGCTGGTGAAAAACAGCGGCGTTGTTTCGGAGTCCTCGAAAATCTCCCGGATACTCGCCTCAACGTCCCAGGTGACAAATTCAAGCTGGGAGCGGATCCGTTCATACTCGGCTACGCTGGCAGCCACTGCGGGGCGAAGGCGCTCGTCGAGTCTGTCCCAGTGGCTGCTCATGTGGGCCTTTCGCTGTCAGGCTTTTACGGGTACCACCACGCTAGCACTAGCGACCGACACTACTTCCGGCGACAGTAGTGCCGGCGACAGTAGTACCGGCGGGCGGAATGGGTAGGCTCAAGCGCATGAGTGAAGTCCATGCCGGCATCAAGCCGTTTCTGCTGCTGGCCACGCGCGCCGATGAGGCGGCGGCGGATGGCGAGTATGAGGCGTTCCTGCGCTTCGGTTCCCTTCCGGCCGACTCTCTGGTTCGGGTGCGGCTGGAGTCGGGGCCGCTGCCGGCACTCGATCTGAGTGATTATTCCGGCGTGCTGGTGGGTGGCAGCCCGTTCAATGCCAGTGATCCGGTGGAGCAGAAAAGCACCGTTCAGCTGCGCGTCGAGGCGGAGCTTTCGGCCCTGTTGGACCGGATCGTGGCGGCCGATATCCCCTTTCTGGGCGCCTGTTACGGCGTCGGAACTCTTGGCCGGCATCAGGGAGCGGTGATCGGGAGGCGTTTCGGCGAACCGATCGGCCCCGTGCAGGTGACGTTGACCGATGAGGGCCTGCACGATCCGCTCCTGGCTGGTCTGCCGTCGAAGTTCCAAGCGTTTGTCGGACATAAGGAGGCGTGCACCGAGCTCCCCGCCCACGCGACCTTGCTGGCTTCTTCGGCAGGCTGCCCGGTGCAGATGTTCCGGATCAAATCCAACCTGTACGCCACGCAGTTCCACCCTGAATTGGATGTGGCGGGGTTGCTGACCAGAATTGATGTATACCGGGATGCCGGTTACTTCCATCCCGACCAGCTGGAGCAGGTGCGGAGCGCCGCGCGGGCGGAAAATGTGGATCAGCCCGCGCAGATCATAGCGAATTTTGTCCGGCGCTATGCCCGGTCCTGAGCCGGCTGAACCGCCCCATGGCCCGGATCCGTGCCGAACAGCGGGTGCAGGCATGGATTCACGCCAATGGAAATATCCCGCACGGACAAGTGGAAATGCCCAGCCCATGACAGGAGGCCGACGTGCCCGCACGGTACAGCTACGGCGCCGACCCGAACCAGTATGCGGAGCTCTATCTGCCCAGACAGCGGAAGTACGCAGGGGTCGCCGTGGTCATCCACGGCGGGTACTGGCGTTCGCGGTACACCGCGCAGCTGGGTGCCCCGCTCTCCGAAGACCTCGCCGCCCACGGTGTCGCGGCGTGGAATCTGGAATACCGCCGGGCCGGTGACGGCGGCGGGTGGCCGGAGACGTTTGAGGACGTGAGCGCGGGAATCGACGCGCTGGCGGCGGCCGCGGCGGAGCACTCCCTGGACTTGTCCGCAGTGGTGGCGCTGGGGCATTCCGCCGGAGGCCAGCTGGCGGTGTGGGCGGCAGGCAGGGACGCAATGCCACCGGGTGCGCCGGGCTCTTATGGGCGCCGCGGGGCAGGAGGGCCAGCAGCGGTGCCGCTGACCGCCGTCGTCAGTCAGGCCGGAGTGCTGGATCTGCGTCAAGCCATGGCACTGGGTCTCAGCGACGGCGCGGTCCAAAACTTCATCAGGCGTTCACCCGAATCGGATCCGGAACGCTACCGGTTGGCCGATCCGCTCCAGCAGGTTCCGCTCCGCGTGCCGGTGTACGCGGTCTACGGCGCGGCCGACACCGAGGTTCCGGCGGCCCAGTCCAGGGCCTATGTGGCAGCGGCACGGGCAGCCGGAGCGGTCGCCGAACTCATTCGGGTGTCGGGGGATCACTTCGACCTGATCGATATCCACCGCGAAGCGTATGCCGCCTGCCGCGCACTGGTGCTGGACGCCCTGCCGGTCATCTGACCCCGCCACCTCGGCGGCTCTCGGCCCCTCGGGGGCAGCACCGGCGACGAAGCCGGGACCGATGGCGCACGTCGTAAGGCAGCACGCGTATCCCCGCGGATGGACCTAGGCTAAGAGCATGCTGACTGTCATTGGTGAGGCCCTGATCGACGAGGTGGTGCGCGGGACGCAGGAGCCGGTCGCGCATGTGGGCGGGAGCCCGATGAACGTCGCGGTCGGGCTCGCCCGGTTGGGGCATCCGGTGCAGTTCCTCGGGCGGTTCGGACGGGACCCGTACGGCACGCTGATTTCCGCGCATTTGCACGATAACTCGGTGCTGCTGCCCATTCCGCCGGATGAAGGCGCCACCAGTATTGCGCGTGCCGTTGTGGACGACGACGGCGCCGCCTCCTACGTCTTCGAGCTCGCCTGGGATCTTCCCGGACTTGAGGACCGGCTGGATTTCCTGCTCGAGGCGACGACGGTGCTGCATACCGGCTCGATAGCAGCCATGCTCCAGCCCGGCGCCAGCCAGGTGCTCCGCGCCGTCCGGCAGGCGCGCCCGCGGGCCACCATCTCGTACGACCCGAACTGCCGGCCGAGCATTATTCCCGACGTGGAATATGCCCGGCGGGAGGCGGAGAACTTTGTCCGGCTGGCGGACGTGGTGAAGGCCTCTGATGAGGATCTGCAATGGTTGTATCCGGATCTTGATCCGCTCACAGCCGCACGGAACTGGTTGGCCATTGCTGCCGGCCATGCAGGCCGCGGTCCCGCCGTCGTCGTGGTGACCCGCGGCGTGGACGGACCATGGGCGGTCTGCGCGGGCGGCGAAACGCAGGCCCGGGTCCCTGCGACGGAGGTGGCGGACACGGTGGGGGCCGGGGATTCCTTTATGGCTGCGCTGCTTTCCGCGTTGGTGGACCGGGAACTGGATGGCGCCCAGCGCCGGGACAGCCTGCATTCGCTCAGCGCCGAGGAATTGGCCCGGATTCTGCACTACGCCGCCGAGGCCGCAGCGGTGACGGTTTCCAGGCCGGGAGCCAACCCGCCGACCCGCGAGGAACTCCGCACCCGGATCGCGGCCCAGGAACCCGCCCCTTCCTCCACCTCCGCCGCAGCGGAGTAGCAGCGCCCGGCCGCTGCTCTGTGGTCCGTGCCCGGGCGCAACCCCATTAGGCAGCAAACGAAAGGAATATTCCGTTATGAATTCATATGATCCGTACGATGCCTTGCCCGAGGTCGGCACTTTCACGCTGACCAGCGACTCGATCCGGGACGGCCAGACGCTGTCCGGGCGGCAGATCAGCGCCGACGCCGGCGGCCAGGACATTTCCCCGCAGCTTTCCTGGAGTGGTTTTCCTGCCGGGACGCAGAGCTTCGCCGTGACCATGTACGATCCGGACGCTCCCACGGCCAGCGGCTACTGGCATTGGGCTGTCTGTAATATTCCGGTGGAAGTGAGGTCGTTGTCCGAAGGTGCCGGCAGAAAAGGGGACGCGGGGCTGCCGTCCCGTGCCCTCACATTGAAGAACGACGGCGGTTTTGCCGGCTTCGCGGGGGCCGCCCCGCCGCCCGGGCACGGCACGCACCGTTACATGGTAGTGGTGCATGCGGTGGACGTGCCGGATCTGGGACTGCCGGAAACCGCCTCGCCGGCGTTCCTGGGTTTCAACCTGTTCTCGCACACGCTGGGCCGGGCCCGGATCACCGGGACCTTCGGACGCTGATCACTGGCCGATCGAATCTGCCCATGGCCGGGACCTGATGGCGCGAAGGAACGAGTATGCGCCGGCGAAGCGGCCAAATCTGCGCAGAAGTGTCCGGTAAGCCGGTGGCGGCCAGGCGCGGGCAAGCGCTAGGGTCAGCGACATGGACTTTTCCCTCTCGCCGCTGGCCGCCGAACTGAGCGAACGCGTCGGCCAGTTCATCAGCACCGAGATTGTTCCGGCGGAGGAGGAGTACGAGCGCGCTCTTTCCGCGGCGCGGACCGAGGGTCGGCAGTGGAAACCGCTTCCGGTGCTCGCGGATCTGCGCGCGAAGGCCCGCGGACAGGGCTTGTGGAACCTTTTCCTGCCGGCGGGCCATGAAAAAGCCTTTGATCCCCGCTACCTGCCGCCGGGCGGTACCGGCCTGAGCAATGTGGACTATGCGCCGATCGCCGAGCTCACCGGGCATTCCTTTCTGGCCCCGTTGGTCTTCAACTGCAATGCCCCGGACAGCGGCAACATGGAGGTGCTGATCAAATACGGCTCCGTCGAGCAGCGTAAAAAATGGCTGGAACCGCTGCTGGACGGCCGTATCCGCAGCGCCTTTGCCATGACTGAGCCCGCCGTGGCATCCTCGGACGCGACAACGATGGAAACGACGGCCATCGTCTCCGCTGACGTGGTCACCGTGAACGGGCGCAAATGGTGGTCCACCGGCATCGGCCATCCGGACTGCCGCATACTCCTGGTGATGGCGTTGACCGATCCCGCGGCGCCCCGCCATGCCAGGCACTCAATGGTGCTGGTTCCGCGGGACGCTGCTGGCGTCCACGTTGAACGGATGCTGCCTACGATGGGGACCTACGATGAACCGGGTGGCCATGGCGAAGTCTCCTTCACCGATGTCCGCGTGCCGCTGACCAATGTGATCGGCGCCCCGGGGCACGCATTCAAGATCGCGCAGGGCCGTCTTGGCCCCGGCCGGGTGCACCATTGCATGCGCCTGATTGGACTAACCGAGCGGGCATTGGAACTGGCCTGCCGCAGGGCCTTGGGCCGCACGGCGTTCGGTCGGCCGCTGGCCGATCTGGGTGGAAACCGGGAAAGGATTGCCGAGGCGCGGATCGCCATCGACCAGGCCCGGCTCCTGGTGCTGCATGCGGCCTGGCTGCTGGACACCAAAGGCCCTGATGACGCCGTCGCAGCGGTCAGCCAGATTAAGGCAGCGGTGCCGACCATGGCGCAGCAAGTCATCGACATGGCGATCCAGCTGCATGGGGGCGCCGGACTGTCCGACGACTTCCCGCTCGCCGCCGCCTGGACCCAGGCCCGGGCGCTACGGCTGGCCGACGGCCCCGACGAGGTGCACCGCGGCGTAGTCGCGGGCCTGGAACTGCGCAAATACCGGACCAGCAGGGAGCCCAGCACATGACCGATCCCGCCGGCCTCCGACCCGTACGCACCGAAGACGCCTTCGACCTCGCCGCCGTGGCTCGATGGCTGCGCCATCACGGTGCCGAACAGGAAGGATTCGACCCGGCAGATTTCGACGGCGTCCCGGAGGTCCGTCAGTTTTCCGGCGGCGCCTCGAACCTGACCTATCTGCTCAGCTATCCGCAACGGCAGGTGGTCCTGCGCCGCCCGCCCGCCGGCAGCAAGGCCAGAAGCGCGCACGATATGCACCGCGAGTTCTACCTCCAGCGACAGCTCAAGCCGTTGTTCGGCTACGTGCCCGCGATGATTGCGTTTTGTGCTGACCGGTCCGTCCTTGGCTCGGAGTTTTACGTCATGGAGCGGCTGAACGGGACCATTTTGCGCGCGGACCCGCCCGCGGGGTTTGAGCTTGGCCCCGATCGGGCGCGGGCGTTGTGTATGGAGTTGCTGGACCGGCTGGTGGAGCTGCACAGCGTTGACCCGGACGCCGCCGGATTAAGCGGAATCGGCAAGGGCGCTGGTTACGTCGGCCGCCAAGTGGTGGGCTGGTCCCAGCGGTACGTCAGGGCGCGGACGGAGAACGTCGGCGGCTTTGAAACAGTGATGGCATGGCTGGCGGTGAATCAACCCGCCGACGTCCGCAGCTGCGTGATCCACAACGACTTCAGGCTGGACAATGTTGTCCTCGCGCAGGAAGCCGTGGCGCCGCTTCGGGTGGCCGGCGTCCTGGACTGGGAAATGGCGACCATCGGCGACCCGCTGATGGACCTCGGCGGTGCGCTCGCGTATTGGGTCCAGGCCGATGATGATGCGGTGTTTCGCAGCTTCCGCCGGCAGCCGACCCAGCTGCCGGGGATGCTGACCCGGGCCGAGGTCGTGAACTACTACACGTCCCGCACCGGGCTCGCCCTGAGTCCGGCCGGCTGGACCTTTTATGAGGTGTTTGGCCTGTTCCGCCTCGCAGTCATCGCCCAGCAGATCTACTTCAGATATTTTCACCGCCAGAGTGCGAACGAGGCCTTTTCCAAGCTGCATCTGGCGGTGCGGTATCTCGAGGAGCGCTGCGGCCTGCTGATCGGCTCCCACGGCGTCGGATAGCCTAGAGTATGCGTTTAATTGCCAGCGACATTGACGGAACCATCCTCGGTCACGATGGAAAAATCAGTGCCAGAACGGTGGACGCCTTCCGGGCCGCAGAGGACGCGGGGCTGGAAATTGTCTTCGTGACCGGGCGGCCGCCGCGTTGGCTGGGGCCGCTGCGCGAGCAGATCGGCCACACCGGCACCGTAATCTGCTCCAACGGGGCCGTGGTCTATGACCTGGTCCGCGAACGGGTCATGTCCTCACACCTTTTGCCGCTGGCGTCGGTGCTCGAGGCCCGGCGGGTTATAAAGGGGCTGGTGCCGGATGCGGAGTTTGCCGTGGAAACGCTGGACGGCTTCCACCTGGAGCCGGGCTTCCTGGAACCCGGCTCGGTGGACCTGCTGGCAGAGGTCACGCCCGCTCCGCTGCCCGAAACGATCACCGCGGAATCCGCCGTGGTCAAGTTTTTGGCCGTCACCCGCAAGAGCACGGCCGACGCGTTCCTGGCCCGGGTGCGCCCTCAGATCGACCGGCTGCTCGCCGTGACGCATTCGGCTGCCACGGCGGCCATGCTGGAGATGGGACCGCACGGCATTAACAAGGCGGTGACGCTGGCCGAATACGCGGCGTCCCGGGGGATCGCGGCCCAGGACGTGGTGGCCTTCGGGGACATGCCCAACGACATTGAAATGCTGCGCTGGGCCGGTGCCGGGTACGCGATGGCCAGCGGCCATGAACGGGCCAGGGCGGCCACCGCGCTGCGGGCCCCGAATTTCGCCGACGACGGCGTTGCCCAGGTTCTGGAGGAACGGTTGGCGGCGCTGAAAACGGGAGGCCGCGGCGTGCGGTAGCAGCCCGCATGATTCCAGCGTTCCGCAGGCATCCCAACCATGCACGACCGGACTCCAGTAGCGTGGAAGCGTGAGCAGACAGTTGCCGTTCCTGGCGTCAACGGCCCCGGTGGCCTTCGCCCACCGCGGCTTTTCCAAGGATGGTCTGGAAAACTCGCTCGCGGCATTCCGCGCCGCCGTCGCGCTTGGTTTTGACTATCTGGAGACGGACGTGCACACAACGGCCGACGGGGTATTGCTGGTCTTCCACGACGCCAGGCTGGAGCAGATCACTGACGGTACCGGGCGGATCTCCGCATTGACCGCGGAGCGGGTGGCACAGGCCCGGATCAGCGGCAGGGAGACCATTCCCACATTTGCCGAGCTGGTGTCGGCGCTGCCCGGGGTGCGGCTGAATCTGGATGTCAAGGACCGGGGATCGGTGCAGACGCTGGCCGCTGCGATCGAGGAATCCGGTCTGCATGACCGGGTCTGCGTGGCCTCGTTCTCCGACCGTCGTCGGCGCGCGGTGCTTAAGCGACTCTCCAGGCCCACGGCCAGCTCCGCCGGGGTGGTGTCGCTGGCGGCCTTCATCTGTCTGGGACCGTGGCTGCCTAAGCCACTGCTGCGGCGGATCCTGCACGACGTGGACTGCCTCCAGGTGCCCGTCCGTTACCGGTCCATCCACCTGGTCACGCCGAAATCCGTTACCCGTGCCCATGAGCTGGGGCTGAAGGTCCATGTCTGGACAATCGACGATCCGCGGCGGATGCACGCGCTTTTTGACCTGGGGGTGGACGGTCTCATGACGGACCGCGCCGATCTGCTGGCCGAAGTCATGAGGGAACGCGGGTATTGGCCCCGGCCCGGGCCCGGGGCGCCGGGCAGTGGGGACCGGGCCGGCTAGTGACCGTTCGTGCGGGTTGCGGGCAGCTGGCAGGATGGAGCCATGCGGATTCTCATTGCACCGGACAAATTTAAAGGAACCCTGACGGCCCTCGAGGCGGCCGCGGCGATGGCCGAGGGCGTCCTGCGCGTGTATCCGGAGGCAGTTGTCACCACCCTGCCGATGGCCGACGGCGGCGAGGGGACCTTGGAAGCAGCCCTGGCCTCCGGCTTTGAGGAGAAGCTCAACGCCGTTGTCGGGCCCATCCTCAAGCCCGTGGGTGCCGCCTGGGCCATTAAGGGGCCGATGGCGGTGATCGAAACCGCGCAGGCCAGCGGTTATTTGCTCTCCGAGCCGACCCGGGAGAACGCCCTGCGAGCCCATTCCTACGGCTGCGGGCAGTTGATCGCCGCCGCTCTGGACGCCGGTGCCACCGAAATCGTCATCGGACTTGGTGGGTCCGCCATGACGGATGCCGGGACCGGTGCGCTGCGGGCGCTCGGGCTGAAACTGCTGGATACGCAGGGAAATCTGGTGCCGCTTGGCGGCGGGTCGCTGGTGGATGTCTCCGCCGTCGATGCCAGCGGACTGGACCCCCGGCTGTCCACGGCCCGGATCCGGCTGGCCGTCGACGTGGACAATAAGCTCTACGGCCCCGACGGAGCGGCACACGTGTTTGCCCCGCAGAAGGGTGCGGATCCCGAGGCGGTGGAGCTGCTGGACGCGGGTCTGCGGAACCTGGCCTCGGTCGTCCGGTCCTCCACCGGAAACGACATTGATGTGCCCGGCGCGGGCGCGGCCGGTGGTTTCCCGTCGTTGTTCCTCGCCTATACCCGCGCGGACATCGAGGGCGGCTTCGCGCTGGTGGCCGAGCTGACCGGCCTGCACGCCGCGCTGCAGGACGCGGACCTGGTCATCACCGGAGAGGGGTCGCTGGACGTTCAGTCGCTGTCCGGCAAGGCCCCCATTGGCGTGGCCGACGCCGCCAACGCGCTCGGACTGCCCGTCGTCGTCGTCGCCGGTCGGATTGAAGTGACGCCGGCGCAACTGGCCGAACACGGTGTGGTGGCAGCGGCGAGTGCCGCCGAGGTGGCACGGTCGGGCGACGAGGCGCAGCGCCATGCCGCGCGGTATGTCGCGCTTGCCGCCGCCGAGGCGCTGAACGGGATCTGAATGGGATCTGATCGGAGTCTGAACGGCATCGACGGGCGTATGTCAGCCTCAAGGACGCGGTTGTAGCGGCGCCCGTCCACACCGCCAGTTAGATTTCGGCGCCGCGGGAATCCGGGCCCAGTGCGTCCGGTGCATCGGTTTCGGGATCGCGGGGGTCCGTGGCCGTCCCGCGCCACCGGGCGAGTGCGTTCATGCCGTGGTAGATCACCAGGGCTGCGGCCGTGCCCAGCGCAATGCCGGCAAACTGCAGCTCGCCGATGTTCCAGGTGTAGTCTGCAACACCGATGATGAGGGCGACGGCGGCGGTGGTCAGGTTCACCGGGTTGGAAAAATTGACTTTGTTCTGCACCCAGATCCGCACGCCCAACACGCCGATCATGCCGTAGAGCATGGTGGCGGCACCGCCGAGTACACCGGCAGGAACCGTGGCGATCAGTTCGCCGAATTTGGGGGAGAAGCTCAGCAGCAGGGCGGCGACGGCGGCCACCCAGTAGGCGGCGGTCGAATAAACCCGGGTGGCGGCCATCACCCCGATATTCTCCGCATAGGTGGTGGTGCCCGAGCCGCCGCCCAACCCAGCCAGCGTGGTGGCCAGGCCGTCGGCCATGAGTGCCCGGCCGGCCAGCGGATCCAGATTCCTGCCCGTCATCAGTGCCACGGATTTCACATGACCGATGTTTTCGGCCACCAGCACCAGCACCACCGGAACGAACAGGCCAACCACCGCCAGATGGAATTCGGGCGTCTGGAAATGCGGCAGGCCGATCCACGCCGCGGCGTCAACGGTGCCGAAGTTGACCTCGCCGCGCAGGATGGCGACCAGGTAACCCACCACCACCCCGGCCAGGATCGAGAGCCGGCCCAATATGCCGCGGAACAACACGCTGACCAAGATGATGACCAGCAGGGTGATAAAGGCGGTGACAGGGGCGGCGGTGAAATTGTTTTTGGCCGACGGCGCGAGGTTCAGACCGATCAGCGCCACGATAGTCCCGGTCACCGCCGGCGGCATGATCCTGTTAATCCACGCCGCGCCGAAGCGTTGGACGACGGCGCCGATGATCGCCAATACGACGCCGGCCAGCACCACCCCGCCCAGCGCGCCGCCGACGCCGAACTGCGACTGCGAGGCGGTGATCGGGGCAATGAACGCGAAGCTGGAACCCAGATAGCTGGGCACCCTGCCGGCGGTGATGAGCAGGAATAAGATGGTGCCGACGCCGGAAAAGAAGAGCGTCGTGGCGGGCGGCATGTGCGTCAGAATGGGCACCAGGAACGTGGCGCCGAACATGGCGACCACGTGCTGGAGGCCGATTCCGATAGTACGCGGCCAGCTCAGCCGCTCGTCCGGGGAGACGACGGCGCCGGGCCTGACGTTTTTGCCGTCACCGTGCACGGTCCATCTGGTGCTGCGCAAGCTCATTGCTGTGCCTCCATCGTTTTGACCGAAGCTAAGACTACCCGCCCGCAGGATCGGTGCGGTGCGGGCCCGGCGTGGGGCAGCGGTCGTGGGGCAGTTGGGATCGCAGCCCATACGATTGAGTCATGTCAGGACACGACCACTCTCACGGCCACGCGCACGGCGCCGCCGCTTCGCATCAGGGCCGGCTGTCCGTGGCGCTCGGGATCACCTTGCTGGTCTTCGTGTTCCAGCTGGTGGGCGCCTGGTTGACCGGGTCGCTGGCGCTGCTCTTCGACTCCGCGCATGTACTCACCGATGCATCCGGGCTGGCCATGGCGCTGCTGGCCGCCCGGCTGACCTCCAGGCCTGCCTCCGACCGGAGGACCTGGGGCTTTGCCCGGGCCGAGGTGCTGGCGGCAACGGCACAGGCGGCCGTGCTGCTCGCCGTCGGGCTGGTGGTACTGGTGGAGGGAATCCAGCGGCTGATCAGCCCGTCGCCGATTGCGTCGACGGAGATGGCGGTTTTCGGGGGGATCGGGCTGGCCGGTAACGTCATCTCACTGCTGGTGCTCGCCGGTGGCCGCGGCCGGAATTTCAATATGCGTGCCGCGTTCCTTGAGGTGGTCAATGACGCGCTCGGCTCGGTCGCTGTCATCATCGCGGCCGTGGTGATCGGAGTGACCGGCTGGCTGCAGGCCGATGCCGTCGTCGCGATGCTGATCGGCGTGCTGATTCTGCCACGCACGTTCAAGCTGCTGCTGGAAACGATCGGCGTGCTGCTGGAATCCACGCCGGCGGGGCTGGATCTGGCGAGCGTGCGGCAACACATTCTCGAGGTGCCGCATGTGCTGGCCGTGCACGATCTGCACGCCACCCAGATCGCCAGCGGATTGCCCGTCCTCACGGCGCACGTGGTGGTGGACGACGGCTGCTTCCACGACGGGCATTCCCCACAGCTGCTGGATCAGCTGCAGCAATGCGTCGCCGGGCATTTTGACGTCAGCATCGAGCATTCCACCTTCCAACTGGAGCCCGCCGGCCACACCGCGCACGAACACGGAGTCCACTCCTGACCCCTCATCGCGCGGCGGACGTGCTGAGGGGACGGCGGATGTGCTTATGAGATGATGCCGTCGACCAGTGCCTTGGCCTCGGCCTGCACCAGCCGCAGATGGTCGTCGCCCTTAAACGACTCCGCGTAGATCTTGTAGACGTCTTCGGTGCCGGAGGGTCGGGCGGCAAACCAGGCGCTGTCGGTGGTGACCTTGAGTCCTCCGATGGATGCGCCGTTGCCCGGCGCCTCGGTGAGCTTGGCGGTGATGGGCTCCCCGGCCAGGGTGCGGGCGGTGACGTCCGAGGCGGAGAGCTTGCTCAGCGCCGCCTTCTGCTCCCGGCTTGCCGCCGCGTCGATGCGGGCGTACGACGGCGATCCGAAGCGGGCGGTCAGGTCACCATAGTGCTGGGAAGGGGATTTGCCGGTCACCGCGATGATCTCGGAGGCCAGCAGGGCCAGCAGGATGCCGTCCTTGTCCGTGGTCCAGACGGAGCCGTCCTTCTTCACGAAGGAGGCGCCGGCGGATTCTTCCCCCCCGAAGACGCCCTCGCCGGAGAGCAGCCCGGGAACGAACCATTTAAAGCCCACGGGAACCTCCATTAGCTGCCGGCCCAGATCGGCCGCCACCTTGTCGATGATGGAGGACGAGACGAGCGTCTTGCCCACGCTCGCGGTGGTGGGCCACTGCTGACGGTGCGTGTACAGATACTGGATGGCCACGGCGAGATAGTGATTCGGATTCATCAGGCCCGCGTCCGGGGTGACGATCCCGTGCCGGTCGGCATCGGCGTCGTTGCCGGTGGCGACGTCGTACCGGGCCCGGCCGGTGGCCCCACGCCCGGCACCGCCGCCGTCGGTCTGCAGCGCCTTGATCAGTGACGCCATGGCGAACGGGGACGAGCAGTCCATCCGGATCTTTTCATCCCAGTCGAGCGTCATAAACGCCCATTGCGGGTCAATGGTTGGGTTCACCACTGTCAGATCGAGGTTGTGGCGCTCGCCGATCTCGCCCCAATAATCCACCGAGGCACCCCCCATCGGGTCGGCGCCGATCCGCACGCCGGCACCGCGGATGGCGTCCAGGTCCAGCACGGAGGGCAGATCGTCGACGTAGCTGCTGAGGAAATCAAACTTTCCGGTGGTTTCGGCGATCAGCGCGTCCGCCAACGGAATGCGCTTAACGTCCCGCAGACCGCCTTCCAGCAGTTCATTGGCGCGGTTCGCGATCCAGCCGGTGGCGTCCGAGTCCGCGGGGCCGCCGTGCGGGGGGTTGTATTTGAAGCCACCGTCTCCGGGCGGGTTGTGCGAGGGGGTCACGACGATTCCATCCGCCTGGCCATCCCCCGGCCCCCGGCCGCGGTTGTAGGTCAAGATGGCATGCGAGACCGCCGGTGTGGGCGTGTATGCGTGCCGGGCGTCGATCAGTACCTGCACGCCATAGCCGGCCAGCACTTCCAGGGCGGTGTTCTGCGCCGGCTCGCTCAGGGCATGCGTGTCCTTACCCAGAAACAGCGGTCCGGTGATGCCCTGACCCGCCCGATACTCCACGATCGCCTGCGTGATGGCGGCGATGTGGCCCTCGTTGAAGGAAGCCTTCAGGCTGGACCCGCGATGGCCGGACGTACCGAAAGCGACCCGTTGGGCGGGATCGGCCAGATCGGGTTTCACATCGTAGTAGGCATCGAGGAGGGCGGTCAGGTCGACAAGGTCCGAGGGAAGGGCAACAGTGCCCGCGCGGCTAGACATGGTTCCAGCATGCCAGAGTGAAACGCCGATTGGCGCAATTGTGCCGAATCCGGCACAACTGCTTTGGCTAGTGCACCCCGGCCATCAACCGCTTGATCGGCTTGGACGCCAGAGCCAGCACCACGCCCAGCACGATCGCCGCAATGCCGATCACGGCAAAGTAGGGGGTCTCATTGTCTTCCCGGTAGTAGCCGGCAAAGACACCGGAGAGAGCCGTGCCCAAGGCGACGGAAAGGAAAAACAGCGCGACCATCTGCGTGTGAAATGCCCGCGGCGCCAGCTTGGTGGCCAGCGACAAACCCACCGGGGAGAGCAGCAGTTCCGCGAAGGTGAACAGCAGCAGAATCCACACCAGGGCCAGCAGCGGCACGGAAGCTATCCCCGCGACCGGGATGAAGCTCAGGTAGGCCAGTCCCATGATCACCAGTGCCGCCGCAAACTTGATCGGCGTGGTCCACTGCCTGGAGCCGAGTTTCGTCCAGAGCGCGGCAAAGACACCGGCAAAGATGATGATGAACACCGGGTTGATCGACGTCGCCCAGCTGGCGGGCATTTCCCAGCTGAACAGGTTACGGTCCAGGCGCTTGTCGGCGTAAAGTGCCACCACGGTGAACTGCTGCTGGAACAAAGACCAGAACGCGGCGCTTGCGATGAACAACGGGATAAACGAGTACACCCTGCTGCGCTCCACCGCATCGACCATCCGGCTGGAAAGGATAACGATGAAATAGGCGACCGTCGCCAGGACGACGACGCCGACAACAACCCACTTCAGGTTTGCCGCGGTCACGACGCCGATCAGCACGGCCAGCACCATCAGCACGATGGCTGCCGCGGCGATAACGATCATCATCGGGTAGCGGCTGCGCGGCAGCGGATTGGCAACGAGGTGTGCCTCTTCCGGAAGGTTTTTACGCGTCAGTCCGTACTGGGTCAGGCCGATCGCCATGCCGACGGCGGCGGCACCGAAGCCATAGTGGAAACCGAGCGTGGTCTGCAGCAGCCCGGTGAGCAGCGGACCGATCAGGCCGCCGATGTTGATACCCATGTAGAAGATCGAGAATCCGGCGTCCCGGCGGTCATCCTTTTCGCCGTACAGTGAGCCGACCAGCGAGGTGGCGTTGGCTTTCAGCCCACCGGAGCCGACGGCGATCATGATCAGGCCCGCTGCCAGGCCCGCGGCGCCGGGCAGCAGTGCCAGCGAGATGTGGCCGGCCATGATCATCATGGCGCTGTAGAACAGCACGCGTTCCGAGCCCATGAGCCGGTCAGCCACCCAGGCTCCCAGGATCGTGGACAGATACACGCCGCCGCCATAGGCCCCCACGATCCCGAGCGCGACGGTGTCTTTAATGCCTAGACCGCCCTGCGTGGCAGTGTAATACATGTAGTACGCGAGAATGCCCTGCATGCCGTAGAACGAGAACCGTTCCCAGAGTTCAACGCTGAACAGATTCAGCAGCATCCTGGGTTGGCCGAAGAAAGACTTGTCCGTGGACGGCAGTGGCGCGTCGGCGGAGGTATGTGTTTTACTCACCTGCCCTATTTTCGCATTCCTTTTTGCACTCTGCAGCCCGGGGCACCTTTTTCCTTCTCCTGCCGGCGTCGGGTTGTCGGGAGGGAGCTATAGGCTGAATGGATAAGGCCCGCATACCGGCAGGAGAACACGATGGCTGACATTCCCACTACAGAGGCGACCGCACTTGGTGAAGAGTCCCGGGTACTAGACGTCCGGGAGGACTATGAGTGGGAGGCCGGACACATTGCGGGCGCGCTGCACATACCGCTGGACGAGCTCCCGGCCCGGCTGGACGAGCTGGACCCGGATGAGGACCTGAACGTCATCTGCCGCACCGGTGGACGCTCCTTCCGGGCCACTACCTGGCTCACGGAAAACGGCTACAGCGCCGTGAACGTAACAGGAGGTATGGGGGCCTGGATGGAGGCCGGACGTGCCATGGTTTCGGAGAATTCGCAGCCTCCCCGGGTGCTCTAGCGCCCGAGCGGAACGGGTACCGGCCACTTCGAGGGTGCACCTGTTCCGGCGGAGGCAATGAAAGTAAGCTGGGCCTACCCCATCTCGGGGTGTGCATTGAAAGAAGGGCGAATCCAATGAGCGAAAGTCACACGTCGAAGGACAGCGGAAACGACGGCACCATCATCAACCCCGGTGCCCAATACGAGCGGGACGACTCGGTGGGCGACGCGGCGGATGACGCCAACGAACTGCGCTTCAACGAGGAAGAAGAGCTGATCACCGAGCAGGGCCACCCCGATGCCCCCACCGGCGGGACCGGTACGGAGGCCGCCCCGGTAGTGCACTAAACTGGCTGGGCTTTAACCCTTACCAGCAGAGCCTTAGGCTCGACGGCGACGGTCACCTTTGTCGCTTTGCCAAAAGTGTCGCCGTCGAGCTGGGTTTCCTCCGGAACCGCGGTGCGGATGGTGATTTTCTCCGCACGGTAATAATCGATCACGGGCAGCCGCCCCTTATGCTGCAGGACAATCTTCACGGCCATGGCCGCCCAGCCGAGCGCGCTGCGGGGACTGGCCACCACGACGTCCAGGACGCCGTCGTCGATCAGGGCGTTGGGCACGAAGTCGATGCCACCGGGCAGCAGCCCGCAGTTGGCAAAAAGTACGGTGCGAACCTTGCGCTGCTGCGGATCCTGATCATCCATGGCGATGCTGATTTTTTTACGCCGACCCGGCAGATGCCTCATGCCTGCCTCGCTGTAGGCCAGCCAGCCCACCGTCCTCTTCAGCCGCTTCCGGGTGTCACCGACGACCTCGGCGTCCATGCCGAGCCCGGCAATGACCAGGAAAGCGTGCTTGGAGCTGGCTCCCGTGACGGAATTCTCGATGGCCATGGTGGCGGTATCAATGTGGCGCTGGTGGCCGAACAGGGCGGTCTGAACGTCGCTGTGGATGTCGTTGACCCGCAGACCAAGATTTCTGGCCAGCAGATTGCCGGTACCCAGCGGAATCACGCCCATCGGGACCTGAGTATGCCGCAGCACCTCGGCCACCACGCGCACGGTGCCGTCCCCGCCGCCCACTACAACGACGTCGGCACCGTATTCCAGCGCCTGGCGGGCCTGCGAGTATCCCGGATCCTCCATCGTGGTTTCGAAAAAGAGCGGTTCCTTCCAACCTGCCAGGGCAGCGGAACGAAGAATGAAAGTCCTGGCGTCGGCTGCGCCGGCCTTCACCGGGTTGAGGATGACGGCGACCTTCTGATTGCCGGTCTGGCCCTTGTGCGGGATCTCCCCGGCGGCGCTGCGGGTGTGCTTTTGTGCCAGCTTGCGCACGCCCCACCAACTGGCGATCAGGAAGGCAAGGGACGCGGAAACGATGATGAGGACCAGAACCCAGGTTGGCATAATCCTCTAACAATAGCGGTTGGAAGGGGGGCTTCCGGGCCCGCTGCGCGGAGGTGTGCATCGCGGCGCGTGTGCGATTGGATACCCTTAGACGGTGATCGATGTCAGAGACCTCAGCGAAAACCCCGACGCCTACCGAGGCAGCCAGCGCGCGCGCGGTGCCGATGCATCCGTCGTCGACGCGATTATCGCCGCTGATGCCGCCCGCAGGAACGCCATCACCACCTATGAGGCGCTGCGTGCCGAGCAGAATGTCTACGGCAGGAAGGTGGCGCAGGCCAAGGGCGCGGAAAAGCAGGCCCTGCTGGCGGAGGTCAAGGAGCTGTCCGGGCGGGTCAAGTCAACATCCGCCCAGGCCGAAGCCGCCGCGGCTGCCCAGGACGCGCTGGTCCGGGGGATGGCAAATCTGATAGCCGACGGCGTGCCGGAAGGCGGCGAGGATGACTTCGTGGTGCTGCGGACCGTCGGGACTCCGCGGGACTTCACCGCCGAAGGATTCACACCCAAGGACCATCTGGAAATCGGCGAGCTTATCGGGGCAATTGATATGGAGCGCGGCGCGAAGGTTTCCGGTTCGCGTTTTTACTTTCTGAAGGGGGTCGGGGCCCGGCTGGAACTGGCTCTGCTCCAGCTGGCCATGGATCAGGCCATCGACGCCGGGTTCGTCCCGATGATCACCCCCACGCTGGTCCGGCCCGAAACGATGGCAGGTACGGGCTTCGATGTGAAGCACGACGCCGAGATCTACCGGCTGGCCGAAGATGATCTGTATCTGGTGGGAACCTCGGAGGTGGCCCTGGCCGGGTACCACGGGGATGAAATCCTCGATTTCTCCAACGGACCGCTGCGCTACGCAGGCTGGTCCTCGTGCTACCGCCGCGAGGCCGGATCACACGGCAAGGACACCCGAGGGATCATCCGGGTGCATCAGTTCAACAAGGTGGAAATGTTCACCTACACAGCGGTGGAAGAGGCCGCGGCGGAGCACCAGCGCCTGCTGGCGTGGGAAGAGGAGATGCTGGCCAAGGTCGAGTTGCCGTACCGGGTCATCGACACGGCCGCCGGAGATCTGGGCCAGTCGGCCTCGCGCAAGTTCGACTGCGAGGCATGGGTTCCGACGCAGGATGCCTACCGCGAGCTGACGTCCACGTCCAACTGCACTACGTACCAGGCCCGGCGGCTGAACATCCGCGAACGCGCAACCGCCGAAACCGGGGTTAAAGCCGAAACCGGGGTTAAAGAGGGCAAGGGCGCCACTCGGGCCGTGGCCACGCTGAACGGCACCCTGGCGACCACCCGCTGGATCGTCGCCATCCTGGAACATCATCAGAACCCGGACGGCTCCGTCAATGTTCCCGCGGCGCTGCGCAAGTACATGGGCGGGCTGGAAGTCTTCCCTGTTCTGTAGGCTGCCGTTACGCCGTCGGCGCCTGCGAGATCCGCACCATGTTGCCGGAGGGATCGCGGAACGCGCAGTCGCGTGGACCCCAGGGTTGGTCGATGGGCTCCTGCAGCACCTCGGCACCGGACGCCCGCATCTTCTCGAAGGTCGCATCGAGATCGTCGGCGCGGAAGACGATGGGACCAAGGGCACCTTTGGTCAGCAGATCCTGAAGCGAGTCGCCGTCGGTTTGTGACCGTCCGGCGTGCGGTTCCGAGAGCACGATTCCGAGTCCCGGCTGGCTGGCGCTGCCGAGAGTGACCCAGCGGAAGCCGCCTGAGGCGATGTCGTTGAGCACCTCAAGGCCCAGCGCGTCGCGGTAGAAGGTCATCGACTCGTCGGGGTCATTGACGGTGATATTGCAGTATTGGAGTGAAATGGTCATGCGGCCAACGCTAGTCGGCAGCCGCGGAGACCGCTTCTCGGATCCTGCTCATTATGTTCTTGCCCGCTATGGTTCCGGCCGGCGCGTTTCTGGCTGGGCGGGTGTGAACCTTCGCCACGCACGCGGGCATCGCCGTCACGGCCCTGTGCTCCCGGGCGCGGTACGCGCTCGGCGTTTCCCCTACGATCTCGGTGAACCGCGAGCTGAACGAGCCGAGCGACGTGGCCCCGACCTCCATGCACGCGTCGGTCACGCTCCTGCCGGCGCGCAGCAGCGCCATGGCCCGCTCGATCCGGCGGGTCATGAGGTGGCTGTATGGCGTCTCGCCATAGGTGGCCCGGAACTGCCGGGAAAAGTGCGCCGGTGACATGAGCGCTCGCCGGGCCATGGTGGGCACGTCGAGCGGACGGGCGTACTCACGGTCGATCAGGTCCCGGGCCCGGCGCAGGTGCGCTAAGTTGGCGAGCTCTTGCGGGGTCATGGCATGAGGTTACACCCGCTGGACCCGGCTTTTCCATGAGCGCGGCATTCCCGGATGCCCGGTTTCCCAGCTGTGCCGGTCTTTCCCAGCTGTGCCCGCTCTTCCCCCACTGCGCCCGGTTTCCCCAGCTGTGCCGCATGCACAGGTGAATACCCACACTGTGGATAACGTTGTGGGTATTCACCTGCCGTTCATCGCCACTGTGACCTGTTTCCTAGGCATTTTTCTGCAGGTCTGCTTGACTTGTTCAATGACTATTTTGACTGAATCCGCAGTATCTGGCATCGATGACCAGAGGAACAACGAAATCAACACCGATCCTTCCGCCCTTCTCGTCGCCCTGGATGTGGACGGCACTTTGGTGGATCACGACGGGCTGATGAGCGAGGCTGTGCGCGCCGCGGCGCGGGAGACCGTGGCCGCCGGGCACCAGGTCATCATCGCCACCGGCCGTTCGCTGGGCGCTCTGCTGCCCGTGGTGAAGCAGATCGGGCTGGAGCGGGGCTATGGCGTGGCCAGCAACGGCGGCGTGACTGTGCGGCTGGACCCGTCCTTGGAATGGGGGTACGAGGTGATCGAGCGCGAAACGTTTGACCCTCGCCTTGCCCTGACCGCACTGCGGGATCGTTTGCCCGGTGCTCGCTACGCCGTGGAGGATTCGGCGGGAAATTTCCTCTCCACCGAGCGCTTCCAGGATCGCAGTTTCGGCATCCAGGCCAAGGGAGTGGGCTTCCAGCACCTGCTCGACCTTGAAGCGGTACGCGTGGTGGTGAACAGTACGGACAGCAGTACGGAGGATTTTGCCGCCGCCATCGCGGCCTGCGGATTGCAGGGGGTGACCTATTCGGTGGGCTGGACGGCTTGGCTGGACATTGCAGCGGCCGGAGTCACAAAGGCAACGGCCCTGGAAAAGCTCCGCTCGCGGTTGGGCGTGGAGCAATCACGTACGGTCGCGGTGGGGGACGGGAACAATGACATCGAAATGTTGACCTGGGCCGCCCGCGGGGTTGCCATGGGCCAAGCCAACGACGCGGTGCGTGCCGCCGCCAACGAGACGACTGCGTCGGTGTACGACGATGGCGTCGCGCACGTTTTGCGCAGCCTGCTGTAGCGCCTGCAGCCCTTTTCGAACTGAGCCGTCCATGGCGCGACTGGTATCTTAAAGCGGCAGAACGTATTCGAGGAGGCCCTAGCGGACACGTTGGTTCGTTACCGCACCACCTTGAAGCGGCTTGGGGAATGACTGTCTTTCTGACCCGGATCCGCGAGTAGTGGCTTTTTGAGGCCGGAATTCTGGCGGGGGCGTGAATTTCGGCAACTTTTGGGTCCGGGCATGACAAAAGCCCGGTTGTCGTGTCGGGTGGGCGGAGGCTCCA
>NZ_JASISR010000029.1 GCF_030063245.1 Paenarthrobacter sp. PH39-S1
TCATTATCGGAAAAGCCTGTGGTCAAACCCGGGTCTGCCACGCATCTGATACCTGTAAGCGATGTCATGAGAGATCCTGTAAGCGATGTTGTGAGTGATGCTGTAACCGATGTCCAGAGAGATCACATACCATCACGCCGTATTTGCCAGTCGGACGCCGGCTGCAGCCCCGAGATCAGCGACAGCGTCGTGGACTTACCGCAGCCGGTAGGGCCGACGACGGCGACGAACTCGCCGGGCGCGACGCTGAGATTAACGTTTTGGATGGCGGTGTGAATGCCGCCGCCGGTCTTCGGGAATCGTTTGGTTGCCGCCCGCAGCTCGATCAGCGGAGCGGTCCGCTGATCGGAGCCCGCCCCCGGCAACGGTTCGTGCCGCTCGTGCGCGGCTAGATGGGTGGAAGGCATGTGTTCTCTCCTGGCTCAATGGCGTTATCTGTCGTGTGAGTTGTCCGTGCTGGCAACCGCGGTGTTCTAAGTCACACTGACGCTACTTTTACTCGGCATTTCGGGCGGGTTTAGCGCGGGAATCGCGACACTTCTGCATTGCGCAGGTTTTGCGCATTGTGCGCACACCCGATTGGCATCCTTCCCGCTGGACGAATACGGTTAGCTGTGCGACGGGTCACACTGGTCCTCGCGCGAGGGATATGGAGCTGCTGTACGTGCCAGGTTTTCTTCGTACTTCGGCGCGGCACCCGACGTCTCCCGTTCGTCTCCGGCCCGCAGCGGAGGAATGGCCCTCTGGCCATGGACGAATAGCGGCGGCAGCGCTACCGGGGGAGGCACTGCCTGCGGAGGCCCGGCCTGGGGAGGCCCGGCGCTTGAGGCACTTCCGGGCGAGCGTGCCATTCTCCACGCGGATGCTGCTCCAGCAGCTCGTGGTCATTGTGCTGATGATGACTTTGGCCACGGTGGTCTACGGCTGGCTGACGTTTCAGCGGCTCAGCTCGGAGGTCGGTGCCAAGTCGTTGGCGGTGGCGCAGAGCCTGTCCGAGGACCAAGGCATCCGGGCAGCGCTGTCCGGCAGACAGCCCGCGCTTCCCGATCCCCGGGTTTTGGCCGTGGGACCGGTGCAGCGGGTCGCCGAGGTGGTGCGGGTACGTACCGATGCCTTGTTCGTCGTCGTGACTGATGGTCAGGGTGTCCGCTGGTCGCACCCCAATCCCGCGCTGTTGGGCAAGAAGGTCAGCACCAGTCCGGAAGCGGCGCTCAGCGGCCAGGAAATCACCGTCCAAGAGGTGGGAACCCTCGGCGCTTCCGTACGGTCCAAGGTGCCGGTGCGCTCGCTCGCCGATAACTCCATTGTCGGCGAGGTAAGCGTCGGCTACGCAATGCAGGACGTGCTGGATGGGCTGTGGACCTCCGCCGGGCCGATCCTGGGCGTCGGCGTCATTACCTTAGTTCTCGGCGCGCTTGGGTCAAGTTTGCTCAGCCGCCGGCTCCGGGTGCACACGCTGGGTCTGGAACCGGAGGAAATCGGTGCGCTGGTCCAGGACCAGGAAGTAGTCCTCTATGGGATCGCCGAGGGAGTCATCGGCCTTTCGGCGTCCGGGCTGGTGACGGTCTGCAACGCCAAAGCGACGCGGCTGCTGCACTTGGACGATCCGGTGGGCAAGACGCCGGCGGAGTTGGGACTGCCGCGGCCGGTGCTGGCGCTGTTGGAAGCCGACGCGGGGGACGCCGCGGAAAGCGTGCAAGTTGTCATTGAGCAGTCGGTACTGATCGTTTCGGCGCGCAAAGTGGTGCGGGCCAAGCGGGATCTGGGCTGGGTGATCATGGTCCATGACAGGACGGATGTTGTGGCGCTCACGCAGCAGCTGGGCGCCGTGGGTGCGCTGACCACGGCTTTGCGGGCGCAGCGGCATGAATTCGCCAATCGGCTGCATACCGTCTCGGGGCTGCTGGACCTGGGTCATGCCGAGCAAGCCGCCGACTACCTCCATCTAACGCTGGAAAACGGCCCGCTGAAATATCCGCTGGAAAATGGTGGGCTCCTCAGCGATACCTACCTGCTGGCCTTCTTGGGTGCCAAGAGCGCCGAGGCGGCGGAAAAAGGTGTCCAATTGCGGATCGGCGAGGGCACCGTGCTGCACCATCGGGTCGAGGACGCACAAAATGTCACCACCGTGCTCGGTAACCTGGTGGACAACGCCGTGATGGCTGCGGTCGCAGGAAGCGGACCGGACCGATGGGTGGAGGTTGAGCTGCTCAGTGATCGCGCAGCACTGCATCTGCTGGTATCTGATTCCGGGAACGGCCTCCAGACGGCGGATCTCGAGCAGGTCTTTACGCAGGGCTATTCGACGGCGGCCAGCGGGCAGGGAACCGGCCACGGCGAGGGGCTGGGGCTTGCTCTGTCCCGGCAGCTTGCCCGGCTGGGTGGAGGCGACGTCTGGTTGGTCTCCGCGGGGAGCGATGATGGCCCCGGGGCGGTCTTCGCGGCGCGGTTGGAGAATGCTCTGGACTTCAACGCCCAAGTGAGAGGGGAGGGAACGCATGGCTGAGGACCTGCGGGTACTGATTGTTGATGATGATGATTTCCATGTGGCTAGGCTCCATGTGGCCTATGTCGAAGCGGCGCCCGGATTTACCGCCCTGGATCCGGTTGGTGGCGGCGAAGCAGCGGCACGGGCCGTGCAGACGCACCGACCCGAGCTGGTGCTGATCGACGTTTACCTGCCGGACTGGAACGGGCTGGACATCTTGCGCGGGCTGGACGTAGACGCCTTCGTGCTGTCCGCCGCCTCCGATGCCGAATCCGTCCGCAAAGCCATCCGCCGCGGCGCCCTGGCGTATCTGATCAAGCCCTTCAGCGCGGACATGCTGGCGGAGCGGTTGCGCGGATACGCCCGCTACCGCCGCCTGCTGGACACCGAAAACGCCCTCGATCAGAAGGCGGTCGAACGCGCCTTGCGGCAGCTTCATCCGGGCGACGGCGGCGGCCGGCCGCGGTCCGTCACGGAACGGGCGGTGCTGGAGGCACTGACACGGGCGGCACAGCCGTCGACGGCGGTCGAGGTCGCCGCTGCCGTGGGCGTGTCCCGCGCCACCGCCCAACGGTACCTCTCGTCATTAGTCGAAGAGGGCACAGTGGACGTTGCGCTGCGCTATGGGACCACCGGACGGCCCGAGCACCAGTACGCGCCGCGGAGCCCGGCCGATGGCGGTTATTGATGCAGCATCACGTCAGGCAGTGCTCAGATGAAGCGGGGGTCGTCGGTTCCAATCCGACGGGGGGCCCAGAAAGCCCAAAACACGGGGCTTGAGTGATGAGACTTAAGTTTCCACAAACTCTCCAGATGGCGATGGACGGGCTTGTTCATTTTGGTCGAGAGCTCAGTGTTTCCCGCCCCAGGGGAACAGGCCTTCCGCGATCAACGAGGCTTCCGTTGTGTCTGTGCCACGATCCCGTCCTGAGGCTCACGGCTTTGACGGTTTATCGCGGAAGCGCCTCGTCGAAATCGTTGCCAGAGATGTCAACAGGGATCGAGTGCTCGCTGTGTCGTGGGCACACAGCCAGAGATGCCCAGTCAGTCACTTTTCGTTTGGTATGTGTGTGCGTGTTGTCGTAAAAGTCGAGCCACTTTTCGGGTACTTGCTGGAAATGGAGTTTCTGGTTTCTGCACTCTGGGCAGCGCTTTGATAGGCGAAGAGAGTATGGGTAGGTCCTGCCGTTCTCTTCTTTAATTCCTGCCCAAGCGCGGAATATCCACAGCTTCGGCAGCCGGAGTACATTCCGGTGGAGGAACCGAAAAAACAACCAACCGATGAGACCGAAGACGATCATGATCATAGACCCTAAAAACCACCAGGGGCCATGCGGAAGCCCGCCCACTGCATCGAAGCCGTTGCCGGACAGGTAGACGTCGATGAGTTGCTTGACTGAGAAGCCGCCGGTGATAAATCCCGCGATGGTGATTACCCCAGAAACGGTGCCAATGAGCGATGCAGGGATTGGGATCCTTGTTTTCTTGCTGACCTCGAAGGAGCGCCGCGGCTCATCGGCAGTTGCAATTGAAGTGATCACGACGCCGAAGTTGTTACCGCCGATGTTGACACCACCATCCATCGCGGATGGGGCGTTGACATCCCCATCCGCCTGGATCTGTTGGTTGTGGTTGCTGTTGCCGCCGGTGGATTGAGAGTGCATCACGTTTGCTCCTGGTTCGTTCCGAGATGATGAAGCTCATCGTAGCGAGTACCTCTGACACTGCCCGCTCAGCGCCATCGGGCGTTCTGTTTGGTCTTGGCAGCAATGATTCGAGATTGGAGTTCAATTTAATGGGCGTCGTTGGGAGTATTTTGGATTGCGGCGAACTGGCCATAGGAGTCCGTTTCTTCGTAGAGCATGCCGTCCGGGGCATTTTTGTGCGAACACACAGTTTCAAAGTGAATCGATCGCCGTATTACTTGACCTGCCGCAGGATTTTTGGACCGGTCGTTACGGTGAAGCGGCCAAAATGTTTTGAACCGATCCGCACGACGGTTGTCTGAGGGTTCTTTGGCAACGTCGGAGACAGGTCGTTAGTAGAAGTTCGCCGGTTCTGCCGCATTTACAGATCAGCCATCAGTTGCGCCCTCCTGACCCGCTGCCACGACTATGGCGAATCAGCAGACTCCAAATCCCGAAACTGTTCCGCCCGGTGGGCGGCACCCTGGCCCACCGTTTCATACAACCACTTGGCCACATTCTCAGCCGCCAAACCCAGCTTCCTGTCGAGCACGTCGGTGCTGGCTGCCGCCGGGGCGAGTCCGACGACGCAGCCCTCATCATAGGTCTGCTCCCAGCAGTCGCGGATGGCTGCCATAGTGGTGGTCTTACCCGAGTCTGCGGGACCGACGACGGCGTCAAGGAACCGGCCGCTTGAAAGCACCTCATGCGCTGCGGAGCTTTGGTCAGGGGCCAGCGCTGTCCTGCCCTTGCCATCTTGGGTGAGGAAAATGTTGGCGAGATGAGGCGCGATGGCGGGTCCGCCGTCATCGTTCCTGGTGTCCAGGACCAGCTGTTCGTTGGCAAGGATACCGGCCTCCGTGTACAGGCGGCCGCCGTGAAACTCGAAGAGGGCGTGGTCAGCGAAGGCGACGTCAACGCTGGCGTTGAGGGGGACCTTGTACCGGTAGGCGTTGAGCGCGATGCACTGGGACGCTGCAGCGGCGGCGACGGCGTCGATCATGTGGCGGCGGTCGGCGGCGGAAGAGCACCTGATTTCGGCGCAGATGCGCTCTGCCTCGGCCAGGAGATTCCAGCGGTTCCACGTGGCGCGGCTGTGGGCCATTGCCTGCCGTGCGGCGGTGGCAGCGGCGGTGACCCATGGCTCGGTGAGGTCCGCGGCGGTGACGGGGCGTTCGTGGGAGCGGTTGATGGTGTTGCGGATGGTCTCTGTCGGTTCAAAGCCGAGTCGTTGGGCTTCACTAGGAACGTGGGTCAGTAATGAAGACTCATTGATGAATTTTTGCAAATTTGAAGCAATTTGGCGCCAAATAGGCCTATTTCTTGTGGGTTCTCAACATAAAAAATCGGCAAAATCGACTACTGACCCACGCTCGCTAGCATGTATTGTCATGCTCCTGCCGGCAACGGGGGCCAGGAATGGCTTTTGACAAGTCGAAATAGTCCATCGAGTTGAAAGCGGGGGTCATCAGTTCGAATCTGATAGGGGGCCCAAAAAGCCCGGATCTACAGGGATTTTGGATGTGAGAATGGCCCCGAAAGGGGCCATTCGTCCTTAACTCTCCACAAACTCTCCAGATTGACTCTCCACTTTAGTTATTTGCCGCTAGTTTCCGCTGTTTTTGGAGGGTCTTCATGGGGCCCATTGTCCTCCGAAAGTGGGGACTTGTCAGCCTCCGGCGGAGCACTTGGTGCTGCCGACTCCCCAGCTGTGGCTCCTTGGGTGGAGGCGCTCAGTCCATTGTTAGGGACTGTTCATGCGTGGGTAGTGACTTGCGTGGCGGGCTGAAGGCGTCAACGATCGCCCTAGTGTCTAAAGCCCCGCGGCGTTCTTCAATGTAGTGCTCCTGAGTCATGGACACCTTTGAATGGCCGGCCTGGTAGGCGGCAGCCTCAGGCCCCATGGTTCTGGCGATGATGGTCGCGTTGGTTTTCCTGAAGGTCTTCAGTGTCACCCAGTCGTAGCCAATCGCATCCGAAGCTACCCGCCAGATCTTGCCAACGTTGTTCGCATCCATCACAGTGCCGGTGGACGATGGATAGATCAGGCCCAGTGGGTTGGGCATCGCTGATCTAGTTTGGCGTATGTGGCGTTCGCGAAGTTGCTTGACCAAGAAGTCGGGGACGGTGAGTTGGCGGATGCCATGTCTGGTTTTCGGATGGTCCTGGATTCTCACTCCACCAGCGGTGGTTCTGATGACCGTCGTGTGGATGAAGATGGTGGGCGGGTTGGCTTCCATATCAAGGTCTTCCCAAAGCAGTGAGAACAGCTCCCCTGGCCGGACCCCCAATGCGACCAGACCGTCCGCTATTTCGTGGAGTTCCTGTGAACGCGGCCGACCGAGCGTCGAAGCTCTTTCCCACTCAATGAGCTTCTTCCGCAGGTCCTGATATTGCCCTGCGTCTAGGGCTTGAGGTTTCTTCGTACGAAGCCGGGGGATTTGTACCCCGAGGACTGGGTTGACGATGACGGCGTCGTGGCGGAGGGCAATTTTGAACATCCAAGAGAGCACGGCGCCGCAAGTCCTTGCGGTGGACGGCCCCGACTCCTCGACAATCGAGCGAATGAAATGATCAATCAGGCCTGAGGTCGCCTCACCTACTCTGACCGAGCCGATCCTAGGGGAGATATGTTTCTTTACCATGTAGGCGTATTTGTCTTTGGTACGCGCTGCCCTGTCGGACGCCTCCAGATCAACGAGAAATATCTCAATGAGGCGGTCAATCTTGTCGGTACTGGAGACCAAGCCGAATCGTGGGGTCTTGCGGTTGGCAAGCTTTTGTTGCAGTTCTCGGCGGGCGCCAGCAGCGGAAGGACCGCGTGCCTCCACTCTCCGGACTTTTCCGTCCATGTCACGGTAGCGGGTCTCCGCCAACCAAGTCTTGGCCGATGAGCGTTTGGTGTGGATGGATCCCCAAGCACCGAGGGGGAGGGGTTGTCTGCTCATTTGAAGCGCTCCTTGCCTTAGCCGTCAGGTCTCGGACTGGAGGGAGATCCATGCATCAAGGTCCGAACGGCTGACGCGCACGTGCCTGCCGATCTTGTAGGCATGCGGACCGATTCCCTTCGAACGCCACTGGTAAAAGGTTGGCAGCGGGATCTGCAGCTCCCGGCAGATCTCCGTGGGGGACAACCACTCTTCAGCGAGGCCTTGGGTGGTTGTTGAGTTGGCTGGCTGATCGGTCATTGGGGGTCTCCTTAATTGTGCGGCATTCATCAGTCCATGACATATACCCATCGAAGTTGCATGACTTGAGTTAGCGGCCAGGTGATTCGGAGACAAAAGCCGAGCACGGGGACGAGGCAGCGAAAGGAACACGACCGTGCGTAAATAGATGAATTCCTGATGTGTGCCTTACTCCGTGGCAATTCCTGAATAGTTGCCGTTAGATGTCCTCAGACCCATCCACTAGGGTTGGGTGGCAGGTTCTGTCTTGGGTCTGGAGGTCGTCCTAGCTAGTGGACTGCGTCTAGGATGATCACCACTATGACTGGTAATTGTGTGGGCGCTGTGGGGTAGGTTCGAGGCGAGAAGAAAGATCGGCCTGTCTGGGGACCACAATGTAGGGAGAGTAATGACGACAGCATGGGTGGTCCGACAGGGCTCGGGTGGCAAAAACGCCGAAGAGATGATCAACGCTGGATACCTGGGTGTTGGCTTCATCCGCGACTACGACATTAAGCCTCACCTTGGCAGTGGAGCAGCGGCCTTCCGAGCGGCGATGAACACTGTGTACTTGGAGATGTACCCGGACAAGTCGCGCATCGCTGCGGGGCTGGCCATGGGCAACCTGTGGGCAGCGTGTGAGGGCATCAGCGAAGGCGATATGGTGCTTGCACCTAAACCCGGCCGTACGTACCAGTTCGGGATCGTCACAGGGGGATACGAATTTCATTCTGGCACTGAACTGCCACACCGGCGTCGGGTTGAATGGAAGGGGGCATTGAACAAGGATGATATGAGCCCCGTCTTGGCTTCCTCGGCAGGGTCATTGATGACGGTCTTCCAACTGTCCGCGCACGTCGCAGAGTTGGCCGCCCTCACGCAGTTGGCAGACCAGACTCAGCCAATCGCCCAAGCAATCTCCTCCCAAGTCGAAGATCAGCTCGCTTTTCAGATGGAGAAGCAGCTTGAAGATTTTTTGGTCCATAACTGGCGTAGCACCGCCCTTGGCCGCGAATACGACATTTACGAAGAAGACGGCCACCTGGTCGGCCAACAGTACCCCTCTGACACCGGACCCATGGACATACTCGCGATCAGCAAAGACCGCACACGGCTTCTGGTAGTTGAGCTGAAGCGGGGCAGGGCCAGTGATGTTGTAGTTGGCCAGATCCAGCGCTACATGGGGTTTGTTCAAGAAGCCCTGCTTGAACCTGGTCAGACTGTTGAGGGCGTAGTTATAGCCCAGGAAGACGACCTGAGAATCCGTCGGGCACTGTCCATTGCCAGAGACATCCGGTTTATGAGGTACCGAGTTGAATTCCATCTAGAGGCCTGACCTCTGCTCCCAGTGCTGGAGTGCAAGGCGAGTACTGGCAGGAGAGCTTCACCAAGGCGTGACGGTGCTATAACCGTGCCGCTGGCGCTGATCCATGCGCTCCCATTCTTCCGGGCAGTCTCCTATGACCAAACTGCATTGAGTTGCGACTGATTTTCAACCGGTCGTTCAAAATGAAGGCGCGACGTCCACCGTATGTCCATGCGGAATCTCCGATTTGGGCGACGGCCACGTATTTAACACACTCATGTCAGTCAGTATTCGTTAGGTCCCGGGAGATGGAAAGGTACTTCGGACGCCCTTTCTGAAATGGTGGACAAGATTCCTTGGGGGAAATTATCCAGCTGCATCCGAGCTGAGCGCGCCGCGCCTGAGCCATATCCAAGCGTCGATACAGATGTGAGTCCAAGCTGGGGCATGCATGATCGTTTCGCCTATCGTGGTTCGGCTCGTGAGCCGCAAGACCAGACGTCACTCGAACGTGACGCCAGTCCACCTCGGTGCCAGAAGTGTGAAGGATTTTTTGGTTGCGGAAACTGCGCGGTAATTAGGGGTTCTTTTGCCAGGGGAATGGTCCTGGTGGGCTCTGGCTGCAGCGTTGGGTGGGGGAAATTTCGGTGAACTGGTGGTGGCGCAAAGGAGTGCCGCATGAGTTTTTCATGCGGCACTGGATCTCCATCTGGGGCGTGATTAGTGGATCGCGAGCTTGAGCCGTTCGATTTCGGTGGGGTTGAATCCTGACCAGTGGTGGTGGTCGTTCACGACGACGATCGGCGCTTGGGAGTAGCCGAGGTCTTGGACGTATTCGAGGGCGGCTGCGTTAGCCGTCAGGTCAACGACCTCGTAGTGGATGCCGGCATGGTCCAGGCTGCGGCAGGTGAACTTGCATTGCTGGCAGTCCGGCTTGCTGTAGACCGTGACGTTCATTTTGCTCACCTCGTTCTCTTTCGGTTGTGGTGTTGAACTTCGTGGTGACCCTATTGGTGGTTGCGGTAGGCGGTGTTTTTGTGTTGTGCCCAGCCGGACACAACACCTGCTCCGAGCATCTGGTCCAGCAGCCTGGCCAGGTGGTAGTCGGGATCGAACGTCAGGGCGACGTGCATGTAATTCGCGGCTGCCGTTCCCCTGCCTTTCCACCAGCAGATGTGGCCGAGCATCGTCAACGGGGCGGCAGCATGTGCCGGGGCTGCGATGGTGAGCAGCTGGCGCAGCAGCTTTTCGGAGTTGTCGATCCGGTCCCATTGCGGGGCTTCTTCTGTGGCACCAAAGAGTGTGGCTGCCATGGGTTGGTTGATGCCGGGCATATCGGCCAGGATCTGGTCGCGGAGTCCGACATGCTGCAGCCCGGCCAGGACCTCGGCCAACTGCTCATGGGTGGGTTCCCCGCCGTGGTCGATGAGTTCCATCCACAGCCGGTAGGCCGCGTCAAGGCTCTGGGCAGGGCTGATGGCCATGTCTCGTATTGCTGAATCGACGGCGTCGTGGTCGGCGTGTGTGGCGGCCAGCTCGGGGATGGCGGGTGCGTCGTTTTTTTCGATGAGGCTGCCCTGGTAGACCAGCTCGACGTTCAGCATGCTCGATTCAATTGCGGCCAGCGGAGTTTCCTTGTCGCAGTTGGTGGGGTTGGCGCCGTCGTACGTGGCGAAGGATGTGGGGCCGACGATCCACATCATGGACGAGCAGTCCGGCCGTCAAGAGTCGCCGTTTGAGTCCTTGGATCATGGAAACGAAGGGCTTGGGGTGGCCCTGGCCCCATGGCTGGTGGGTGAATAGGGCTATGAGGACGGCGGTGGCGTCGTGGTCGATGCCGATGGAGTGGGCGACGACTTCGGCGTAGTTCTCAGCGGGTCCCGTGGTGCGGGGGAGGTTGACGCGGAGGGTGGGGCCCAGTGTCTTGCCCTCGAGGGCGACGCAAACGAGGCTTTCCTTTGGCCAGTAGCCGAGGCTGTGGCCCATGTAGCTGATGGCGTCGGCCGGGCTGCTGATTCTGATCGGTTCCATTGTCCTGCTCCTCCTGTGTGAACGGTGGCTGGGTGTTCGAGGCCGCCTGCTCTGTTGGTGCCTTCTGGTAAGAGGAATCACCGCTGGGTGTTAGGGGCCGGAGGGCAACTTGGGGTACCGGGCGCGGGGCAAAAATTGTTTCGAGGAAATAAGCGACGCAGGAGCGCCGAGGAAGAATTTTTGGGGGAGGGACCGGCGCGTAGCGCCCTGGTTGCGTGGAGGGCCCGCCCAGCGATGATGGGGTACCAGAAGGCACAACGAGGTTTGGCATGTGTTCATATGGGTCCATCAACTCAGACGCTATGTCCGAATGACCGCTCGAACTCCGCGGCCGTTGCCCCCCGACTTTGCCTGTCTATTTCATATCAGTTCACAGGGTGGGCCCAGTCTTACTACAAGGCTGGCCGTCCCGAGCCCGATAGAGAGGACTAAGTCTTGAAAGAATCCGCATGAGATGTCTCAGATCTGAGACGAATGCAGTGGTTACTGTGCAGGATTCTGCACAGTAACCACTGCGAGAGAGCCAGTCTGACGATGCAGCTCAAAACAAGACCAGCAGGCGCGGACGGCACCAAGAAATGCGGCCGACACACGGCAAAGCTGAGGGCTGTCCACCTATAACTGTTGCCAATTGTTCCTAGGTATCCGGTGCGCAGCCTTGCTTCGTTGCACTGGAATTAGGCGTTTCACGCGTAGATGTGGGCCTGACTCTCACCTCACATCTTGACGGTTCCGGGCAACCTTGGTTGGAGGGCCTGTTCGAGTGCCTGCTCATAGTTCACGCCTGGAAACTCCTTGAACGTGTAGCGCTGCCAACGAGATGGATGTCTAGGTGCTTTTCCAACCCACCAGACAGGGAGGGCTCTTGTGGCTATTTGTTCTTCCAACCATTCGACTTGTTCGCGGTGCCATCGACGAGCCAGCCCGTTCGGAGCCGAAACACCGTATGCGAGGAGGACACCATTACATTCGTCGAGATTCGTCGAGAGCGGAGCTCTGGCATCCATCCATCCATCGACTGATGCCCCGACCTCGCCGATGTTGTCCGTACGGTATGTCGGCAACGAAAAGATGTTAGCAATCCTGACTTCGTCGAACCTCAACAGTCGACGAGCTTGTTCGATCCGTCCACGTGTTCGGCTTCCATCTGTAGTTGAGGGGTTGGTCCCCACAACCAGTAGTTGACGTTGATTCCCCTCGAATTTCAAACCGACCACACTAGGACTCGAAGCTGTTTGGATGCCTCGCACTGCTTAAAATCGCTTCGAGGTAAACGTCTGATGACCGAAAGATCCTTACAGACCACGAACGCAGTCCTTGAGTCTGGACTATCAATGAGAAAGTAGCTCGACTGCGCAGGTAGGTAGGTAGGCCGGCTCATTCCATCGACCAATCGTCTTTTCCGAAGCCGAGAGTCTGCAGATTCTCGCGAATAGCAACACGTTGGACGGCAGTGAGTTCGCCAATCTTGTCGGACTCTATGTCGATGGTGACACTGACCCCGACTCCAGCACTAACAAAGTGTGAGATAATCTCCTCGTAGATTTGGCCGACATCTCGAACGAGTCTAGTTGGACTTAGCTCTTTGGTGGCGTGGAACCGTGTTACCAATTCGGCCGATGTGTGCGTCGCGGAGGCCGATTCCTCTTGTTGGTTACCCTCTGCTGATGGTGCATCAGATTCGTTTGCTCCTGATGCTGGCCGCCCTGCGGGCGTGCCGTTGCCAGACTCGTCTTCCGCCTTCTTCGCAGCTGCAAGATCAGCGGCAAATTGTTTGCGGGCGACTGCGGGGTCAACGATGAGTCCCTTCGGCCGGACGTCGGTGGGAGAGCTAAGAGTCAGTCCCAAGAAGCGACCGTTTTCATAAGCGTCCGCGTAGGCGAACCCGTCAATGTCCGCGTGCAGGATTTCGTCTAGTCGCCATACCGCCTGTATCACGACCTGTGGATTGACGACCTTGGGCATGTATACATACTGGGTGAAGTAGCCAGCCATTGTGTCAACAGGAATATATGGTTGGTCACTCCATAGTCGGAGCTTATTGATCTCCATGCGAAGGAGTGCCGCAGAGTAGTTGCGGACTACGAACTCGCTTGCGTCAGCCTTCTTTGTCACCCGGGCAGCAAGTGACCCGTCTCCGTTCATATGCATTGCTTCGAGCTCAATGACTGCAGCACCAGGCTGCTGATGCGGAACCAATATCCACTTGTACGCTTCACGAATTGACTCAGCAACAGTTTGGCCGGCTTGCCTTACTCGTGAAGTTGCTAGCTTGACGTTGTGCTGGTCGAGATTAAGCGAGTCCTTATTGTCCAGAATGTACTCCCACGCCAAACGGTCTCGTACCGCATTGAGCATGACGTCCACTCTGTCGACTTCCGGGGCAAGGAATACGAGGCTATTTTTGTGAATACGAGCGTTGGTTCCTCTTCTAGTCAAGAACTCCAGCGCCGCTACCTCGGCTTCGGACTTGGCTCTCTTTGAGAACGCCCGATCAGGACCGAATATCACCAAGCCGATGCCCGGGTCATCCTCTACATCAACACTGCCTGCAGGGAACCTATGGATACGTTGGAATAGACCTTTGTCTGTTTCCTGCCTAATGACAGAAGCCAACTCATCGAAAACCTGATCCTCGTGGTAGCCGTCGGCGCGCTCCTGAACGATCTGCGACACGGTTTGTTGGAGGCTAAGCCAGTATCGGTCGTGGTCCCGATTCATATACTTTCCGTAGTCCCCAAGACGCCGCAATGCATCAGCAAGGTGTGCAGGGTTGTCACCCGGGTAGGTGGCTCCAAGGACAACCCGTTTTTGTTCGATGCCTCTGATAGTCGCTGCCGAGCCGTTGCGTTCCCGGCGGTTTGCCATCGGCGCCGTACCGAGAAATACACACCGGGCGGCGCGCTTCGCAGCCATGGAGCGCCCGAGGATCTTGATTTCGTTGTCGATGGTGTTTGCGGCCGACGAGTCGCCAGCGATATCTGCATCTACTATGGGTTTCCACATGTCGTCGAGGTGATTGGTAATTTCCTCGAAGACCTTCTGGTTGTCCAGGGGGATAGACGATGGAAGGATGAGAGGTGATCGGTCACCGCTCGTCCACAAAGCGTGTACGACAGTAGCCATGAGTCGCAAAACTCCACGGGTCCGTTGGAAGCGCTCCAATGTAGACCAGTCCTGATAAAGGCGGTCAAAGACCTCCGGGTGGACTGGGTAGGCCGCCTTCATCGTAGAGCGATACCCGGGTTGCATCACTTCATTCGGCAGATCCGCCGCGTGTGTTCGGTAGTGTTCCAGGAATTTTCCGACAACCAGTTCGCGAGAAGCGGTTTCAGAACTTCCAAATGGCTTGAAGATTCGGCGTCGAACGATTTCGAACGACTCTTCCGATGTCGCGGGCTGCCATGCGGTCTCTAGCCGGTGAATCACCGAGCGAAGGTGGCGGAGGGCTTCGAGACCAGCTGTCCCGCCAATTTCATGTTCGTTTTCGATCAAAATATCCGACTGCTTCATATCGCGTACGACGTCGGAGGCGGGTAGTGAGACAACGAGGAGCGCGTTATTGACAGCCTTGGTTGCCTCGGTTAGCGATTGCACGAATGTCATATGGGTGTCGAATGTACCGGCCGGGAGTGAGTCAGCTCTTGACCACAGCTGCCGCAAATATGCTACCCATTCGTCGATGAGGATGATGCAGGGGCCGTACTTTTCGAATAGGGCGGCAAGATCGCTAGTCGGTGGGGGAGCAGAACTCTCGTCGTATCGCGCGACCATCTCGAATCCCTCACGACCACCAAGCTGCCATGCGAGTTCCCCCCACATGGTGTTCACTACAGTGCCATCAGACTTGGTGGAACCCAGCACGGATAGGTCGTTGCCAACCAGAACAGCACGATTTACCTTGCTTGGAAGCTCCGTGAGGCCGAGATTGTCAAGAACCTCCCGCATTCCGGGCAATTTATCTACGGGCGTACCGGACGCGGCATGATATACCGCGAGTAGCGAATGAGTCTTCCCTCCACCGAATGTAGTCATCAAATCAATTACAGGTTCACCGCCGACTCCATTGAGTCGCTGAACTGCTTGCTCCAGAAGATACCGAAGACCACGAGTCAGATAAGTACGGCCGAAGAATTCTGTAGGGTCACCATATTCGGGTCCAGCGACCCCTTGGTGAACCTGCCTTAAGTCGGCCGCGAATTGTGCCAGCTGGAACGATCCACGTGCCACGTCGTCGTGGGGCTCCACAACATCTCGCCAAGCAGGGAGTCCGGTGGAATCGACTTGGACCGAAAGTGACTTTTCTGTCGCACGTTGGAGGCGCTTCTGATCTTCCTCGAACATTATCCGTCGGAAGTCACGACGCATTTCATCGACCGCATCGGCCTGATTGACAGCACCTATGGCTCGCAATAGATGCTCACCATCCATCAGTACTCGCTCAGTTCTCTCGGAAGAAATCTTTGCTCCATGCGCCCATTCCTTACGTGCGTCCCAGAGAACTGAAATCGCGCGCTTCTCTTCAAAGCTGGCATGATCCTTGAACAAAGGGTGCCACTGCTTATCAAAGACCCAGAAAAGGTATGCAGGGTCTGTCGAATTTGGTGTCGCGTCTCGACCCGATAGCCCCGGTGTACGGCCCACCTGGTCTGCCCAGTCGGGCCCGCACTTACTTTCCAATAGACCAATCATCCATGGGCCAAGACCCTCAGCCACAAGGTCAAGAACTCGTCCTACTCGTTCTTTGTTTGTAGGTGCCATTTTTAGAACAACCCTTCGGTTGGAGCAGACAGTGTAGAGGCTAGCTTGACCAATTCGGCCCAAGAGTTGATCAGTGCGTTGTAGCGCTCCTGATCCGAAGTGCGGCCCTTCTTGGCGGCAATGTCGTGCAGTCGATAAACGAGCGCCATCGCGGGATCCTGTAGATTTCCAAGTACAGACATGAGTTGGGAGGCCTCCAACTCGCCGCCCCGGTCGATCAGCCGGTGGGCAAGATGATGGACCGCTTCCCAGGCAGTAGGACAGATATCCGATGACGGGACCCAGCCTTCGTCAAGGTCGTTGGCGCCGAGCAGTTGCACCTTGTTTCCTTGGCTGGAGATGACTTGTGCCCGGGCAACGTCGTCAACTCCGATACCGAGAGGACGCGCCGTCTTGTCTGCCTCACCAAACGATGCGGGTTCCCATCCATACGATTCCCACCAGCGCACGGCGAACCTAGATTCTGGATCCAATTCACCTTCTTGCTCATCCAAGACTTCCGACAGAGCAGCGTTGATCAGGCGAAGAGCCTTATCCACCGGAACGTTTTCTCCTGACTGGTCGAGCACTGCTCTGTACCGTGAGTACACCTGCATCCCTGGCCCTATTGCTGCTTGGGCCAAGTCGACCGGGAGAATTGAGGCGGCTTGGAGATCACGGACTGAGGGCCCGAGCTCGCGTCGAAGAGCTCTGTTAAAGTCGGCCAGGGTGCACGAACTGGCCGAGCCCGAACGGGGGCGGCAAATCATTACAATGTATGTTGCAACCGCATTTGACCCGATACCGCGCATTCGAGTACTGCCAGTTCCGTGGACGGGCCATGTGCCCGTGATTTCAAGCCCGGCGTTGATCATTGCTGTAAGGATGGAGGACCAGCGAGTTTCCTCTTCGCGACCTCCCTTCTGTTCTTTGGAGGCGTAGACGACCAGTATCGGCAATTCATCAGCTGCGGCCTTTTGCAGGCTCTTGAAGGTTTCCGTAAAACCCTCGATGAAATAGGCCTGGGCGGTTTCCTTCGTCCCACCGTTACGCCAGGGGAATGCTGTTAACTCGCCAGCCTTGGGCGCGGCAATTGTGTGGTACAAATCTGGGTGTACCGCACGGAAAGCAATACGATGCCACATGTAGAAGAAATCGGACAGATCTGCATAACCAATTGCATCAAAATAGGGAGGGTCAGTAGCTACCAAAGCCATACCTGTTCCGCTGGCTTCTCGAGCGTCACGGCGAACGACTGTGCCGGAACCTTCCGCGACATAAGGGAAAGCTCGCGTAACGGATTTACAGATCTGTGTCCAATCGCCCACTGATCCCCCATCAAAATAGGTCTCAGCAAAATCCCACATCATCGGAAGGTCTGCCCGGCTAAAGGCTGCCTCTGCCTTTGAGTTTGCGGCAGCGCGGAGTCTCCACTGACAGAGGCTAGACCCGAAGCGTGCCAATTGACCTACGGCCAATCCCAGCACTGTAGTTACCGCCTTGGACCAGTCTTCGCTACCGCCTTCTTTGCGGACTAGCTCCGCTGTGTCGGCTACAAGCTGAGCAAAGGTAGAAATCGTGAGTAATTGACGAGGCGTGTATAGATCTTTGAACTCCGTAAGCCCATATCGCGGTGGTGCAACATACTGGTTCGCAGGACCAAGACTAATATTCGAAACTATATCGGGGACTTGTACATCCGCGGCTGCTAGCTCCTCTTCGGGGCTGGGAATCCGGTACTTTCGGTGCCCATCTACTTCAGTCGCAACCGCAACTATTCGTAGTCCCATCCTGCCACTCTCGGCCAGGCCACGTACGTCAGCTTCAGTGACGAGCTGGGCACATGAAACACATGCGAACGAAGCACCTCTTCCGAGCTTGGGCGGATCTTGGGGCCCGCCGGATTGACTGGCCTGTTTGACTTCGAGAATGACTTTGCCATGGCGGGTTGAGGGCTCGAGCCACACTAAGTCGCCCTTCTTTTTCGAGAGCCACCATGTTGTGGTGAGAATAGTCTCGATGCCGCAAGCGGGGTTGGTACAGGGAACAGTCCGTGCCCACAACCAGGCAACTGGCGTTTCTCCCTGTGTAGGAGGGAACACAGCCCTAAGTCGCTCAATCGCGGCTTGGCGGATTCGTTCAGCGTGGTACTCGACGTCACGGACCAAGCCATCGAGACCGCTGAAGGGGCCTGCCGTATCGGCGAAGAGACGTTGTTGCTTTGTCGAGACATTTTCAACTACTTCGGCTCGTCCGAGCGGATGACAAGGCTGGATGCCCTTGACCGCGGGTAGTAACTGAGTCAGGGTTCGGCTGATAAGCACTGGAACGGGATTGAGGTCTGATCCTTCTGACTTCAATCCGAGCCGCTGTGCTTCAACCAATGTAGAGCCGCCACCACAAAAAGGATCCATGACCGTCGGTGTGCCGTCAGGGAATTGTTGACTGATGATTTTTTGGGCTTCTTCGAGGGTGTCGTCGTCCGGGAGATCGGCACCGTTGACGACAAGGCGCTTAATCAAATCAAGGAGATATACGCGACGATTGTCATGTTCCGGGTCGTCGATAAGGGCCGCGAAAAGTAGCGCTCGCCAGGCCGGCAATGGCATCGGCGCGAACCATTTGTGCATGTTGCGAATTGTGCCCGTCTTGCGGTCTTTGTCGGCCTTGCAAGCTGCGTTTATCTCTTCGAGAGGCAGCGCAACTTCGATTAGCTTTCTCTTACGACTGGTCTCTGCCACTATGGCTCCATCTTCTCGGCATTGTTCCAAAACGGGTCCCAGTCGAATTCGACGCGGGCAGCTCGGGGATCTATTGATGAAGTGATTGGGTTGCGTATGTATCCAACGGCGGTGCTGTCGTCGGAGTTTACCCGTACGAGTGCGAGGACGCTGTGAATACCCTTGTTTAGGGCGGTGACAGCTTCCTGCCTGGTCAATACGAAGGTAGTCCCCCCATGGAATCGTCCTTTGACTTCTATAAAGTCGAGTCCGTCAGGAGTCCCTGATTCGATGTCGTAGCCAGGATTATTATGCGGCATTTCCGTGCAGGAATGCCCGAGGGAATCTTCCACTCGGAGCACGGCATCTACGGCTAGACGTTCAATACGGATGGTTTCCTTCGCTCGATAAGTTGCGGCATCCGGGTCCTCTAGAGCATCTAACCAACCCTGAGTAATAACTAGACACGCCCCGGTGATTCGGGGTGGGCGTGCCGAGACGTCTCGCTCCTTTTCGAGTTCTTTGAGCCTACGCTCGAGGCGTCTCGACAGAGCTTCGGCGCGCTGGCGGAGCTGGGATGCAGGGAGACGGGTTCGCTTTCCCGCACGCTCATGCTCAGCGAGTTCGAAGGCGCGCTGGTCCCAGTAGTTGATCTCCTTAGTGAGACGATCCCGTACTAGTCGTTCCGTCTTCGTGACACGTTCTACTGTGCGCGCCAAAACCACTTCCGCGTGTTCCCGAGCCACTGTCTGGGAGGCGTATCGAACGACGCGAGTATCGAGATCGAGAGACTGACACCAAGGTTCCGTGAGTATTTCTTGGCCGGTCGAACTTTCCTCTTCACTCGCCGCATCCAGATTAGGTATTGGGCTTTGTGTGAGCGCGGAAATAGTACTGTCCGCATCGACTCTCACATATTGAGCACGTCGGGAAACTACTAATGGCTGGCCGTCCTTTCCAGTTCGTCCGTCTGTGACGTCATGTTCGAGGAGGCAAACAACGTACGGTGTTGTGGCCAGGGCGGCCCGATCAACGAGAATGGCGCCTCGGCGCAGGGCGTCACGGTAATGGTCCGTGATTACATCCATTGTTGCTGCCATGAGCGGGTGTCCAGGGTGAAGTAGCGTGGCGACATGGGCGTTACCTGCCACTCGCACGTACTGCGGGTCGAATGCGACGCGATGATAGGCGTTCACCACCGGGGCCCCGGAGCCTGTGAGTCTGTTTTGCTCCCTGACATCGGCAGGAACCGTCTTGATTTCGTAACGATGGTTCTCGCGAATACGGAGGTTTCCGCCGAGATCTTTGAATGCCTTGTGGAAGAATGCCTCCACGTGGTGCGGCTGCAGACGCGCCGCCTCAGCACGGTCCATTTGTCGGCGTACTTCCTCAACCGTAGACTTCGCAAGGTTTGAGGACACAAGTTGATTGGCCTCAAGTAGGTCGGCAACCCCGTCGGCGATCTTCGCGTCTACTACCTCGGTGAGATACCTCTGCCTTTCGGGCGTGTTTTCTTCGCGGACAGCTTGAATCATAAGGTCGCGCAGACTATTACCCTCGAACAAGCTTCCCAGCACATCGTAAACTCGCCCTCCGAGTGCGGAGCGTTGTTCACCCATTTTTTCCAAGAGCCTCGTGTAGACGTTTCCTTCACGGGTGTCCTTGGCCACAAGGGACCACATATGGCATACGTTTAGTTGTCCGATGCGGTGGACCCGTCCGAATCGCTGCTCTATGCGATTCGGATTCCAAGGCAAGTCGTAGTTGAGAACTAGATGTGCGTTCTTATGAAGATTGACACCTTCGCCGGCAGCATCCGTCGCCACGAGGAAAATACACTTTTCGTCCTGTTCAAAAGTTTCTTTCGCCTTTTTTCGATCCTCGCGCCGTGTACCGCCGTGGATGGTGACGACAGCATCTTCCCGTCCGAGGTGATTGATGAGCCTCGCTACGAGGTCGTCGAGGGTGTCTTTGTGCTCGGTGAAAATAATAACCTTACGGCGGGACCCTATGGCGTCACGCATTTCACTGCTGTCCTCTAGGGTGTCTCGAAGTGCATCCCACTTAGCGTAGGAAGTGCTTGTCTTGACTGCAAGCGATTTTACTAGAAGACAATCCAGTATGATGATTTCCGCTTTGAGCTCTTCCGGTGTTCTAGCAGTGGTTGCATCCGAAACCGTTTTGTCTTCTAATGCCTCACGCTCGGCATCCGTAAGGTCTTCGATGTCCGCGTCGTCTTCAGGGACTTCAATGTCGTTGTACAAGTCGGAAGGCGAAAGGTGGCTGTCTTGGAGCTCGCTTGTAAGCCGAGTCCTTCGTCGTTCCAAAGAGCGATGGATGGCTGCTGGCGACGAGGCCAGTCGCCTTTGAAGTGTGGTCAGAGCGAATCCCACGGCGATCTTTCGCCGCCTGTCACCCTCCATGCTGTCTGCACGGTTCATCTGATCCCGCACATAGTTGGTAACTGAGGTGTACAGGTCCTTTTCAGCCTGGCTGAGTTCGTACTGGACTGTGTATGCAAAACGTTCAGGGAAGAGCCTAGTGCCTTCGAATGTTAGAAGTTCTTCCTTGACAAGACGCCTCATCAGGTCAGAAACATCGGTCTTGCTCGTACCTTCGCGAGCGACGCCTTCGAATCGATCGGAGTCGAGAAGAGCCATGAATAGCTGGAACTGGGCCTCCTTACCGGAATGCGGCGTTGCCGTCATCAGCAAGAGGTTCCGTGTGTGCCTTCCGAGCTCTTCTGCCATCTGGTAACGCCTGGTTTTCTTTACCTGGGACCCGAATGCTGTGGCAGACAATTTGTGTGCCTCGTCAAAGACGATGAGGTCCCAGTCGAGGCCACAAGCCTTGTCGAGAATTCCCTCGCTATTTCGAGCCAGCATGTCAAGCCTCGCTAGCCACAGCCCGCCACGAGAGAATGGGTTTACTTGACCGAGAATTCTGTCGCGGGTAAGGACTTCGAATTCGAGCCCAAACTTCTCCCGCATCTCCTCGTCCCACTGATCAACTAGGACACCCGGCGATACAACGAGAACGTTTGCAGCGTCTCCGCGCAGAAGTAGTTCCTTGATGAGTAACCCGGCCATGACGGTCTTGCCGGCGCCAGGATCGTCCGCAAGCACGTACCGGAGGGGTTGACGAGGTAGCATCTCCCCATAGACCGCTTGGAGTTGATGCGGCAATGGGTTCACATTGGATGTACCCAAGGCGGCGAGCGGGTCAAACAAGTGTGCCAGCTTCATCCGTCGTGCCTCCGCGGCAAGGAGGAAAGCTTCTGGAGTGGCATCAAACGAAAAAGCGCCCCCGACTGACGTGGGCTGCAAATGTGGCAAGGCGTCTGAGAACACGATCTTCTCAGCCAAGTCGCCGTTCTCCATCCGATACGCCACAGAAGCCGAGTCGTCTGTGAGGCGGTCAACGGAAAGGATTTTCACTGGGGCTGGTCCTGCAAGGCCGGAGACCGTTGCGCCGACTCTCAGGATTGAATACAACAAGCCCGTCAGTTCATTAGCCATGTCCCCAAATGTTCTCTTGCCAGTCTATTGTCCAAACAACCCTACACCGGTGAGCAGGCCCTAATAATTGGGACATACCACGCTGGACAGACTTTCCTGGTGACAACCATGTGCCGTCTACTTTGGAAGGTGCCGGTACAGCGAGTCAAGGGCTCCGATTGCTTCGGTCGAGTCATGGCGTCTGCCATGCTCTGCGACGGGAGTCGTGAGACAGCCTTAAGTCTTTGAGAGGATTCCCGATTGTGTAGTTGTGCAGTGGTGTGCCCAGCTCACAAGCCGACAAGGTACCCCCTCGATGGTCTCAACGGACACTATCTGTGTCGCCGACAATTTCCTAAACGAAGTCCAAGTCATGTATCTGGCGTCGAAAGGCCACGGGTTAACAGAGCTGGCAGAGGGGCCGTAGGCCTCGGTCCGCAAGGTATTCTCAAATGACAATCGCTATCAATTGATAGCAATAAACGCTGCAATGACTAGCTGGGGGAAAGCATGCCAATTTCCTATCGATCAATTTTGAGTGTTCCGTCGTCCTCAACGTTAATTGCGGACGTCGACAAAGTTGTGGCCTCATGGTTGGAGAGCAAGCAGATCACCGTCCCGCTCCTACCTGGGACGACGATTCATGATAACCAGGAGATATCGCGCATCGATTGGTCCAATGAGGTCGTTGCGAGCAGGCGCTGGCAGCTGCGGGAGCATTGGGACGAACCCATCTGGTTCACTGGAGATCGGCAACCAGAGCGTATCGCTGTGACGTCAATTACGGTCATTCAGGGTCGCGACCAAGCACGGATCTGGGTAGATATAGATGCTCCCGTTCTCCGCTACACGAATAGACTCGGCGAAGAGGTCACTGAAGTTCAAGAGTCCGGCACCCCGCGTGTCATCAGGGCTTTGATAGCAGACCTTGAAACGAATGACGGTGCAGCTCATCCGTTCGCAGCTCCCCTTGTAGTCCGAACCGTAAAGCATGTTCAAGAGTTGGTTACCATACTGGCCGATGACCAACGGATTGGTTCATCTTTGGTTTCCTCGCCGCCTCTTGGAATCGAGTCCGCACAGTGGGTCACTGTCGTTGCCGACCTGACTCGCGGCCTCGACGGGATGGCAACCAGCTACGTAATCGATCCTGAGCAGCTGAAGGAATTTAACACGGCAGCGGGGGCTGCTCTGTCCATAGGTCCGGGCAGCCTCAGAACATTTCAGCCGGGCGTCAAGCTTGGCATTCCTGCGGATGCATTCCGTCATCGTGTTCTGAGCGCTCGGAAGATCAGGGAAACCCCGCTCAAGAAGATTGCCCGGATGCTTCGGAATGCGGAGGTCAAAAGACTGGCCGACCTGCGGCTACCGCTAATTCTGCGCGATGTCGACTACGGACTCCTTCGTAGCCAGCGCTACCAGCCACTGCAAGGAATCGAAGAGCTTCGCGAGGAAACGAAGACCGTTGCTGAGGAGCGCGACATTGACCTTGCCCTGCAGCTCAACGATCGCCTCGCAGCGGAACTCGAACGCCAGAAGAAGGACGCGCTTGATGCGCTAGAGCAGGCTATCGGGCTGATGACACAGCTTGATGATCTTAGAGAAACGATCGAGATCATGGAGCTGGAGACTTCAGAGGTGGCTGCTCGTGCAGATGAATCTCAAGATACCGTAGAGGTTCTTCGCCGCAGGCTCATTGGTCTTACGGCTGTTGCCGAGGCATATGCGCCACTTACAGATGACGAGAGAACCATCTACCCAGAGAGCTTTGATGACCTTGTGGATCGGCTCGAAGATTTTGATCGCCTCTCGTTCGTCGGCGATGCTGAAACCGCTCGAGCCTTGGATGAACACCCCAACATGACCGTTGCTGTGCACAAAGCTTGGGACGCCCTGGCGTCGTTGCAGGATTACGCGGCGTTGACGTCAGACGGCAGCTGGACTGGCGGGGGCATCTATAGCTATATCAATGATGGCGGTCACAGTGGGCGTTGCCGACTCTTGGGCTTTCGGTCAACGGAGAGCGACACAGTGCAGAATAATCCAGGAATGATTGCTCAACGGACTGTGACAGTTCCCGCAACTGTCCATTCGACTGGACGACTAATGATGACGACACACGTGGCACTTCTGAACGGGCGCGCGGGTGCTCCACGAATGTACGTGTACGACAATGTTTCATCCGACGGACGTGTCTACGTGGGGTATCTAGGAGAACATTTGCAGACGGCGCGGTATTGAAGTTGATCTAGGGCATGCAGTTGAGACTCACGGGGCAATCATCATTTCGCTCGCGTAGGTGGAGGAAATCAGCTAGGACTGAGGTTGCCGCCCCGTGAATGGGTTGGCCTTTCAAGGTGACTTGCTGTGCAATAACACTCATTGCATTGAACGATCTCTAATTGCAATCGATCGTATTCTTTTGTCTTTGAAAACCACAGAGTGTAGCGAGATTTCTCGAAGAATGTAGGCAAAATCGACATCCCTTTCTACTGGGTCGTCTGTGTGAATTAAGTTGGGATCCCATCATGCTTGGTTCCCAAGCTAGACAGCTGACTATTGGTCAGGTGCAGGTGTCAATTGTCGAACGATTCCTGCCGCTTGATTTGTGCTGCCAGGGAGGCGCCGTCCCGGTAGATTTTGTTCGCGACGGCCGTGCCGTTGAGATCGCCGACTTTGACGAAGTGTATCTGCCAATCGGAGGGGCGGACATGGTTTGGCGTCACTTCGCTCGGTCGGTCGGTCGGTTATGGTGGTGCTCGGCAGCGTTGATTTCCAGGTGCATCTCGGAGACGTGAAAGCCGACGCTCACCCATCGAAACCAGGGCCTACACTCACGCCCAAAACCAGAGAACCGGCTCGGCAGGGAATCAAATCCCCGCAGAGCCGGCAACCCGACCATCATGGAAAACACGGGCCAACGGTCTCGATTGCTTGGGCCAGCGGCGAAACAGTTTCTGGAGTTGTGGGTTCACTCTTCCGCCATTGACAAGTCTTGCATTCTTGCCAACAGTGATCGGCCGAGTGCTGAGTGGAGGCCGCGAACCCATACAGCAGATTGAGCTCCTAGTGAGATGAAGTCTACCAACCGATCATCGTGGTACTTCGGTTGGAAATGAAACACTCCGTTTCTGAATTTGCGCAGCGAGGAAAGGTTTTCTTCATGATCCAGGAATTGCCCAATCTCGTCATCCACGAGCCCAAGTTCCTGCCAGCCCTCCGCCACAACAAATAGAGTTGAATACCACAGGGAGAGGTATATCCACTGGTCTGACCAATCGCTGTCTCCGGGATAAGCAGCAACGCCATGCTCCACGGCGCGCGCATCATAGTGAGTCTTCATCCTTGAACTGTTGAGGAAGTATTTGTGCAATGATGCGACTCTTTCGCGATTCTCCAGATTCATACAAAAGTCATGTCGGCTAGGGACACTACGACAGCTCAGCAGAGGTTGCTGTGGACACCAAGTCGAGAGCCTCGGTAAGCAAGCCGTCTGAGGCTAGCGAGGAACCGTCCTCAGTGTAATTGCTGGGCTGGGGCTCGGGCACGCAAAGAGACGCATCATCCTTCGGTATTAGAAGGAGGACCACCTCTTGGAGGGCACGGCGGCCACCGCGGCCGCCAGCGCTGGATGAGCCACCGAGTGTACTGTGGACTGAATCTACATACTTGTCGTAAACATGCCACTTCTCTTGCGCAATGTGAATGATGTCACGAGCGCTGAGGCCATTGCTTGCGTCGGCATCCGGAAAAGTGATGATCACCCGGCATGAGGATGTGCGCAGTGTCTCGAGAAGTTCGGTCATTGCTTCTGTTGCCTGACTTTTCATGCTGAAGTCTGACGTTTCTCGGAGGACACGTGCTGGAGCCCGACCTGCACCCGACACTTCGGGCCACCCGCCGAGTGCAATTCCTTCAAGTACATGATAGAACCGGCTGTACTGAACCGCCGAGTAGGGAGGGTCGCAGAACACGAGGTCTCCCGGTTCCAGACTTTCTGCGACGCTGATAGCGTCAGCTACTATAGCTTTGCCTATTTTCGTTGCATGTCGGTTCGCAAGCGTTTCGACTTGCTTCTGACAAATTGCAATGACGTCTCGCGTCCAAGAATTCTTGATGTATGGCAGCAGCTTTTTGGTCGGTTGAAATGGCTGAGCTGTATGACCAGGAGCTGCAGCACATACGCTTGCCGCGTGAAGGATTGCTGCAAGTCCAATCTTTCGCTGGTCTGCTACTGAAGGTAGAGATGAGTAGAGCAAGTCAAGAATATAGGCCTGCTGTGGCGAAAAATAGTGTCCGCCATAGTCACGCGTGATGAAATGCTCTTCAGTAAATCGAGACGACTTTTTCCTTGCTCTCATGACTGTTGCTTTTCCGAGGCGTGCGATTGGTTCTTGGAGCTGTTCGTAGAGTGGGTCGTCAATTAGTGAGCGGTGAACTGCACCTGTCCATGACGTTACGACGTCTGACTGGCTAAGCTTGGCGTCTCGCTCAGTGATGCAGCCAGCCAACACGCTGGAATAGTGTTGAAGGTCTACGCTCACCACCGGCAAGGCGGTGTTCTCGGCTATGTAATGACCGACGGAGCCGGAACCAGAAAATAAGTCTATAAACCGGGTTGAATTCTGAGCCTCCTGCAGTAGCAGTGTGCCGAGCTCTCCGCGGAGCAATACGCTCTTGCTTCCCATGTATTTCACGCAGAAACTCCAGAATACTTACTGTTTAAGAGCGACTCAATCAAGCAAAACTCCATGCCACTACACGCTCCGTTTGCCCGAGAATAACCGTGTGGGCTCTAAGTTGATCGATGACACCGTGAGCATCAGAGTTCGTAACGGTGTCAAGTAATTCGAGTGCGATTTCCGTGTCAACCCATAGATCAAGTTTTGACTCAGGAACTTCACTAGGTGACCATAGGCCGCGGGACAGACCAAGGCTATCAATCCAGGGTTCGATTGCGTCCATGTCGATTCCAGAGTCCTCGAGGAGCCGAATGCACATTCCGGTAGATAGACGCAAGAGCACCGTGGTTCGCGCAAACATAGATTCGATGAAATCACCCGGAGCGGTGGACGCTGCGTCATTTCGGAAGGCCGCAGCCAGAGTCTCATCGATCTGTGTTGCAGTGGGATCCGTTTTGAGTTGTTCATAGAGAGCCGTCGAGACACTTTGTGTCGGAGTGGCCATTTTTAGCCATGGCTCCCAGCCAGACCAATCGATCTGCCCGGTTGGTTGGCCGGCTGCGTCGTGAACTTCATTTATGGAACTAAAATTACTGGTCAGTATTCGCCGCAGCAGTGCATGATCGAGCACTGGAAAGCCGCCGCGGACATCCGGTTCGAGAGTTGTCCAGAAATGAGAAACTACTCGGCACATGTCGGAAGTGGAGAGGTCCTCAGCAACCAGCCGCGTGGGATTGTAGCTTGCGGTGTTTCGTCGCGTGCGGTCAGCGGAGAACGACTGCAGATCGAAGGCGATGCTTGAAAGTAGATCGTCCACGATGGGACGAAGCGCACCACCAGGCAACGCATTTACCCATGAATCGAGTTCAACGCCACCGGGGCGGAGTACCTTGCCCATTACCTGGCTCGATCGAGCGGACGTGTTCCATGCATCAAGTAATTTCCAGACTGCGAGGTGGGTGCCTTCTTTCGAAACATCCTCAATTTGACCAGTGGCCGTCACTACGCAGTTGTAGCCATTCCCGACATAGATCCCTTCCGACGCCAGAAGTGAAATGGCGCCTCGAAGCTCAGCGTAATACGTGAGATGCACAGCCGTGGCCAGATCTCCTCGAACGAGCGCATCAACGGCACGGCCCAAATATCCCCAAGCATCTCCGCAGTGAACGAATGCTCCAGCTGCCAGATACTCGGCAAAAGCGTCCTCTTGGCTAGACGGAACTGCAAAGTTATCTGATTTGAGTTGTTTTTGTGCGTCCGCTGAATATGGATTGGAGTTTGATAACCATGAAGCATCTGTTGTTACTTTGATGCGGGATAGGGCACTTACTATTTGATTGTGATCGGCATGTTGCATCAATAGTTTTTGGGCCGCCGAAAGTGGCGTTTGTACCGACGTTGTCACAGTCAGCTCTCCAAATAATGTGCAGCGCTAGCAACTGCTGCATGGGGAGAATTGCGCAAATGGAATGCGAGCTGGTTTCTGAGTTCCCTGTACCCACCGCTTCCTCGAAGCACTGCTTTCACGAGTCGTTCCTGCTCGGTTAGGCCCAATGCGCTGCTAGATCTCCAGTCAAAGCTGGTGAGGCTCTCGCAGATTTGCCCCAGAAACTCAAAGACTGGCTCATTTTCGAGTGACTTTGCTGCCAGGGAGACGTTCTCCGGTGACACATCAGAAAAGTCGGTAAGGTCCCGCCATGAGGACAATTGGAGTTCGCGATGGCGGATGTAACAAAGATCATTGATGACAGACTGGAAACCACGTACGCCTTGATCTGTTGCGAGGAGACTGTTGGTTCCGGCGAAAGCTGGATCAGTGAAACGATTCGGAGTATGGCCGTCGACATCGAGTTGCCCTGCCTGCTCCCTCAGATGTTCGGCCCAAGGTTCCTTGGCTGAGCTGGTCTTCTCTGCGAGTAAGCGCCATGCAGTTAGCAGGAAGGCCCCTTGCTGAAGACGCGACCAGGCGAGGCCGTCCCCAGCATCTGGAGTCCCGCCAAATATGCCGCCAGCGGGGCCTTTGGTTGGTCGCCAAGACTTGATCATGCTCGAGGTAAGGCTCCGGATGAAAGCTGCTTGAGTAACGGGACCGTTGTCTTTTCGTGTGCCCCCCAGCATATTAATTCGGCGATACCATGGGCTGTCCGGACTTGCCCAGAGGATCTCCGTAAGTTCCTGCGCCCTGCTTTCTCTGTAAACTTGAACGACTTCTCCACTATCGAGCCATGACTGTTCTCGGAGCAGTGGATACAAGTCGAATGCAAGCGATGGATTTATCTTCTTAGGCTTAATATTGATGGTCCAGAAAAGGTAGGCCTGCCAGGAGATATCAAGGCCATGGAATGCGACTACCGGGAGATAGTACTCGTCACCGTCTTTGTCGTCGTCTTCAAATGCGAAGAGTCGATGCTGGCCATCGATGACCTCGATCGGGGGCATTTGATTTTCATTATCGACAAGTTTAGGTAGGTGAAGTAATGCAGAGTTAGTTAACTGATCGTCTTCGACTTTGATTACTTCAGAGCTAGTGAGCCTTCTCCCTGAGCGTTGGTCATTGACGTTCAGGATGTTCACTACGACTGCAGTTGGTAGCCAACCAGGCTTCTTTAGGCTGTCGCTCTCGGGTTTCTGTCTTTTCGCTTCGCTGAGACCAGACCAGGGATACCCGCCTTCTACGTACCGGCGGATCTCCTCGCTTCGCTCAGGGTCGTGTTTTCTTTGGATTCCCAAGTCATCTTTACGCGGGACGCCTTCGTCTGTGGATCGGCGATAGATACCGGCCAGGGCACGTAGTTGCGATGCAGGAAGTGAAAAGAGGTAGAAGTGCTCTTTTGGACGAGCTTGGTTCTGCTTTGGGTCGTAGGTTAGTTCATCCCACTGGGCGAGCCACTGACGGACGCGTAGCGCGGGAACTGGAGTAGCAGCATCACCCTGAGTCATGGGAATCCTTTGTTGTCTTACGAAGCGTCGATAGGCTAGCCTACCCCGGTGGACTATTGACGCCCAAGTTGCGGACTAGTATGGCGGAAAGCAGAGGAATCACAACTGGTAGATACTGCGCGCCGCGGTGGTGAACTTGAAGCGCCTCTCCGGCCAAGGGTTGGAACACGGAAGTGGGGTACGGGCCTTTGCCTGTACACATCGGCAAGCGAAGGCTAGGCACCGTCACATTCAGCACAATCCCTCGGGCCGCGGCAAGACCCCAAATCAGTTCCAATCCACAAATACCAACTCGGTCCGATGACATTAGGCCGACCCCTTCCAAACCCCTAGGAACGTGGGTTAGCGGCGGTCAACTACCGCTCAGTGCAATTTGTTCTGACTATTGGCATGGTGTTGTCGATGCCACGAGTAGTACTCCCGCGACTGGTCATTGAACGCCAAACATGTTAGTCCTATGATGCACTTCGTCTTGTGTTCTACTTGCTGAAAGCCTTGGCTGCCGTGCTCGATTTTTCCGTCATCATTGATGGCAATGTAACCGAGCTCGAACAAGGCATCGCAGCCGAAAAGGCAGGCCAACATCGAGACATGGTGAATGTCCATGCGTTCATCTTCGGTACAAGCCCAGCGCGGTTTGATATGTGCAGCGACCAAGAACGCTGTTGGAAATGACTCGCCACAGAGCGAGCAAACATTCCCGCGGCGCTTCAGCTGTTGGTCCCTGAGGAAGCGCTGCTCTCGTCGCACGGCCACGATGGATGATTTGTCGCTCAAGCCTTCAAATGCTGGCTCTGACGTTATGTCATGGAGCACATCGGTGGACGCTGTTTCGGTGACGATTTTGACACCGGCCTGACCTAATAACGCGAGGGCTCCTTCAGTATTCAGGGGAAAGAAGTATCCGTTTCGCAATCCTCCGAGAGTATTGACTGGCCCATACTTGTCGCTTGCCAGCGTTCGAAGCGCTAGGTCTCGATGAACCTGAACTCTGCTTATTGGTTTTGTAAGCACCAGGTTTCCAGCGGTTTTTGTCCCGGATTCAGCGTAGCCATGGGGCGCGTACGTGGACCCTGGCATGGTCTCAACCCGGCTCACGCCACGAATTTCAGGGGTGCCATAGTGGAAAACAACGTCTCCTGGGCTGGCGCTGTCCAGATTTCTCCAATGATCGACCTGCCTGCCACGGCTATCGCTCCGCGGGGCCCAAAGTGTCCCTTCCTGGAATACGGTGTCAAAGTTTGCCGTTTGATTGGCCCACCAGAACTTCGTGGAGGGATCTATAGAGATAGTTGCGGGCTCAAAGAGTTGATTTTGGTCAGCTGTACGGAGATCTATTAAGTCATACCTAAGACGTTTGAGAATCGACCTTGTTTGGTCCCCTCCGGTGAGGCTCGGAGGACCATCCTTGCTGCAAGAAAACTGAAGTTGGAACGCCATGGCGAGCAGAGGTTTACTTGAAATCAGTTGCCCCTGATCTATCACAACGTACCGCTTTGATTCCTTGAATCTAGTGCGTGAAATGAATTCTTCGTTGCCAAGTTCATGCCACAGTTCTATGGCTTTAGCGACGTTATGACTGTCCAGTTCCGACCAGGTTCTCTCCATCTGTCCATTCATACAGCATTTCGGTCGCATCCGGCGCCTTAGCGAGCATCAATTTGCACTTCAGTGTTTGGTCCCCGGCGGTGGGCCGCGTGTAGGTGATGCAATGCCCAGCAAACGGCGGACTTCTTCTCATGTGACTCGATTTCGAGTGTGCCTCCGCCCTGCTGCCTAGCCCAACCATAGTGTGGACCGCGTGCTAGATGCTAGCTAGCGTCTGCAGACGGAGAGTTCTCCAGGAGGTGGGGTGCGGAGTCAGAGCCAGCGGTCATGCCGCATTCGTTCCGGGCCAACTTGCCCGTCTGCTCGGGCTCGAATTGGAATGTGCATCCACAAACGACCTCAGGGATGGTTAATGGCAGGTGCAGAGCTGCGCTCGTGCCCGAGCTGTTGCCGAAATCGGCATCAGGCGCGTGTTCGGATGGCGCCCTTGTCGTGTCTAGAGAAGTGCCAGCGGAGTCCGCGGTGCACCGCTTTGTTGCCTCAGGAAACGAGTCGACGGGATCTTGGTCGAATAAGAAGTTAGATAAGTACGTGCACTTGTTTTGTCTGTACAGTGCCTTAATCTGCATCTACATGTAGTCTACTTACGTGCAGTGTTTGACTGGACGCAAAACCCCCTGGCTTGAGCTTTGGATTCGTCTTGGCCGGGGGCTTGACTCTGAAGGGGAATTATGACTGATCGCAACCAACTGATCACGCTGGATGTTTCGAATCTCGCTGCCGACGCGGTGGCGGAATTATTGTTGATGCATCGGACTCTGCTAACGCAGTTCGGCAGCAGTTCGGCCGCAGATCAGCCGCTCTCTGAGGTATCGGCACTGTCTCCGGCACCCATGAGGGTGCGTCCCACCGCGGAGTCCATTGCTGCGGCCGGATCCTCCGGCTGGACTGCCGATGCATACAGGCTCTTGCTTGATCGACTCATCTTGAATGGGCGGAAAGAATATGCAGAACTTCTTGAAGCTGCTGTGGAAACCGGTGGTTCATTGGATCGAGACTCGGTGTTCGGGGTAATGGTATGGCGTGATGGTCGGCAGATGAAAGGGTTCACTCGGCCGTTCGCTACGGCCATGAAGTATCTTGTATCAGCGGGCAACCTGCCAGAATCGGCCGATATGCCGCTGGACGCAAAATACGACGAGAGCATTAAGGGATATCAGAAGGCCATCGGTGTGGTCGTGGCCGCAGATCTTCTTAACGTCCTTGGTGTTGTTGCGGTGCAGTAGATAGTTTGAGGCATTGGCGCTAGCCGGGGAGACGCTCTATGACTAACGCCGATGCCTCAGTGGACCTGTTGCCACTTCCAGCTTTGCTAAGTCAAAGTCGGCCGTTCGTTTTCCGAAACGGCTTCCATATAGCTAGCCGGCTTTTTCGGTCATGAGTGCGTTCTGGTTGGCCTGATGGGATTATGACCGACTCGCCATAAACTCTCCAGAATCAACGCAAACTGGAGAGTATTTGGTATCTATCATTGTTCCATGATATTCCCGGGAACATGGGTCATTACGGGGCGTTGACAAGGGGTGGCAACTCGATACTTGTAAAGCGGGGGTCGTCGGTTCGAATTTAACGGAATCTCACGTTTTGCCCGGGGCCAGGCCATGTCCGACATTGCAGTGACGCGGCTCCGACTCGGATCTTCCTACACCCGGCTTATCGGAGCAGCGCTGAGTAAACCAGAGCTCCGGTGCATCAGTGCTCAACGACGGCAGTTCCCACTAATCCCGTCTCGGCCGCTCGGGCAGGCTGATGGGATCAGTGGTCTGCCCGTAGTAAGGGGCGGACGCTACTGTCATGCCGCCATCGACCACGAGGATCTGCCCGGTGATGTAACTGGAATTGGGGGAGAGCAGGAATTCGATGGCATTGGCCATATCCGCCACGGTGCCGGGATGTCCCAACGGGATTGTTGCGAGTACGGATTCCATCGGGGCCATGCCCGGCATGCTGTAGAAGTATTCCAGCGAGTCCGAATCGATCAGGCCTCCGTTGACGCCGTTGACGTTGATGCCGTAGCCGGCAAACTCCACGGCCATGTAGCGGACGAAGGATTCCACCGCTGCTTTGTAGGATCCGAGGGCAGCGTAGGTGGCGAATCCTCGTTGACTGCCGTAACTGGTGACCGCCACGATGCGGCCGCCTTGGTCCATGAGTTTGACCGCCTCCTGCGCCCCGAGCACAAAAGGCCGGACGTTCATGGCGTAGGAACGGTCCAGGTGGTGGGTCTTGAGGTCCAGCAGCTTTTTGAACGCCGAAGCTGCGGCGTTGTTGATGAAGAAATCCAGCCGCCCATAGGCAGCGTCCACCTCGTCGAAGAGCCGGATGATGTCGTCGGGGTTTTCGACATCCGCCTGGACCGCGATGCCGTCCCCGCCGGCGGCCTTGGCTTCGGCAACGACGGCCTCGGCCAGATCGGCGTTTTTCCGGTAGTTGATCACCACGCTGGCCCCTTCCGCAGCCAGCTGCAGGGCCAACGCGCGGCCGATCCCGCGCGAGGACCCGGTGATCAGTGCCACCTTGCCGGCGTATTTGCCGGCTGAACCGACTGCAGCACCGTCCGCATCGCTAGATGCACCATCGGCCGCGCCGCCGGCGGTCACCGGGCTGCCCCGGTCAGGCCCGAATCCGCGTCGTGGGCTGCGCCCATCGGTGCGGCCGGGTCCGGTGCCGCAGGGTCCGGTGCGTCCGGGGCCGCCCCGTGGCCCGCCCGGGAGAGGAGGTCTTTGGCGATCACGGCCTTCTGGATCTCATTGGTTCCCTCCTCAAAACGCTGCGCCCGGGCGTCCCGATAGACCCGTTCAATCGGTTGCGATTTCCAGTAGCCGAGCCCGCCGTGAACCTGCAGGGCCTTGTCCGTCACCCGGGTGAGCATGTCGACGGCGGTCAGCTTAGCCATCGAGGACAGGGCCGGGGCGCGATCGGAATCGGCTTCCCACTGGGCAGCCGCGTACATGACCAGGGCCCGGGCCGCCTCGATGTCCGCAGCGTTTTCGGCGAGTAGGAACGCGATGGCCTGGCGCTGTGCGATCGGCTTCCCGAAGGTAACCCGATGCTGGGCATAGCCGACGGCGAGCTGCTGGGCGCGCTCGGCCAGCCCGACGCAGCTCATCGCCACGGAGATCCGGCTCGGTGTGAGAAATCCGCCCAAGGCAATCGTCAGGCCGTCACCCTCGGCACCGAGGCGTTGGGACACCGGGACGGGGGTATCGCGGAACGTGAGCCGGGCGTGATCGGTGCCCCGAACGCCCATGGTGTTGGAGGTGTCCTGCACCGTGGCGCCGGCAGCGTCGCGGTCCACCAGCAGAGCCACGGTACCTTCCGAGCCGCTGCTCCCGGCCAGCCGGGCGAAAAGCAGCCAATAGTCACAGTTCACGCCGAACGTGATCAGATGCTTTGTCCCGGTGAGGTAGTAAAAGTCCCCGTCCCGGCGGACGGAGCAGCTGATGTCCGCGCCTGTTCCGTTATCCGGTTCGGTCAGGGTAAAGGCCACGGTGATGTCTCCGGCGACGGAGGGGATGATGAACTTTTCCCGCTGCTCGGCGCTGGCGTGCGGGTTCATGGACCGCCACGTGCCGTTGACCACATGGACGATCATCCGGATGGAGGCGTGGGACCGGGAGAAGACCTCCATCAGACCCATCCACTGCGTGAAGCTCAGACCGCGTCCGCCCAGTTCCACGGGCGCCGCCAGGCCCAGGAAGCCCTTGCTCTTCAGCTCGGCGCGCAGGGCCGGTTCCACCGTCCCACTGGCCTCGATCCTTTCGGCCCACGCCTCGGCGGGCCCCTCGACCCAGTCCGTGACCTCCGCCAGGAGGCTGTCGTAGAGTTCCTGCGGCACGGCGCTGCCGCGCCCGTCCAAGGTGGAAGCCTGCCGTACCGTCATTTTCCGCTGGCCTTTCTTTTCGTGTGCGTCTGCGGGACCAAGTTCGCGGCGCGCTCACGCAGCACGAATTTTTGGATTTTGCCCACCGGGTTGCGCGGGATCTCGTCTATTGGTTCGAGCCGTTCGGGCCAGTAGTGTTTGCTCACGCCGCTGTGCTGCAGGAACCGCTGCAGCCCGCTGAAGCTCAGTTCCGCCGCGGGTGCCAGCCGGACGAAGGCGCAGGCGCGCTCGCCAAGCCGGGCATCAGGCATGGCAACGATGGCCACGTCGGCAATGGCGGGGTGGGTGTGCAGGAGTTGTTCGAGCTCTGCGACCGGAAGTTTCTCCCCGCCGCGGTTAATGATGTCCCGCACGCGGCCGGTGATGCGCAGGTAGCCTTCATCGTCGATGGTGGCCAGATCTCCGGTGCGGTACCAGCCGTCGGAGCTAAACGTCTCCGCGGCCAGGTCGGGCCGGTCCAGGTAACCGTCGAAGACCGTCGGGCCGGTCAGTTCCAGATTCCCCTCCGCCTCCGGCGGCAGCCGCAGCCCGTCGTCGTCGACAATCCGCAACTGCACCCCGGTCAGTGCCCTGCCGTCGGTACCCCACGCCTTCGACGGCGGGTCCGCCGGTGAGGTGAGCGCGCCGAGCCCCGTCTCGGTGGTGCCAAAAGCCCCGCACACTGCCGTACCAAGCACGCGCGTGGCGCGTTCGGCCAGCGCCCGGGGCACGGCCGCGCCCGTCACCACGAAGACACGCAGGCGTTCCGGCCGGGTCCCGCCGTCTTCCACTGCCTGCAGCAAGTCGGTCAAAAAGGGCGTCGCGGCCTGCACGAATGTTGCTTCCCAGTCATGCAGAATTTCCAACGCCCGGGGAGCATCCCAGACGCTTTGCAGGATCTGCGGGACGCCCAGAGTGAACGACAGCCACATTCCGTAGAGGAATCCCGTCTGATGCGCCAGCGGCGACGGGATATAGATGGAATCGGTGGCGTTCAGGCCCAGCTGGCGCGCTGCCATCAGGGCAGCCCGGGAGAGCCGCCGGTGCGTATGGATCACACCCTTGGGCCGGCCCGAGGTGCCCGAGGTCAGCAGCAGTTGGGCGGCGTCGTCCGGACCTGGCGCGCGCGCGTCCAGGGCTGCGCGGTCGACGACGGCGGACGCCCAGGCGTGATGCCAGGGTGACCATTGCACCCGGGGATTTGTGTTGTTGGGCATCAGCCGCGGGACACCTGCCGTGCCGTGCACGACGAAGACGTGCTCGACGCGGATCTCGGCGGTGCCGGCGGTGGTGTCCGTGGCGGCGGCTGCGGTCGCCTCATCCGCGCTGCCGCCCGCGCCGGGATCCGCTCCGCTGCCCGGACCGGTGCCGGGGCCGCTACGGTCGAGGAGCCGGGCGATTTCGCTGGCATGCTGGCGGCCGCGGAAATTGTCCGCCACCAGCAACACCTTGGCGCCGGACTGCTGCAGCGCATAGGCAACTTCACGGTCCCCGAAGATTGGCATGATTGGCGCGATGACCGCCCCGATCCGCAGCGCCGCTGCGGAGATCACGACGAACTGGCGCCAGTTCGGCAGCTGGACGGCGATTCTGTCTCCGGCAGCTACCCCCAGGTTGAGGAAGACGGTCGCCGCGTGATCAACTTCGTTGTCAAGGGCCGCCCAGCTCAGGTGCGACGTCGTATTCCACCGGGCGTCCACCACGGCCAGGGCATGCGGTTTCTCTGTGGCCCAGCGACGGATCCAGTCCGAGGCCGTCATGGACTCGGCAGCGGCGCTCTCCTTCGCATCAGGCTCGGCGGGATGATGGAGCACAGGCCCGCGTGCGGAGCCCTGCTCCACCTCCATGTCCAGGCCGAGCGTCTGCATGGCGGCCAGGAACTTCGGGTAGGAGATTCGGTACGCATTCGGGTATGTCAGCGAGGATCTGCCGGCCGCGGCCGTTGCCGCGACGGCCAAGGACATCAGGACCCGGTGATCGTTGAAGGATGAAAGGTGGGCGCTGTGCAGTCGGGGAACACCGCGGACGCGTAAATTGCTGCCGTCAAAGCTCAGGTCTGCGCCCATGCTGTTGAGCTGGAGCATGGCCACCACGCGGTCTGACTCCTTCAGCCGGACGTGCTCCACATGCCGGAAGGCGCTTTCACCATCGGCCAGGGCCGCCATGACCGAGAGCACCGGCAGCATGTCCGGCACCGTCCGGCAATCCACGTCCAGCGGGCCCATCCGCCGGCCCTGGTGCCGCACCCTGACGCCGTCGGCCTGCCTGTCGTACTCCATCGGCAGCCCCATCGCGGCCACGATGTCCAGCAGCTCGGACTCCGGATGGTCGGTGCCGCTGGAGCTGGTCTGGCGTAAGCCGCGCAGCAGAATGTCCGACGGGTGCAGGGCCCCTACCGCCAGCCCGAAGGCGGCGGAGCCGATGTCCGGCGGCAGGACCAAATCCGTGGGCCGCGGCATCTGGTTTGGCGGGATGGTGTAACGCCTGCCGTCCGCGGACACATCGACCTGCAGGCCGAATTGGCGCATCATGCGCACGGTGAGCTCGATGTAGGTTCGTTCGTTGAGCGGCCCGTCGATGACCACTGTGCTCTCATCCAGCGCGAACGGAGCGAGCAGCAGCAGCCCCGAAACCCATTGGGAGAGCGTGCCGGAGATGTGCACTATGCCGCCGCTGGGACGGCGGGCCTTGACCCGGATTGGTGGGCAGTCAGTGGGGGAGGTGGCGTCTACCCCGAGTTGGCGCAGGGCGGCGAGCAACGGGCCGATGGGTCTGCGTTGGAAGTACTTTTGACCCGTGATGGTTACGTCGCGGTCTGCCAGGGAGGCCAGTCCCACCATGAAATACAGAGTACTGCCCGAGCTGCCGGCGGAGGCTGTATCCGAGCGCGGGTGGTACGGGCCGCCATGGACAATGAAGGTATCCCCGCTGATCTCGATTTGGGTGCCGAGCGAACGCAGCAGCGAGACGGTATAGTCCACATGCCGGGCGTCGCTGAGCCCGGAAATGTGGCTGATGCCGGGAGCCAGCGAGGCGAGAATCAGCGCCCGATGGGCATGATATTTCGAGTTGGGGATTTGGACGTCCCCACGGATAAGGTCGTCGGAACCAATGACGGATAATTGCACGATGCCAACCCGTTTCCACGATTTTTAGACGGAGTGTAACGCCTCTAGTTCTGCTCTCCTGTGGTGAAACTAGTCTTCGACCCATGTGGCAGGGTCGTTGGTAGTGAGCATACGTGATTTGGATCCTGGCGGCGCGGGCAGAAAGCTATCTCGTGGAAATTGTTGCCTTAAGCAGCTGAAACGCGGGCAGCTACAGCGCAGGCAACTACAACGCGGGCAGCTACAGCGTGACGGTGATCCAGTCCCCGTCAATAGCGGCCCGCAGCGGCACCAGGGGGCGCTGGGCCGGTCCGGTAATGACAGTCCCATCCGCGGCTTGAAAGGACGATCCGTGACAGGGGCAGTCAAACTTTTTGCCGGCTGCCGCAACCGTACAACCGGCGTGCGTGCAGACGGCGCTGTAGGCGAGGACGGACTTTTCGTCCCGCCGGAACAGCACAATGTCCTTACCATTGGCCTTCGCGCCCCCCGTGGCACCAACTGCCAGATCGGCCAGACGCCCCACCCGGACGGGAGCTCCGCCGGCACTGGGAACGGCCGATGGTGTCTGCTCGCTGGCCGAGGCAGCCTGCTGCGCAGAGCATCCCGTCAGTGCCGCAATTGTGCCGGCGGCGGCACCTGCCGTCAGGAGAGAATGGTTCAGCAGGGTGCGGCGGTTTAGCGGAGCGCTCGAAGTCATGGATCCAGTCTGCCAGTTCTGACTGGGAAGTTTCTCAAAGCCCGATGCAGGCCGGCCGGCCCATCACCGAGGACCCCTGCCAGGCCCGTCGCCGAGGACTCCGGCCGCCCACGGATTCGCCACGGCTCAGGCAGCCAGCTCCGGGTGGAAGAGCCTGCCGTTGACGCGCTCGGACGCCCCCACCCGGTCCAGATAGGGGGTGATGCCGCCCAGATGCATCGGCCAACCGGCGCCGGTAATGACGCACAGGTCGATGTCCTCCGGACCGGCCACCACGCCCTCGGCGAGCATCCGGCCGATCTCGTCGGCCAGTGCATCCTGCGTGCGGATGAGCACTTCTTCGCCGGTGGAGGGGGTGTTGCCGAAGCTCAGCAGCGCCAGCGTCTCCTCAAACACAAACTGGCTGCCGTCGTCGTTCTTCTCCCACAGGCCCTTCTTGCCCGCATCAATCAACCGCTGCTGGTTCGCGGAGACGTGGAAGCGATCGCCAAAAGCCGCGTGCAGGGATTCCTGCACATGCTGGCCCACCGGCAGCCCCACCAGCGCGAGCAGGCCGAACGGGCTCATCGGCAGGCCCATCGGGCGCAGCGCATTGTCGGCGGTGACCGCATCGGTGCCCTCGTCGAAGACGGCGGTGATTTCGCCGAACATCCGGCCCAGAATGCGGTTGACCACAAAGGCTGCGGCGTCCTTGACCAGGACCGCGGTCTTCCGCAGCGCCTTGGCTGTCTCGAACGCGGTGGCCAGCACGGCGTCGTCCGTCTTCGGGGCGCGGACAATTTCCAGCAGCGGCATCACGGCTACCGGATTGAAGAAATGAAAGCCGACGAGCCGCTCGGGGTGAACCAGGTCCTCGGCCATCGCGGTGACGGAGAGCGAAGAGGTGTTGGTGGCGAGGATGCAGGTTTCGGAAACCACGGCCTCCACCTCCGCGAAGACCTGCTTTTTGACGCCGAGTTCCTCAAAGACGGCTTCGATGACAAAGTCCACGTCCGCGAAGGCAGCCTTGGAGACGGAGCCGGAGACCAGCGCCTTGGTCCGGTTGGCGGCGTCCGGGGAGATCCTGCCCTTGGCCAGCAGCTTGTCCACCTCCGTGTGCACGTAGCCCACGCCCTTGTCCACGCGGGCCTGATCGATGTCCGTCATGATCACCGGTACCTTGAGCTGCCGGGCGAAGAGCAGGGCGAGCTGGCTGGCCATCAGGCCGGCACCCACCACACCCACCTTGGTGACGGGGCGGGCGAGTTTTGCATCCGGTGCACCGGCGGGACGTTTGCCGCGCTTTTGCACCAGATCCAGGAAGGCATAGACGGTGGAGCGGAATTCGTCCGTGCCGATCAGGTCCGCCAGCGCCAGATCCTCCTGCGCGAAGGATTCGGCCTTGCTGTAGTACTTTCCCTTCTCCAACAGGTCCAGGAGCCGAGCCGGAGCGGGGGCGGCGTTGGCTGTCCTGTCTTCGACAAACTTACGGGCACCGGCGACGGCGGCATCCCAGGCCGCGCTGTTGGCGTCCGAGAGCGGTTCGGAGACGGCATTGGGACGGGTCACCGTGACCTTGCCGGTGATGACCTTGGCGGCCCACGCGAGGGATTGTTCCACGAAGTCCGCCGGTTCGAAGAGAGCATCCGCGATGCCGAGTTTGAACGCGGCTGCACCGCTGAGGGTGCGGTTGTTGCTGAGCGCGTTTTCGATCATCACCTTGACGGCATTGACCGGTCCGATAAGCCGGGGGAGCAGGTAGACCCCGCCCCAGCCGGGCACCAGACCCAGGAACGCCTCGGGCAGTCCAATGGCACCGGCCCCGGTGGAGACGGTCCGGTAATTCGCGTTCAGGGCGATTTCCAGCCCGCCGCCGAGGGCAACGCCGTTGATGAAGACGAAGCTGGGGACGCCCAGATCGCTCAGGGTGCTGTAGACGTCGTGGCCAAGGCTGGCCATTAAGACGCCGGACTCGCGGTCATGCAGGCCCTTGACCGCGGAGAGGTCTGCCCCTGCGACGAGGAAGTGCGGCTTGCCGGTGACGCCGACACCGATGATTTCCCCTGCGGCTGCCCGGGCCCGCTGGGCCTCCAGCACATCCTTGAGCTCCACCAGCGTGTTGGGTCCCAGCGTGCTGGGGCGACGGTGGTCCAAACCGTTATCCAGCGTGATCAGGGCAAAGGTACCTGCGCCGGGACGGCCACCTACCGCGGGAAGCTGAACGTCCTGTACATACGAGTGGGTGACCACTTCACCGGGAAAAAGCCCGGTAAGGGTGCTGTAATCCTGCGCGCTCATGCTGCGTTCTCCTTTTCGGTGGCCCTGCCTGCTTCACTGGCGGTGCCGGTTTCACTGACTGAGCCGGTTTCACTAACAGAGCCAACCGCGCCCGCTGAGCTCTGTGCAGCCGTGCCGTCCCAGTGCGGGTTTTCCCAGATCACGGTTCCGCCCATGCCCAGGCCGATGCACATGGTGGTGATGCCGTAGCGGACTCTGTGATCCTGCTCGAACTGGCTGGCCAACTGAGTCATCAGGCGCACACCCGAGGATGCCAGCGGATGCCCGACGGCGATAGCGCCGCCATAGCGGTTGACGCGCGGATCGTCGTCGGCGATGCCGAAGTGGTCCAAAAAGGACAACACCTGCACCGCGAAGGCCTCATTGATTTCGAAAAGCCCGATGTCCGCAATGCCCAGGCCGGCCATCGTCAAGGCCTTTTCCGTCGCCGGGACCGGGCCGATGCCCATTACCTCCGGCTCGACGCCGGCAAAGGCGTAGGAGATCAGCCGCATTTTGACCGGCAGGCCCAGTTCCTCCGCCGCTTCGGCCGAGGCCAGCAGGGCTGCCGTGGCGCCGTCGTTCAAGCCAGCGGCATTGCCGGCGGTCACCCGGCCGTGGGCCCGGAAGGGAGTGCGCAGGGACGCAAGGTCCTCCACGGTGGTGCCCGGACGCGGCGGCTCATCGACGGTATTCAGTGCCCAGCCCTTTTCGGGCTTGAGCGTTGCGACAGGGACCAGGTCCGGCTGAATCAGGCCGTCCTGGTAGGCCTTGGCCAGCTTATTCTGGCTGCCGACGGCGAAGGCATCGGTGCGGTCCTTGGTGATGGCGGGGAAACGGTCATGCAGATTCTCGGCGGTGTTGCCCATATTCAGTGCCGCTGGGTCCACCAGGCGCTCGGACATGAACCGCGGATTGGGGTCGGCGCCCGAGCCCATGGGATGGTTTCCCATGTGTTCGACGCCGCCGGCGATGACGACGTCGTAGGCGCCGAAGCCGATGCCCGACGCCGTCGTCGTCACCGCTGTCATGGCGCCGGCACACATCCGGTCGATCGCGAAACCGGGGACGGACTTCGGCAGGCCCGCCAGCAGCGCGGCGGTGCGCCCGATGGTCAGGCCCTGATCGCCGGTCTGCGTGGTGGCGGCAATGGAAACTTCATCGACGCGTTCGGGCGGCAGCGAAGGGTTGCGGCGCATCAGTTCCCGGATGCATTTGACCACCAAGTCGTCGGCCCGGGTGCCGGCGTAGATGCCCTTTTCGCCGGCCTTGCCGAAGGGTGTGCGGACGCCGTCGACGAAGACAACATCCCTTACTTGCCTGTTGTGGCTCACCTGTAACTCCTCATCGGGACATGGATGTAGGGTCCTGCATGCTGCCGGTGTGATGTTCGACGGCGTCACCGCCTATGTTACTAGACGGTAACTTAGCTGACAAGCGGAGCCGTTGAGCCTCATTGTATTGCCCTCCCGGGTGCGGCCAGGTGCGCGGGACTTTCGGTACGCGCAGTCGGCAAGTGGCTCGGCTGGCAGCTGGGCAAGCGGATCAATACGCGGGTTCGGGGGCGCCGTCGGCCACGAGCGCACAGCCTCGGCTGGGGGAGGATCGGTACAGAATTGAACGCTAAGGTATTTTGAGATGGAAGTATCGGGCTCCGTGGTCCGACCGTTGCCCATGAATGGTGGCAATTTCACAGTCCGGTTTGGCGGTTTTCGGGCATCCCGCAAGTCGCAATGGCTGCACCGCGGCACTGTTGGCTTCAGCCGGTCGGGCGAATGTAGTGGTAGACCGTTTCGCGACTGATGCCGAAATCGCGGGCCAGGACCGCTTTCGGCTCTCCGGCAGCGGCACGCCCCAGCCAGTTCTGCCGCCTGCTCGGAGGACAGCGCCTTCTTGCGTCCCCTGTAAGCTCCCCGCTTTTTGGCCAGGACGATCCCTTCCCACTGGCGTTCGCCGATGAGGGCCCGCTCGAACTCCGCGAACGCACCCACGACGGAGAGCATGAGGTTTGCCAGTGGTGAGCAGCAGCACTCGCCCTGGTCCTGGCCGGGCGCCGCACCCGAGCGGCCAAATAGACAACAACGCCGCAGGGCGCCGATCCGGGACATATAAGTCTCCGGACCGGCCCGGACCACTCCGGGCGGTGGTGGACGGTGCGCCACTCATTCGGTCCTGGTGGTTCCGGCCAGCCGTTGGATCAGGGTGAGGCCGGCGGGTGTGCCGGGCCAGTGGTGTTCCAGTGGTCCGTTGCCGGCTTTGCGGATAACGGATCGCAGGACCAGGGCGGTGATGATGGCGTCATCGGCGTATCCGATGACGGGCAGGAAGTCGGGGACCAGGTCGATGGGCGAGACGAGGTAGATCAGCAGCAGCACGAGCCGGACGCGGATTCCGCGCGGCAGCGTCCGGTCGGCGGTGAGCCGGCGCAGCAGGGTGAGAAGGTCCGGCAGCAGCCGCAGGGCATCTCTCATTCCACCGTATCCGGATGTTTATGGGCGTAGAGGACCAGGAAGACCAGCAGGATTGCGTAGATCAGTACGATCCCGCCGATGACGGCGATGAGTGCGTCCCACCCGTTCATGCGGTGGTCTCTTCGCTGGTGTGGGTGAGGGCGTGGTGTGCTTCCCGTGCGGCATAGTAGATGATCACGGCTCCGGCCAGCGGGTCGGCCCACCACCAGCCGAAGAGGGCGTTCAGGACCAGGCCCGCCAGGACGGCGCCGGCCAGGAACGCATCGATCAGGGTCACTATCCCTTCTGCCGTGAGTACCGGGTTGCCGAGGGCGCGTCCGGTGCGGATCTTGCCCCAGGCCAGGGCCAGCAGGACAAGGAACGTCAAGGCCGTCCAGATGATCCCCAACATTGATACGGCAGGGCATCCGCCGGTGGCGACGACGATGATGAGCTTGATGATCAGGTAGACGACGAGGACGGCGAAGCCGGCCCCGATCAGCCGCATCGCCCGGGCCTCCCGGTCCGTGTGGACGCCCTTGAGCTGCCACACCACGACGAGTGAGGCGCAGATCTCGATCAGGGAGTCCAGGCCGAAGCCGGCCAGGGCCGGGGAGCCGGCCTGGATGGCGGCGGCGGCCAGGACCGCGAGGCCGATGGTGTTCCAGCCGAGTGTGGCGTATTCCAGGCGCAGTCCGCGGTGCTGCAGCAGGCCCGTGCTCCTGATGGTGGCCGTGGGGTCGGCACCGGTCATGGCGTGTGTCCGTTTCGTCAGTGGGGAAGTGTTCCTGGTCGCGGTGCGCGGCCGGTTCGAGCTGGAAAGTGGAGTGTTCGACGGAAACGTCGAAGTGCTCCGCCACGCATTTTTGCAGGTCCGCGAGGATCACGGCGGCGTGTCCGTCCGTAAGGCATTCATCTTCGAGGGTGACGTGTCCGGTGATGACGTCGGCGGTGTCCTTGAGCAGGCGCAGGGAGCGGGGAATGATCAGCACACCGATCAGCAAAGACACCAGCGCGTCGGCCCGGGTCCACCCGGTCACGGCGATCACCACGGCGGCGACGATCACGGCAACGGATCCGAGTGCGTCGTTGAGGACTTCCAGGAACGCGGCTCTGAGGTTGAAGTTATGGTGCCGGCCCGAGGCCAGGATGATCAGCCCGACCGCGTTTCCGGCCAGTCCGATGCTGCCGAAGACGAGCATCAGCCAGGAGCCGAGCTCCGGGGGATCGATAATCCGGTGGATGTCTTCGTAGATCACGAACCCGCCGACGATGAGCAGCAGGCCCGCCTGGAGTGCTGCGGCCAGGATCTCGGCGCGGGCATATCCCCAGATGCGCTTCGCGGTGGCCGGTTTCAGGGCCAGGGAGGCCGCGATCAGGGCGATCAGCAGCCCGGCGGCGTCGGTGAGCATGTGCCCGGCGTCGGCCAGCAGCGCCAGGCTGCCGGTCATCACCGTGCCGATGACTTCGGCGGCCATCACTAGCAAAGAGTGCTGGGCGGGTTCGTCCGTGCAGTCAGCCGTTCCGCAGCACGTGTCCTGTGCGGACGTGTCGTCGATGATCATGGCTGCCATGCGGGGGCGGCACAGCAGCCATCTCCCCGGAAGGTGTCCAGACCTTCCTTGACCGCGAGGCCGGCGAGGAGAGCAGCGGCATGATCAGCAGGCTCAGCGCCGTCAGGCCGAGACCCACAGGGGAATCAACGGGCTCGTCGACGCCAAGAAACTTCGGCCCGGCGGTGACGACCAGATAGACGGCCAGCGCGAAAAAAGAGAATGCCACGACCCGCAGGGCCGTTTTTTCCCGTTCTTCGGGGTCGCGGCCACGAACCAACGGATCCGCCGGCTCAGGACCCTGCGTCGGTCAACGGTGACGACACTCATACGGCTCATTCCTCGATCGGGCAGGAACAGATCGGGTCGACCGTCAGGATCACCGCAAGCAGATCCTCGAGCGCGTGGGCGAGCTTCGTATCGGAGAGTTCGTAGCGGACCCGCCGCCCGACAGGTTCCGCGACCACGAGCCCCAGTCCCGCAGACAGGCCAGGTGGTTCGAGAGTCTCTGTCTGAGCCCCATACATGCTACGGCCTTCGGCACAGAGGTGCGGTGCAGACGATTTCGGACACTCCGTGCAGGCGACTTCTGAAAGTGACAAGCGGACTTCATTCTGACAGTGACCAGCGGTCATGCCTGACGCCCGGTTGGGGTATACCCCAAACTGTCACCCGTGGCATGAGGCGTGATTCCCGACACGGCATGACCCAGACCGGAGAGGATGCCAGCGGGTGTTGGCGCCGCGAAGCGCGGATTCGCCAAGTGCGGCTCGTGACTGCACCGTTACCAACACCGCCACTGCCACTGCCATCGTTGCACCCTGCGGGGCCCAAGCCACGGTTCTCCGGCTGATGCGCGCCTGTGCCTATGTGGGAGTAGGCTTTCTAGAGTGACACGGGGTGCCTTGGGAAACAGGGCTGAGATAAGACCCGTTGAACCTGATCTAGTTCGTACTAGCGAAGGGATGTTGCGGATGACTGTTCGCCTGACACCTGACCATGTCTGCACGATGCTCGCCCGGTTGCGGGAGACGGGGCCATTGGTGCAGTGTCTGACCAATACGGTTGTGACAAACTTCACCGCGAATGTGCTTCTAGCCCTCGGGGCGGCGCCAGTCATGGCTGATGTCCCCACCGAGGCCGGCCAGTTTGCCCGGATAGCTTCCGGAGTGCTGATCAACGTGGGTACTCCCCACGCGGAGCAACGGGTCGCCATGGTCGAAGCTGCCTCGGCCGCTCAGGAGGCAGGCAGCCCGTGGGTTCTTGACCCGGTCGCGGTCGGTGTCCTGCCGGTGCGTACTGCCCTTGCCAGTGAACTGCTCCCTTACGCCCCGACCGCCATCCGGGGCAACGCTTCAGAGGTTATCGCACTGGCCGGGTTGGGGGCAGGTGGCCGTGGTGTTGATGCCGTCGATACTCCCGACAGTGCGTTGGCAGCGGCCTGCCGCCTGACCAGCGTTCACGGTTCCGTCGTGGCCGTTTCCGGGGCCGTTGATCTGATTACTGATGGCACCGACGTGATCCGGATCAGTAACGGCCACCCCTATCTGACCCTGGTCACCGGGGGTGGCTGTGCACTGGGTGCGGTCACCGCAGCTTTTTTGGCTGTGAATGGCGACCGTCTGGCAGCGACGGCTGCAGCCACCGCGGTGTATACCGTCGCTGCCGAAATCGCCGCTGCCGGCGCCCGCGGCCCGGGCAGTTTCGCGGTCGCGTTCCTGGATGCGCTGGTGTCTGTGGATGCCGAAACAATCCGGTCCCGAGTGGCTATCTCATGACAGGCGCCGGCAGGGCTGGCTTCACCCCGGGGATTTACCTGATCACTGATGATCAGTTATGCGGGGAACGCGGAGTGGTGGAGACGGTCAGCGCCGCCGTTGCCGGAGGCGTGCGAATGGTACAGATCCGGGAAAAAACGGCCAGCGCCGCCCGGTTCTACGATCTGGTGATGCGTACCGCCGATGCCGTCGGTGACCGGGCCACGGTGTTGGTGGATGACCGGGTGGACGTTTTTCTCGCCGCCCGGGCGGGCGGTGCGGCTGTCCACGGCGTCCATATCGGTCAAAGCGATCTTCCGGCACCCCAGGTCCGAGCAATTGTTGGCCAGGGCGCGTTGATCGGGCTGAGCGCCAACACGGCCGAACATCTCGCGCGGCTGCACGCCCTGCCCTCAGGGACCGTGGACCATCTGGGCGTGGGCGTGATCCGTCCGACGTCGACCAAACCGGACCATCCGGCGCCCCTGGGCATCCAGGGGTTCGCCGCTATCGCTGCTGCTACGCTGCTGCCCTGCGTCGCGATCGGCGGCATAACCCCCGCCGATGTCAGGGCACTGAGGTGCGCCGGAGCGGCCGGCATCGCCGTGGTCTCAGCAATCTGTGCCGCCGAAAACCCTGCCCGCAGCGCCAAAGAGTTTCTCAAGGAATGGACCCAATGAACACCGCAACCGCCGACATACCCCGCCCAGCCATATCTCTATCTCCGGCACCCCGCGCCGCTCCTAAATCGCGGCACCGCGCGGCCGGATATTCCCGGCGGAAACCGGGCCACCGTCTATCCGGCACCAGCAAACGCTCCGCATACGCGGGGAAAGGACTTCTCGTGAACACACGACGCTTCCTCGTGGGCGCGGTCAGCGCCCTCACCCTTACCGCCATGGCAGCCCTGTCAGCCTGCGCCGGTTCGGGAGGAAGTCCCACTCCGGCTTCTTCCGGGACCACACCCATTACTTTCGCCCTGGACTGGACGCCCAACACGAACCACACCGGGCTGTATGTGGCGATCAACAAAGGCTACTTCGCCGCCGCCGGACTCGACGTCCAGGTACTGCCCTACAGCCAGTCTTCCACTGACACCCTCATCAACTCGGGTGCGGCGGACTTCGGAATCAGCTTCCAAAACACGGCGACGTTCGCCACAGCAGCGGGGGTGGCCAACACCTCGGTCATGTCGGTGCTCCAGCACGATGCCACAGCCATCGGCGTCCTGGCCAGCCGGAAGGACATTACCAGCCCTAAAGACCTCGATGGTAAAACCTTCGGCACGGCCGGGCCCAGTGCCACGTTCCCTACCGAAGCCGCAGATGCCATCAGGAACGCCGGCGGAACAGGCAATTTCAGCAGCGTCACCCTGGGCACGTCCGCCTACGAAGCCCTGTATGCCGGCAAAGTCGACTTCACCTCAGCCTTCAAGACCTGGGAAGGCATCGACGCCACCCTCCGCGGCACTCCGATGAAGTTTTTCAACCTTCATGACTACGGCGTGCCGGACCAGTATTCGGTGATCATTGAAGGCAACCGGGAATGGATCAAGGGACACCCAGACGTGACCCGGAAATTCGTCCAGGCCCTCCAAAAGGGATACCAATATGCCGCAGCCGAACCCGACGCTGCCGCGAAAATACTTATTGACGCCAACCCCGGTATCTTCGCCGACGACCAGCTTGTCTACAAGAGCCAGGAAGAACTGAGTGCTTCCTACCTCAAGGACGCCAACGGCCAGGTCGGCACCCAAACAGCCGATCAGTGGAAGCAGCTGGCGGATTTTCTCTACAAGGCCGCCCTGCTGGCCGATGAAAGCGGCAAACCCCTCGCCAAACCCCTTGACACCACGGCGTTGTTCACCAATGAGTATCTGGCCGGCAAATAGCTCCCGCGCCCTCCTCTTTCCCGATCGCCGGCCACGGGACCGTAACGGCAGAAAGTTAACGCTGTGAGTGGGGGTCCGGGAGACGGAGCGGGGTGTGGGGGAAAAACCGGCCGCAACCGGAAAACAGGGTCTCCCCGCCGGTTCAGGACGCTCACCACCGCCGTACCCCCGGCCGTGATTGTCCTCGCTCTCCTGGCAACCTGGCAGGGCGCGGTCGCGGCCGGCGGGGTGAAACCAACTGTGCTTCCGTCTCCGCAGCGGATCGTGGAGCAGGGCTGGTTGGCGCGCGGGATCATCTGGGCCAACACGGTGCCGACGCTGCAGGAAACCTTTCTCGGTTTCGCCGTCTCCCTGACCCTGGCGTGGGTCCTTGCCGTCGCCATCGACTTCTCACCATGGCTTCGCCGAGCCCTGATGCCCCTGCTGGTGGCATCCCAGACCATACCCATCATCGCCATTGCCCCGCTGATGATCATCTGGTTCGGCTTCGGTCTGATGCCAAAGATCATGGTCATCGCCTTGGTCACGTTCTTTCCGGTGACCGTCGGCCTGATCGACGGCTTCAACCTCACCGATCGTGACGCGGGCAATCTGCTGCGCAGCATGGGGGCCAACCGGTGGAAGCAATTCGTCTATGTACGCCTTCCATCGGCTCTTCCTTCCTTCTTCACAGCCCTGCGGATCGGCATTGCCTACGCTGTTACGGGCGCCATTTTCGCCGAGTACATTGGCGCCCGGGAAGGGTTGGGTATCTACATGGCCACGATGAAAAACTCGTTCCGCACCGACCTCGTACTGGCAGCAGTCGCAGTCACCGCTTTCCTTAGTGTGGGCCTGTTCCTGCTGACCTACGCCGCCGAGCGGCTGATCATCCCCTGGCACTCCAAGGAACGCAGGAACCGCCATGTCTGAAACCACCGCTGCCGCACCCAGGGTCGAAGTACGTGCAATTACCAAATCCTTCGAGCTGGGCCACGGACAATCCCGTCCCGTCATCAACAAAGTCGATTTCTCCGCACAACAAGGAGAATTCCTTGCCATCATCGGTCCCAGCGGATGCGGAAAGAGCACCCTGTTCAACATCATGGCCGGTCTGGAAAAACCCCGCGACGGCGAAATCCTCGTCGACGGGCGCCCCGTCACCGGGGAACGTGAACACTTCGCCTATATGCCGCAAAAAGACCTCCTCTTTCCTTGGCGCACTATCCTCCAGAACACCGCCCTGGGCCTGGAAGTCCGCGGCGGAAGCAAAAAGACCGCGCGGGCAAGTGCCGCCAGCCTCTTCCCGGCTTTCGGGCTGTCCGGTTTTGAGAACTCGCATCCCTTTGAGCTCTCCGGAGGAATGCGGCAAAGGGCCGCACTGCTGCGCACGGTGGTCCAGGCCCGTGACGTCCTATTACTGGATGAGCCCTTCGGTGCCCTCGATTCCCTCACCCGCACCGACATGCAGGCGTGGCTTCAAGATGTCTGGTCCCACAACTCCTGGACCGCGGTCCTGATCACCCACGACATCCGTGAAGCGATTTACCTGGCCGACCGGGTCGTCGTACTCAGCCCCCGGCCCGCCTCCGTGCGCCTAAACCTCCCCATCGACCTGCCCAGACCACGTCAGCTGTCGATGATGGCTTCGGCCCGGTTCGCCCACTACGAACTCCAACTCCTCGAAACCCTTCACCGCCCCGGCAACCCTGTCCCGGACGGTATTGGATGATCGGAACCGCCGCCATGCCGTGGTGGCTCTCTTACGCAGGGGCGCCAGCAGCCGGGCGGTCCAGCCCCAGATGACCGCGCAGCGTCGAGGCGGTGTAGCGGGTGCGGAAGAGTCCCCGGCGCTGGAGGACGGGGATGACGTCATCGACGAACTCGTCCAGGGAATCGGGCAGCAGCGGGGGCATCAGGTTGAACCCGTCAGCGCCTCCGGATCGGAACCAGAGCTCCATCTGGTCAGCGATCTGCTCCGGCGTGCCGACCATGGTGCAGTGGCCCCCTCCTGCGGCCAGGCGCCCCAGCAACTGCCGCACGGTGGGACGTTCGGTTTCAATAATGCGCATTATGGTGGCATAACGGCCCTGCGGCCCAGTAAATTCTGCCGCCGGTGGCAGGGACGGCACGGGGGCGTCCAGTTCCCAGCCGGTACAGTCCTGCTGCACGAACGTGCCCAGCCGTGTCAGGGATTCTCCGGTGGGCAGCAGCGCATCCGTCTGGTCCTGTTTGGCCCGGGCTTCGGCCGCGGTGGAGCCCACATACGTCACCAATCCGGGCATGATCGCTACCTTCTCCGGATTACGCCCGGCAGCAGCGATCCGCTGTTTCATATCCGCATAGTAGGCCTGGGCGCTGGGAAGATCGTAG
>NZ_JASISR010000002.1 GCF_030063245.1 Paenarthrobacter sp. PH39-S1
TTGCGGACCTTCCCGCCCTCCCGGAAGCTGCGGCGCAGATAAGCCGAACGGTAATCGCGTTCCAGGCCGTGCTTGTCAGTGTGGGACTTCCTCACTCTGACTACGTGAACCGCCTTCTCCTGCTGACTCATACCAACAAACTACACCCGTGTGGGGTCAGCACCGGTAACGACACGCCGAATATTCTGTCTACAGTTATTGGCCGAAAATGGACCTTTCGCCAAGAAACTCGCGGGAATCAGAGCGAAAGGTCCACGTAACTTCGGTCTAGCTGCTGTTGGAACGCAGTCTTACCCGGGTGCTGCTTGGGCTGGTGCTGAGGAATACAACGACCCGCTCCCGCAGGCGCTGATTCTGACTTCCATTGTCATTTCCTTCGCGGTGACGTCCTTCCTGCTCGGGCTGATTTACCGCTCCTGGCTGCTGGGCCGGCAGGACGAAATCCAGGACGATGTGGAGGATCCAAGGGTGGCCACGCAGGACAATTTTGACGCCGAAGAAGACTCGGAGATAGCCATGGAAACCGCGGAGTTCGGCGGCGAGGAAAAGCCTGCCGCCCAAACGCCGGGTGACCACAGGACAGACCCGCGCCCCACCGACGGAGGGAGCCGGAAGTGAACGTCACCGCTTTCGCACCCCTCGCCGTCGTCCTGCCCTTCCTGGGAGCCGCAGCGGCCTTCCTGTTGATCCGCCATCCCCGTGCCCAGCACCATGAGCATCTCGGTGCTGGCCTTTACGCTGCTGGTGGAGGTGCTGCTGCTGGCCTCCGTCTGGCAGGGGGGGCGATGGCGGTAACGCTGGGCAGCCGTCAGCCTTTCCGTGCTGATCTACGCGACCGGGCAGGGCGAGGCCGACGGCGACGACGAGGGTCCCGTTTCGGTGTTCCATCCGACGTACCTGATTCTGGTGGCGGGCGTCTCCAATGCCTTCCTGTCCGGGGATCTGTTCAATCTCTACGTGGGGTTTGAGATTCAGCTGACCGCCAGCTATGTACTGATGACCTTCGGGGGTACGGGGGAGCGGATCCGGGCCAACGTGACCTACGTGGTGGTCAGCGTGGTGTCCTCGCTGCTGTTCCTGAGCGCCATCGCGATGATCTACGCCGCCACCGGCACCATCAAGATGGCGGACCTGGCCGTCAAGCTGGCGCACCTGGACCCGGGGACGCAGGCCCTGCTGCACGTCATGCTGCTGGTGGCCTTCGGCATCAAGGCCGCCGTCTTCCCGCTGTCCTTTTGGCTGCCCGACTCGTATCCCACGGCGCCCGCGCCCGTGACGGCGGGTTCGCCGGGCTGCTGACCAAGGTGGGCGTGTATGCCATCATCCGTACCGAGACCCTGCTCTTCCCCGGAGGTGTGCTCGACGGCTGGCTGATGATTGCTGCCCTGCTGACAATGATGATCGGCATCCTGGGCGCGCTGGCGCAGACCGACATCAAAGGCTGCTCTCCTTCACCCTGGTCAGCCATATTGGGTACATGATTTCGGCGTGGCCATCTCTTCCGTCATCGGCCTTGGCGCCGCGGTGTTTTACGTAATCCACCACATCACCGTCCAGACCAGTCTGTTTATGGTCGCCGGGCTGATCGAGCGGCGTGGTGGAAATTCCACTATGGATCGGCTGGGAGGGTTGGCCAGGCTGGCACCGGTGCTTGGTGTCCTGTACCTTATACCCGCCATGAATCTGGCCGGAATCCCGCCGTTCTCCGGGTTCATGGGCAAGCTCGGACTGCTGGAAGCCGGTGTTGCGCTGGGGTCTCCGCTGGCGTAGCTGCTGGTGGCCGGCGGGGTGTTGGCGAGCCTGCTGACGCTGCTGGCCATGGCACGCGTCTGGAACCGCGCATTCTGGCGCACCCCACAGGACGCCCAACTGCCGGATCCCGTGCTGCTGGCCACCAAACCCGACGGGACGACAGCGCTGCGCACCAGCAAGTACGTCAGCAACACCGCGTCGGGGCGGTTCCAGGGCAAAGGCACCGTTCCGCTGATGACGTTGGTGCTCGTGATCGTGACGGTAATTCTGTCCCTGGCGGCCGCGGGCGCCATCTACCGGATGGCAGTGGGGCCGTCCCTGCTGGACCGGGTGCTGGCAGCGGATGTCCTGCTGGCCATCGTGGGGGCGGCGCTGGCCACGGATATGGCGGTGAACCGCCACCTGCACAGTCTGGCGCTGCTGGTGGCACTGAGCCTCATCGGTTTCATCGGCTCGGTGACAGTAGCACGCTTCGTCTTGGACCGGAAAGGTTAGTCATGAACGGACCGGCAGCAGCCGTCGATGACATCATCGACGTCCTGAGCATCATCTTCATTCTGGTGGGCGCGCTGATGTCCTTGGCCGCCACCATCGGGCTATTGCTGTTTCCGGACCTGATGAGCCGGATGCATGCGGCCACCAAGCCCCAGGTGCTCGGTCTGCTCCTGCTGCTGGCGGCAGTGGGGCTGCAGCAACGCGACTGGGCGGTACTGCCGGTGCTGCTGGTGGCCTGGATATTCCAGCTGCTGACCGTGCCCGTCTCGGCGCACATGGTCGGATGCGCCGGCTACCGGACCAAGCACCTGCGCCAGGACATGCTGAGCGTCGACGAACTGGACGACGTGGTGGCAGCGGCCGCAGGCGAGGCGGTCCGTGGGAGGCCGGACCGGACACACACTGACCAGGACACCTACGAAACCGGAAACTGAGGCGCCCGTCCCGGCGGGCTAAACCTCGTTCGGGCTCTTGTTGATCCGGGCGATTGCCTTCTGCGTCCCGCGGCCGGCGATGACCTGGATGATGGCGGCGACGGCGGAGGAGACCAGCGCGAAGGTCAGCGCCGAGCGCAGGCTGTACTCCAGGTTGGTGCCGTCCTTCGGTGGCTTCTTCCCGGTGCTTTTCTGCCACACCAAGTCCACAGTTTTGTTGGCGAGGAACCCCGCACCGATGCTAACTCCGGTGCCCAGCAGTTTCAGCAGGATGTTCATGTGGCCTCCTCGGGGCTTACCGGGTCGGTACCCGGTGGGGATAAAACGTCGCTCGCAACGAAACAGAAAAAATGTGCACATACCGCCCGGCGTCGGAACCGAAGCCCCAGCCGACCGGCTATCCGACAGCCTAGCGCGAACAGCGGCTGTTGCACGAGACCGATGAGATGCCGCGCACGGGCACGGAGTCCGGTGTAGGCTGGAAGTTGCAATTAACACGACAGGGGAGCGCCGGATCCGTCCAACGGAACCGGGCGCTGAGAGTGCGGACAGCCGCAGACCCTCGAACCTGATCCGGCTAGTACCGGCGAAGGGAGTCGAGTTCTCTTCGGCATGCGGTGCCCTGCAAACACCCTGCCGCCCCTCCTGAAAAGGAGGAAACGCAATGAGTAAGACACACGCGGGCGGAAACGGCCCCGAATCCACACCGACATCGCCGGACCCCGGATCGACACAGCCATTGGGCAGCGCCACAGGTGCCCGGACCGCATCAAACTGGCGGGTCGTTGACATCGTCGTCGCCTCGGTCCTGGCCGTCGCCGTCGGCGTCATTTTCTGGCTCTGGTCCGCCGGCTACGCGGGCATTTCCATTATCACTGCGGCCTTTCCGCCGCTGGGCGGGCTCTATGGCGGCGGCTGGCTGATTGCGGGTGTGATCGGCGGGCTGGTGATCCGCAAACCCGGCGCGGCGCTGTACTGCGAAATTATCGCCGCCTTGGTCGAGGCGTTACTTGGCTCACATTTCGGCCTTACCGTGCTGCTGTCGGGCCTGGTGCAGGGTATCGGCGCGGAGCTGGCCTTCGCCGTCTTCCGGTACCGCAAATTCACCCTGCCGATTGCCCTGCTGGCCGGGGCGATGGCCGGTGTGGCCATGGGAATTCTGGATAATCTGGGGTACAACGCGGAATGGGATGTGGCGTGGAAGACCGTTTACCTGGTCTTCGGCGCGGTCTCCGGTGCACTCATCGCCGGGCTGCTCTCCTGGCTTGCGGTCCGCGGACTCGCGAAGACGGGTGCGCTGGCCAATCTGGCGTCCCGGCGGGCCGCGGCGGAGTCTGCGTTCTAGGACATGGCTAGCTACGACAACGGCGGAACCCGGGAGGGCGTTCGGGCCGCCGCGGTTTCCGCGAAAGGTTGGGGCTGGCAGCATTCCGGGCGCGCGGCGCAGGCCGTCCACGATCTGGAACTGGAGATCTCCCCGGGGGAGCGCGTGCTGCTGCTGGGGCCCTCGGGGGCCGGAAAATCCACCCTGCTGCATGCCCTCGCCGGGTTGCTGGGGGCGGATCAGGATGCAGCGGAGTCGGGTCTGCTGACGGTCGACGGCGAAAATCCCACCGCCCGCCGCGGGCGTGCCGGCCTGATGCAGCAGGATCCGGAAGCGCAGGTGGTGCTCTCGCGGATCGGTGACGATGTGGCGTTCGGTGCGGAAAATCTTGCCGTTCCCCGGGACGAGATCTGGCGCCGCGTCGTCGGGGCACTCGATGCCGTCGGACTGGATTTTCCACTGGACCGTGCCACCTCGGCACTCTCCGGCGGGCAGAAACAGCGCCTTGGTCTGGCCGGTATTCTGGCCATGCAGCCGGGTCTACTGCTGCTGGACGAACCCACCGCGAACCTTGATCCCGCCGGGGTGCTTGAGGTCCGCGACGCCGTGCTGCGGATGCTGGACAGGACCGGGGCCACGATGGTGGTGGTCGAGCACAGGGTGGCGGTCTGGGTGGATGCGGTGGACCGGATCGTGGTGCTCGCGCCAGGGGACCGGGGCCACGGCGGCGGAGTGCTGATTGACGGGCCGCCCCGCCAGGTGCTGATGCAGGCCCGGCAAATGCTGACCGGCGCGGGAGTCTGGGTGCCCGGCTATGTGCCCGCCACCCGCCCGCGCACCCGTACCGGGGCCGAACTGCTCCGCGGGCCCGCTGCTGGCGCTGCGGTCCAGACATCCTTCGGGTATGTCAATCCGGCGTCGAGCGGCCCCGGCAGCCTGGCCGGCAGCAGCTCCGGTAGCGGGGATCTACTGCTGCACGCTGGGCAGCTCGCGGTGTCGCGGCAGGCAACGGATAGCCGAAAGCGCGGCCGTGCCGCCCGGCACCCGGCCATAGCGGCGTCGTCGGGCGTCGACCTGACGGTGACCGCAGGTTCGGCGCTGAGCATCACGGGGCCAAACGGTGCCGGGAAGTCGACGCTCGCCCTCACCTTGGGCGGATTGCTGCCGCCGTTGGACGGAGAGCTGCGCGCCGGCAAAGGACTGCGCCGTGGGGCCGGACCGGAACCCCATCGGTGGAGGGGAGGAGAGCTGATCCAGCGCATCGGCACCGTGTTCCAGGAGCCCGAGCATCAGTTCATCACCGGGCGGGTGCTGGACGAGCTGAATTTCGGACCGAAAATCCTGGGCCGGGGGTCCGATCGGGTGGGGGAGCTGCTGGAACGGCTACGGCTGACGCATCTGACCGAGGCCAACCCGTACACGCTCTCCGGCGGTGAGAAACGCAGGCTCTCCGTTGCCACCGTACTGGCCGCAAGCCCATCGCTGCTGGTGCTGGACGAGCCGACGTTCGGCCAGGACGCCAATACCTGGGCCGAACTCGCGAGCCTGCTCACGGAACTGCTCGACGCCGGCACCGCGGTGATCTCGGTGACCCACGATGAGGATTTCACGGAAGTGCTAGGGGGAGCGCGGCTCCGGCTTTCAGCCGACGGCCGGCCCCTTGAAGCTGCGCGGTCCGAAGCTGCGCCGCAAAGAGTTGCGCCGTCTGACGTTGCCCGCAGCGGTGCCGGGGGTGCCCGGTGAGCCTTGATGTGATGGCCGGTCCCCGGTCCACTGCCGTGTTGGCGAAGGCGAACCCTCTCTCTAAACTGGCTGCCGCGCTGGTCCTGACAATCGCCTTACTGCTGAGCGTGGACTGGGCGTCGGCCACCGTGGCGTTGGTCTGCGAACTGGCGGTGCTGCCGCTTGCCGGTCTGAGCGTCCGGACGTTGCTGCTGCGCGGCTGGCCGATTCTGGCCGCGGCGCTGGTGGGCGGCTACGGTTCGGCGCTGCTGGCACCGAAGACCGGGGCGGTGCTGCTGGACTGGGGCCCGTTGCTCTTTACCGAAGGCTCGCTGGAGTCCGGCGTCGCGATTATGCTCCGCGGAATCGCCATTGCGCTGCCGGGACTGATCGTGCTGGCCAGTACCGACCCGACGGATCTGGCGGACGCGCTGGCGCAGAAAATGAAGCTCCCGCACCGTTTTGTACTCGGGGCCCTGGCCGCGATGCGCCTCGTCGGCCTGCTGGTGGAGGAATGGCAGACCCTGGGGATGGCGCGGCGTGCCCGCGGTGTGGGCAGTGGCGGGGGATTTGCCGCGCGGTTCAGGTCGTCCCTCGGACAGGGAATGGCACTGCTGGTCCAGGCTGTCCGGAGGGCCTCCCGACTGGCCGTGACCATGGAAGCCAAGGGCTTCGGCGCGGGACCGCGGAGCTGGGCCAGGGAATCCACGTTCGGACCGATGGACCCGTGGGTCTTCGCCGCCGGACTGCTGATCGCCGCCGCAGTGGTGGGCGCCGCCGTCGTACTGGGGACCTGGAATCCGGTGCTCGGGTAAAACGACCAACCACCTGGAATCCGCGGGTTCCGGAGAGCGCAGGAACCCTATTGCGTTCCCTAGGACCCGCGGGTTCTCCGGTGTTCCCAAGTGGCCTGGGTTTCCCGGGCTGACCTTCGAAGCATGAGTCTTGTGCGCGTAAAGCGTGAGTTCCGTCACGCTTTACGGCGCGAGATGCCCGCGGTGGCCCTGGTGGAGGTTTTTGGAACCGGCTCCGTGACGAAGACGGTCCATAGCTACCCGACCCCAGCATCGCACTTTGTGGTGCGTCCGCGCGTCGCCATCGTCACCATACACAAATTGGCGTTGTGAAAGAGCTGCCGCGTCAAAGCCCCGCTGATTACTTTCCCTGCGGCCCTGCCGCCCTTGTGGCCGGGGAAGGGGGAAGGGGGGCCTGACCTAGCGGGGCCGGCACGCTGCGGTTCGTCGTCATAGCCAACGATGCTCAGATCTTCCGGGACGCGCAGCCGCAGCCGGCCGCAGGCAAGTAGAACGCCCACCGCCACGCGGTCATTGGCGCACACGATCCCGGTGGGCCGATCCGTCCGAGGTGTCCGGCCGTCGTCGTTGGTTAAAAGGTATGGCGGCGGCGAAACCTTTGTTGACTTCCCACCCGGTGGTCACAATATTCGTCGCCGGCAAGTTCGCAGCCGCCATGGCCGTTGGAAACCATCACTACGGCGCCCCGGGGCGACGAGTTCGTCCGTGCGCGTTAGCGGGATCGAAACTGTTGGCCAGAATTGCCGGGACGCCTGCCATAACCGGTGCCGGAAAGTGCTCGCGCAAACTCATGGCGGCGAACATGCCCCTTGGAGGAGCTTGCCGGCGAACGGCCCTCCACCGGGCGACGGCGTTGGGAGTGTAGTTGAGTTCCTTGGCCGCAGCCAGTATGCGTTCCTGCTTATCCTTGGCGATATTGCCGTCTGTGCCGGCCGTTAAGGACTAAACAGATGGCGCTGCGCGACACGCCCGCCACGCGGGCAACATCGAAGGAAGTGGCTTTCCGCGGCACCTCCTGAATCGTGTGAGGCCAGCGTAACTCAACCCATGTGACAGGGGTTGCAGCCTCCTCGACCCGGCGTGCTGGCCTGCATGGTTTACCCGGTTTGGCACCGGACTGCGGCGTGGTGAAGGCGGCGCGACATCCGGGTAGAGGTACGGTTGACGTACGCGGCGGTTCGTTGCGGTGCAAGGCCGATTATCCCCGCAAATATCGCACCACCTGGTTAGGGTGCCGGCATTGACGGCAAGATTGCGTTGCGGGTCGTAGATTTGACACTGTTTATGCACTTCATGATATTAGTAGAGGTATGACTCAGGTAGCTGCGGAATCCGTTGGAGTGTTGGTCCGGGACGCCCGCACCGATAGGGGCTGGACCCAGGGCCGGCTGGCCGCCGAGCTCGGCACGAGCCAAAGCGCGGTCGCCCGGATGGAACAGGGGAAACAAAATCTGAGCCTCAAGATGATCCAGCGGATGGAGTCCATCTTCGGCCGCAGCATCGTCAACGTCGGCGGGAGCGGCAAGCCGCGGATCACCCATCTGCGCGTGGTGGGTGGACATCAACTCTCCGGCAGCGTGGACGTCAACTCCAGTAAGAATGCCGGCGTCGCCCTGCTGTGCGCCAGTCTGCTGAACCGCGGCTCCACGACGCTGCGCCGGCTGGCGCGGATCGAGGAGGTCAACCGGATCGTCGAACTGCTGACCAGCATCGGTGTCGAATGTACGTGGCTGAACGCCAACGATCTACTGGTCCGCCGACCCGCCGTGCTGAACCTGGCCGCCATGGACGTGGAGGCCGCGCGGCGCACCCGCAGTGTCATCATGCTGTTGGGGCCGCTGCTGGATGAAGAGGCCAGTTACCGGCTGCCGTATGCCGGCGGCTGCGATCTGGGAACGCGCACCGTGGGTCCGCATCTGCAGGCGCTGCGTGAATTCGGGCTGTCAGTCAAGGCGCATGCTGGGTTCTACGCCATCCAGGCTCCCGAGGCCGACACCGCGGACCGCTCGTTCGTGCTGACCGAGCGCGGGGACACCGTGACAGAGAATGCCATCATGGCCGCAGCCCACCGTGAAGGCACCACCGTGATCCGCAACGCCAGTCCCAACTATATGGTCCAGGATCTGTGTTTCTACCTGCAGGGACTGGGCGTTCGTGTGGACGGGATCGGCAGCACCACGCTGACCATCCGGGGCAAGGCCAGGATTGACGTCGACCTCGAATATTCACCGTCCGAGGACCCAATCGAGGCGATGAGCCTGATCACGGCCGGCATTGTGACCGGTTCCGAGGTGACGATCCGGCGCGTGCCGATCGAGTTCATGGAAATCGAGCTCAGCGTGCTGGAGCAGATGGGCTTCCGGTACCGCAAGTCCGACGAATACACCGCCCATAACGGCCATACCAGGCTCGTGGACATCACCACTCTGCCGTCCGAGCTGACCGCGGCGGCGGACAAGATCCACGCCATGCCGTTCCCTGGGCTGAACATTGACAATCTTCCGTTCTTCGCCGTGATTGCCTCCTGCGCCCAGGGGTCGACGCTGATCCATGACTGGGTCTACGAGAACAGGGCCATTTACCTGACCGAACTCAACCGGCTCGGCGCCCGGGTTCGGCTGTTGGATCCGCACCGGATCGATGTCACCGGCCCCACTCGCTGGCGCGCAGCGGAAATCGGCTGCCCGCCGGCGCTGCGTCCGGCCGCCTGCATCCTGCTGGCGATGCTGGCGGCGAAGGGCACCTCCGAGCTGCGGAACATCTACGTGATTGAACGGGGCTACGAGGATCTGGCCGAGCGGCTGAACACACTCGGCGCCGAGATCGAGTACTTCCAGGACTGAGCGGCGGTCGCTCGCCTTGGTCGGTTACGCCTGCGTCGCGGCGAGGGCGGTGGCCAGATCCCGGGTGAGGTCCCCGATGTCCTCCAGACCCACCGAGAGCCGGAGAACACCGTCAGTCAGCCCGATCGCGGCCCGGCCTTCCGGTCCCATCGCCCGGTGTGTCGTCGTGGCCGGATGCGTGATCAAGGACTTCGCATCGCCCAGGTTGTTGGAGATGTCGATGATCGTCAGGGCGTTGAGCAGGGCAAACGCGGCGTCCTTCGCCGTCGTGCCGGACGCGGCCCCTACTGCGCGTTCTGCGTCCTTGTCCGCCACTGTGGGTTCCCCGGCCATGCCCGCCACTGCGGGTTCCCCGGGCCTGGCTGTATTAGTCCGGCTCACAGGGGGAGCCTGGCCGGCTGCGGCCAGCTCGAAGGTGAGCACGGTTCCACCGGCCTTCATCTGTGCACGTGCCAGTTCAAACTGCGGGTGCGAGGGCAGCAGTGGATACCTGACCCAGCTCACCGCGGGATGCTGTTCGAGGAACTCGGCGAGCCGCAGGGCATTTGCCGCGGAGTGCGCAACGCGCAGCCCCATGGTCTCGAGCCCCTTCGTCAGCACCCACGCGTTGAACGCCGACAGTGCCGGACCGGTATGGCGCATCAGCTGCTTGACCGGACCGTCAATAAACTCCTTGGTGCCCAAAATGGCACCGCCGAGGACGCGGCCCTGCCCATCGATGTGCTTGGTCCCGGAATACACGATCACATCCGCGCCCAGTTCCCCACACTTTTGCAACAGCGGGGTGGCGAAGACATTGTCCGCCACCACCTTGGCTCCCGCGGCATGGGCCAGTCCGCAGACGGCCCGGATATCGACAATTTCCTGCATCGGGTTCGACGGGGATTCGAAGAATACCGCCGTCGTGGGCACGGATAATGCCTCCCGCCACTGGCCGAGATCCGCGCCGTCAACAAAGACCGTCTCTACGCCCCAGCGCGGCAGGATCTCATTCAGGATCACGAAGCAGGAGCCGAACAGCGAACGGGCCGCGACCACCCGGTCGCCTGCCGCCAAGAGGGCCCCGAGGGCGGTGAAAACTGCGGACATCCCGGAGGCGGTGGCGAAGCAGGCTTCCGTGCCCTCGAGCAGCCGCAACCTTTCCTGGAACGTGGCGACGGACGGATTCCCGTACCGGGAGTAGACGAAACGGTCCACCTCACCGGTGAAGGCCGCCTCCGCCGCCTCCGCCGATTCATAGACATAACCGGAGTTCAGGAACAGCGCCTCCGAGGTCTCCTGGAAGTTGGAGCGGTCCAGGCCACCGCGCACCGCCTGGGTATCCGGCGCCCAGCCCGGAGCATCCTGATTAAAATTGCTCATCTCAGTCCTTTAGCTCGGGGCCTATTTGCAAGGGAGCTGGCGGTTTTTCCAGCCGTTGACGATCCGGTCCCCGTAAGCATCCGGGACGCCCTCGAACCCTTCCAGCACATTCCAACTGGTGAATCCGGCGCCCGACGCGGCCTCCGCGGCGCTGACCGAACGCACGCCGGAACGGCAAAGGAAGACCAGCTCGGTCTGCCCCTCATCGGGGGCTTGGGCGCGCAGTTCGTCGAGGAAATCCGGGTTCAGCACGCCGCCGGCCAGGTTCCACTGGATCAACAGCGGGTCACGTCCGGTCATCGAGGTGTCCGGCACGCCGATGTGGTGCCATTCAGCCTCGGTGCGCACATCCACCAGCACGGCCCCGACCGCGAGCTTGTTCCAAGCCTGTGCCGGGGTGAGGTCGCCCGCGTAGCTCATTTGACGCCGTCGTCCGTTGACCCGGCACCGGGCAGAATGACCGCCTGCGCGGCAACGGTCCGGCCGCCGTCGAACGCCAGCGACGGGCTGCCATAGAGAATATAGCCTTCGGCCAAGGCGGCACTGACGCGCTCGCAGAACGAATGGTCATCCGGACCGGTGAGCAGCCGGTAAGTCAGCGGGGTTTCTTTGGCGGGTGTAGCTGTCAAGGTAGTCTCCTCATTGCAATCGAAGGGTGCAAGCGGAAAGGTGCAGACAGCCCGGGGCCTTGCCGGGAACGTTCACGCTTGCAACCGGTGGCCGTCAAGCCAGGTTTTGCCGAGTAGTCACCTGAGGCACCCCGCCGGAATAGAGGGTTGCCGGCCAGCAAGTCAGGGCTTGGCACTGGCGCTCGTTACTCATCTAGAAAATTAGCACACCGACGGATCAGCCGGTCAACAGGACGCCGACTGTGGCGCCGGATGACGGGGGCTGATGCCGGACTGAGGAGCTACTCCGCGTCGTGGATCAGTTGGTTCAACTCGGCGGTAAGGCCGGCGCGCACGCCGGGGCTGCCGATTTCCCGGCCGTCAATATGATTCACGGGGGCGAGCAGCCGGATACTGGAAATCAGCCAGACGCCGTCCGCGTCGAAGAGATCCCCGGGCTCCACGGGGCCGTAACCCAGCTCCCAGCCGGCGGCCTTGGCGGCCGTAAACAGCGCACCCTGCGAGGTGCCGGGCAAGATTCCGCTGTCCAGCTGGGGGGTGATCAGTCGCTTGACCCGGTCGGGCCCGCCACCTTCGGCATGGGCCAGCAGAACGGACGACGTCGGGCCCTCCAGCACGCGCCCGTCACCGCTGGTGAAAATCACGTCGTCCGCGCCATGCACACGGGCGTAGCGCAGGGCCGCCATATTCACCGCGTAGGACAAGGTCTTGGCACCCAGCAGAAGCCACGGCGCACGCTCGGCGATGGAGCTGTCGTAACCGCGTTCCAGCAACAGCACATCGATTCCGCTTTCGCGTTGCGCCCGACCGGTGGCGGGAGGCTCCGAGGCCTGGACCCAAGCCGTCGGGATCGTGCTCCCCTCCACGCCGCGGGTGACGATGAGCTTGAGCACCATCTCGTCGGGGATGTTTTCCGTGGCGCTCATCCGGCTGTCTTCTCCGGTGCCGCCGGCCCCAACCGCGCCTCCGGCCCGGGCGGAGGCGCGGTTGCGGCGGAATTCGGTGACCGCCGTCGTCATGGCACGCCGCCACGCGTCCTGGGACGGTATCTGCAGATCCATGGCCCGAGCGGAGGAATCCAGCCGGTCCAGATGCGCCTGGGGCTTCCGTGGCGTCCCGCCGACCACCAGCAGGGATTCGAAAACCCCGTCTCCCCGGGTGGCTCCCTGGTCCGTGGCCATCAGTGTGGGCTTGCTGGCGTCGGCAATGCGTCCGTCCGGTGCGGAGGGGTCCAAGAATACCAAAACAGTCATGGTTTCAGCTTAGTGCCGCGGGCAGGCCGCCTTTCGGCCCACCCGGGCTGGGCGCGGCGCGGTGGGCTAGCCGGGAAAGACCGTGCCGAGGGCCGAGAGCACGCCGTACGCCTTCGCCTGGATCTCCAGCCATTCCTCCTGCGGAACGGAGTCCGCGGTGATCGCACCGCCCGCGCCCAAACTGAGCCGACCGCCGCCGTCGTCCGTCGTTTCGATCACGAGCGTGCGGATGGTGACGGACAGATCGGCGGCGCCATCGAGGGAAAAATAGCCGATGGCGCCAGAATAAATTCCGCGAGGGGCTGCTTCCAGCCCGTCCAAAATGGCCATGGTGCTGATTTTTGGCGCGCCGGTCATGGAGCCGGCGGGGAACGCGGCGGCCACGGCCTCGGTGCGGGTGGACCCGGGCCGAAGCTGCGCCTCAATGGTGCTGACCATCTGGTGCACGGTGGCGTAGCTTTCCACAGCGCAGAGACGGGGAACCGAGAGCGAATCCGGCACGGCGAAGTGCGAGAGGTCATTTCGGAGCAGATCCACAATCATGATGTTCTCCGCCCGGTCTTTCGCCGAGTTTGCCAGCTCGGATTTCAGTGCCGCGTCCAGGTCCGGATCCGGATGCCGACGCCGGGTGCCCTTGATCGGCTCCGCCCGCATCGTGCCGCCGGCGGTGATCCGCAGGAACCGCTCAGGCGAGGTACCGGCGACGGCGAGTGCGCCGAAGCGCAGGTAGCTGGCAAAAGGGGCCGGATTCCGTCGGCGCAGCTGCCGATAGGTCCGCCACGGATCGAGGGGGACCGCGGTGGTAGCCGTGAGCGACGTCGTCAGGCAGATCTCGTAGGAATTACCATCCGCAATCTGCGCCTGGGCCCGGGCGATTTTGTCCCGGTAGGCTGACTCAGAATCCCGGATGGTGAACACCGGCGCTTCGGCCCCCGTCGACGGCGGTTCGCTCGTCAACTGGCCGGTCGTCGGCGGCCCAACCTCCGGCGAATCCGTTGGGAGCTCATCGGAGGCGAGCGCTTCGACAGCGGCGCGAGCGGCATTCAGCCAGGCTGCCGCTTCCGAAGCCCCGGCAGCACCATCCGTGCCATGGCCCTGCTGGGAGAGGGCCAATAGGTAGACGCAGCGGCGGGCATGGTCGACGACGACCGCCCGCCCGGCGAAAATCAGTGCGGCATCATCTGGGCGTCCGGCTGTTCCCGGCCCCGCTGCATCCGCTCCTCCCGTTTCCCGTTTGAGTTCATAGCCCAGGTAGCCAAGCCAGCCGAGGGCGAAGCCGCAGTCATAGTCGTCCGGGGTACGGACGGCCTTACGGCCCCAGACGGTGTCCAGCCAGCGGAAAAACGGGTCCTGGACACGGGCCGTCACGGCGCCCGTCCTGACTTTGGTCACGCCGTCGCCGTGCCGGGCAAACTGACCGTAACTGCCGCCGTCGTCCGCCATGATGGAGAACCGGCTCCGGGTGTCAAGGGCCGCCGTGGCCTGTCCGACGGGAGCCGACCGGGAATCGGCGTCCGAGCTGTCCAGCCAGACGGAGTTTTCGGACCTGCCGTACAGCGTCTCGAAAAGCGACTCCTGGTCCGGATAGGCCTCGAGCCGTCGCACCTCCAGCTCCAGCCCGCGGCGCCGGGAGCGTTCTGGTGCCAGCAGCGCCTCCAGCGGCGGCAGGGAAGTCAGCGCCAGCAGCACCTGGGCCGGCACGGAGTCATCCGCACGCCCCTCAACCAGCAAGTCTGCGGTCGCGGCGGCCCCCCCTGCGGCCAGCAGCTCATCCTCCTGGTCGGCCCAGGCATCCCAGAACGGCGCAAATGTGACGCCGTCCCTGGCCAGCGCACGGAACTTCCGCTCGCCCGGCGCCGCCTCTACCCATACGATGGTGTCCAAGTAGGGTGTGGCCGACGAATGCGCCGCCCCAACGCCTTCAACGATCACGATCTCGGCTGGCTCCGTGACGCGTGGTGCGCCGTCGTAGTGGTTTTCCCAGTCCCAGCTGGTCCACTGCGCAGGCAGGCCCTGCCGCAGCGGTGTGAGGACGGTGCTCACATAGCGCTCCACGCCGGCGGCCAGCCCGTTCCAGCCGGGATAAATGTCCTCAAGATGGAAGACCGAGACTCTGCGGTGCTCGCGCAGCAGGGCAGCGAGCTCCAGCGCCAACACGGTTTTCCCCGCTCCGGAGCGGCCGTCAATGCCGATGATCACCGGCGCGGTGCTGCTAGCGCTGAACATCGGCAGCCCCCGCCGAGGCTTGGGCACCGCCGCGAAAGGATGACGCAGGCATTGGCCCGGCCATCGGCGGACGTCCACGGTCTCCGGTGCGGCGGGCAAGGTTCCGGTAGGGCAGCGTCATGAGAACAGTGTAACGAGGGGGCCGTCAGTACCGCCGACGGGGCGGCTGGTATGCGGCGGCGGGGCGCCGACGGCTATCGTCAGAGGACCACGAGCAGGGCGCCGACGGCGATGAAGAGCAGACCGAATATCCTGTTCAGCGTCAGCTGTCCGCGCTCGCTGGCCGTGAGATGTTGAAGTTGCTTGGCTCCCGCGGCGAAGATCAACCACATCACCACGACGTCAATCAACACCACCGTTGCCGTCAGGACCACGTACTGCTGCGCCAATGGCTCCTGCGGGCGGATGAATTGCGGCATGAAGGCGAGGAAGAAGACAATCGCCTTGGGGTTGAGCAGATTGACCCAGAGACCGCGCAGGAACATGGAGCGGCGTGCCTCGCGGACCCTGCCGGTGGAATCTTCCGCGCTGGTGTCGGCCTTCGCCAGCAGCTTGCGGATGCCGAGGTAGACCAGGTAGGCGGCCCCGGCGTACCGGATGATGTGGAAGGCCAGCGGCGAGCTGGAAACCAGAAGGCCGACGCCGGCGGCAACAATGACGATTTGGATGATGAGCGCCAGCTGTTGGCCCAGAATTCCCCAGATCGCGCGCCGGAATCCCGCCGTCAGGGCGTTGCTCATAGTGTTGATGGCTCCCGCCCCGGGGGTGAGGCTGATCATCGCGCCAGCCCCGACCAGGGCCAGCCAGAGGGAAAATTCCATTAGGCAAGCTTAAAGCGTGCGAAACGGCCTGCCGTCACGCCGCGGCTTTCAGACGCGAGCGCAACAACCCTGTCGGGCACAACACTGTCGGGCATAAGCCTGTCGGGCACAAGAATTTGGCCTCTACGGTGCAGCTGACGGGGCTGGCTCAATCCAGTAGCGCCGTTTGCCGTTGCGGCTGTCCTCGTAGACGCCGCCATTGCACTCGATGGTTGCCCGCGAGCCGACGTTTGCCTCGTCGCAGGTCAGTAGAACCCGATTAATGCCCAGGATCCGCGCTATCGGCAGGGCGTCACGGAGTGCCTTCCGGGCGTGCCCTTGCCGCCGCGCACTCGGACGAATGCTGTAGCCGATGTGACCACCCTGCTCGAACAGGTAGTCGGTGAGCTGGTGCCGGACGGCGATCGAGCCAAGGAAGACGTTCCCTTCAACGATCCAGCGGTAGGTGCAGGGGACGAAGCCTTCCTTGCGCTTCGTCTCCGGCAGCGCGTCAGCGATCAGTGCGGCGGTGAAACGTCGAAAGGTTTCCGGATCCCGCAGCTCATCCCGCCGCCAGTCCTCGGCGCCGGCACCATCGAGATGACCGCCGTCGAACTCCGCGGTGCCGGCCAGCCAGGACGCGTGAAAACGGATGTCGGGAACGATGAGAGAGGCCATGATTCGATCTTAGGGGGCCGACGCGGCAAGGCCCCTGCCACCAGGCAGCCCCGTCACCAATGGAACCCGTCACCAATGGAACCCGTCACCAAAGGGTCTCCAGACCGGCGAGATCGGCGAAAACCGGATCGGCGGTGATCAGTGGCATACCCTCGATCATGGCCTGGGCGGCGATGATGCGATCGAAGGGGTCGCGGTGCTGCCAGTCAAGTTGGCCGGCTTCCAGCGCATGCAGTCCTGAGATCGGCAGCTCTTCGGAAGTGAGCTCCAGCAGATGACGGCGGTAGCCCACGAAGAGTGCGTCCAGATCCGGCAGGCGGCCGATGTGGTGCTTGTAGGAAAGTTCGTAGGCGGTGACAGCCGAGGCAACCAGCACATTGTCAATCGATTGGATGACGCGGCGGGCTTTGGCGGACAGCTTGCGCGGCTCAGTCAGTGCCCAGACAACGGTGTGGGTGTCGAGGAGATAAGTGGCTGTTCCCATAACTGCAGTTCCTCCTCCGGCGCGGGCTCGAGAAAGCCTTCGGGAAGCCGGCCCTTGACGAAACCGAGGCGGCGTTGGGTGGGTCGCTCGATTCGGACGAGCCGCGCGACCGGCTTGCCCGCCTTCGCGATGACGACGTCTTCGCCGTTCTCAACCAAATTCAGCAGCTCAGAGAGCCTCGTTTTTGTTTCCTGAACGTTGTACTGACCCATGTTGACCAAGTCTACTTGGTCAACCTCCGCAACATAAGGCTCTGCCCGGTAATGGTATGGATAATCTGGATGTTCGTAGCTCATGAATCGACGCTAGCGCGACGGATGGCAACGGTGGAAGACGGTGACCCGTCAATGTGGGCAACCGGGATCCTGAAAGGCTCTGTGGAGGAGCGCAGGAGAGGACTTCAGGCCCGGGCGATGACCTCCCCGTTTGGGATCAGGAACCAGCCGTCCGTGGCGGCGCCCCAGACGCGCCAGCCGGCGGAGATCCGCTCCAGGCCGGCCCGGTCCGCCAGTCCATAGTTCAGTGCCTGCTTGGCGAAGGCGGAATGAACAATCCGGTCCGCCCAGACTTCGGCGTGCCATTGTCGCTGCTCGTCCGTGGCGTAGAGCCAACTGGCCGACGACGGCGTGATGTCCGTGAAACCGGCGGCCTGCGCCCAGCTGATCAGGCGGCGGCCGGCGTCGGGCTCGGCGCGGTTGTGCCGGGCCAACTCCTGATACAGGGACATCCAGTCGTCCAATTCGGGCAGCTGCGGATACCAGGACATGCCATGGAAGTCGGCATCCCGCACTGCCACGATGCCGCCGGGCTTGGTGACGCGGCGCATTTCCCGTAGAGCCGCAACCGGATCGGTCAGATGCTGCAGCACCTGGTGGGCGTGAACGACGTCGAACTGGCCATCGGTAAAATCGAGGTCATAGATGTTCCCGGTCAGGAAGCTCAAATTGTCCAGATGCTGTTCCGCCGCCAGCGCCTGGGCCTGGGCCACCACCTCCGGCGCTCGGTCCAGGCCGATAACCTCGCCGGGGGCCACCAGGCGGGCGAAGTCCGCGGTGATGGTGCCGGGACCGCTGCCCACGTCGAGCACGGAGAGCCCGTGAGTCAGGTGCGGAACCAGGTACGCGGCGGAGTTTGCGGCGCTCCGGGCCGCATGCGAGCGCAGCACGCTCTCATGGTGGCCGTGGGTGTAGACGTCGTTCTTGCTGGGCCCATGTTCGCTCATATGGGGGACAATACGCGCGGCACGCTGCCTCCGCCAGCGTTGCTCGCGCCTTGATCTCGCGCCTTGATACGGACTACGCAGTGACGGCGGCCGCGTGCCGCCGTCGTCCGTTCGCCTAAAGTGAAACTTGAGTCTACTAGGCTCAACTTGATTTGACATCGATTGAGGCCTGAGTAGGGTTGAGTGCAGAACGCTCAATGGACCGCTGGTTGAGCGGAGTCGGCGGGCCTCGAAGGTTGGGGCCGGCGGCGAACTCCGGCAGCGGAAACTGAAAGGAAACGCCCTTATGTCACGTGCAGTAGGAATTGACCTCGGAACCACGAACTCCGTCGTCTCCGTACTCGAAGGAGGCGAGCCCACCGTCATCGCCAATGCCGAAGGCGGTCGCACCACGCCGTCCGTCGTCGCGTTCTCCAAGACCGGTGAGGTCCTGGTCGGCGAGATCGCCAAGCGCCAGGCCGTCAACAACATCGACCGCACCGTCGCTTCCGTCAAGCGCCACATGGGCACCGACTGGAGCGTCGCGATCGACGACAAGAAGTACACGGCGCAGGAAATCTCCGCGCGCATCCTGATGAAGCTCAAGAACGACGCCGAAAGCTACCTGGGTGAGAAGGTCACCGACGCCGTGGTCACCGTACCGGCGTACTTCAATGACGCCCAGCGCCAGGCCACGAAGGAAGCCGGCGAGATCGCCGGCCTGAACGTGCTGCGCATCGTCAACGAGCCGACCGCGGCGGCCTTGGCCTACGGACTGGATAAGGGCAAGGAAGACGAGCTCATCCTGGTCTTCGACCTCGGCGGCGGAACCTTCGACGTCTCCCTGCTGGAAGTCGGCAAGGACGAGGACAATTTCTCCACGATCCAGGTCCGCTCCACTTCCGGCGACAACCGCCTCGGCGGCGACGACTGGGACCAGCGCGTCGTGGACTACCTGCTCAAGCAGCTCAAGATCAAGGGCATGGATCTGTCCAAGGACAAGATTGCCCTGCAGCGTCTGCGTGAGGCATCCGAGCAGGCCAAGAAGGAGCTCTCCTCCGCGACCAGCACCAACATTTCGCTGCAGTACCTTTCCGTGACCGCCGACGGCCCGGTGCACCTTGACGAGCAGCTGACCCGCGCCAAGTTCCAGGAACTGACCTCGGATCTGCTGGAGCGCACCAAGAAGCCGTTCCACGACGTGATCAAGGAAGCCGGCATCAAGGTCTCCGATATCGACCACATCGTGCTCGTCGGCGGATCCACGCGTATGCCCGCCGTCTACGACCTGGTCAAGGAACTGGCCGGTGGCCAGGAGCCGAACAAGGGCGTCAACCCGGATGAGGTGGTGGCCGTTGGCGCGGCGCTTCAGGCCGGCGTCCTCAAGGGCGAGCGCAAGGACGTGCTGCTCATCGACGTCACCCCGCTTTCACTGGGCATCGAGACCAAGGGCGGCATCATGACGCACCTGATCGAGCGCAACACGGCCATCCCAACCAAGCGTTCGGAGACCTTCACCACCGCCGATGACAACCAGCCCTCCGTGGCCATCCAGGTCTTCCAGGGCGAGCGCGAGTTCACCCGGGACAACAAGCCGCTGGGAACCTTTGAGCTGACCGGCATCGCACCGGCACCGCGCGGGTTACCGCAGGTTGAGGTCACCTTCGATATCGACGCCAACGGCATCGTGCACGTGTCCGCCAAGGACAAGGGCACCGGCAAGGAGCAGTCCATGACGATCACCGGCGGGACCGCGCTGTCCAAGGATGACATCGACCGGATGGTCCGCGAGGCCGAGGAGCACGCCTCCGAGGACAAGGCCCGCCGCGAGCAGGCCGATACCCGCAACAGCGCCGAGCAGCTGCAGTACTCGGTGGCCAAGATCTTGGCCGACAATGACGACAAGCTGCCGGAAGACGTCAAGACGGAGGTTTCGGCAGATGTCGACGCCCTCATGGCCGCGTTGGCCGGGACCGACGACGACGCCGTCAAGAGCACATTTGAGAAGCTGCAGGCTTCCCAGTCCAAGCTCGGCGAGGCCATCTATGCCGCCGCCCAGTCCGAAGCTTCCGCCGCCGATGGTGCGGCGGGTGCCGATGCCGGAGCGGCTGGTGCTGACGGCGCCGGCGCCGATGAAGATATTGTTGACGCCGAAATCATCGACGAAGACGAGAAGAAGTAATCATGGCCAACCACGGTGACGATGCTGATAGCGCAAACGAGCAGTCGCCGGTCGAGCCGGCCGGGACCCCCGAAGAGGGGGCCGCGGCAGACTCCGCTGGCGCGGCGGCCAAGGCTGCCGATGGCGACGCGCTGTCCCAGGCCGAGGACATTCTCAACGGTGTCGAGGTGCCCGCCGAGGAATCGGTCGTTCAGGGCTCTGCAGCCGAGCTGGCCGCGGAGCTGAAGAATGATCTGCTGCGGCTCCAGGCGGAATATGTCAACTACCGCAAGCGCGTGGAGCGCGACCGTGCGGTGGCAGGGGAGATGGCCGTCGTCGGCGTCCTGAACTCGCTGCTGCCGGTGCTGGACGATATCGATGCCGCGCGCCAGCACGGCGATCTGGCGGACGGGCCGTTCGCGTCCATTTCCGTCAAGCTGGAGAACACGTTGAAAACGTATGGTCTGACGCGCATCGATGAAACCGGTGTAGCGTTCGATCCGACCGTGCATGAGGCATTGATCCAGCAGCCGGGCCAGGACGTCGAGATCGATACGGTCAGCCAGGTGCTCCGCGCCGGCTACCGGACCGAAGCCCGCGTCCTGCGCGCAGCCCAGGTTATTGTGGCCGTACCGGCCTGACCCCCCATCGAGTGAGCAGTAGGTGTCCTTTAGAGCCCCTATTCGTGCATCTACTGCTCACTCGATCCACGAATGTTTAGAAAGGAGACGCCTTGGCAAGTCAGGATTGGGTCGACAAGGACTTTTATAAGATCCTGGGCGTTTCCAAAGACGCTTCAGCGGCCGACGTCAAGAAGGCCTACCGCAAACTCGCCCGCAAATACCACCCGGACACCAATCCTGGCGATGCGGCCGCGGAAAAGACCTTCAAGGATATTTCCGAGGCGTACTCGGTGCTTTCCAGCAGCGAGGACCGCGAACAGTATGACGCCATCCGGGCCATGGGCGGCGGTGCCCGGTTCAGCGCCGGCGGCGCGGGAACGGGCGGCCAAGGAGCCGGCTTCGATGACCTCTTCGGCGGCCTCTTCAACGCCCAGCGTGGCGGCGGCGGAGCACGCAGTCGCGGGACGCAGGGCTTCGATGCCTCTGGGCTTCCGCCCGAATTCGCCGATCTCTTCGGCGGCGGTGGCGGTGGGTTCGGCGGGTACCAGCCGCCCCCCACGAAGGGAGCGGATCGGACGGCGTCCACCACGATTTCCTTTGCTGGTTCAATCCGCGGTACCACGATTGGGCTGCGGGAACCGTCCGGCGAGGTCATCGACGTGCGGATCCCGGCCGGCATCAAGGACGGCCAGAAGGTCCGCGTCCGCGGCAAGGGCCAGCAGGGAGCGGCAGGCCCGGGCGATCTGATGGTCACGGTGCAGGTTAAGGCCCATGAATTCTTCATGCGCGACGGCAACAATATCCGCATCCACGTGCCCGTCACCTTCCCGGAGGCAGCGCTCGGCGCCGACATCTCGGTGCCCACGCTGGCCGGCGACCTGGTCAAGCTCCGGGTTCCCGCGGGGACGCCATCCGGGCGCACCCTGCGTGTCAAAGGCAAGGGCGTGACGACGGCGAAAACCTCCGGCGATCTGCTTGTCACCATCGACGTTGCGGTCCCGCGGAAGCTCAGCAAGGAAGCCGAAGAAGCGGTCAAGGCATTCGCGAAAGCGACAGCCGACGGCGATCCGAGGTCTGAACTGGCGGCGAAGGCCCGATTGTAGCGGGACCTGGGAACGGCAGGCGGGAGTGTCGAAGTGAAAGGAGAGGGCATTGGGCATAGATCCAGGCATCCCGATTTTCGTCATCTCGGTGGCGGCGGAGTTGGCGGACATGCACCCCCAGACGCTGCGGCAATATGACCGATTGGGGCTCGTTTCGCCCAGCCGCGCTCCTGGTCGCTCCCGCCGGTATTCCCAGCACGACGTGGACACGCTGCGCGAGGTACAGCGGCTTTCCCAGGCGGGAGTTTCACTCGAAGGCATCAAGCGCATCCTCGAACTGGAGAACCAGGTCGCTGCCCTCCGGTCCCGGGTCGAAGAACTGACCGGAGAGCTGGCCTCCGCCGGCTCCGATGCGCGCCGCAGCCGTGGACGCGACGCGGCCCGGGTATTTGCCGCCGGCTTGGCGGGGGATGTGGTGACGCTGACCCACGGCCAGCGTCCGCGCCCGCGATCCCAGGCCGTCGTCGTCTGGCGTCCACAGCTCTAGCCGGTTGTCTTACTACCGTCACTACCGTCACTACCGTCACGGCCCGGGCTGGTCTTAAGTTTGGGCTAGTCGCTGAACAGCCCGGCCAGATCGGCTGCGGTTAGCGCCCCGCCGGAGAGCGGATCCCCGCTCATAACGTCGGCAAACAGCTGCGACTTCTTGGCCTTGAGCGCCATGACCTTTTCTTCGATCGTGTCCTTGGCGACGAGCCGGTACACCATGACGTTCTTCTCCTGACCGATCCGGTGCGTCCGGTCCACAGCCTGGGCCTCCGACGCGGGGTTCCACCATGGATCCAGGATAAAAACGTAGTCGGCCTCGGTCAGGTTCAGCCCGAACCCGCCGGCCTTCAGGCTGATCAGGAACAGCGGCGCCGTGCCCCGTTTGAAATCGTCGACGACCGCGCCCCGGTTCCGCGTGCTGCCGTCCAGATAACAGAACTTGGTCCCCTGCGTGGTGAGCCGCTGCTTGACCTTGCTGAGGAACCCGGTGAACTGGCTGAAAATCAGTGCCCGGTGCCCCTCTTCCAGCACGTCTTCGAGCTGTTCAAAGAGGACATCGAGTTTGCTGGACCGCACGCCTTCCAGCGCCTCGTCCACCAGCGACGGGTCCAGACTGAGCTGCCGCAGCAGGGTCAGCGACTGGAAAATGGTGAAGCGGTGCTTATTAACGTTTTCCAGCAGACCCAGGATCTTCTGCCGTTCGCGCTGTAGATGGGTCTGGTAGACCTTGTGGTGCCGCGGATTGAGCGTTACCTCGAGCACCTGCTCCTGTTTGGGAGGAAGGTCCTTGATGACCTGTTCTTTGGTGCGCCGCAGCATCAAAGGCCGCACGCGGGTCCGCAGCTTGGCCAGTAGATCAGAGCTCCCGGATTTTTCGATCGGTCTTTGATAAAACTCGGCGAAACGTTTGGGGCTCGGGAACAGGCCCGGCGCCACTATCGAGGTCAGCGTCCAGAGTTCCATCAAATTGTTTTCCAGCGGCGTGCCGGTGATGGCCAGTTTGAAAGGGGCAGCCAGCTTGCGGGCGCACTGATAGGCCTTGGACTGATGGTTTTTCACGAACTGCGCCTCGTCCAGGATCAGCCCCGCCCAGGGATGGGAAGCGTAGGATTCGAAGTCGATCCGGAACAGCGCATAGGAGGTCACGACGATGTCGGCGGCGGCAAAGAAATCTCCGGTGTTGAGCCGGCTCTTGGCGAACGTTTCCCCTATCGCCGAGGTCCTCAGCCCGGGGGCAAAGCGCAAGGCCTCGGCCTGCCAGTTACCCACCACGCTGGTCGGTGCCACGACCAGGAACGGTGCCGAGTCCGGCTTCTCCACTTTGGCTGCACAGATAAGGGCGAGCGTCTGAACGGTTTTCCCCAGTCCCATGTCATCGGCCAGGACACCGCCCAGACCGCTGTTGAAGAGAAAACTGAGCCAGTTGTACCCCTCAAGCTGGTACGGACGCAATATGGCGTTAAGGGCTTCCGGTGCCGGCAGCGGTTCCGTGTCAGCCCCGCGCAGTAGTCCCTCAACAGAGCTGCGCCACGCCGCCGCCTGCTGATCCACGAGCCCCAGCTGCGTTAGCTCGTCCCACAGCCCGGCCTGGAAGCGGCTGATAGTCAGCTCACCGGCGGTGCTGTCCTGCAGGCCGCGGGCCTCATCGATGAGTTCGCGCAGTTTAAGAAGTTCGGGGAGATCCAGCGAAAAATGGGCACCGCTGGGCAGCAGCATCCGCGTATGGCCTGCCGCCAAGGCCGAAAAGACATCGGAGAAGGACACCGGCTCGCCTTCAAGCGTGATCACAATGCCCAGATCGAACCAGTCACGGTCGTTGGTTGCGGTGGTGGAGATACTGACCACGGGCGCCTCCACGGCTTCCCTATAGTCGGCTATTTCCCCGGCCGTCTCGACCTCGACACCGGGCAGGAGCGCCAGCGCCGGCAGCACCTTCTCGGTGAAGGCCAGCGTGTGCAGGCCCTGGAGCGTGACGGCCGCACTCAGCCGGGGTTCGCCCCATAGGCTATTGGCTGATTCGCCCATCGGCGGCACAACCGACCATGGTTCCCCGACCGCTACCAGAATTCGGGCCTCCGCCACCTCATCCCGGGACCCCGAATCCTCCGGGCGCCCCCACAACGGCCGTGCGCTCACGCGGGTCCCTGCCGCGTAGTGCCACTCCCAATGCAGCCGAAGTGAGTGATCCTGCCCAAAGTTGGCCAGCAATGAAAGAGTGGGCGCCGACAACGCCGGCAAATCCACTGAATGGTCGGCGGAGACCACATCCGCTGCGCGCTTGAGCTGCGGATAAAATTGCGTCAGGAACCGTTCCTCATCCTGGGCCGGGATTCGAACCTTGGCTGCACCGGTCACGAAATCCAACAGCTGTTCGGAGGACGGGGATTCCAGCGGGGCGAGAGTGATGATGCCAGGAACTATGGCGTCCGGCGCGTTCTGGACAGAGGTATCGGGCAGGAGCCCGTCGTCGTCGGCATAGAACAGCCCGTGGGCCGGCCTGCCGATGGAACCCACGATGGCCGGAGCGACGGGGCTGCCACCGACGACGACGAGAGCGCCGAGATCGAGGCCGCCGTCCTCAGGACGGCTCAGATTCAGTTGGACGACGGCGGTATGGTCAAGGACGCGGATGGGCTCCATCGAGCCGCGGCTATGAACCAAGTTCAGCCCTATGCCCTTGGCCTCGGACAAGAGTATCCACAGGTTCCTGCCGGCAAAGGTGTTAAGCGACAGCCACGGTGGCACCGCGCCCTGATGGTGGAGCACGGGGGAGTGCGAGCCGAGGAATTCGATCAGCCACTCCAAATGGCTTTCGTTGAACTTGCGACCGAAGTTCAGATAATTCAGAGTGCTCCAGCCGATGCCGGTGCGGAGCCATTTGCCCTTGGCACCCATTGCAACGGGACGGACATTGAGCTGTGGCTTGCTGGGACTCTTGTCCCGGTATCCGCTGATGCCTCGGCGGCCGGCTGGTGAGAACTGTGGGACGGGCTGTTCAATTTCAAACTGCAGGGCGAGCGGTGGCCGGTCATCCTGCGGGGTGATTGCCCTCGTCGGAAGCAGATTCTGCAGCGCCTCCTCCCAGCCGGACGATTCCCCCGTTGCAGTGGTGCCGCTAGGGGGCTCGGTAGCGCGGGCGCCGAGCAGCGCTCCGATGAATGGATCGTCTTCGCCGGCGAAGAGAAGCGCCGCGACGTGCTTGCAGTTCTGCCGGACGGGGCAGCTGCAGATACCCACGGTGCAGGACCATGCCCCATCAACTCCGTGGACGAGTTTGGCTGTGGCGTTATATACGGTGGTTCCGGCTACCTCGCCTCGCAGCAACCCCGTGCCTGGTTCGAATTCGATCCCGGCAACGCGGTCTGACCTGAAATAATCAAATCCGGCGGCGACGGATTGTTCATTGATTCCGGCGGCCCGGGTAACCAGTTCCGAAGAGCCGGCGGGGGGAAACGTCACTGAATAGACTTCCTGCAGGTTATTTAGGGGATCTGAAGACCAGACCTCTACTGTTCAATCTTAGGCGGCGGCAGGACCCGCATCGCAGCCGCCGCCTGCGTTGTTCGGCCGCTGAGCCGGACAAACTGGGCCCGACCGCGTGGAGTTGACTTGGATTGAGAGGACGTCATGGATTTTCAACGCATTATCGAAGCCGCCGGACAGTATCTGGACGCTGCCGGAGTGGCCGTCATGATCGTTGGGGCATTGGTATCTTTTCCGTTGGCCCTGCGCGGCTACCGGCCAAAGCGGGTGGCAGGGGCCGGCAAGCTATCCCTGTACACGGCGTACCGTCAACTCCTCGGGAGGTCCATTCTGCTGGGTCTTGAGCTGCTGGTGGCCGCAGACATTATCCGGACCGTCGCGGTGACCCCGACGTTTACCAGCGTGGGGGTGCTGGCCGTCATCGTGATTATTCGTACGTTCCTCAGTTTTTCCCTGGAGTTGGAAATTACCGGACGGTGGCCGTGGCAGAAGCAGCCCGACCCAGCGGTAGCCGTGTAAAGCGGCAAGGGCCCCTCACACACGAAGTCATACAGCATTCGAAAGTCCCATGAGAAAATTCCATTAACCTACCAGATTGACGGAACAGATTTGACGGCTCAGGTCGGGCTATACAAGTTTGTCGGTCCCGCGCCTGAGGTGTGTTCCGGCGGTGGGACCCGGGATTAGGGCGACGAGAATCGGCCGGGTACGACTTGGCGGAAGTATTTCTTTCTCTTGGCGGTGGTTCTCGTTCCCGGCCGGCCGGCTCCCGTTCGTGTGGTGCCGGGTAGGGCGGGTGCGGTGGATTGGTAGGTGTGTCCGGTGGGGGTGGTGATTTGGACGGTATGGCGGGGTCCGGGTCGTGGGATGGAGGACCAGCCGGGCGCTTCCTTGGCGAGGTTGCAGCGTTCGCATGTTCCCTCCCCGTTGATTTCGCTGGTGGCGCCTTTGCGGTTGTGTGGCATGATGTGGTCCGCGTGCCGGATCGGCGCGTCGCAGTAGGGGGTGCGGCAGGTCTGGTCCCTGGTCCGGATGAGGCGTTGCAGTCCCGGCGGGAAGAACCTGGACCTCGCGTCCATGCCGACGAGCTGCCCGGTCCCCGGGGCGGTGAACAGTCTGCGCAGCGACACCCGGATCCCCGGCTCATCCGGCATCGCCGCGTCCGGCATCGCCGCGTCCGGCATCTCCCCGCCCGGCATCTCCCCGCCGGGCATCTCCCCGCCGGGCATCTCCCCGTCCGGCATCTCCCCGCCGGAGCTGCCGGCGGATCCACCGGGTTTGGTGGGTCCGGTGGCGGGTCTGTTGGTGGGTCTGTTGGTGTGGGGGCGGCGGGTGAGGTTCCGGGCCCATTGCGCGGGGACGATGCCGTAGCCGGGGAGGTAGGCTGGTTCGCTGTCGCCCTGGAAGAGGGTCCGGTCTGTCATGACGAGTTGGATCTCAACGCCGGTGATCCCGCCGGGGGTACCGGTGACGCGGTGGACGAGGGTGTCGGCCATGATCTGCCCGCGTCCGCGTCCGTCTCCGGACGCGCGCAGGGAATCCGCTTCCCTCGCCAGTGCCGCGTACACGGCCACGCCCTGAGCGACGGGGAGCAGCCCGGTCAGGTACGTCATGGTGTCCGGTGCGGGCCGGCAGCTGACGTGCCGGTCGTTTTCGGCCTTCGCGTTCCGCGCGGTGACGGACTGCGGGTCAAGGGCGTACGCGACCCGTTTGGCCTCGTTGACGAGCTTGTTGTTCCCCATCCCCGCCAGCGCCCCGGTGTCGGCGGCGAGCCCGGCATCAACGGTGCGCCGGTCATCGGCGCTCAGGCACGCGGTCTCCCGGGCCAGCAGTACCGCCCGCCACTCATTGAGCAGCCCGCTGCTCAGGGCCGTGAGGGTGTGCGGCATCTCGGTCACGAGGATCCGGGCCAGGCCCAGCAGCCGGTTTCCCTGCTGCGGGGATTCCCGCCGCGCCAACGCGATCTGCCCCCCGATGCCCTTGCCCAGCTCCGCGGCCGGGATACCCGCCCCGGCCTGCGCGCGGCGCTGGGACGCGTCGAACGCGGCAGCGGTACGGGCCTGCCCCGCGCAGGCAGCGGATTTGAGGTCCTCCATCACCCGCAGCAACCCAATCCGCTCCCCGTCATCCCCGTCCTCGGGATCCATCCCCGCCAAAACAGTGATCCACCCCGCAATCATCCCAACCCGACCAGCAACAACAGGACCAGCAGCAACAGGACCGGTGGCCGGACCGGCGGCAGTTCGGGCGCCCGAGTGGGCAGCACCGAGGGTCGAAGCCGGGGGTGTGCCGGCCGCGTTGTGTGCGGACCCTGCGGAACCGGAACTCGATGTATCGAACATGTATACTATAATACGCGCTGACGGAAGAGAATAATAGTACTTATTTTGAGTTGGGGATAACCTCTTGAGCGGGGCTAACTTATTTCCCTGTTGCCGGTTTCCCGGTTTCCCGGCGCGCCGCCCCGGGGTCCACGGGGCGCCTGTCGACCACCCGAACGCAACGGGGGCCCTGGTCGAACACAGGCACACGCCGGCGGCGTAACGGACGCTGGCACTGACCGACCCGGCCATTTCGTGGCACAGCTCCCGATATGGAAGACTACTAGCTAAGGAAGGTTGTCCGAGCGGCCGATGGAGCTGGTCTTGAAAACCAGTGTGCGGTAACCCCGTACCGCGAGTTCGAATCTCGCACCTTCCGCAAAGTGCAGCGTACGCATGGATCACAGGCCGGTTGGCACAATCCTAGGATTAAGCCGGTCGGCCTGTTTCTTGATGCCATCCGAAAACGGACCGAGGGCTGGTGTCAGGGCAAGGGCCAAGTCGGTACCTTGCCCACCGCCAAGCCGATGCCTTGCCCACCGTCAAGCCGATGCCAGGCCGGCCACAGGCCCATGCCCCGGCTCAGGAGGCCAAAATGTCCGCCGCGATCAGATCCGCATCCTGGAGGGTGCGGTAACCGCTGCGGTATTTTCCCCGGGATTCCGCTGCGATGGCGGTGCCCCACTGCACGGAGGACAGCTGGAGGCCCAGCACGTACAGTCCTTCGGTGCGGCCTCCGCTGGCCCCGATCGGCCGATACGGTGGAGCCGTCACCTCCAAACCGCTGGTAACCACGGGTTCGCCGTCGGCCGCAATCATGATCCGCGGACGCACCAGACCGTCGGCCAGCAGGCCCTCCAGCAGGGGGGAACGGTTCATGAGCACGAGGTTCGCAGGCGCCAGGGCCTCGACCAGAGACCGCGCCCGCAGCGGTTCAGCCTTGACCCAGGGCGAGATGGCCGTGAACGTTCCATCCTCAGGATCGACGCCAAACACCGGGTCGGGGCCGACAAAGCGGACGACGCCGGCACGCGCCAGCGCGGCCAGCTGCTCCATGCGCAGGGCCGGCGGCCCGCTGGCAAGGCCTTCCACGAAGGCCTCGAACCAGCCGCGTAGGCCGCCCAGCCAGGACTCGCCGGTGATGCCGCCGTCGGCGACCAGGGCTTTAATCACCGCCCGTCCCGCATTCAATACGCCGATGGCCATCTTGACCGGATCCGTCTCGCCGGCGGCGGAACCGCGCGCGTCAGCTTGCAGATAGGTCTCCATGGCGTCGTCGAACTCGGCGTGCGAGGCGAAGGAGCGCCCGGCGAAGGGACGCGCCAGGCCCGGCAGATCCAGCCGAAACGCGGCCGGCACGGACCGGGCCACCAGTGCGTCGACATCGCCCTCCCAACCGCTGCCCGCCGCCGTCGAATGGGAGAGCAATGTGTCCAGCTCAGCCAGGAAACCGGATCGGAGGGCAGCCCCGTCGTCGCTGCGCGCCAGCGTGCAGTAGTAGGCCCACAGCGCGTCGCGGTGCAGCAGCGGCCACAGGTCCTGGTCGAATCCGGGCTGGATACCGGCGGCGGTCAGTGCGGAAACGGCCTCTTCTGTGAAAAAGCGCAGGCCGACGCCCTGCGGGTAGTAGGTGGTCAGCGCGGCCTTGGCACGGTAGGGCGCGCCGCGGCGGGACGCGGCCAGGATCAGCGGTTCCCGGCCGGACGGAAGGTAATTCAGGGCTTCACCGGGCTGCTCCCCGATGGCTTCAAAGCGGCCTCCCCTACCCTGCGTCAGCTGACCGACGACGTCGAAGAAATTCAGTCCCATGCCGCGGACCAGCACCGGTTCGCCGCCCGGCACTTCATCCCAGTCCACGTCGTTGGGAACGGCTGGGGGCCAATAGCGCAGTCCAAGCTTCCGGGCACTGGCCGCCAACTGCTGTTGATGCGGGTTCAGCCGCGCGGGCAGATGCCCCAATGCCAGAACCACGTGGTCGGCCGCGAGGGCGCCTCCATCGGCGAGTTCGACGACGAACTGTCCGGCCGCCGTCTGTTCCGGGGCACCGGGGAGCGCCCCGGCGGAGACGACCGGGCGAACAGCGGCGCGGACGCGTGTGGCACTGGTGGCGTGGACCCGGATGGTGGTGCCCGACGGGGCGTGCTCCAGCAGCGCGGCGAAGGTACGGCGCAGATACCGTCCGTAGAGGGCACGGCTGGGGAAGCCGTCGGCTTCGAGCGCGGCCAGTTCCGCTGTTTCGGCGGCAGTCAGGTCAGAGTCCGGGAGGCTCCGCTGCTGGCGGCGCCAGTCGTCAAAGCTGCCTCCGGTCAGCGGCACGGCACTCATTGCCTGATCCGGGATCAGGGTGGGAAAAAACGACGGCGTATTCATCAGGTACAGCGGCGACTGGTCCGTCCGCCAGACATGTCCGGGTCCCGCCGGATAGGGATCGATCAGGTCGATGTCCAGGCCGGGTTGCCCTCCGGGACTTAGGGCGCAGCGGGCGAGCAGACGCTCCAGCACTGACGTTCCACGCGGACCCGCTCCCACAATCACCACCCGGAGCCTGCTCGCATCAACCATGATTCGAGCTTAACCGACGCTCGCCGCGGCGCAGGACGCAGTCCGCCGGGTCCATAATGGGTGCCACCCTACGAAGCGCACCGCGGTCCCTCAGAATCCGGCCCGCCTGGTCCATGTGCCGGATGCTCCCGGTGGACGTTTTGCTTTGCAGCCGCTCTTTTCGGTAACCTAGGTAGGCTGGCTCCGGGCTTCTACCGGGGTCAGCGCTGGAGACGTGCCAGAGCGGCCGAATGGGCTTCACTGCTAATGAAGTGTGGGGCACAACTCCACCGGGGGTTCAAATCCCCCCGTCTCCGCCAAGTCAGTTACAGCAGGCCCCCGGCAGGCGAAAGCCCGCCGGGGGTTCTGCTGTCTTGGGCTGGTTCTCGCGCTGTGGCATCCATAAGTGCGTCCGATAGGCTCGGGACCGGCATAGTGGTGCTCTGCAGGCCCAAGTTGGCTTTGTGAATCAACGATGACGTGTATCGCGGTCCCTGGTGCCGACTGCGGACCAGCCTCGGCGCACCGGCGCGCTGGAGGTCCGGCCTTTGTCCCGTGAGCGGTAAACGATGTACGGGCGGAACAGGTAGTGCAGCGGGGCCGTGAAGGCATGCACGAGGCGGGTGAACGGCCAGATCGTGAAAAGGAGCATCCCCACCAGCGTATGCAGATGGAAGGAGAACGGAGCGCTGGCCATGGCCGTGACATCCGGCTGGAAAACGAAAAGGGACCGGAACCAGGGCGCGACGGTCTCGCGATAATTATGCCCCTCTCCGCCCAGAAACACGCTGGCCAGTGTGGTCCATAGCCCGAAGATAATGGCCGCGGTGAGGACTATATACATGCTCTTGTCGTTCTTTGTTGTGGCCATAAATACCGGCCCGGTCGTTCGACGGCGGTAGATGAGCAGGAGGATGCCGCCCAGCGTGCCGACACCGGCGATCCCGCCCACCACGAGGGCATTGAAATGGTAGAACTCCTGGCTCATCCCTACAGCCCGCGTCCACGACAGCGGGATGACCAGCCCAAAGAAATGACCGGCGATGACGGCGAGCAGGCCGAAATGGAAGACGGGCGAGCCAATGCGCAGCAGCCTTGATTCGTACAGCTGGGAGGACCGAGTGGTCCAGCCGAACTGGTCGTACCTGTACCGCCAGATCAAGCCGCCAACCAGCACGACCATCATGACGTAGGGCAGCACGCCCCAGAGCAGGATGTCCATGTCAGGTCCCTTTCAGCGGGAGCAGCCGCGGATCGTAGGGCTCCAGGCCAACCGATTCGGTGGGTGGGCCGTAGCCGGCCATCTTCATGACGGCCTGTTGATCGGCGGGGGATTTTCCGGGCAGGGTGTCACAGATGGCCTGCAGGATCCGGGTATGGGGCAGCTTGTCATCGAGCAGACCGAGCCGGAGCATTTCCAGGCTGGGCCGGTACTGGATCAGCAGGTCCCGGCCGGCGTCCACATCCACGCGGGCGGCGAACTCCAGCACCATCGGGAGGTAGTCCGGCAGTTCGCCGTGGGTGTCCACCAGGAAGTCGCTGCGCCGGTAGACCTGTTTGAAGGCGCCCAAGACCTCGCCCCGCCGGCGCGTGTCACCGTCGGTCCAGTAGGACAGGTGCAGGGCGTGGCGCTTGCCGAGGTCGAATTCCTTAACATAGCGGGTCTGGACATCCATCGGCGTACCGGAGCTCAGGTGCGCCAGAACCGGCTCGAAGTCCTCGCCTACGCCCGGATGCCGCTTGAGCACGGACCGGATCAGCGGCAGCCGTTCCAGCACCTCTTGGTCCGGGTAGGAAAGACACCAGGATGCCGCCAGATAAACCGCCCTGTCCCGGTCTGTCCTCCCACCCGCTGTTGCCGGCTTGCTGCCCGCCTTGTTACTGGACGAACTGTTACGGGCCGGCTTGTCGTGCTTCCTCATGGTTCCTCCCGGGCCAGTGCATCGGGGTCATTGTCCGCGGGGTTTCCCGACGCCCCGGAAGCCGAGGCGCTGGGTCCGCCGGCGTAGGGGCCGGGACCGGCACGGCCCCCGCTGTGGGCGGGGGAATCCGCGCTCATCTGCGGCTCGTCCCGCTTGTCCGGGAAGAGCCCGCGGGGCGTCCCGTTGCCGTCCCAATTGAGCAGGTTGACCCTGCCCCGCAGGGACTCTTCGCCGGAGACGGAATCGGAGGTCTGCCGGTCGCGCAGCGCATGGAACGTTTCCACGGCCACCGGCGTGGGTTTGCCGCTGGCCTCGCCGAACGGCGTATCCTGCATGCCCGGACCGCCGTCGAAGTCCAGGGAACAGCCCAATTCCTCCAGATCATGGGCCTGTTCCACGTGGGCCTTGGGGATGACATAGCGTTCCTCGTATTTGGCGATGGCCATGAGACGGTACATTTCATACATTTCCTGGCCTTCCATGCCCACCGCGGATGGGATGGAATCATCCGGATCATTGCCCAGGCTGATACCCCGCATATAGGAGCGCATGGCAGCGAGCTTTTTCAGGACGTCGGTGACCCTGTCCGCATCGCCGGCGGTGAACAGCTCCGCCAGGTACTCGACCGGAATCCGCAGGGCATCGATGGCGCCAAAAAGGTTTCCATGGTCCTCGGCGTCGTGGCCCTGTTCCTTGAGCAGGTCCACCACAGGGGACAGCGGCGGGACGTACCAAACCATCGGCATCGTCCGGTATTCGGGGTGCAAGGGCAGCGCCACCTTGTAGACCTTGGTTAGCGCATAAACCGGCGAGCGCTGCGCCGCGTCGATCCAGTCCTCCTGGATGCCCTGCGCCCGCGCCTCAGCCATCACCGCCGGGTCGTGCGGATCAAGCAGCACGTCCATCTGCGCGTCGTACAGTTCCTGCGGATCGGTCACTGACGCAGCCGCGGTGACCTTGTCGGCGTCGTACAGGAAGAGCCCAAGGTAACGCAGCCGACCGACGCAGGTTTCAGAACAAACGGTCGGCAGTCCAACCTCGATCCGGGGATAGCAGAAGGTGCATTTTTCGGCCTTGCCGGTCTTGTGGTTGAAATACATTTTCTTGTACGGGCACCCCGTGACGCATTGGCGCCAGCCGCGGCACTTGTCCTGGTCCACCAGGACGATGCCGTCTTCCACCCGCTTGTAGATGGCGCCGGAGGGGCAGGACGCCATGCAGGAGGGATTCAGGCAGTGCTCACAGATCCGCGGCAGGTAGAACATGAAGGTCTTTTCGAATTCAAGTTGGATCTTGGCTTCGGATTCACGGCGGACCTTTTCGACGATCGGATCCAGGTGCCCCATTTCGGGGGCGCCGCCCAGGTCATCGTCCCAGTTGGCGGACCAGCTGATTTTCGTATCCTTGCCGGTGATCAGTGACTTTGGCCGGGCCACCGGAAAATCGTCGCCCAAGGGCGCATCGATCAGGGTCTTGTAGTCGTAGGTCCAGGGTTCGTAGTAATCCTTGAGCTCGGGCTGGACCGGGCTGGCGAAGAGTCCGAGCATCTTCTTGACCCGTCCGCCGGCCTTGAGGACCAGTTTCCCGCGCTTGTTCAGCGACCAGCCGCCCTGCCATTTTTCCTGATCCTCATACCGGCGCGGATACCCCTGCCCGGGCCGCGTTTCCACATTGTTGAACCAGACATATTCGGTGCCGGCCCGGTTGGTCCAGGCCTGTTTGCAGGTGACCGAACAGGTGTGGCAGCCGATGCATTTATCCAGGTTCATGACCATGCCCATTTGAGCCATTACACGCATCAGTACTGCACCTCCTGGCAACGCCGGCGGATGGTGGAAACGTTGTCGCGCTGGTTTCCGGTGGGGCCAAGGTAGTTGAACGCGTAGGTCAGCTGGGCGTAGCCGCCGATCAGGTGCGAAGGCTTGATCAACAGCCGGGTCAGCGAGTTGTGGATGCCGCCGCGCCGCCCGGTCGCCTCAGACTTGGGCACATCGATGGTGCGCTCCTGGGCGTGGTAGACGTAGACCACGCCCTCCGGCATGCGGTGGCTGACCACGGCCCGCGCCACGTAGACACCGTTGATGTTAACGCATTCGACCCAGTCGTTGTCCTTGGCCTCGATGGAAGCCGCATCCGCCGGGCTCATCCAGACGGTGGGTCCGCCGCGGGAGAGTGAGAGCATCAGCAGGTTGTCCTGGTATTCGGAGTGGATGGACCACTTCGAGTGCGGGGTCAGGTAGCGCACCACCACCTCCTTCGTCCCGTTCGGCCCCAGCTTCGGTTCGCCGAAGAGCCGTTGCATGTCCAGCGGCGGCCGGTAGATGGGCAGCGCCTCCCCGACATCGCGGATCCAGTCGTGGTCGAGGAAGAAATGCATCCTCCCGGTGAGGGTGTGCCAGGGCTTGAGCCGCTCCACATTGATGGTGAAGGGGGAATAGCGCCGGCCGCCGGACTCCGATCCGGACCATTCCGGGGAGGTGATCACCGGCACGGGGCCCGCCTGGGTCTGGGCGAAGGTGATGAATTTCTCCTCGGATCCCTCCGCCAGATCGGCCAGCTTGCGGCCGGTGCGGATTTCCAGGTCCTTGAAGCCCTGCACCGCGAGGGAACCGTTGGTGGTCCCGGAGAACGCGAGGATGGCTTCGGCCATCTTCGCGTCCGTGTCTATCGCCGGACGTCCGTTGGCCGCGCCGCCGAGCATCACGCCGTTGGCGTGGCTGAGCCGGTCCAGGGCGCCCGCAAGCTTGTAATTGACGTTCTTGACGGTGAAGCCCAGCTTGTCGGCCAGCGGGCCGACGGCGGCAAGCTTGTCGGCGATGGCCGTATAGTCCCGCTCGACGACGGAAAAGACGGGCATGTTCTGTCCCGGAACCGCCGGGACGCCGGGCTCCCGCCAGTCCCGGACGACCCCGCCGGGCTGGGCGATCTGGCCCGGAGTGTCGTGCTGGAGGGGCACGCTGACCAGATCGCGCCGGGTGCCCAAGTGGGTCTTGGCCTGCCGGGAAAATTCTTCCGCCAGCAGGTGGAAGGTCTCGAAGTCCGTCTTGGTTTCCCACGGCGGATCGATCGCGGGAGTGAAGGCGTGCACAAACGGGTGCATATCGGTGGATGAGAGGTCGTGCTTCTCATACCAGGTGGCCGCGGGGAAGACGATATCGGAGAGCAGCGTGGTGGAGGTCATCCGGAAATCGGCGGATACCAGCAGGTCGAGCTTGCCCTCCGGCGCCTGCTCATGCCATTTCACGTCCCGCGGCTTGAGCCCTTCGGCATGGTCTTCGCCCATCACATTGTTGTGGGTTCCGAGCAGGTTACGGAGGAAGTACTCATTGCCCTTGGCCGAGGATCCGAACAGATTCGATCGCCACAGCACCAGGGTCCGCGGCCAGTTTTCCGGCGCGTCCACGTCCTCGATGGCGGCGGTCAGCGTCCGGTCCTTGAGCGCATCCGCGATATACGACGGCGTATCCTTCGCGGTGCCGGCCGCGACGGCGGCTTCCGCTTCGTCCGCGATGTCCAGCGGGTTCCTGCTGAACTGCGGGTAAAACGGCATCCACCCGAGCCTTGCGGACTGGGCGATGGTGTCCGCTGTGTGCATGCCGTCCAGGCTCCCCGACGAAAGCGGGGATTTCAGCGCGTCCGCCGAATAGCCGTCCTGGCGCCATTGATCCGTGTGCATGTACCAGTAGCCGGTGCCGATCATGGTCCGCGGCGGCCGGGCCCAGTCCAGGGCATTGGCTATTGAAACCCAGCCGGTCGCCGGACGGGTCTTTTCCTGCCCCACATAGTGCGCCCAGCCGCCTCCGTTGCGGCCCATACAGCCGGTGAGCATGACCAGCGCCAGCACCGCCCGGTAGGTGGCATCGCCGTGGAACCATTGACAGATCCCGGCGCCCATGATGATCATCGAGCGGCCCTTTGACTGCTCGGCGTTGCGGGCGAATTCCCGCGCCACGCGGATGCAGGCCTGCGCCGGGACGCTGGTGATTTCCTCCTGCCAGGCCGGGGTGTACGGGGTGCTTGAGTCGTCGTAGTCGGCGGCCCAGTCGCCGGGCAGCCCCGGCCGGCCGACGCCGTACTGGGCCAGCATGAGATCGAACACCGTGGTGACGAGGTGCCCGTCCACTCGTATGACCGGCACGCCGCGGCGCAGCACACTGCCGGCCCCGGCCGGGTCTTCGAAACAGGGCAGCAGGATTTCGGCGCTCTCGCCGGAGACTTCCAGCAGTGACAGCGCCGGATCGACGCCCGCCAAGTCCAGGTTCCATTTGCCCTTGCCGGACTCGTTGTAGCGGAACCCCATCGATCCGTTGGGCACCACAGAGCGCCGGGTCAGCTTGTCAAAGAGCACTGTGCGGAAGGCCGGATCCTCCGCGCCGGCCTCCGCCGGGAGGTCAGCGGCAGTGAGGAACTTCGTCGGAACCAGCCCGCCGTCGTCGTGCTCCTCAATCCGCACCAGGAACGGCAGGTCCGTGTACTTCCTCACGTACTCGGAGAAGTACGGAACATCGCGGTCGACGAAGAATTCCTTGAGTATGACGTGGCCCATCGCCATGGCCAGGGCTGCGTCGGTTCCGGCCTGCGCGGGCAGCCACTCGTCCGCGAACTTGGTATTGTCCGCATAGTCGGGGCTGACGGAGACCACCTTGGTCCCGCGGTAGCGCACCTCCGTCATCCAGTGCGCGTCCGGTGTACGGGTCACCGGGACGTTGGAACCCCACATCATCAGGTAGGTGGAGTCCCACCAGTCACCGGATTCCGGGACATCGGTCTGGTCACCGAACACCTGCGGACTGGCCACGGGAAGATCCGCGTACCAGTCGTAGAAGGAGGTCATCACCCCGCCGATCAGCTGAATGAACCGGTTGCCGACGGCGTGCGAGACCATGGACATCGCCGGAATCGGGGAAAAACCCGAGCAACGGTCCGGCCCGTACGTCTTGATCGTGTGGATGTGCGCGGCGGCCGCCATTTCGATGGCCTCCTGCCAGGAGAGCCGCACCAGCCCACCCTTACCGCGCGCCTGCTGGTAGCGCCGCCGTCGTACCGGGTCGGTGACCACGTCCGCCCAGGCCAGCACCGGATCCTTCAGCCTGCCCTTGGCCTCGCGGTACATTTCCACCAGCACGCCGCGGGCATACGGGAACCGGACCCGGGTGGGCGAATACGTGTACCAGGAGAACGCCGCCCCGCGCGGACAGCCCCGTGGCTCGTACTCGGGAGAGTCCGCCCCGACGGACGGATAATCCGTCTGCTGCGACTCCCAGGTGATGATTCCGTCCTTGACGTAGACCTTCCAGGAGCAGGACCCGGTGCAGTTCACCCCGTGGGTGGACCGGACCACCTTATCGTGGCTCCACCTGTCCCGGTAGAAGACATCGCCTTTCCTGCCGCCTTCACGGAAGACGGCCCGTCCATCATCGGTCTGGTCCCATTTCGTGAAGAACCGACCTAGTTTCAGCATTGCATCCGACGCCGGTCCATCGAATCCCGGCACAAACGGTCCGTCAGCCATGGTCACACCCTAGGGTCTGTCGTCCTGCCGCGCTAGACCACTACGGCATACCGGCGCAGTAAAGGCAAATACATCCGGTGCCCGGATATATCCTCCTACTGGTCCGGGGGCAGCGGGGTCAGCGCGGCCACGGCCGGCCCTCCAGTGCTTCAATTTCCCGGTTGAACCGGGTCAGCAGCTCCGTCAGGCGGCCCATGTCCTCGACACTCCAGCCGCCCACCACGCGCTTGACGCCATCGGCATTAAGTTCGCGGTCCCGCGCCAGCTTTTCCAGCCCGGCCGGCGTCGGTCTGAATCTGCGGGCCATTCCGCCGTCAGGATCCGACGTCCGTTCCACCAACCCGTGCCGCTGCAGCGACGCGATTTGCCGGTTGATGGTGGAAACGTCCAGGGCAAAGGCCCCCGCCAGTTCCTTGAGGGTCATCGGGTCGCTGATCTCCAAACGTCCCAGCAGCACATACGCGGACCGCTCCAATGTCTGGTCACCGCTTTGCACGTGCAGATAGTGCCGGGACAGCAGTGTCAGCTCCCGCTCCATTATCTCGAACATTTCCCTCTTCGCGCGCATTCGTCCCCTCCGGTCCGCATCCGCAGATTCCACGAAAGTTGTAGTGCGCCCGAATCTGCCGGTCGGTCCTCAGTCTAGGGCGCGGTTCCCCCGCCGGGCGCGCACCATCAGCAGATTCTGAAGAATGCCCTGGAATGGCCTGGCGGCCGCTCCGCGCACCGTATCCCACATGACTATGTATTATGCATATTAAATGTATACTACACATTGAACAATTTTGAACTGCAATTCTTGAGGACCCCCATGACCCAGCTGGCAACAGCCCTCTCCCCGGTCTCGGCAACAAAGCCGCGCAACGCCGGGGTCATCATTTCCGCTTTGTGTTTCTGCGGCATCGTCGTCGCCCTGATGCAGACCCTCATCGTGCCGCTGATCCCACAGCTGCCCACACTGTTGAACACCTCGGCTTCGAACGCCTCCTGGGCCATCACCGCAACACTGCTCGCAGGCGCGGTAGTCACCCCGGTCAGTGGCCGGCTGGGCGATATGCTCGGCAAACGGCGGATGCTGCTCATCAGCATGCTGTCGCTGATCATCGGCTCGCTTATCTGTGCGCTCTCGGCATCCTTCCCGCTGGTCCTGACCGGCCGGGTCCTGCAGGGTGCCGCAATGGGTGCCATTCCGCTGGGGATCAGCATTCTGCGCGATGAACTCCCGCCCGAGCGGGTGGGATCGGCCATGGCCATTGTCAGCGCAACCCTCGGTGTCGGCGGGGCGATCGGTCTACCATTGGCCGCCGTGATTGCCCAGGGCGGCAGCTGGCAGCTCCTCTTCTGGATATCCGCGGCCCTGGGCCTGCTCAGCGCCCTTGCCGTCATCGCCGTCGTTCCCGAATCTCCCGTCCACACCAAGGCACGCTTCGATTTCATTGGCGCGCTCGGCCTGAGCCTGGGTCTGGTTGCCCTGTTGCTCGCCGTCAGCAAGGGCAATGACTGGGGCTGGGAATCGGCAACAACCCTTGGCATGTTCGCCGCCGCCGCCGTCATCCTGGTGGCATGGGGTTTCATCGAATTGCGGACCGAGGCTCCGCTGGTGGATCTGCGGGTCTCCGCCCGCCGGCAGGTGCTCTTCACCAATCTGGCCTCGGTCATGGTCGGGTTCGCCATGTACGGAATGTCCCTTACTTTGCCGCAGCTGCTGATGTCTCCGAAAGCCACCGGCTACGGCTTGGGTCTGGACATGGTTCATGCCGGGCTGACGCTGGCGCCGGGCGGAATCATCATGATGCTGCTCTCCCCCGTTTCGGCACGCATTTCGGCCCGCCGCGGCCCGCGTATCACGCTGATGATCGGCGCGTTCGTCATCGCTGCCGGGTACTGTTTTGCGCTGCTGCTCAGTGGCGGAGTCTGGCAGATCATGGTGGCCGCAATGATCATCAGTGCGGGCATCGGTCTGGCCTATGCCTCGATGCCGGCCCTGATCATGGGGGCCGTGCCGGTCGGCGAAACAGCGTCCGCGAACGGGCTGAATACCCTGATGCGCTCGGTCGGCACGTCGACGTCGGCCGCTGTGATGAGCGTGGTGCTCGCCAGTATGACGGTGTCGCAGGGCAGCGCTTCACTCCCCTCCCACGCTGCATTTCAGCTGACGTTTGTGATTGGCATTGCCGCCGCCGTTCTGGCTGTTGTGCTGACTGCATTCATCCCCCGGCACACACGGTTCATTCCCCGGCACACATACTAGTGGGCATTTGCGTTAGTTCGTCGGGGGTTTGGATCCAGGCGGGTGGGTCGGTGGGGTGCCTTCGTCCGCAGCTGGTGCCGTCGCGATGACCGGGGTGCCGCAGCGGGGGCCCGGTCCGAAACCGGTGCCGTCGCGGGCGGACGGCCCGGGATCTGGCAGTGGCGATCTGGCAGTGGCGATCCGGTAGTGGCGCTTCCCTTTTGGAGGGTGTTACCGCCCTGGACCGGATACTTGCAAGGCGCCCCCTGCCGGGAGAACTGAAATCCTGTCCTGTCCGCAGGGAGCAGATGGAAATTTCCTTGCTGCTGCTGCCGTCCGCCAGCCACATCGGACGGGTGCAGCGGGTGCTGGACTTCGCCGACGGACTCTCCGGGTCGCCCGGCGAATCGCCCAGCCGCGCTCACCTGCACATGCTCGGGTTGCCCGCACCGGAACCCCAGCACGAGGTCCGCCACGATCAGGACCGCGCTGGTTACCTGGACTTCTACCGGAAGGTATTGCCAGGTATTTGAGTAACCGACAATTCGGGGGTGCGGCTGAACCGGGCATCTGCCCCATCCCGGCAGGGAACCGCCGGAGCAGGCGCCGGCTACCTCCGCACGGGCAGAGTCGTCGGTCTGAAGGCCGGCCGCGTCGCTTCGAACGTGGTGATGTCCCCGTGATGTCCGCTTCGTGGCGCAGCGTCAGCCCGATATCATCCAGGCCCTCCAGCAACCGCCAGCAAACACGACGAGGGACCGCAGCATAACCCCCGACGAACCAACGAAAATACCCACTTGGAATGGCGTGATCCCTGCGGAGGCAGCGAATAGCTGCTGCCTTTAGCCTGCCTGCGCCAGCACCAGCGGTAACACCGCGCCGGCACCGGCCTGGCGCAGTGCCCGGCCCGCCACGGTGAGCGTCCAGCGGCTGTCCACCAGGTCATCGATGAGCAGGACAGGCTGACCGGCAAATGGTTCCAGCGCCTGTGCAAGCTCCGCGCCCACGCCGAACTGGTCCCAGACACCGGCCAAACGGTAGGCACTGTTTCCGCCGCGTTGTCCGGTGGGGCCGCCGTGCAGCAAACTCAACTCCCCCAGCAGCGGAAGATGCCCCACAGAGGAAATCCCCTCCGCCAGGGACCGCACGATGCGTGGCTTCGTGCGGGACGGAACCGCGACTATTGCCGCCGGCCTGCCCTCACCGCTCCAGCCGGACTGGCCCCAGTCCCGGAGGACCCCGACGCAGGCCTGCAGCAGGGCCGGATCGACGTCCGCATCCTCGGCCCCCGCGGCAAAGAGCGTGCGCAGCGCCCCGCCCCAGCCCAGGTCCGTCAGCCGCGAGAGGGCCCGCCCGGTTCCGTTCAACTCCTCCGGCTTGAGTTTCCCCTTGACCGGGACGCCGAGTCGGTCCATTCCGCTGGGCCACTGCAAGCGTGGCTCGACTATCACGCCGGCACGGCGGAGGGTCTCGCCCGCTTTTGACACCGCAGAGCTGTCCACCGCGTCCGAAAACCACCGGTCCGTGCAGTTGTCGCAGCGCCCGCACGGCGCAGCGGTGTCATCATCGAGCGCAGCGGCGAGGTACTCCATCCGGCAACCGGCAGTCTGCTCGTAAACGACCATCGAATCCTGCTCGTTCACGCGCGCAGCGGCAATCCGCCGGTAACGCTCCCCGTCGTATACCCAGGCCTGCCCCGTGGACCGCCAGCCGCCTGCCGCGCGCTCCACGGCGCCGTCGACGGCCAGCACCTTCAGCAGCAGCTCCAGGGGAGTCCGGCGCAGATCCACCCGGGCTTCCAAGGCCACCGTGGAGACGGGCCGACCGGCCTCCGCGAGCGCTTCGAGCACCGCGGCAGCCTTCTGCTCCGAGGGCATCGATGCCGTCGCAAAGTACTGCCAGATGTCCTTGTCCTCCGTGCCCGGAAGCAAGAGGACATCCGCGTTGGCGGACCCGCGCCCGGCGCGCCCGACCTGCTGGTAGTAGGCCACGGGCGAGGAAGGAGCACCCAAATGGAGCACGAAACCCAGATCCGGCTTGTCGAAGCCCATCCCCAGCGCGCTGGTCGCCACCAGGGCCTTCACACGGTTTTCCTTGAGCTTTTGTTCGGCCGATTCACGGTCCATCGGATCCGTCCGCCCGGTGTAGGGCAGAACCGCATGCCCCGCCTCCGCAAGCATCCTGGCGGTATCCTCGGCGGCGGAGACGGTGAGGGTATAGATGATGCCGCTGCCCGGCAGTTCGTCCAGATGTGTGAGCAGCCAGCCGAGCCGGTCGCGGGAATCAGGCAACCGGAGAACCCCCAGCCGCAGCGATTCGCGGGCCAGTCCGCCGCGGATGGTGAAGACGTCCGTTCCCAGCTGTTCCTCGATATCCGCGACGACGCGCGAGTTGGCTGTCGCTGTGGTGGCGAGTACGGGCACATCTTCCGGCAGCCGGGCGATCAGGTCCGCGATCCGCCGGTAATCGGGCCGGAAATCATGCCCCCAGTCGGAAATGCAGTGCGCCTCATCAATCACCAGCAGACCGGTCCGGCGGACCAGCTCCGGCAGTTGGTTCTCGCGGAACGAAGGGTTTGTAAGCCGCTCCGGCGACACCAGCAGCACATCCACCTCGTCCGCCGCAAGCGCTTCGCGCACCAGATCCCACTCGGTCGTGTTGGCAGAGTTAATGGCCATGGCGCGAACCCCGGCCCGCTCGGCAGCCGCCACCTGGTCCCGCATCAGCGCCAGCAGAGGAGACACGATGAGCGTCGGACCGGCGCCGCGGGCCCGCAGCAGCAACGACGCGACGAAGTAGACTGCCGACTTTCCCCAGCCGGTGCGCTGGACCACCAATGCCCGCCGGCCAGCGTCGACCAGCGCCTCAATGGCTTCAAACTGCCCGTCGTGGAATTGGGCGCCCGGGGAACCAACAAGTTTGCAGAGGACGGCCAGGGCCTGTTCGCGGGTGGACCGGCCGGAATCGTGTGTCTGGGGTCGAAGGCTTTGCTGCATCATCCCCTCAGTATTCCAGCCTGCCCTGACACGATGCCCTTGCCTGCCGGACGGTGTGGATAAGTCTGCTCAGCGCTCCACCCCGGCAAGCGCTCCGCACTTTGCAGGTCCGCTCGCGTTACGCTAGGCACGTGACTAGCGTAGAAAACACCCGAATCGACCTTTCCAGCTCCTTCAAGGCCTACGACGTGCGCGGGATTGTCGGCGAAACAATCACGGCGGATATCGTCGAGGCGGTCGGCGCCGCCTTCGTGGATGTTCTGGAACTCGGCGGGCAGACGGTGCTGGTGGGCGGCGATATGCGCCCCTCCTCCCCCGAGTTCTGCGCCGCGTTCGCCCGGGGCGCTACAACCCGCGGCGCCGACGTGAAGCTGCTGAACCTGATCTCCACGGATGAGCTGTACTTCGCCTGCGGTTCGCTCCAGGCCGCCGGTGCAATGTTCACGGCCAGCCACAATCCCGCTGAATACAACGGAATCAAAATGGCCAAAGCGGGCGCCATCCCGGTTTCCTCCGAGACCGGGCTGGTGGAGATCCAGCATCTGAGTGAAAAATATCTTGCCGAGGGCATCCCTGGCGCCGGTTCCACCGGCAGCATCAGCGAGCAGGATGTTCTCCGGGAATACGCGGAGTATCTGCGGAGCCTCGTTGATTTGAGCGGATCCCGGCCGCTGAAGATCGTCGTCGACGCCGGTAACGGAATGGCCGGCATGACCACCCCAGCCGTGCTCGGTAGCCAGTTGCTCCCCGCGCTGCCGTTTGAAATCGTCCCGCTGTACTTCGAGCTGGACGGGTCCTTCCCCAATCACCCGGCCAACCCGCTCGAGCCGGCCAACCTGCGCGACCTGCAGGCCGCCGTCGTCGCCCACGGCGCGAACATTGGTCTGGCGTTCGACGGCGACGCCGACCGCTGCTTTGTGATCGACGAAAAGGGCACCCCCGTTTCGCCGTCCGCCGTGACTGCACTGGTGGCCCGCCGCGAGATCGCCCGCGCCAAGGCCGGGTCCGCCACCCGCGCTCCCGAACTGACACCGGTCATCATTCACAACCTGATCACCTCCCGCGCCGTTCCGGAACTCGTCACGGCCGACGGTGGCCGTCCGGTCCGCACCAGGGTGGGGCACTCCTTCATCAAGGCCGTCATGGCGCAGGAAGCCGCGGTTTTTGGCGGCGAGCACTCCGCGCACTATTACTTCCGCGACTTCTTTAACGCCGACACCGGCATGCTGGCCGCCATGCACGTGCTGGCCGCCCTCGGCGAGCAGGACGGTCCGCTCTCCGAGCTCGGTCGCGAATATGAACCTTACGTCTCCTCCGGGGAAATCAACTCCAGGCTGGCCGACGTTCCCGCCGCGGTGGCCCGCGTCCGCGCCGCCTATGAGCGCGACGGCGTGACACTGGACGAGCTGGACGGGCTGACCTTCACGGCGGACAACGGAGAGTGGTGGTTTAATCTGCGGGCCTCCAACACCGAACCGTACCTGCGGCTCAATGCCGAGGCCATCGATGCTGCGACCATGATCTCCACGCGCGACGACGTTCTGGCCTTGGTGCGCCAGTAATGACCGCGGAAGACACTGACGGCGTACAGGGCGCCACCCTTATAGCGGGGCTCGACCAAGCGCTGCCCGACCAAACTGCACCCGACCAAACGCCGCACGACGACGCCGATAGGGGCGACCTGAACAAACTGCTGGGGACCGCTCTCGGCATCGCCCAAGAGCAGCTTGAGGCACACGGCGCGTTCCTGCCGGTTGCGCTGGCCGTGGGCGACGACGGCGGGATCCGTATGCTGACCGTCTCCCCTGCCGGCGCGGAGAGCGGGCCGCACGCCGACGGTCCGGAATCCGCCAGTCCCGAAGCCGACAGTCCCGAAGCCGCCAGTCCCGAAGCCGACGGCGGGTTGGACGCCGACGCGATGATCGCGGACCTGTATGAGGTGCTGCGCCAGCAGAAGGACGTGCACCGGGCCGCCGCCATGGTCTGTGATATCCATCTGCCGGACGAGGGTACCGATGCAATCCATGTGGTGACCGAGCACCGCAGCGGCGTCTGCGTTGCCGCGGTGCAGGCCTACACGCGGACACCCGGATGGAACTTCAGCGAGCCGGTCTGGGAAGCGGAAGAGCCACAAATCTGGATCTAGCACTTCTCCCCTTTAATCGACGACTTTAATCGACGACGCAGTCGGCGCCCATGTTGTTCAAAAACATGGGCGCCGACTGCATCATCCATAACAAGGTCATTATCAGCCACGGGGTCCGGGGCCGGGACAGGCCCCGTCAACCGGCGGGGTCAGGCGGTAGCGAGCCAGAGATCGGGGCCGAAGACCTCGTAGTGGATGCGCTCGGCGGGGATGCCCGTGGCCAGTGCCTGCGAGCGGATGCTCTTCATGAACGGCAATGGTCCGCACAGGTAAACGGAGGCATCCTGCGGAATATCCAGTCCCTCCAGGGTCATGAACCCCTTGTTGTATCCTTCCTCCGGACGCTCAAGCCAGAGCTGTAGCTCCGCCGAGTCCAGCTTCTCCACATCCGCGCTCATCTGCTTCTGCAGTGCCCAGTTCTCCAGCCCCTGGTCCGCGTGCAGCACCAGCACATCGCGGTCGGAGCCGCTGTCCACCAGCGAACGCAGAATTGACGCCGTGGGCGTGCAGCCGATTCCGGCCGAAGCCAGCACCAGCGGGTGGTCGCCGTCGCCGAGGGTGACGTCGCCGTAGGGGTTGGAAAGCTCCAGCACGTCCCCGACCTTGACGGTGTTGTGCAGCACCGGCGACACTTCACCGTCCACGTCGATCTTGGTGGTGAAAACGCGCCGCGCCGCGTGCGTATCGGAGTGCAGGGAGTACTGCCGGACCTGGTGGATACCGTCGGGCATGGGCACCTTGATGGTGATGAACTGGCCCGGCCGGGAGGGGCTGACGGGTGTATCGTCGGCCGGCTCGAAGGTGAACGTCATGGAGCCGATGCCGGCGACCTCCTTGCTGACCAGAACCCACGGGCAAAAGGGCTTGTCATTGGCGGCCTGAGCGTACAGCCCTTTTTCGATCTTGATCAGCGCGTGCGCCATCAGCCAGTAGACCTCGCTCCAGGCACCGGCGATCTCGTCGGTGATCACGTCGGACAGCTCCTCAGCGATGGCTTCAAAGAGGTACTTGTAAACGATCGGGTACTGCTCCTCCACGATGCCCAACGAAGCGTGCTTGTGGGCAATGCGGGAGAGCACGGCCTCCGGGACGGAATCCGGATGGGCCACCAGGTGCGAGGCGAAAGCGACGATGCTGCCCGCGAGCGCCTGCTGCTGTATGCCGCTGGCCTGGTTGGAGCGGCTGAACAGACCGTCGAGGAGTTCCGGGTGGGCCGCGAACATTCTGGCGTAGAAATTCGGAGTGATCCTGGGCAGACGTTCCGCTACCAGCGGCATGGTGGCTTCTACGATGGGACGGGCCTGATCCGAAAGCATTGGTTTCTCCTTGGTACTGGTGATTACCGACAAGACCAAACTAGCATTTGAAATGCTACATTTCGGACGTTTTCTACGATTCGTAGAAAAAAGTTTTGCCGATCGCAGAGATACCCCGGAATTGAGGGTCAGGAACGGAACACTGTGTCCAAGGCCACAAAGACGCGGCCGCTTTGGCGGTTCTCCGCGAGGGACGCGATGACGACGTCGTCGAGCTCGGCATAGAAGGCCTCCCGGGCGCGCGCAAGGGCACCGCGGAGTCCGCAGCCGTCGCTCAGTGGACAGTCCCCGCTCGCGGTGTGGCAATCAGCCACGTCGGGCCGGACATCCAGCCTCCGCAGCAGCCAGCCCACGGTCGCGCTCCGGCCGCGGCTGCTGATGACGGCGCCCCCACCTCGTCCACGGGTGACGTCCACCAGACCCAGTTCGCGAAGCCGGATCACCGCCTTGCTGACGTGGTTGTAGGGGATGCCGACACTGTCGGCAATCTGCTGTGAGGTCAGCAGGGCACTTCCCTTCACGGCGCTACCCTGCGGGGAGGTGACCTGCGGGGAGGCGTACTCAGGGGCCGCCAACAGCATGACGACGCGCAGGCACAAATCCGAAAAAGCGTTTATTCGCACCCATCAACAGTATCCGGAACAGAAAAACCGACCCGCCGAATCCAATCGGCGGGTCGGTTTCACCACGGGAATGTCAGCCCAGTCTGGACTTCAGGCCTTCCAGCTCCGCAGCCAACTCGTCCGGGAGGGAATCGCCGAACCGGCTGTACCACTGCTGGATGCTCTCGGCCTCGGTGGCCCACTCCGCCGGGTCTACCCGGACGGCCGCGGCCACATCTTCGGCACTCAGATCCAGACCGCTCACATCCAGGGAACCAGGGGCGGGGACATAGCCGATGGGGGTTTCCACCGCTTCGGCCGTCCCTTCGAGGCGTTCGATGGCCCATTTCAGCACTCGGGCATTGTCCCCGAAGCCTGGCCATGCGAAGGAACCGTCTGCCTTCCGCCGGAACCAGTTGACCAGGAAAATCTGCGGCAGCTTGTCCTGATTTCCCGTCTTGCTCAGTTCCAGCCAGTGCTTGAGGTAGTCGCCGGCGTCGTAGCCAATGAACGGCAGCATGGCCATCGGATCCCGCCGCACCACGCCCACCTGGCCGGCGGCGGCCGCCGTCGTTTCCGAGGACAACGTAGAACCCATAAAAATGCCATTAGTCCAGTCGCGGGCCTGCGTGACGAGCGGAATGGTGGTCTTGCGCCGGCCGCCGAACAGAATTGCGGAGATCGGCACCCCGTTGGGCTCATCGTATTCCGGTGCCAGCATGTCGACCTGATGGATCGGCGTACAGAAACGCGAGTTCGGATGCGCGGCGGTAGTGCCGGAATCCGGAGTCCAGGAATCCCCGCGCCAGTCGGTCAGGTGCGCCGGAGTCTCCTCGGTCATGCCCTCCCACCAGACGCCGCCGTCGTCCGTGAGTGCAACGTTCGTGAAGATGGAATTGCCCTTGGCAATGGCCCGCATCGCATTGGGGTTGGTGCTCCAACCCGTGCCCGGTGCGACGCCGAAGAGTCCATCCTCGGGATTAACCGCGCGCAACTGGCCGGCCTTACCGAAGCGCAGCCAGGTGATGTCATCCCCCAGCGTCTCCACCTTCCAGCCCTTGATGGTGGGATCCAGCAGCGCCAGGTTCGTCTTGCCGCATGCGGATGGGAAAGCCGCTGTGATGTAGTAGGTCTTTTGCTCCGGGGAAGTCAGCTTAAGGATCAGCATGTGCTCGGCCAGCCAACCTTCGTCGCGGGCCATCACGGAGGCGATCCGCAGGGCATAGCACTTTTTACCCAGCAGGGCATTTCCGCCGTAACCGGAGCCATAAGACCAGATGGCGCGCTCTTCCGGGAAGTGCACAATCCACTTCTCCTCATTGCATGGCCAGGCGACATCCGGCTGGCCATCGAGCAGTGGTGCTCCCACGGTGTGCAGCGCCGGTACGAAGAAAGCATCCAGTTCCTCCAGTTTACGGAGCACGGGAGTTCCGATGCGCGCCATGATCCGCATCGAGGCCACTACATAGGCGCTGTCCGTAATCTCCACGCCGAACTTGGGGTCATCGGCTTCCAAGTGCCCCATTACGAACGGAATGACGTACATCGTCCGCCCGTGCATCGAGCCGGCGAAGAGGCCGCGCAGCTTCTCCTTCATCTGCTCCGGTTCCATCCAATTGTTGGTGAAACCGGCGTCGTGCTCGTTTTTGGAACAAATGTAGGTCTGTTCTTCAACCCGGGCCACGTCTTTGGGGTCGGAGAAGCCGGCAAACGAATTCGGGAACTTCTCCGGATTCAGCCGGACAAGGGTGCCCGCCTCGACCATTTCATCCGTGAGGCGTACGTATTCGCCCGCCGAGCCGTCTACCCAATGGATTTTATCCGGCTGGGTGAGCGCGGCAACCTCTGCCACCCAATCAAGCAGGCGCTGATTCGTAGTCGGAGCCTGATCGACAGACTGCTGCAGTGGCGTAACGCTCATGACTTTTCCCTTCATCGGGGTCGGCGGTGTGTGATAAATGCTAGGGGCTCGACCACGGCTATTCCCGGGACCGGAGGTAGGATCTCCTTTCCCCGACGTGAGAAAATATCCCTACATTCCGGGGATTTCTCCTCGGAACGGACATTATTTGTGTGAGACGAATCACGTAGACCGGTCTAGTAAGAGGAAACACGACGTCGCCGGTTTGTGACTGGGCCGTGTTCACGCTAAAGTTGCATACGGCTTGAGGGCCGGTTTGAAGAATGCGTGCGTAGCTCAACGGATAGAGCATCTGACTACGGATCAGAAGGTTGGGGGTTCGAATCCCTTCGCGCGCACCAAAAAAAGAGCCCCTGACCCGCGGAAACGCTGGTCAGGGGCTCTTTTTAACGGGCCTAAAAGCTGCCAACGTCCACCGCAGCCGTCAGACCGCGACAACCTCGGCAATTCGGTTCCGGATCCCGTCAAAGTGACGGTTCAGCAGTTCCGAGGACAGCGTCTTGTCCTTCAGCGCCACGGCATTGTAAATACTCCGGTGCACGGCAGCTATGGCGGTGAGATCGCCCGTCTCAGCGCCGATTTCAACATGGATCTTCCGGTATACCTTCCAGAAAACGTCCATCAGGCTGGTGAGCAGGTCATTGGCCAGCGGCTCAAAAAGCAGCGAGTGGAATTGCGCATCGGCTTCGGTGAAGCTCTCCCCCCGCGCCGCGAGCTGCTCCATCCGTGCTACGGCTGCTTCGATGCGGGCAAGCTGCTCCGCGGTCATCACGTCAATGGAGCTTCCGATCAGCCCGGATTCCAGGGCCTGGCGGACATCCACAAGCTGCAGTGCCTCGAGTCCCTCGTGCCGCAACGAGAGCCGGCCACGGAAAGTCAGACCGTCGGCCAGCGCCTCGAAGTTGCTGGGCGCGACAAACATGCCAAAGCCATGGCGGATTTCCAGCACGCCCAGGGCCTGCAGCACCTTCAGTGACTCTCGCAGCGTATTGCGGCCTACGCCCAGCGCCAAGGAGAGTTCACTTTCGGTCGGCAGCGGATCGCCGGCCTCCAGCTCCCGGTCCAAAATAAGCTCCATTATGTCCGCCTGCAGGGCGCGCAAGCGTGTCTGCGCGCTGAATCGTGCCTGCGGTACGACTGCCGATGTCGCCAATCTGACTCCTTAGGAAATGGTGCGAACATAGATGACCGCCGCTGGCGCCACGAATCAAGTGATCTGCAACATATGATATCGGATGTCCGATGTCGGGATGAAACGAGCCCGCAGGGACCAGCCCGAAGAGCAGGGACAATGCGGTGCCCGGGCACCTGGGCACGCACCGTAATAAACTTGTGACCTGCCATCCGCTTGACCTGAGGCTGTGACCTCTCTTACAGTTTTACTATAAGCATCGGACGTCCTACGTCCGATATCTAACTTTCGAAACGGTGAGCCCATATGAGTAGCACTTTTGAGAAACTGCCTTTGGTAAAGGATGCGTCGCGTCGCAACTTCCTAAAGCTGGCAGGCGTCCTCGGCACCGCAACAGCGTTCGCCGGCACGCTGGCCGCGTGTGGCAGCTCGTCGACAACGACGACGTCCGCGGCCGCCAATACCGCGGCGGTTAACAAGGACCTGACGATCGAGGCCGGCATCTCGTACTCACTGTCCACCGGATTCGACCCAATGTCCTCCTCGGGAGCGACTCCGCTGGCTGCAAACCTGCACATCTTCGAGGGCCTCGTTGAGCTCCACCCCGCCACCCGGGAACCGTATAACGCACTGGCCGCCGCAGACCCGAAGAAGATTGACGACACCACCTACCAGGTGACGCTGCGCGATGGCGCGCTGTTCCATGACGGCACGCCCGTCACCACCGAAGACGTTGTGTACTCCTTCACCCGGGTCCTGGATCCGGCCAGCAAGGCCCTCTTCGCGCAGTTCATTCCCTTCATCCAGTCCGTCACAGCAGTCGACGCCAAGACCGTTGAGTTCAAGCTGTCCAGTCCGTTCGCCGGCTTTGGCCCGCGCATCTCCGTGGTGAAGGTGGTCCCGAAGGCACTCGCTTCCGCCGACCAGAAGGCCTTCGACGCCAAGCCCATCGGCACCGGCCCCTACAAGTTCGTCTCCGCCGCCAAGGACGACAAGATCGTCTTTGAGCGCAATGACGCCTACAACGGTCCGAAGCCGGCGCTGGCCAAGGGCATGACCTGGTTCCTGCTCTCCGACGCATCCGCCCGTGTGACCGCCGTCCAGTCCGGCCGGGTGCAGGCCATCGAAGACGTCCCGTACCTGGACGTCGACGGCCTGAAGTCCAAGGTCCAGGTCGAGTCCGTGCAGTCCTTCGGGCTGCTGTTCCTGATGTTCAACTGCTCCAAGGCTCCGTACAACAAGAAGGAAGTCCGCCAGGCGCTGCATTACGCGTTGGACAAGGACGCCATCATCAAGACGGCGCTGCTGGGGAACGCAACGGCGGCCACATCCTACTTCCAGCCCACGCACCCCGATTACCAGAAGGCCGCCACGGTCTACGGCTTCGATGCGGACAAGGCAAAGAAGATGCTCTCCGATGCCGGGGTCAGCAATCTGTCCCTGACGCTCACCACCACGGACACCGCCTGGGTCAAGGACGTCAGCCCGCTGATCAAGAAGAACTGGGATGCCATCGGCGTCAGCACAACCCTGGAAGCGCTGGCCTCCTCGGCCGTCTATGCACCCGACAAGGTTGGCGGTCTGAAGTACGACGTCGTCGCCGCCCCCGGCGACCCGTCCGTCTTCGGCAACGACGCGGATATCCTGCTGAGCTGGTTCTACCGGGGCGATGTCTGGGCCAAGAACCGCTTCGGCTGGGCCGACCAGCCGGCATACGCCACGGTTCAGACCAAGATGAACCAGGCCACGCAGGCCACCGGGGACGCCGCCAAGAAGCTGTACAAGGAAATCATTGACATCGTTGCCGACGAAGCCCCGCTCTACCCGATCTTCCACCGCAAGCTCCCCACCGCCTGGGACAGCAAGAAGCTCTCGGGCTTCGCGCCGCTCCCGACCACGGGCCTGAGCTTTATCGGCGTCGGCAGGACGGCTTAGCTTCCACCCGCAGAGCACAGACCAGAGGGGCTGTGGCCCCCGGGCTATGGCCCCTCTGGTCTCAGAACGTCTCAATCCACGACGCAGCACCCACTGCGGATAAACCAATAAAAACCGGAGAAACAAATTGGTAATGTTATTGCGACTGCTGGGACGCCGGCTCGCAGCACTTCCGCTGATGATCCTGGGTGTCACCCTGCTGGTCTTCGTGGTGCTGCAGTTTGCCCCAGGCGACCGCGCCGTGGCAGCCCTCGGCGAAGGTGCAACTCCTGAAGCCCTGCAGCAGTACCGGGTGGAAAACGGCCTCAACGATCCGATGTTCCTGCAGTACTTCAGGTATCTGGGAAATCTGATTACCGGAGACTTCGGCAAGACCCTGCCTCCGCAGAAAAACATCACGGACGTCATCACCCAGGCCTTCCCGCTCACGCTCCAGCTGACCTTCCTCGGCGTGCTCATTGCGATCGTGCTGGCGCTGGCCTTTGGCGTACTGGCCGCGCTCTACCGTGATACCTGGGTGGACCAGCTCATCCGCGTATTCTCCATCGCCGCCATCGCCACCCCCTCGTTCTGGCTCGGCATCCTGCTGATCCAGTGGTTCGCCCTCGGCACCAACTCGATCTTCCCCTCCGGCGGCCTGGCCGACCCAACCGAAGGTTTCAGCGGCTGGATCCGCTCCATGGCGCTCCCCGCCCTCGCCCTTGGCGTCCCCGTGTCGGCATCACTGATCCGCGTGGTCCGCACCTCGATGGTGGAAGAGCTGGACCGTGACTACGTCCGGACCGCCATCGGAAACGGCGTCCCGTACCGCGAAGTCGTCTCCAAGAATGTCCTCCGCAACGCGCTCGTCACCCCGGTAACCGTGCTGGGTCTGCGCGTCGGGTACCTGCTAGGCGGCGCCGTCGTTATTGAAATGATCTTCTCCCTGCCCGGCATGGGCCAGCAGATCCTTAACGGCATCACCAACAAGGACACCAATCTGGTACAGGGCGTCGTGCTCGTCATTTCGGTGACCTTCGTGCTGGTGAACATTCTTGTCGACCTGCTCTACCTGCTCATCAACCCCCGAATCAGGACGGTCTAAGCCATGCGCAGCAAACTTGCCGAACGGTTGAGCGCTCCCGGGCTGCGGTTCAAGGCCCTGGCCCTCTCCTCCAAAATTGCCCTGCTCTTCCTGATCTTCATCATCCTGATGGCCATTTTTGCCCCGGTCATTGCGCCGCAGGATCCCCTCGCCACCGGCATTCCGGCCCAAGCGCCCAGCGCGGACAACTGGTTCGGCACCGACAGGCTGGGCCGCGACGTCTTCTCGCGCCTGCTCTACGGCGCCCAGTCCTCGCTGGAGATCGGCCTCGGCTCGGTGATCCTGGCCATCATCCTGGGCGCCACGCTGGGCTCTCTGGCGGCCACGACGTCCAAGGCCATCAGCGAACTCATCATGCGCATCATGGACGTGCTGATGGCTTTCCCCGGCATCGCGCTGGCCGCCGTCCTGCTGGCTTCCTTTGGTAATTCGGTTCCGGTCATCATTGTGGCCATTGCGATAATTTATACGCCGCAGATTGCCCGCGTGGTCCGCGCCAATGTCCTGGCGCAGTACGGCGAGGACTATGTCCGGGCCGAGCGCGTCATCGGGGCCGGGCGGACCTATATTCTGCTCAAGCACATCGTGCGCAACACGGCGGCCCCGGTTCTGGTGTTCGCCACGGTCATGGTGGCCGACGCGATCATCCTCGAGGCCTCGCTGTCCTTCATCGGCGCCGGGATCCAGGACCCCGCGCCGTCTTGGGGCAATGTGATCTCCTATGGCCGCAATCTGGTCCTCTCCGGCGGCTGGTGGGCCACCACCTTTGCCGGTTTGACCATCCTGCTGACCGTGCTGGCGCTGAACGTGCTGGCCGAGGGTCTGACCGATGCAATGGTTAATCCAAGGCTGCGCAAGGCGCCGAAGGTGAACGACGACGACGGCTCGGCCGCCGCCGTTGCGCGCAAGGGTCTGGATACCGAGGTCGCCACCTCACCCGCCCAGCCGTCCGTCGTCGAAGGTCATGAACTGGACCGGTTTGAGCTGCGCGGGCCCGGTGCGGAAATCGTCACCGATTCCGAGCTGGCGGACGTGCTCAGCAACCCGGAGGTGGCGAAGGCCGATCCCTTTGCCCTGCTCGATCACGAGCTCACACTGTTGCGCGGCATCGAAGAGCAGCGCACGGACCGTCTCCCCCAGGTCGGTCACACCACACGCACTGTGCTCGAGGTCAAGAACCTGTCCATCCGCTTCCCGGCGCGATTCGGCGAAACAGCGATCGTAGACAATGTCAGCTTCACTGTCCGCGAAGGCGAAACGATGGGCCTCGTCGGAGAATCCGGCTGCGGTAAATCCATCACCTCACTGGCAGTCATGGGCCTGTTGCCCAAGACGGCCAGGATCACCGGATCGATCACGTTCGATGGCAAAGAGCTGCTGGATTCAGCTGCGGGGAAGAGCGATGCGAAAGCCTACGAAGGACTCCGCGGCGAGCAGATCGCAATGGTCTACCAGGACGCGCTGAGCTCCCTGAACCCTTCCATGCTGATCAAGGATCAGATGAGCCAGCTGACCAAGCGGAACGGCCGCAAGACTCCCAGGGAACTGCTGGAGCTGGTCAAGCTGGATCCGGAACGCACGCTCAAGAGCTACCCGCACGAGCTCTCCGGCGGCCAGCGCCAGCGCGTGCTCATTGCCATGGCGCTCTCGCGCTCACCGCGCATTGTGGTCGCGGATGAACCGACGACGGCGCTGGACGTCACCGTGCAGAAGCAGGTGGTGGATCTGCTCAACGAGCTGCGTGAACAGCTCGGCTTCGCGATGGTCTTCGTCAGCCACGACCTGGCCCTGGTGGCGTCGCTGGCACACCGGGTCGCCGTGATGTACGCCGGTCAGGTGGTTGAGTCCGCGCAGGCGTCCGAGCTGCTGCAGAATCCGATGCATGAGTACACCCGCGGTCTGTTGGGTGCGGTGCTCTCAATCGAGGCCGATGCGGTGCGTCTGCACCAGATCCCGGGCACCGTGCCGTCCCCGCGCGATTTCTCCACCGGGGACCGCTTTGCCGGCCGGTCGCTGCGCCCGGATGCCGATCCTGCCCAGCAGCTGGCCTTCGTGAAGGTGGAGACCAACGGCGTTGATTCAGACCATTTTTGGGCCAGCCACCGGAAAGAAGACGCACCGGCGCTAGCCGGGGCGAGGACCGCCAGGAAGGGCGCAAAATGAGCACGGTATCGATGAGCAGCAAGACCGCGCAGGACACCGCACCGGTCATTGAGCTGAAGGACCTGCATGTTCACCACCGGACCCGTTCGGGCGGACTGTTCAAGCCCAACTACGTCAAGGCCGTCAACGGTGTGAACTTCACCGTCAGCCGTGGCGAAACCGTGGGCATCGTGGGTGAGTCGGGTTGTGGAAAGTCCACGCTGGCAAGCGTCCTCGTCGGCCTGCAGACCCCCACCTCCGGCGAAGTTTTGTTCCACGGCCTGCCGGCCATCAAACGCAACGCGCGGATGCGTAAGGAATTCGGCCGGGCGGTCTCGGTGGTTTTCCAGGATCCGTCGACGGCGTTGAATCCGCGGATGACCATCCAGGACATCCTGACCGATCCGCTGGTGATCCACGGGATCGGCAACGCCGCATCCCGAGCCGCGAAGGTCCGGGAACTGCTGGCCCTGGTGGGTCTGCCGCAGTCGGCGGCGGAGGTCACGCCTTCCCAGGTTTCCGGCGGCCAGCGCCAGCGTGTGGCCATCGCCCGCGCCCTGGCCTTGGGACCGGACCTGATCGTGGCGGATGAGCCGACGTCGGCCCTGGATGTTTCGGTCCGGGCTCAGGTACTGAACCTGCTGTCCGATCTGAAGAAGGAACTGAATCTGGGCATGGTGTTCATCAGCCACGACATCCAGACCGTGCGCTACGTTTCCGACCGGATCTGCGTTATGTACTTCGGCCAGATCGTTGAAGAAGGCCCCGCAGGACAGGTCTTCGGGAACCCCCGCGACGACTACACGAAGAAGCTGCTCGGCGCAGCGCCATCGCTGCTGCACATCTAGCCTTGCCCCACCGTTTTTCATCTATTGACATCAACTAATTTGGAGAATATTGTGACCCCCGTCGCTACCCGTTTTCAGGGCGTCATCCCGCCCGTCGTCACCCCGCGCACCCTTGAGGGCGCGATCGACGTTCCCTCGCTGGAGAACGTCGTCAAGCACCTGCTCGACGGCGGTGTGGATGGACTGTTCGTGCTCGGCTCCTCCGGCGAAGTCAGCCATATGACCAACAGCGAGCGCGATACCGTGCTAACGACCATTGCCGGCGTCAATGCCGGCCAGGTCCCGCTGGTGGTCGGCGCCTGTGAGCAGACCACGAACCGCGTGATTGAGGAGGCCAAGCGGGTCGTCGCGCTCGGCGCCGATGCGCTCGTGATCACCTCGCAGTACTACGCGGTCAGCAACGCGCAGGAAAACGCCACGCACTTCCGCAGCATCCACGCCGCCGTTGACACCCCAATTTTCGCGTATGACGTTCCAGTGCGCACACACTTCAAGCTGCCCACCGATCTGCTGGTCCAGCTGGGCGCCGAGGGTGTCATTGCCGGCGTCAAGGACTCCTCCGGCGACGATGTCTCCTTCCGTCAGCTGCTGCTGGCCGCCAAGGACATCCCCAACTTCGACATCTTCACCGGTCATGAGGTCGTCGTCGACGGCGCCCTGCTGGGTGGGGCACAGGGCGTCGTCCCGGGCCTGGGAAACGTGGATCCCCGTGGATACAAGAACCTGTACGAGGCCGCCGTCGCCGGCGACTGGACCAAGGCCGCCGCCGAGCAGAACCGTCTGGCCGATGTTTTCGAAATTGTCTACACGCCCAGGCCCGGACGGCTGTCCGGGAACGCCGCCGGCCTGGGTGCTTTCAAGACGGCACTGGTGCTGATGGGTGTCATTAAAACCAATGTCATGAGTGCGCCGATGCTGGCGCTGGATGACGCTGAGACCGCTGCGGTCAAGGTTATTCTGGAGCGCACCGGTCTGATCTGATCTGATCTTGTCCGATCTGATGTGATCTTGTCGGCGCCGAAGGCGGCTTTCAGACAGCTTCCTCCGCACGGCCCACGGCTCCTTGTTTTTTGAGAAGGTTTTTCATGCGGTACGCAATTGGTGTGGATTTGGGTGGGACGAAGACGGCTGCCGGAGTTGTTGATGCTGCCGGAAAGGTCCTGTTCCAGAAGCAGATGGCGACGCTGAACCGGGACGGCGGGGAGGCGATTCTGGACGCCACCGCCGCCCTGGTGTCAGGTCTTCGGAACGAGGCCGCCGCCGTCGGCCTTGAAATTTCCGCCGTCGGAATGGGCTCCGCCGGCGTCATCGACGCGGATCGCGGAGCCGTCATCTCCGCGACTGACGCCATTCTGGGCTGGGCGGGCACGCGGATCGCCGACGGGCTCAGCGCCCGCCTCGGCCTGCCTGGGGGCTGCGTGAAAGTCATCAACGACGTCCATGCGCACGCCATCGGAGAAGACTGGCTCGGCGCCGGGGCCGGTTCGTCCAGCACGCTGATGATGGCCTTCGGCACCGGGGTCGGCGGTTCTTTTGTCGTGGCCGGCCGTCCGCTGCTGGGGCACCGCTTTGTTGGTGGACATGTAGGCCACTTCGCCTCCAGTTATGCCGTGGCCGCGGACGGCAGCCCGTTGGACTGCTCCTGTGGGCACCGCGGGCACGTCGAGGCCATTGCTTCCGGTCCGGCCCTGCATGCCCTTTATCTGCGCAACGGCGGGGATTCCCGTGCAGTCGACACCCGGCAGGTCTTTGCCCGCGCCAGCGCCGGGGATCCGGTGGCACTGGCGTCAGTTCAAACGTCGGCGCGTGCAGCGGGCCAGGCCGTCGGCGGGCTGGGCAATGTACTGGACCCCGAGGTGGTGGTGGTCTCCGGCGGATTGGCCGACGCTGGGGCCCTCTGGTGGGACGAAATGACCGCCGCGGCGGCCGAGGAGCTGATGCCTCCGCTGGCCGGGCTGCGGATTGTCCGCGCTACGCTGGGCAACACCGCGGCCATCGTGGGCGCAGCGACCCTGGTTTTGTAAGCCAAAAAATCACCACGGCATTTCATTGAACACAGCATTCGTAACGCCGAGCCATCACTACGAGGAGTTAAAGTGACCCTGAAACTGACCGACCTGGACGCGCTCAAGGGACAGCTGATTGTCTCGGCCCAGGCCTATCCCGGCGAGCCGATGCGCGATCCGCGGACCACCGGCCAGGTTGCGGCCTCCGCCGTGATCGGCGGTGCCGCGGCCGTTCGCGTGCAAGGCATTGCGGACATCCAGTTCACCCGCGCCGCCGTCGAGGTTCCCGTGATCGGGCTGTGGAAGGACGGCCACAGCGGCGTTTTCATCACACCCACCCTCCGGCATGCGCTGGCGTGCGCGAACGCTGGGTCGCACATCGTGGCCATCGACGGCACCCGCCGCCCCCGACCGGACGGTCTGGCTCTGGCAGCGACCATCGCGGGCATCCACACCGGATCCAATGCGCTGGTCATGGCCGATTGCGGATCGCTGGCCGACGCCGAGGCGGCCATGGCAGCCGGCGCGGATCTGATCGGCACCACGTTGGCAGGCTATTCGGGTGAGCGCGAAAAGACACAGGGGCCGGACCTGGACCTGCTGGCGGAAATCGTCGCTGCGGACTTGGGCCTGCCGCTGATCGCCGAAGGCCGTATCCATACCCCGGCGCAGGCCCGCCAGGCACTGGACGCGGGCGCGTTCGCCGTCGTCGTCGGCACCGCCATCACGCACCCGGCCTCCATCACGGGCTGGTTTAAGGACGCCCTGGACGCCTGATCCGTGGGCCTGGCATCGATTGCACGGCAGGTGCCCGCATCGCATCTGCGCTTGCGTGGGTAATGCCCTGGCCGCGCCCTGGCCGTGCACCAAATGCCCAGCCGACGTAGGCTCGGACCATGAGCGAGCCACGAACGGTCGATGTTGTCATTATCGGTGCCGGCGCGGCGGGCGAAAACGCAGCGGAACGCGTGGTGCAGGGCGGCCTCACCGCGGTGCTGATCGAGGCTGAACTGGTCGGCGGGGAGTGCTCCTACTGGGCGTGCATGCCGTCGAAGGCGCTGCTGCGACCCGGGACTGCACTGCTGGCCGCCCAGTCCGTGGCCGGTTCGCGGGAGGCTGCGACGCAGACACTGGACGCCGCCGCCGTCCTCAAGCGGCGTGACGAGTTCACCTCGCACTGGCAGGACGACGGCCAGGTCGACTGGGTAAAAGGCGCCGGCATTGAGCTGATCCGCGGACACGCGTGGCTCACCGGCGTGCGGACCGTTGAAGTTGCCGGGAACGACGGCGGCAGGCACCTTTTGCACGCCCGGCACGCGGTCGCGCTGGCCACCGGGTCCGTGCCGACCGCTCCCCCGCTGCCCGGGCTGGACGACATCGACTATTGGGGCACCCGCCAGGCCACCTCCGCGCAGAATATCCCGGGTCGGCTGACCGTCTTCGGCGGCGGAGTGTCGGGCACGGAACTGGCCCAGGCCTTTGCCCGGCTCGGTTCCAGCGTGACTCTGGTGGCCCGCGGGAATCTGCTGGCCATGTACCCGGCGGAGGCCCGGGAGCTGGTCAAGGCCGGGCTCCGGGCGGACGGCGTGGATCTGCGTCTACACACCTCCGCGGACAGCGTCCGGCGCAATGCCGACGGCGAGGTGGAACTGATCCTGTCCGACGGCGGCGGGACCGTCACCTCCGATGAGCTGCTGGTTTCCACCGGCCGGCACCCGGCGCTGGAGGGTCTGGGTCTGGAGAGCATCGGACTGGAACCGAAAAAACTCGATACCGACACAACCGGAAGGGTATCCGACAACGACTGGCTCTACGCCGTCGGGGATGCGGCCGGCAAGGTGCTGCTGACTCATCAGGGGAAATATGAGGCCCGTGCCACCGGAGCCGCCATCGTGGCCCGGGCGGCCGGGAAACTCAGCGGCGACCCGGCGCCGTGGAGCAGCTACGCGCAGACCGCCGACGACCATGCCGTGCCGAACGTCGTCTTCACTGACCCGGAAATTGCCTCGGTGGGCCTGAGCATGGAGCAGGCGCGCGACGCCGGAAAGAATGTTTCCGACGTCTCGCTGCCGATCGCCGTGGCAGGGTCATCGCTCTACGCGGACGATTACCAGGGTTGGGCGCAACTGGTGATCGATGACGACAGCAGGACCATACTCGGTGCGACGTTTGCCGGCCCCGACGTCGCCGAGCTGCTGCACTCGGCCACCATCGCCGTCGTCGGGCAGGTTCCGCTGGAACGCTTGTGGCACGCCGTGCCCTCCTACCCGACGGTCAGCGAGGTCTGGCTGCGGCTGCTGGAGAAATGCGGGCTCTAACCCATCGAGCCGACCACCCCGTCCGGACGCCGGGCTCATGAATGCGCTGACCCTCTAGTTGAACTGACCAGTCAGTTTTGATATGGTTTATCCGTTCATATCCCCATCGGAAGGTCATGCTGTGCTGTCGGCTTCGGAGCTCCACGTTGCGGGGCGCCATCGGGACCTCTTGCCGGCCACCAGCCTGGAAGCGCCGCGCGGCGCCGTGCTGCTGGTTCAGGGTGACGGCCGCCAGAGGCGAACCGCGCTGGCCCTGACCCTGACCGGGCGGATGAAGCCGACCTCCGGGACGGTGCACTGGGGACACGAGGCAGACATCACCCATTTGCGCCGGCACAGTGCATTAATCGACGCCCCCGGGGTCAACGAGCCCGAGCAGCATCTGAGCGTGAAGGATCTCGCGGCCGAGGATCTGGCCCTGATCCCGCGCAGATTCCGTGACCGTACCCGCCCCACGGCCTGGCTGGTCAAGCACGGGCACTCGGAGATCGCCGGCAAATGGACGGACGAGCTCGCGCCGGAGCCGCGGCTGCGGTTACTGACGGACCTGGCGCTGGCAAACCCGGATGTCGACGTGCTGGTGGTGGATTCACCCGACCGGCACAGCGATGACGCGCAGGACTGGCTGCCTTTCCTGCAGCGGCTGGCTGCCGGCACCGGCAGGCACGACGGCGGGCACCGCCTAACGGTGATCGCCGTCGTCGCACACTTCCCGCTGGACTGGGACGGCGCGACTGCGCAGGTGGGAGATATCCCCGCCGTCCCCGCGCCGGCTCCCGAAGCGGCCCCCACCGAACCGGCCGTTGAGCCGGCTCCCGAACCGGCTACCGCAGAAATTTCCTCACAGGGTCCACAGGCCCAGCCAGCCGCGGCGAAACCCGCTCACAACGACGAATCGCAGGAAACCCAATGACCGTCCTCCGCCTCGCTCTCTCGGAGCTCAAGCGCATGACCGGCGGTCTGCTGCCCAAGCTGACCATTCTGGCCCTGATCATGGTTCCGCTGCTGTACGGCGCCGTCTACCTCTACGCCAATTGGGATCCCTACGGCAACCTTGAACAGCTGAAGGCCGCCGTCGTCGTCGAGGACCAGGGTGCCACCACGAAGGACGGCCGGCAGCTCCATGTGGGCGACCAGGTGGCCCAGACGCTGATGGTCGGGAAAAAGTTTGACTGGGTGAAGGTCGCCTCGGCCGAGCAGGCGGACGACGGCGTGGCGTCCGGCGAGTACGCCTTTGCCCTGAAAATCCCCAGCGACTTCTCCGCCAGCCTCGCTTCGCCGGAGAACTTTGACTCCGCCCGGCAGGCCATCCTGAGCGTCACCACCAATGACGCCAACAATTACCTGCTCACGTCCATCGTGGACAAGGTGACCACGCAGGTCCACGAATCTGTGGCCAAGGAGGTGGGACAGAGGACGGCGGACGCGCTGCTCACCGGGTACGGCACCATTCACACGCAGCTAGTGAAAGCGGCCGACGGCGCCGGCCAGCTCGCGTCGGGAGCGGCAAGTTTTCGGGACGGTGCGGCACAACTGCACACCGGGACGGGGGCGCTCAGCACCGGCGCGGACACGCTGCTGAACGGCCAGACCCAATTGGTGGCTGGAGCGAATCAGCTCAATAACGGAGCCGTCCAGCTGAGCAACGGACTGGGCCAGCTGCAGTCCCAAACCGCCTTGCTGCCCGCGGACAGCCAGGCCCTCTCCTCCGGGGCAGCCCAGGTCGCGGCGGGAAACGCGGCGCTGAACAGCAAGGTGCAAAGCGCCGTCGGCTCTCTGGATCGGCTGGACTCCGCCGCACAGGGCCTCCTCAACGACAAGGCGAAGCCGGCCCTCGATCCGCTGGTGCAGAATGGGACCATGTCCGCCGCGCAGGAGCAAAAGGTCCTCGACCAGCTGCAGGCGCTGCCGGCAAGCCCGGCCCTGACGGATGCCCGGACCAAACTCCACATCGACGCCGCGGACGTGCAGAAGCTTGCGGACGGCTCGCAGGCGGTTTCCGGTGGGGCCGCGAAATTGGCCGGCGCTGCTCCGACTCTCACGGCCGCCATCTCCGAAGCCAACGGCGGCGCGCGGCAGCTGGCCTCCGGCACGGCGACCCTGGCCGCCACCCAGCAGACCGTGTTCGATGGCGCCAACCAGCTCGCGGCGGGAGCGAAAACGCTCGATGAGGGCGCGGCAGGGCTTGACGACGGTGCGAAGAAGCTGTCCGACGGGGCCACGACGCTCGCGGATTCTCTGGCACAGGGAGCCGGCCGGGTACCCAATCCCAACGATGCCCAGAAGGCCAACGCCGCCAAGGTCATCTCGGACCCGATCGCGGTGAACTCGCTCTCGCAGGCGCAGGCTGCCAATTACGGTTCCGGGCTGGCTCCGTTCTTCCTGGTCCTGGCGCTGTGGATAGGGGCGTTTATGCTGGTGCAGACGATGCGGCCGATCACCCAGCGCGCTCTGGCCTCCAACGCACCCTCGTGGAAGATAGCGGTGGGCGGTTGGCTGCCGTTCTTCGTCGTCTCCACCCTGCAGGCCGTTGCGATGTATCTTGTGGTCTATTTCGGGCTGGGCCTCGACCCCACCCACCCCCTCCTGACCCTGGGCCTGCTGCTGCTGGCCTCGATGGCCTTCACCGCCATCATCCAGGGTGTGGTGGCGCTCTTGGGCAGCGTCGGTAAATTTGTGGTCCTGGTCCTGCTGGTGCTCCAACTGGTGAGCTCGGGCGGCACCTTCCCCTGGCAAACAACCCCGGGACCGTTGCACGTGGTGCATCAGATCATGCCGATGGGGCACGTGGTCGAAGGCATGCGGCACCTTATTTACGGCGCCGATCTGGCACCCCTGGGCGCGATCGTTCTCGGCCTGATCGGCTACACGCTGTTTGGCCTGCTGCTATCGGTCATCGCCGTGCGGAAACACAAGTTCTGGACATTGAAGACCCTGCTGCCGGAGATCGCGGTATGAGGGCCGTCCCAGCCCGCGCCGCGGAAACCCGGCGGCCGGGACGGACCAATGCCACGAGGCAAAAGCTCTTTGATGCGTCCATGCTGCTGATCGGCGAACGTGGACCGGCCAATGTCACCGTGGATGAGATCGCCGCGGCGGCGGGTGTGTCCAAGGGGACGGTCTATTACAACTTCGGCAGCAAATCGGAGATGATCGGGCAACTGCTCGAACACGGCGTCGGGATGCTTGAATCCCGCCTCGTTGTTCGGAACGTGGGCCGAAAGCACGGCCCAGCTGGGGCTGCGGCCGGGGCTGCGGCTGGGGCTGCGGCTGGGGCTAATGATGCCGTGGATGACTTGCAGGAAATGCTCGGGGCCATACTGGATTTCTTCGCCGAATATCCCTCATTCGCGCAGTTGCTGGTCGGCGAGATGTGGCGCACGCCAGGCGAATGGCATGAGACGCTGACGCTGCTGCGCGAGCGGCTGGTCAGCGTCCTCGGCACCGCCGTGGAGCGGGTGTCCCGGGAGCATGCCGTAGATGCCGGCATCCCCCCGGCAAGCGTCGCCGGCGCAATATTCGGCGCGACGTTCGTCATCGGGCTGGACCGCTTGGTTTTCCAGCCGGAACGTTCCCGCGAACAGGCCCTGGCTACGGTCATGACCGTCATCCGCGGCTACCTCCGTTAGCTCGGACAGACTGATCCGGCATTCAGGGACGCAGTGAAGTCAGACCGCCCGGGGGACGGCGAAACTGACAGCCTGGGCGTCCTGGCCGTCCAGTTCGGCCCAGGATCCAGCATGCTCAAAGACCGCCAAGGCGCTTGTGGGATAGCTCATGGCCAGATTAGTGTAGGCGTCCTCGGCCGAATCCCTGGAGGCCAGCCGCAGCCCAAGGTCCTGCAGACCCGGCAGGTGGCTGATGACCAGCAGCGTCCGCACCGTTTCCGGCAGATGATTGATCACCGTCAGCATCTCGGCAGCCGAAGCCGCATAAAGCCGGTCCTCAAGTTTTGGGGTCGGAGCCTTCTCCCCGAGCTGCTGGCAGACCCAGGTACAGCTTTGCCGGGCCCGGAGGGCGCTGGAACAGAGGATGAAATCCGGAATGACGCCATTGTCAACCAGCCATTTGCCCGCCACCACGGCATCCGCATGCCCGCGCTGCGCCAGCGGCCGGTCGTGGTCGGCGACACCCAGCGGATACGCGGCTTTCGAATGTCGCATCAAAACCAGCCGCTTCACGTGGTGATCACTCATGCACTGAGTCTAGTGACAGGTTTCGCTGGTGGCAGGTTTCGGACCCGCCGCAGTGCCAGTTCGTCGGCGGGCGGCACCATCAGATGCGCGGTGTCCGTTCGCCGGCGGCGGCACCATCAGATGGAGTACTCCGGCGCGGCCCACACCACGACTTCGGGATGCTCGTAGAAACGGTAGCCCTCACCACGGACCGTGCGCACCGTGTTCGCCAGTCGGCCCAGCTTGGACCGGAGCCGGCGGATGTGGACGTCGATGGTCCGCTCGTTCGGCACCTCGTCCGCATTGCCCCACAGTCCGTCCAGCAGCTCGTCGCGGCCAACCGTACGCGTGCCGTGCTCGACAAGATAGTTCAGCAGCTCGAATTCCTTGAACGTCAGGTTCAAGGTCTCGCCGTCCAGGTGCACCTCACGACGTGCCAGATCGATCAGCACGCCGGACGGGCGCGATTCCTGTACGGTGCGCAGCCGGGCTGCCTCCTGACGCTGGCGGGCAAGAACCGTCGGATCACCGAACGTCGAGCGGACCACTTCGAGAGCCGTGCCGGGAGTGTCTGCGGGAGCTATCGCCACGGCGGCATAACTCTGTGCCTGCGGCACCAGCGACTGGACATGTGCCCGAATATCCTGTGCCAGCTTGGCCAGAGACGTTCCTGCGGCGGCAGCGGTTTCCTCATCCACGCCGACATACACGACGAACCCACGGGCCACGTTGTCCGCCGCCGAGGCGCGGGCACTTTCAACACCGGAGATGACGGGGGTGGGAGCTGTCAGGGGTGCATCGGCACTGTGGGCGGCGGGTCGGTTCTGGCCGAATCCGGCCGGTCGGGTTTCCTGCTCATGGCCGAACCCGTGCGGAGGAACGGCCGCGAGATAGCCGGCCCGCGCGGCGAACGGAGCGCGGAAACTGTTGGGATTGTTGACGGCATTTACTGCGGCCGGCTTGCCTGCATTGCGGACGGAGATGTGGACGTATCCGGAAGCTACTGACATGGGATTACCTCAATGTGAATGGCCGACGTCGCGGCGCGAATGCTTTTCCTCACCCGGCCGATAAGCCGGTGAAATGCCCATCAGGGGCAGGCCAGATGGGCCGATAATGCCTGAACTCAGGGGTAGCGGGTCAGGCCTGCATTCGACAACAGCACATGATCCTTCCAGTGGTTTCACCGGGGAGGGTCGCTGCGGCTGCAGATGCCATTGAGTGGATGTTCACAATCAGAGTGTGCTACGTAACAAAGCGAACACGCAAGTAACATTGCGCCAAAGTGTCCGCATAATGAGATGGATAACCTCAATGTGTCCAAGGTCACAGGCGGTTCAGATTGTCGCTTATTCAGCTGTTATTCGAAGAACCGGCTGAGTTTCCGGCTGAGAGGCCTGAAAATCATTCGATTCTTCGTTGAACCGAGCAGGCCGGAGCATCATCGGTGACCAGGCCCGGACGCTGAAGGCAATGTCACCAGTGCCCCGCCATGCAACGGACCCGCTCCTGCATAGTTTTCGGCCGTTTAGGCCGTTTAACTGCATCGAGAGCCGACGACGAAAGTCCCGTCTGACTGTTACCCGGGCGCACGGGTGGCTAGTCTGGGGTTCACAGCTAAAACTTTGCCGGCGCCCAGCGCCGGCAAACCCCATTGCCAGAGAGTTATAGCCATGGCATCTTCGCGCTCTTTCACAGAACATCTCCCCCGTCTCACGCATCAGGACGGCTCGCCGATCCGCGCTCTCGTCGTGGACGACGAAGCGAGCCTGGCCGACCTGATGCGGATGGGACTGCGGATGGCCGGGTGGGACGTTGTGGTGGCCCACGATGGAAATCAAGCCATCAAAACCGCGCGTGAATTCCGACCCGACGTGCTGGTGCTGGACGTCATGCTTCCCGGGGTCGACGGCGTCGAACTCCTTGGCAAGATCCGCACCTTTGCACCCGGTGTGCCGGCGCTCTTCCTGACCGCGAAGGATACCGTGGAAGACCGTGTCACCGGGCTCGCCGCCGGCGGCGATGACTATGTCACCAAACCGTTCAGCATGGAAGAAGTCCTGCTCCGGCTGCACCGCATCGTCCAGCGCTCCGGCGTGACGGCAGAGGACGCCGCCGAGCTGGTAGTGGGGGATCTGACCCTGAACCAGGACACTCGGGAGGTGATCCGCGGCGGGGCGCTGATCGCACTCACGGCGACGCAGTATGAACTACTCCGCTACCTGATGGAAAACCCTCGCCGGGTGCTCAGCAAGGCACAGATTCTTGACCGGGTCTGGAACTACGATTTCGGTGGCCAGGCCAACATCGTGGAACTCTATATCTCCTACCTGCGCAAAAAGATCGACGCCGACCGTCCGCCCATGATCCACACCGTGCGGGGTGCTGGTTATGTGCTGAAACCGGCCGCTCCGTGAGCCTGCCCGCTTCCGTCATTTTGCACAGGCCCGGGCGATGGGGCCGCCCCCGACAGCGTTGGTCCCGGTTAGGATCCTGGCATCTTCGGACCAAGCTTGTGCTCGCCACGATGGCGCTGCTGACCGCCATTTGTTTCATAGTGGGTCTGGTCAGCTATGCTGCCGTCCAGGCTTCTCTGACCCATCAGTTGGACGACACCCTGGCCGAGGCGTCACACCGGGCCACGACCTTCAGCGCCGGCCCACCCCCGCAAGGATCCGCCGGTGACCATCCGAATCCGCTGAACGCCCGCGGCACCGGCATCGGCACCCTCAACGCGCGTATCTCCGCCGGTGCGGTGACAAGCGCCGGCCTGCTGTCCAGGGATCAGACCATGCCCGGAATCACCGCCGGAGACGCGGCCACGCTCCTCGGAATTCCGGCCGAAGCTCCCCCGGTGGACCGGACCCTCTCCAACGGCGACTACCGTCTGGTGGCCGCCTCCATGCCGGACGGGGACATCATCGTGACCGGCCTTCCGCTGGCGCCCAACAACGCCACGCTGGCATCCCTGGTGCTCGCCATTGTGCTGATCTCCCTGGGCGGCCTGCTGGCCCTCGGGCTTGCCGGAACCTTCATCATCCGCCGCACCCTCGAGCCGCTTGAGGAACTTTCCGCTGTTGCCACCCGGGTGGCAGGGCTGCCGCTGGACGCCGGGGAGGTCGCCCTGGCGGTGCGGGTGCCGGCCAAGGCGGCAAATCCCGAGACCGAGGTCGGCAACGTCGGGCATGCCCTGAACAAGATGCTGGACAACGTCTTCAGCGCCCTGCAGGCCCGGCAGAAAAGCGAAACAAAGGTGCGCCGGTTTGTCGCCGATGCAAGCCACGAGCTGCGCACCCCGCTCACGGCCATCCGCGGCTACACGGAGCTGCTCCGGATGACCGAGACGCTGAGCCCGGACGGCCGGAATTCTTTGGACCGGGTGGAGTCCCAGTCCAAACGGATGGGAACCCTGGTAGAGGACCTGCTGCTGCTGGCCCGGTTGGATGAGGGCCGCGCCCTGGACCTCAAGGAGCTGGACCTGACCGAGGTGATAGTGGAGAGCGTCAGCGACATCCGCGTCATTGCCCAGGATCATCTATGGAAGATGGACGTGGCAAGTGAGCCGCTGCGCATCCGCGGCGACGAAAACCAGCTCCGCCAGCTGCTCATCAACCTGCTCACGAATGCCTACAAGCACACGGACGCCGGCACCACGGTCTTCACCGCCGTCCACCGGGCAACGGATGGTTCCATCGTACTGACCGTCACCGACAACGGCCCCGGCATCCCAGAGGAATTCCAGGAGCAGGTCTTTGACCGCTTTGCCCGCGCCGACTCCGCCCGTTCCGGCGCTACGGGCACCACGGGTCTGGGGCTGGCCATCGTGCAGGCGATTGCCAATGCGCACGGGGGCCGAATCGAGCTCACCAGCAGACCCGGGCGCACCACGTTCGCCATCCGGCTGCCCGCCGCGCTGGTCATCGCATAGAGCCGACGGCGACGGCAGGCACTGACGGCTGCGGCAGCACTGACGACGGCGGCGGGCACCGTCAACCGCGGCACGCCTGCCGCCGTGCCGCCAACCGCGGCGCCGCCCCACCGTCGTCGCCCGTCAGCTACGGAGCGGACGCCGGAAACTGAACTGCGTGACGCGGTGCATCTGGTCCAGCAACCGGACGTCGTTGCGCCGGTTGAGCAGGATCAGGGCCCACGCACCCGCCACCACGGCCACCACTGCCCCGATCCCCACGGACCAGCGGGCCCCGAACACGGTTCCGATCCAGCCGATCAGCGGCGCCCCGATCGGAGTTCCGCCCTGCAGCACCACCATATACACCGCCAGCACCCGTCCGCGCATGACCGAATCGGTGGAAAGCTGGATGCTGGTATTGCAGGCATTCATGAACGTCAGGGACGCGAGTCCCACCGGTATCAGCGCCACGGCGTACAGCCAGTAGCTGGGCATCAGCGCCGCAATCCCCGCGAACAAGGCAAACGCGAGGACGCCGCCGATCACGTAGCGCATCCGGGTGCCCTGCCGGCGGGCGGCCAGCAGGGCAGCGGCCAGCGTGCCCAGCGCCATCACGGAGCCCAGCAGGCCGTACTCCCCCGGGCCAAGGTGAAACACGCTCGTGGCCATCAGCGCATTGGTGATCTGGAAGTTCATGCCGAACGTCCCGACCACGCCGACCAGCACCATGATCATCATCAGATCGGGGCGCTGGCGGATGTAGCCCAGGCCCTCCCGGATCTGGCCCTTGCCGCGCGGCGCCCGCTCGGATGGATGCAGCTCCTCTGTGCGCATCCGCAGCAGCGAGATCAGCACGGCAATGAAGCTTGCGGCGTTGAGCAGGAATGCGGTCCCGGTGCCGAACCACGCGATCAACAGACCGGCGACGCCGGGACCGGCCAGTCGTGCCAGGTTAAAGGACGCGCTGTTCAGGGCGACGGCGTTGGGAACGTCTTTCTGTTCCACCACCTCCGAGACAAACGCCTGCCGGGACGGCGCGTCGATCGCGCTGGCCACGCCCAGCAGCAGTGCCAGCGTGAAAACCTGCCACAGCTGGACCGTGTTCGTCACGACCAGCAGACCCAGCGTCAGCGCGCAGATGGCCATCGCCGTCTGCGTGCAGAGCAGGATCCTGCGCTTGGACACGCGGTCTCCCAGCAGCCCCGCGTAGGGCCCAATGAAAATGATGGGCAGAAACTGCAGCCCGGTAGTGATGCCCACGGCAGTGCCGGAATTATTGGTCAGGATCGTCAGGACCAGCCAGTCCTGGGCGACCCGCTGCATCCAGGTTCCGATATTGGAGACCAGTGCCCCGCCGACCCATAACCGGTAGTTGTAGACCTTCAGGGCCCGGAACATGTCCTTCATCTGGCGCTCATTCCCTGCAGGATTCGGGCGGCCTCGCGGAGCACTGCGCGCTCCTGGGGTTCCATCGCGGCCAGTCGCTCGGCAAGCCACGCGGTACGGTGACTGCGCGCGTCCGCCAGCACACCCGTCCCAGCGTCCGTGATATTCACTAGGACCTGCCGCCCGTCCGTGGGGTGTTCGCGGCGCGTGACCAGACCGGCCATTTCCAGCGCGTTGACAATCCTGGTCATCGACGGCGCCTGAATATGCTCCCAGTCGGCGAGCTGACGCAGGGTCATCGGAGCATGATGGATGGCTGCAAGGACCGAGTATTGGCCCGGCGAGACGGCCTCGCCGCTGGCCTCCGTGCGCAGCCGCCGCGAGGTGCGCATGACTGCGATGCGCAGATCCACCGCCAGTGGGCCCGCGTCCGGCGCGGAGCCGTCGTCCGGATCCTTTTCACGTGCGGTTCTTGCCTTCGTCGTCGGCTTGGTCGCTGCCACAGTCATCAGCCCGCTCATTAGGTGCATTTCAAGCTACATAGTTACCGTAAGTCATTACCCTTGCTAAGTAAATCCTGAGTTTGGCCGGTCGCCAAAAGATTGCGCAGCAGATGACACAAAAGCTGTCCGTTATCAAAATGTGACACTCGGCGGCGAGTCCGGTATTGTGATGAAGGCGCCAAAATCAGCAAATCATTGCTCCCTGGTGTCCGTGGCCGGTTCGCCGAGCTCTGCCCCCGCCCACGTTCCGTTCGAGAAACGGCAGAGACGGGGGACCCACATCCGGGCTTCCGCAGGAAGCCCTTGGGGTTAAGCCATCCGGTCCGTGCCGCTCCTTGCCGCGCAGATCGGACGGCCGGATGCTCTCATCCGAACCCGACAGCTCACCTCGCAGGCGTCGAGAGAGGTTTGCAGCATGTCCGAAAACGTTCAGCACGGCCGACGCCGCGTCACACCGACCCGTCGAAAGTCAGCAGTCCGGCAGCTATGGGAAGCGGCCCCGAAGCCAGGTCCCGTGGGACAGCGAATGACCGCCATCGCTGTCGCCGGCTTCCTGCTCGTGGGGATGGGCGCGTCCAATGCGGCCCTGAACCACGACGGATCCACGACTGTTGCGCCCACAGCCGACGCACCCGTCTCTGCGCCAGGCAATGTACCAATGGCCTTCACCCGCACGGACGTGAAATCCAGTGCCGCGCCCGCCGCGACGCCCAACGTCAGCGGCGCTGCCTCGGGCGTCCAGGTGCTCGGCGCGAACGGCGGCGCCGTCAACGATCCGGCCGGTGCGCGGGCCTACGCCGCCAGTGTGCTGGCGTCCTTCGGCTGGGGCCAGGATCAGATGACCTGCCTGGTGCCGCTGTGGACCCAGGAATCCGACTGGACGACTACCGCGGAAAACCCGTCCAGCCTGGCCTACGGAATAGCCCAGTCGCTTCCCGCCGAGAAAATGGACAGCACCGGAGCGGACTGGAAGAACAACTACCAGACGCAGATCCAGTGGGGACTCGATTACATTCAGAACCGCTACGGCTCACCGTGCGGTGCCTGGCAGCACGAAACGGCCATGAACTGGTACTAAGCGGCCCTCGACCACGCGCCCCCGCAGGAGCTGCCCTCGACCACGCGCCCCCGCAGGAGCTGCGGTCAGCCCACCACGCCGTAGAGCCGGTCGCCCGCGTCGCCTAGGCCTGGCACGATATAGGAATTCTCGTCCAGTTTTTCGTCAATCGAGGCGAGCACGATCGTGACGTTCCTGCCTTCGAGCTCCTCGCGCAGCTTTGCCAGGCCCTCCGGGGCCGCCAGCAGGCAGATGCAGGTGATGTCATCCGCGCCCCGGGCAAACAAGAACTTGATTGCCTCGCGCAGGGTACCCCCGGTGGCCAGCATGGGATCCAGCACATAGACCTGGCGCCCGGTCAGGTCATCCGGCAAACGCTCGGCGTAGGTGATCGCCTCCAGCGTCTCCTCATTGCGGGCCATTCCCAGAAAGCCGACCTCCGCAGTGGGGAGCAACCGCGTCATCCCCTCCAGCATGCCCAGGCCGGCGCGCAGAATCGGGACTACCAGCGGCGTGGGCTTGCGCAGCCCGGTGCCGACCGTCGTCGTCACCGGGGTTTCGATGTTGACCGGCTCAACCCGGACATCACGCGTTGCCTCGTAGGCCAGCAGCGTGACCAGCTCTTCGGTCAGCAGCCGGAAAATCGGAGAAGTGGTGTTCTTATCCCGGAGAACGGTGAGTTTGTGGGCAACGAGCGGGTGGTCCGCAACAAGTACGCGCATAGGTAAAAGTTACCATTGAGCCGTGACCCCAACAGCGAAGTTCCCCGCGGCTCCCGCACCCGGCGGCGGCCGAGACCGTGCTCAGCACCGCGAATGGATGGGTCTGGCGCTGGAACAGGCCGAGCTGGCCGCAGCCACCGCGGACGTGCCGATCGGCGCCGTCGTCCTGGGTCCCGACGGGTCGGTCCTGGGCGCTGGCTGCAACGAGCGCGTTGCCTTGGAAGATCCGACGGCGCACGCTGAGATGGTCGCGATCCGCGCGGCGGCGCGGGCGCTGGGCTCGTGGCGGCTGGACGGCTGCACGCTCGCGGTCACGCTGGAACCTTGCGCCATGTGTGCTGGAGCCATTGTGCTGGCCAGGCTCCCCCGAGTGGTCTTCGGGGCCTGGGACGAGAAAGCCGGTGCGGCCGGATCCGTTTTCGATATTCTGCGCGAACGACGGCTCAATCACTGGGTGGAGGTGTTCCCCGGCGTCCGGGATGGCGAGTGCGCCGCCCTGCTGCAGGACTTTTTCGCCGGCCGGCGCCTTCCGTAAGTTGTTGCGCCCGAGCCGTTCCCCGCCCACCCGCGACCCTCGACCGGCGCGAACCCGGCCCTGGACAGCGGCGCTTTTGGGAAGCAGGCCGTCCGTCCGGTAAAGTAACTGCGTTGGTGACGTGTCCGAGCGGCCGAAGGTGCAACACTCGAAATGTTGTTTAGGTGAGAGCCTAACGTGGGTTCAAATCCCACCGTCACCGCCAAGTTAGTCACGTTGGAACCCCCGGTAAGCGAAAGCTTGCTGGGGGTTTCGTTTTGCCCGCCTTTGTCCGCCGCTGTGCCGTGAGTTTTCTGCCCGGATGCCTCAGTGGTCATTGAGCTGCTGTTCTGGCCCTGTGTGCGCCCCGTATGGTCAGCTCCAGCCATCAGGACACCGGCGACCACATCACTCTTCGGAGCCTGTTGGACTTTCGGATGGCTGGTGTTCGCTTCAGCGTCCTCGTCGGCATCAATACGCAGCTCTTTGAACATGGCCTCATTCAAATTTTGGCGCTCCGTGTCAGTGGCGTGTTTCGCATAGAGCGTGCGTGCATTGCTCAGTAGTCCGAGTACCACTTCAAGATGGCCGAGTAGGTTGTTGGTCTGTTGCTGCGCGCTTTGGATCAGGCGAGCGGCGTCGGCCAGCTCGACACTAAGTTTCGCCTGGCGGATCTTGAGATCCTCGACAGGTAGCGCGTCAGCCATGTAGGCATCAATTAGCTTTTGCTTCTGCCGCTCCAAGCGAATCAGGCGTCGTCGCTGGTCGGCCACGAGCGCATCAGTTTCATCTTGCTGAGTATCGAATCCGGAAATGATCTCTCGACGTAGCCGTTCAATTTCGGGCTGGCTGAACCGGATATGCTGCCATTCATCTTCGACTAGCTTCTCGATCTTGCCTACGGAGACGTATGGCAATTTGCAGTCAGTGCGTCCAGTGTGACGTCCGAGGCAGAAGAAATAGGCGTAGGTTCCACCTTTGCCACGGGAGTGTCCGTAGCTCATTCGTCCATCGCAGCGATTACAGACCAACGCACCCTTGAGGTAGTGCGTGTGCCGCCAAGCCCGGTCACCCGCGAGGCGCCGGCCGGCCAGCACGTTCTGGACGGTATGCCAGGTCTCGGGCGAAACCAGGGCTTCGTGTTTGCCCTCGTGGAGAACGCCCTTGAACCTGACTTGCCCCATGTAGTACGGATGAGACAAGATGCGGTGGACCTGCGAGTTGTTTAGTGGCGATCCAAGCAGCGTCTTGGTTTTGCGGCTCTTCAATCCACGGGCCTCGAGTTCATCCCGAATGCTCGAGATACTCCACTTCCCTGTGGCGTAGGCATCGAATGCCCAGATAATATGCGGCGCCCGTTCGGGATCCGGGACAATCCCCTTGATCTCTATCCCGTCGACACGGGCAATAGTGTTTAGGTAGCCGAGCGGCGCATAGCCTGGTGTACCGCCACGACGAACCTTCTCGGCCATGCCCTTCTTGGCCTCAGTACTGAGGTTCTTTGAATAGAACTCGGCAATAACGGCCATGATGCCGTGTGTCAGCGTGCCCGCCGGCGTATCGTCGATCTGCTCCGAAACCGACACGAGGACTGCACCGGCTTTGCGGATAGCCAGCAGGATTGCGACGTCGTCCGCCCGGTCACGCGCCAGCCGATCTACTTTGTGAACGATGACGTAGTCGATATCGCCCTCCGCCACGCGGACCAGTAGTGCTTGCAGACCATCTCGGTCGGCCGATCGAGCAGACGCGCCAGCATCTACAAACTCCTCGATTACAACCCCACCGAGCTCGCCAGCCTTTCGGATACAGGCGGCACGCTGGGCCGGAATGGAATACCCCTCCGCCTCACCACCCTTGGTCGCTTGTCGAGCGGTCGACACACGCAGATAGATAATGGCCGACTTCATCGTTGCAGACTCAGGCTCAAACAACGTCAGGCCGCCGTCAGTAGCTGACAGGTGGCTTGTTTCAAGAGAACGATTTGTGGTGGTCTGCGTCCCGGCAATTTTGCCGCCGGGTGAGCTCTTGGGTCTGTGCATGCTCGGACGATAGCTCCGATCCAAAACGTCTTCAAGTGTCCGATCGGGTGCAATTAGAGACGATACGACGAGGGGCGTCGGGGGTCGATCGAGCTATTCACGACGAAAAGAATGTGATGCGGAAATTGCAACAGGCTCGTGCATGCCGCGTTAGCCAGCGTCAATAACCATTATTGACTCGATTCCGCTTATGCCTCATAATCCAACCCAGAAATGTGGACTCATACAAACACACAATTATCTGGACGAGAGAATCGACGAGGCTTTACGATCGTCGAACTTCTGATTGTGATTGTTGTCATTGGTATTTTAGCGGCAATTACGATTGTGGCGTATAACGGCGTACAAGATAGAGCAAAAACAACCAACGCACAGACGACCTCAACCGGTCTCATAAAGAAGATAGAATTGTACAGTGTCGACAAGGGCACTTATCCGACGGCGCTTGCGCAAATGACAGGTGCGGGTGCTGCGTCTCAACCCTATTACGTGACAAACATTACGTTTATACCTCCATTCCCTGTCGCGACATCTACGCCGAACACGCTTACTTATGTCACCTGTGAGTCGGGAACTGGCTACCAGATATTCTACTAGAATTATCAAACAAAGGCGCTGGGCTTCTATACTGGCGGTGCGCAAACTAACTGTGCAGCTGCTCCGTAGTCGCACATCGTTTGCGGTATCTTGAAACTTATATTCGTCGCCCGACGGGAAGTCTGCGGTGATTTACTACTCCCTGCGCGGTAATCAAACTTGCAGCTCGGTTTCTTCTTTGGCTATCACAAGCACAACCTACTAAGCTGACACTACGCAGCGCGTAGGCTCCCTGCCCACTCTTTCGTAGTCGAGGTGTCAATTTCTAGGCTAGAAGATATGTCGCACGTTCCTGACTCCTCCCAACGGGAGGATCAGTCCCCGACCTTAAAGACTAGCCAACCGCGTGAACTCGGGCCAATTCGGAGGTTCTTCAGCGACGCGAACGGACGGACGACAGGACGGGTCACTCCAGAGGCGAAACACTACCCGGCGAGCATTTCTTCGATCCGTTCCCGCAGCTTGTTGTTCCAACCTTGCGTCAGAAGGGCCGCGAAGCGGCAAGGCCCCTGCCTCCCTTATGAACAAAGGGAAGTGGGGGTTTTGCTTTGTCCCGAAATTAGCCCCTCAGTAACGCAGCGGTAACGAACTTCTCGCGATGCCCTGCGCTCAGTACCCCCGGGAGCAGTGCGCAGTCCGCGATCGACTCGCTCACCGAGGCGGCCGAGTCCCTGGTTATGCGAAGGGATAGGCGCATGGCTGCAACGGATCTCGACCCGATTGAGGTCATCGCCCTCGACATGGCACGGGCCGACATGCACTACATAGCTACCTCGTTGATCGGCCTTCCGTCTTCCGCGGCCGCCGCGGAGGTCGCCCTTGTCCAGTACAGAGCCATGGCTGCCTTCGAGGCGCAGCTCCACTTCGAAAAGACCCTTGGCTGGCGCCTGGAGACAAACTGGGACGCTGGCACTGCGAAGGCCGCTCGAATGAGCGGCAAGTTCTTTGCCGACACCAAGCGAAACCTGCAGGGAGTCGTCACTCATTTCGACGAGCTTCTCCGGGCGAACCACGGCGCTTTCTTCCCGCCTAACCGGCGAGGCCGACGCTTCGATTTTCTCCGCGACGACCTGTCGGTTGTCATCCTTGAAGGTAGCCCGTACACGAGCCTTGTCAGCGCGCACTATCTGACGGGGCTCGCGCCTGAGCAGGTCGGCGACCTTTCAACCGTCGGTCCCGCCATAGGGCGACTTAGCATTGGTGTCGGTAACGTCGCTGCTGCTCTTCTGAATGACTCCGGCATTGAGTTGCATCAGCACGGACCCGTCCCGCCTTTTAGGTCTAGCGGCAGCCCTCCTGACCGTCCAGAGCGCTTCCTCGTCCGCGGTGCTGAGCGTGTCCCGATCACTGTGTGCGTGGTGTGAAGCCGCCGCTCGCCAGCATCGATTCGTCGCCCTCTTCCAGTCCCTGACAGCCCTCGAAATTATGCGAAATGATGGTGGCCGGCCCTCTCAATCCGCTGAAATGATGGCATTCCTGGACGACCCTGAGTCGGTGTGGGTTCTGGGGCAGTCAAAACTTAGTAACGGGCTGGTTCATCTCGGGCTTCAGGACATCGCTGCGAGCCTTGGCGCCCGGAGCACAGTCGACGACGCCGTACGTGCCTACACGGGGCAGGACCCCGACGCGGCTGCCGCCCGTGTCGTGAACCACCTGACCCGATTCGTCGACCTTTTGACGAGATGGATGCTGTCGCCAACCCCCGATGGAAACTTGTTCCTTGCGGCTATGCACCCTGCTCCTCTGGAATGATCGCGGGCGCAATCCGAAAACTAGCGGGCGAGATCGACGCACACCTGACTGATCTCGACGAGCGGAGTGTTCAGGGGATCCAATCGTCCAAATCATGACGCGATGGCTGCGCGCGCCCGGTGCACGATGTGTGCCGGGACCTGGTCGATTCGAATTTTCTAGCCGTCAATCACATCTGCCCGAAGAGCACCGGTATCAAGCCGGCGTTCGACCAAAGGCGAACGGCTACCTCAATCACGTCCCGTCCTCCAGCAAGCACGACATGGAACGGAATCGCGGGCCGGTCCCACCATTCGCCGATTTCGACCGGGTGTGCCCATGTGTCTGCCGCAGACTTCAGCGAACGTACAAGCCAGATGGCTCGAACATTTGGCCCGCTGACTCTGATCCAACACATGCGCGACACGCATTGAGTCGGGACGCTCACGCGTCCTGTCTGCGGTGCTTGCAAGCTACCCCTCGGTGAAACTCGTGCCCGTAAGCCACGTAGGCGTACCTCACGACTGGGCTAATTCAAGGCTCTGGGCTAGTTGATGACCAGGTTGCGCGCCGCCATAATAGATGCTGTTTTGGCCGGACCCCAGTAAGCGTGGGCCGTCGTCCGATGCTTGATTTGTTGAGGTGGCCGTAGATCGTGGAGCGCGGAACCTGAAGCAGGTCGGCGATGCGTTGGACAGTGTGGTTGCCGGCGCACGTACTCCGACTGACGGCCGCCCCGTTGTCGGGGCGGCCGTCAGTTTCAGTCCGCTGTTGGTGTTAGGTTAGTGCTCCGCTTCTGCCGCTGCCTTCTTCTTGGCGTTTTTCTCGGCGTCCTTCTCGGCGCGCAGAGCCTCCGTCTCGTGCTGTTCCTCGGCTTTTTCCTGGTGGATGACCTCAGCGAAGAGCTTCTCCATCTCCTTGGCCACGCCGGCGGCTGAGGCCGGGTTCTGGCCGGTCACCAGGCGGTCGTCAACCACGACCTTCTCCTCAAAGACATCAGCGGAGACGTGGGTGGCGCCCTGTTCCTCAAGTCGGTCTGCCAAAAAGAACGGGATCACCTTGTCCTTCCCTGTGGCAACCTCCTCGTCGTTGGTGAAGGCGGCCACCTTCCGGCCCTCGACGAGGCGAAGCCCGTTCTCCAATTCCACTTTCAGCAGGCCGGCCGGTCCGTGGCAGACCGCGCCCACCAAGCCGCCGGCGTTGTAGACGCTGGCCACCAGATTCTGCAAGCCTTCGCTGTCCGGGAAGTCCCACATGGTGCCGTGGCCGCCCACGAGGAAGACGGCGTCGTACTGGTCGGGATCAACGACGTCGACGCGGGCAGTGTTGTAGAGACCGGCGCGCGTGGTCTCGTCCTCCGTGAAGGCGACCTGGATGGGATCTTCTGAGTCCACTTCGTCGCGCGGGGGCTGGCCGCCTTGGATGGACGCAAAGTCGACGAAATGCCCGGAATCCCTGAAGACCTTCCAGGGATGTGCAGCTTCGGCCACGTTGTAGCCGGTCTTCTCTCCGGTATCGCCGATCTCGGAAACGCTGGTCAGTACCATGAGGATTTTCTTCATGAAGTGTTCCTTTCGTCTAACTTCCACCCTACGCCCAGCCCAATTCGGGCCCTCCCTCCCCGTCTGAGACGGTGGTAGTCGTCTGCACCTCGAATCACCCGTACGAGGCCTCCTCGGCCGCAGTCGGATATTTATGTTTAGCCATACAGGCTCATCGAACCGAGGTACCCATCGTTACCACGCGGCGTCGGCTTAGCGTGCAACCGAAGTTCGACATTCGGGAAGATGAGTCCAACGTCAGGCAGCCGGCCAGCTTGCTTGTGATCAACGACTGTCTCGTAGTCATCAATGCTGTAGTAGTCGGTGACCCCGAGGGCTTCAATGCGAGGCTCTGATTCCTCGATGATCCTGAGGTATTCTTCCCATGCGTCGGCACCAAACTGGTTGTTGAGGGCGGTGCCCGGAGCATGGAGGTGCGGATCCCATCGGCGCCACACTGAACCGCGAGGGTCCGCGTGAGAGGAGTCGTCCTACTGCTCTAATTACCACCAGGAAAGGAACCCGATGAAGCGCATCTGGAGTAATTTCTGGCACTGCTCCCGGCTTGGATCCAAGTCGCGGTCGATTCTGTCACCGGAGCCGGAATGACGGTGGCGTGAATGCCCTCCTCGCCCATCATTGGGCAGTCTGTTGCGCCATGTCCAATCTGCCGTGCGTTCTGCGACGACCGCACCGATTGTTTACTTCCCGGCTGCGCGGTCCCGACCACTCGCGCCCTAACGGCGCTACGACTCCGATCAGGACATACGGTGATGGGCAACGCAGGCCGTCGATCTGCGTATTCGCCTCGGTGCAGAAAACATCGAAGAGGATGACGTCGAGGCTGCGATCGGAGCTGACCGCGTTTTCGACCTCGTGAATGTGGCCCTGGCGGTGCTGGCTACCATGACGCAGCCTCTCGGCGACGAGTCCGACGAATGGCTGTTCTTGACTCGAATTTATGAGTACCTTGGAAATCCACAGAGACTAAACGTGAGAGACCGGATGATCGGTCTGGGTATTTACCCGAAGACCCATGGCTCGACGAGACCGGCATGAGGGCGGTCGCTAGCGTGAGTCCGCTGGTAGTCCTTCTCTGCCGACACCTACTCGATCCTCATCGGCGGATCTCACAATCGTAAACACGGTCTCAAAGGAAACTGGAGCATCTCTAATGGGGATGCTCCAAGCACACGGCGGGCAAGGAGAAACAATGACCATCTGGACATGCGCCACGTGCGCCATCGAGCACCCCTGCACCCCGATCCCGCCCCAACTCTGTGAGATCTGCACCGACGAGCGGCAGTATGTGCCTGCGAGCGGCCAGCGCTGGACCACGCGGGAGGAACTCGCCGCTGCCGGCCACCAAATAACTGTGCGAGAACTCGAACCAGATCTGTACGCGGTGGAGTGCGTCCCCGAATTCGGCATCGGCCAGCGCGGCCTGCTCCTGCGCACCGCACACGGGAACCTGCTCTGGGAGCCGCCTGGCTTCATCGACGACGCCGGAATTGCGGCCATCCGTACGCTCGGCGGTATCACCGTCATCACCGCCAGCCACCCGCATCTGACCGGTTCCTCGATTCAGTGGAGCCACGCCTTCGGAAGCGTCCCGGTATACGTAGCCGCCGCCGACAAAACGTGGATCAGACGCCCGGACCCGGTCATCCAACTGTGGGATACGGCCCTTGAGCTCCTCCCCGGCGTCCGGATGATCCCATGCGGCGGGCATTTTGCCGGCAGCAGCATCGTCCATTGGCGGGACGGCGCCGCCGGACAGGGCGCTATCCTGACTGGAGATACCATCGGCATCGGCGCCGATCGGGCTTCGGTGAACGTCATGCGCAGCTACGTCAACAACATCCCCCTTCCCGAACGTGCCGTGCGCAAAATTCTCGATACCGTCATGCCGCTTCCGTTCGATCGGATCTACAGCGCCTTCCGTGCCGTCGGATCCGGCTCCCGCCCCATTGTTGACTGGTCTCTGCAGAGGTATATCAGCTGGATCCGCGGGGAGGTGGAGGAGTAGCTCGGGGCAATGACTGAAGAGAGTGCGGAAGACGGCGGTCATGGGCGAACGGCGTACGGGTCGGTGACCGGTGATGGGCAAAAGTCCGACGACGGCGAAAGGACGTGTCGCTGGAAAGGTCCGACGACGGCGTGGCTCCTGAGGTGATCGCCGCCGAGATCGTGACAGGAGCGGTCAGGACCAAGGAGATTTCGCCGCCAGCATCGCGCCGTAGACGGGACCTAGCGGCCGCAACTGTCGGCTTTTCAGCCGTGGCGCGGCGCGAACATGATCACCCCGACCCCGATCAGGCAGACGGACGCGCCGAGCAGGTCCCAGCGGTCCGGCCGGAATCCGTCCAGCGCCATCGCCCAGAACAGGGAACCGGCGACGAAGACTCCCCCGTAGGCGGCGAGAATACGACCGAAATTCGCATCGGGCTGGAGCGTGGCGACGAATCCGTACAGCCCCAGGGCAATCACGCCCAGCCCGGCCCACCACCAGGCTTTACCTTCCCGGACGGCCTGCCAGATCAGCCATGCCCCGCCGATTTCGGCCAGGGCGGCGAGCGCGAAAAGGACGATTGATCTGATAATTGTCACCCGTCCAGTGTCCTCTGACCGGGCGGGCAATCCCGCCGCGGCGCGGCCGCGAATAGTAGGTAAACTTGGCTGCGTATCCGGCCGCCGGCCGGAGAAGTGATGGAAGTTGCCCGCCGGGAGCCGAAGGAGAGCCATGACCGTCGTTTCCGCGCCGTTCCGCTGGCTGCGCTCCGGAGCCATCGGCGTAACCGTACTGTCGCTCGCGGCGGGTGCGCACACGCTGGCCGGCGGGAGCCTGCCGGCACCGCTCATCCTGGCGGCGCTCACGGCGCTGACCGGGCTCGCATCCGTGACAGCCACCGGCTTCCGCATTCCGCTGCCCCTGATGGCCACTCTGCTCGGCGCCAGCCAGCTGCTGCTGCACGGTGCTTTTGATCTGCTGTCAGCCCCCGGCATGGCCGGTTTCCCTGATCCGGCCATGCACCATCACCTCGTGTCCTCGGCCGCCGGCCCGGTCCCCGTTGCGGCGGCAATGCCCGCCATGGCGGCCGGCCCGGCAGCCCCAACCGCGGCCTTGACCTTGACCTTGGCCATGACGCTCGCCCACATCGGCGCCACGCTCGCCTGCGCCGTCGTGCTGGCCAAGGGCGAAGACGCCCTCTGGCTGCTCGCTGGCTGGCTCCGCCCGCTCGTGCGGCCGGCCGCCCGCTCCGGCGCCGCCGTCGCGCCGTTGGTCCGTGTTCTGACGCCCGAAGTGCCGGTGCGCCCGCAGCCGCGCCGCAATCTGCGCGCGGACAGCCGACGCGGGCCGCCGGCGGCCGCGGTCCCGCTCACTTAGCACCCTTCCGGCGGATCCGGCGGGGTGTCCCTTACCCACCGAACTGCGGCATGCCGTTCACGCATGCCCGTCGAAAGGCCACGTCATGAACTACCGCTTCACCAAAACCAAGTACCGCGCACTGAAAACCACCCTCGTTGCCGGAGCCACCGTCGGCCTGATGACCAGCGGCCTGGCCGCGGCCTCCGCGCACGTGGAAATCACCCCGGACAGCACCGCCGCCGGGTCGTATTCCCTGCTGACGTTCAGCATCGGGCACGGCTGCAACGGCTCCCCCACGGACAAGATCACCATCAATCTCCCGCAGGAAATCAACGACGCCACGGCCACGGTGAACCCGAACTGGACGATCAGCAAGACGACCGAAAAGCTCGCGACGCCGCAGAAGCTCTCCAACGGCAGCTCCGTCACCGAGCGCACCAGTCAGGTCATTTACACCGCCACGACACCGTTGGATGCGCATCAGCGGGACGCCCTGGTGCTCTCCCTGCAGCTGCCGGACACCGCCGGAAAGACGCTGTACTTCCCGACCCTGCAGAACTGCGAAACGGGCGAGACGAACTGGGCGGATGTGGCTGCGGCCGGCCAGGACCCCGAATCGCTCAAGGCCGCGGCTCCGATGGTTGCGGTGACGACGGCCGAGGCCAGCGGAACGGCGACTCCCGCGTCCGCGGTTGAGCCGATGTCCGACGGCGGCAGCCAGACGCCCGGCTGGATCGGGTTGGCAGCGGGCGTCCTGGGTCTGGGCATGGGTGGAGTTGCGCTGGCACGCAGCCGCGGCGGGAAGCACGACGCCAGCTAACCGCCGCACTCCGTGGCAGATTGGGCCCGGCGCTGCTGCAATGGAGCGCCGGTCCCGCCCCGCCGCCGCCGTGAAAGGTCACGATCGGGGAAATAGTCGGCCGGTACCTGCGGCGGAGATTGACTCCGGCAACCGATCCGGCAAGTCTGGTTCAATGATGACTCGGGGACATGCGAAGGCACTGACAGTTCTAACAGCGGCGGCCGCGGTCGCGGGTCTGGCTGGCTGTGGAGGGTCGACGGCGCCGGCGGGACCGTCGTCGACCGGCGCCGGCACGCCGTCGTCCGCGTCGAGCAGCACCAGCAGCGCCAGCAGCACCGCCGACAGCCCGTCCGTCAGCGCTCCGCCGTCGACTATTCCCTCCCCCAGCACCGAACCATCGATCGTTCCCTCTCCCAGCAGCACCGCCGTTGCTGGCCCGGCTCTGTGTACGGCGGCCATGCTGCAGGGCTCCGTTGATGACACCGGCGGCGGGGCGGCGGGCGGCATCTATATGAAACTGATCCTGCAGAACGCCTCTGCCGCGACCTGCATCCTGGACGGCTATCCCGGCGTTTCCCTGGTCGGCGGCGGCAATGGCACCCAGCTCGGCGCGCCGGCCAACCGCAACGCTGAACTTCCCTCCGCCGGCCCGATCACGATGGCACCGGGGTCCCGTGCCGCCGCCGTGCTGCATTATACGCAGGCCGGGAACTACCAGGGCTGCACGCAGGCGCCCGCGGATGGCCTGCGGATTTACCCGCCGAGCGCCACCGACGCGCTGTACATTGCCCACCCGCTCACGGCATGCACCGACACGGCCACGGTGCTGATGACAATCGGAGCCTTTCAGAGCCCCTGACGCCTCGAGGCCCGGCCTCCGTCCCGCGGAGCGGGCGCTCCGGAACGTCCTGGTGGTCACCGGCTAGAAACGGATCAGCGAATCCAAGTCCACTGCCTGCGTCTCCGGGCGCCTGCCATGCTTCATCACGTGCAGCCGGTACGCGGCCAGCACGAACCCCGCGGAGGTCAGGGTCTGCAGCGCACCGCCCCACACCGGGGCCGTGATCACCATGCCCAGCAGCGCGGCCACACAGGCGCCGGCGCCGGCGGTGACAATCACGCGCGTCCGCTCCAGCACGCCATAGGCCAGGACTCCGCCGCCCAGGGCCAGCCACGCCAGGCAGCCCTGCAGGATCCCGGTGGTCCCGCCCAGCAGAACGCCCAGCACCATGCCCCCCGCCGTGTACAGGTAGGGCTTCAGCTCGGCCCGCAGGACCGGCGGATTCCGCAGGAACCACAACGCGGTGGCGCCGGCGTACAGGAATGCGGCGATGAGGTAATAGGACGGCACGGCACCCTTGTCGGAATTGGCCATCAGGGCCATGGCTGCTCCGCCCAAAAAGAGCGCGGCCATGCCTGCCATGGGGAACCAGTTGTTCCCCATATGCCGCGAACCCACGGCCCCCTCCATCTCCGACTTGTTTGCTCTGCCGCTGATGAGGCCCCGGAGTGAGCACAGGGAACGGCAAAGGCAGCATTGCCACTTATACCGTCAGAGTACAGCCCGATGAGCCCTGCGGCGTGCAGGCGCACCCGGGGAGGAAAATGTCGGGGCCGTGAGAGATGATGGAGCCGTGGCGGGAAGCAAATGAGTCCTCGGATGAACACCACGGAACGGTCCACGTCGGAACGTGCCGCGGAGCCAACGATGGATCAGTTCACGGCGGCAACCAGGGAGTGGTTCCTGGGTGCTTTCCCTGCGCCCACGCCAGCCCAGACGGGCGCTTGGCGGTCCATCGCCGCCGGATCACATTCACTGGTCATCGCCCCTACCGGCTCCGGCAAGACGCTCGCTGCCTTCCTCTGGGCGCTCGACCGGCTGATCGCCGTCGAACGCGATCCACAGGGTCCGGCGGGCACCCGCGTGCTGTATATTTCGCCGCTGAAGGCGCTCGGTGTGGACGTGGAGCGGAACCTGCGCGCGCCGCTGATCGGCATTACCCAAACGGCGAAGCGCCTTGAGTTGCCGGCGCCGCACATTTCCGTCGGCGTACGGTCCGGAGATACGACGGCGTCCGAGCGGCGCACGCTGTTGAGCCATCCACCGGACATTCTCATCACCACCCCCGAATCGCTGTTTCTGATGCTCACGTCCAAGGCCCGTGCCACGCTGGCCCAGGTGGAAACGGTCATCCTCGATGAGGTGCACGCCGTCGCAGGGACCAAGCGCGGGGCGCACTTGGCGCTCTCGCTGGAGCGGCTCGACGCCCTGCTGGACCGGCCGGCGCAGCGGATCGGCCTGTCCGCCACCGTGGAGCCGAGGGAAACCGTGGCCCGGTTCCTGGCGGGCTCGGCCCCGGTGGAAATCGTGGCGCCGGTGACGGCCAAGAATTGGAATCTGTCCGTCACGGTGCCGGTGGAGGATATGACGTCGCTGCCTGCCCAGGTGGGAATGGACGCCGGGCAGGGCCCGGGCATGGCCCCGGGACCGGCGCCGAATACCTCGATCTGGCCGCATGTGGAGGAAAAGATCGTGGATCACGTGCTGGCGAACAAGTCCACGATTGTCTTTGCCAATTCCCGGCGGCTGGCGGAACGGCTGACGGCGCGGCTGAACGAGATCTACGCGGGGCGCCTGCTGCTGGACGGATTGGCTGCCGCTGACGGGCAGGGCCCGGCGGCGGCGCAGCGGCCGGCGGACGCGGAGGGCCCGACGCGGGCTGCGGGTCAGGGCCCGACGCGGGCTGCGGAGGAGCAGGCGGCCCGGACCCCGGAACACTCGGCCCGGACGCCGGGGCTGTCACCGCCCGCACAGCTGATGGCGCAGGCGGGTGCGACCAGCGGGGCGGAGCCGGTCCTGGCCAAGGCCCATCACGGCTCTGTCTCCAAGGACCAGCGGGCCTTGATCGAAGATGATCTCAAGTCCGGCCGGCTGCGCTGTGTGGTGGCCACCTCCAGTTTGGAACTGGGCATCGATATGGGCGCTGTGGATCTGGTGATCCAGGTGGAATCTCCGCCCTCGGTGGCGAGTGGGTTGCAGCGGGTGGGCCGGGCAGGGCACCAGGTGGGCGAGGTCTCGCAGGGCATACTTTTCCCGAAACACCGCGCAGATCTTGTGCACTCCGCCGTCACAGTGGAGCGGATGCTGGCGGGCCGGATCGAGTCCTTGTATATTCCGGCGAATCCGCTGGATATTCTGGCCCAGCAGACCGTCGCGGCGACGGCGCTGGGCAGTATCGATGTCGAGGAATGGTTCGATACGGTCCGGCGGTCGGCGCCGTTTGCCACGCTGCCGAGGTCTGCCTTCGATGCGACCCTTGATCTGCTGGCAGGCCGCTACCCCTCCGATGAATTTGCTGAACTCCGCCCCCGCATCATCTGGGACCGGACCGGAGGCACCCTTACGGGGCGCCCCGGAGCCCAGCGGCTGGCCGTGACATCCGGCGGTACCATTCCGGACCGCGGGCTGTTCGGCGTCTACATCGTCGGCTCCGAGCAGGAGGCCGCTCCGGGTGCAAAAGCCAAGGGCGGCCGGCGGGTTGGCGAACTCGACGAGGAGATGGTCTACGAGTCCCGGGTCGGCGACGTCTTTGCCTTAGGCGCCACCAGCTGGCGCATCGAAGACATCACCCATGACCGCGTACTGGTCTCTCCGGCATACGGGCAGCCGGGAAAGCTGCCGTTCTGGAAGGGTGATTCGCTGGGCCGGCCGGTGGAACTGGGCCGCGCATTGGGCGCTTTCATGCGCGAACTGTCCGGAGCGGATCCGGCTGCCGCGCTGCAAAGGTGCCGTGCAACGGGCCTGGACGACTGGGCAGCCGGCAACCTGCTCAGCTACCTCGCGGAGCAAAAGCAGGCCACCGACGTCGTCCCCAATGACACCACCCTGCTGGTGGAGCGCTTCCACGACGAACTCGGCGATTGGCGGGTTGTCCTGCACAGCCCGTATGGAATGCCCGTGCATGCACCGTGGGCGCTGGCCGTGGGGGCCCGGCTGCATGCCCGGTATGGTTTGGACGGATCCGCGATGGCTTCCGACGACGGCATTGTGCTGCGGGTGCCGATGATGGACGACGAGCCGCCCGGCGCCGATCTTTTCCTCTTCGATGCCGATGAGCTGGACAATATCGTCACCGCGGAAGTAGGCGGTTCTGCGCTGTTCGCGTCCCGGTTCCGCGAATGTGCCGCCCGCGCGCTGCTGCTGCCGCGGCAGAATCCGGGCAAACGCTCCCCGCTGTGGCAGCAGCGACAGCGCTCAGCCCAACTGCTCGACGTGGCCCGGAAATATCCCACCTTCCCGATCGTGCTGGAAACCGTGCGCGAATGCCTCCAGGACGTTTATGATTTGCCCGCGTTGAAGGAAATTGCGGCCGGAATCGAACGGCGCGAACTGCGGGTTGTGGAGATCACTACGCAGCAGCCCTCGCCGTTCTCCCGCTCCCTGCTCTTTGGCTATGTGGCTTCCTTCCTCTATGAGGGCGATTCGCCGCTGGCCGAGCGCCGGGCCGCCGCGTTATCGCTGGACCCCACGCTGCTCAATGAACTGTTGGGCCGGGCTGAACTGCGCGAGCTGCTGGACCCAAAGGTCATCGAGCAGACGGAGGCGGAACTCCAGCGGCTGGCCCCGGACCGGAGAGCCAAAGGGATGGAGGGCGTGGCGGATCTGCTGCGCATCCTGGGCCCGTTGAGCGAGGACGAGGTCTCCGCGCGGCTTGAACCTGAACCCGTTCCCGCGCTGCCCGACCAGGCGACCCAGGTCCAGCGGCACCTGACCGCCTTAGTGACGTCCAACCGCGCGCTCAAAATCAAGATGGCCGGCGCCGAACGGTATGCCGCTATCGAGGACTCCGCGAGACTTCGCGATGCCCTGGGTATTCCGCTTCCTATGGGTGTCCCGCTGGTCTTTATCGAACCCGTCGCGGATCCGCTCGGGGATCTGCTGGGCCGCTACGCCCGCACCCACGGGCCCTTTACCGCAGCGGAAGCCGCCGTCCGGCTGGGCCTGGGCGTCGCCGTCGTCCGCACCGGCCTGGCCAGACTCGCTGTGGACGGACGCGTGGCCGAGGGAGAGTTCCGTCCCACCCGCGCCTTACCCACCCAGGTTGGGACCCCTGCGGACGCGACGGACCCTGCGGGCGCGACGGACCCTGCGGGCGTGACGGACCCTGCGGGTGGAACCGGTACCACACCGGCGCCGGCCCTTTCGGAATGGTGCGATGTCGAGGTGCTGCGCAGGCTGCGTCGCCGCTCCCTGGCAGCCCTTCGCGCCGAGGTCGAGCCGGTGGATCCCGCCACGTATGCGCGCTTCCTCCCTGGCTGGCAGCACGTTCGTACGCCCGCCGGTTCCAACCGGGCGTCCCAACCCGCGGAGCTCCGGGGGCTGGACGGTGTCCTGACCGCCGTGGACCAACTGTCCGGGGTACCGGTCCCGGCCTCTGCGTGGGAAACTTTGGTGCTCGCCGGTCGGGTTGGCAACTACGTCCCCGCCATGCTCGACGAGCTCACCGCCACCGGGGAACTCCTATGGTCCGGCGCGGGCTCACTGCCGGGAAATGACGGCTGGATCAGTCTGCATCTGGCCGAATCCGCGCCGCTGACGCTGAATCCGCAGGCGGGGTTCGAACCCAGCGATCTGCAGCGGCGGTTGCTCGCCCACCTTGCCGGCGGTGGATCCTACTTCTTCCACCAGCTGCGCGAAGCGGCCGGGAACGGGGACACCGCCCGCGCGGTGAACGGCAGCCGAACGCGAACAGAACCGGCTCCGGCGGTCGCCGACAGTGAGGTGCTGACCGCGCTGTGGGAACTCGTCTGGGCCGGCCGGATCAGCAACGATACCTTTGCACCCGTCCGGGCGCTGCTCGCGGGTGGCCATACCACCCACCGGCAGCGTCCCACCGCCCCGCGGCTGCGCTCAGCGGGGCGGTACGGGCGGCTCGGGCGCGCCGGGGGGTCGTCTTCCGGCCCGGGGACGATTGCCCGGGGTGCCCCGCCACTGGCGGCGGGACGGTGGAACGTGCTGCCGGACAAAGAAGCGGACACCACGGTCGCCGCTCATGCCATGGCGGAGCTGCTGATGGACAGGTACGGCATCGTCACCCGCGGTTCGGTGATGAATGAGAACATACCCGGCGGCTTCGCCCTGATGTACAAGGTCCTGGCCCGGCTGGAGGAATCCGGACGCACCCGGCGTGGCTACTTCATTGAGCATCTCGGGGCGGCGCAGTTCGCCGTGCCATCAACGGTCGACCGGCTGCGCACGTTTTCCGAAGACGCCGCACTGCGCCAGCCCGCACCGGTGGCACTTGCGCTGGCGGCAACGGATCCGGCTAATCCGTACGGTGCCGCGCTGGCCTGGCCGGCGCTGGACGTGGGTCACCGGCCGGGCCGCAAGGCCGGCGCCTTGGTGGTCATGGTCGACGGCGAACTGGTGCTGTATGTGGAGCGCGGCGGCAAGACGATGCTCGCCTTCACCGACGACCCCGATGCCCTGACCCTGGCCGGACACGCCCTCGCAGCAGTGGTTAAACGCGGGTCCGTCGACAAGCTGGCCATCGAAAAGGTGAACGGACGGGGGATCCTGGACACCCTGCTGGCTGGAGCCTTGGTGGAAGCCGGCGCCTACACCACTCCACGCGGACTGCGGATCCGTGCCTGAGGGCGATACCGTCTGGCGGCAGGCCCGGCAGCTGGATCAGGCGCTCGCCGGTAAAGTCCTCACACGCTGCGACATCCGCGTGCCGGCATTCGCCACGGTGGACTTCACCGGCTCCATCGTTGACGGCGTTGATTCACGCGGCAAACACCTGCTCATCCGGGTAGCCGGCCAGCTGATCCACTCGCATCTGAAGATGGAAGGGAGCTGGCATATTTACCCGGCCGGTCCGGCGCCGAAGTGGCGCCGCCCCGCTTTCACCGCCCGTTGCATCCTTGGCACCGTAGACGTGACCGCCGTCGGATTTTCGCTCGGACTGCTGGAGGTTCTGCCGCAGGACCGCGAACTGGACGCCTTCGGCTATCTGGGCCCTGACCTGCTCGGTCCGGATTGGGACGCCGCGGAGGCACTTCACCGGATCTCGGCCGAGCCCCGGCGCGCCGTCGGGCTGGCGCTGCTGGACCAGCGGAATCTTGCCGGGATCGGCAACGTCTTCCGCTGCGAGCTCTGTTTTTTGGCCGGCGTACACCCTGCCCTCCCGATCAGCGAGGTCGCCGCCCTGCCCAAGCTGATCGAGCAGTCCAAGCGGCTGCTCGAGGCCAACAAGAACCGCTCCTCGCGCAGCACCACGGGCGGTCCCGCCCGGGGTGATGCAGCCGTCTGGGTCTATGGGCGGGAGTCCCGGCCGTGCAAGCGCTGCGGCACCCTGATCAGGCACAGCACTCTCCCGGATCCGCAGTTTCCAGCGCAACGGGCCCGCGACATCTACTACTGCCCCCGCTGCCAGCCCCCGCCCTAAAGTCCCTGAACGGGCCGGCCCCAAAATCGTCACCCCCACCGCAAGATTTCCGTCCACACCCAACCCACCCCGCCCAACCCAACTAGGTCGCACTTGCGGCACCCATTCGAGCGTTTGAGTGCCATAAATGCGACTCAGTTGGGGCCGGTAGGATTAAAGCGTGATGAAATCCCCGCTTCCGGTGCGCAATGGCGTGAACGCGACCCGCCTCCGCCTGCCCCAGGACGGACCCTGGGCCACGGCGATGGAGTACGTGCTGGAGCGGTTCGGACACGTGGATTCCATCGGCATCATGAACCGGTTCGAGCGCGGCGAGGTGCGTGCCCTGAGCGGAACCATCGTCACCCCGGACACCCCGCTGGCCGAACACACGTTCATTTGGTACTACCGCGAGGTGCCGCCGGAGGTGCGGCTGCCCGTGGAGCTGGAGGTGCTGCACCAGGACAGCGATCTGGTGGTGGTGGACAAGCCGCATTTTTTGCCGACCACCCCCGGCGGAGGTTACGTCGCCGAATCAGCGCTGGTCCGGCTGCGCAACCTACTGGATCTGCCGGAGCTGGTGCCGATCCACCGGCTGGACCGGATGACCGCCGGCGTCCTGCTTTTTGCGGCCAACCCGGACACCCGGGGGAAATACCAGCAGCTCTTTGAAAAACGCGCGGTGCGCAAGCGCTATGAGGCCGTGGCTGCGGTGCGCCCGGAGCTGGACCTGCCCCGGGTGGTCAACTCCCGGATGATCAAGTCCCGCACCTATTTGCTGGCCCAGGAGGTCGAGGGCGATGCGAACGCGCAGACCCACGTCGAGCTGCTGCAGACGTCCGACGACGGCGGCGGCACACTGGGTAGATACGGTCTTGAGCCGCACACCGGCAAAACGCACCAGCTGCGCGTCCATATGGCGGCCCTGGGTCTTGGCATCCTGAACGATCCGTTTTATCCCACCCTGCTGCCTCAGGCTGCCGATGATTACGCTAAACCGCTGCAGTTGCTGGCGCGCAGTATCGCCTTCACCGATCCGCTCAGCGGGCGTCAGGTCGAATACCGCAGCGGCCGTCAGCTCAGCGCGTTCCCGCCAGCATAGACCGTACGGAACACATCCGCTGTTGCGCGGCTGAACAGGACGAACTCGACGAGTTCAATGCTGTCCTCCGGTTCTTGGCGTTGATGCTGCCGGACGGCGTCGAAGGCCAGCGCCGCCACCTGCCCGGCGGGCCAGCCATAGATTCCGGCGCTAACGGCGGGAAAAGCCAGCGACCGCGCCCGCAGACGAGCCGCCAGCCTTAAACTCTCGGTGAAGCAGGAGGTCAGCAGCGCGGGATCGTCCTGCCCCGCGTGCAGATTCGGCCCCACCGTATGAATCACCCACTGTGCCGGCAGCCTAAACCCCTTGGTTGCCACGGCAGCCCCTACCGGCAATCCGTCGGGAAGCATCGTCCGTCGAAGCTCCCGGCAGGCGGCGAGCAGCTCAGGACCCGCGGCACGGTGGATGGCTCCATCCACCCCACCGCCGCCCATCAGCGCCGAATCCGCGGCATTGACCACCGCATCCACGGCCCGGCCGGTGATGTCTCCTTCCACGATGCTGATCCTCATGCGGCCAGTCTGCCACTGACCGCCGACCCGGACCACCGGTTCCACCCGGACGGCCAACCGCGAGCACCGGACCACCCGGACCGCCGCTGGCACCACGCCGCCGCAGTCGACCACTACCACTGCGTGCGCGCAGCGGTTAGATTGAATCGGTGGACCTCTTGAGTGCAGGCGACTGGGCCTTCGCGCTCTATCCGATCATGGCCGCGGCGGTGGCACTTGACGCTGCTGTTCCGCCCATCCCCTCTGAGGTCATGGTGGTGACCTCCGGATCGCTCTCAGCCAACGGCCAGGTGATCCTGCCGCTGGCCCTGGCGGCGGCGGTGACCGGCTCGATGCTGGGAGATTTGGTGGTCTACGGCCTTTTTAAGCGCCGGCTGACCCATGTGTTGGACCGCTTCCGCTGGGGCCGATCGGTGCATAAAGGCATCCGCAGGGCCGCAGCCAGGGGCGGCCGCTCCTCCACCGCAGCCGCGATGGTGGCCGGCCGTTTCATCCCCGCCGGGCGCACGGCCACCATGGCCGCGGCCGGGATTGCCAATGTCCCCACAGTCCGCGTTCTGCGCGCGAGCGCTCTCGGCTCCGTGGTCTGGGCCTGCTGGATGGTCGGCCTGGGCTACCTCACCGGCCGCAATACCAGCCTGCCGTTTTGGGCGAACTCGCTGATCGGCGTCGGAGTTGGCATCGGCGTCGGGGTCCTGATGGCCGCCGTCATCGGACTCCGACGACGCCGTGCGGCTTCACACGGTGCAGCCGATCCCGATCCCGGAGATGTTTTTGGCCGGTAGCCGTCCTGGCCGCCGTGATCGGGGCCTTCCGGCCGGTGGCGTCAGGGAACTGGAATCCACTTTCCCCTGATCCGGCGGGTGACCCGGAGCGGTCCGGTCACCGCGACGGATTCCACGGCATGCCGCACGCTCATCCCGGCATTGCGGGCCTGACGGTTCTCGTCGTCGTACTGGCCCGCCTCCACCGTAAAGCGCAGGCTGATCTGCGGCACCCCGCCAACAATATCCAACTGGTTGGCCTCCACCAGGTGAATGGAACCCAGCGCTTCGACGGCGGTGGACATCACGGAATCCGGGGCACTGCCCGGGCGGAGACCGGAGATCTTGAGAATCGCGCGGAAAGAGGGCATAGCTCCCAGCCTACCGAAGACCATCCCGCCTCCCCCACCCTCGATGAGACACTGCCCGCACTAGGACGGCTGGGCCGCACCAGCGGATGGTTGCGGGCAAAAACCGGCAAATTCAAAAAGCGAGGACGGCATGCAGGCCGGGACCTTCCCTTCCCACCAGGGCAACCGGGTCCCCTTGCCCTTGTCCGCCGGGTCTAGAGTTAAAGCATGCGGCCGCGAGGCCGCGGGACGAAGCATGTATCCGCAGCCGGTAAAGGAATTCTGTGTCCAGCAACGAACCCTCCGCCAGCGCCGAATTCCAGAAGTGGAACCGCTTCCGGGACAACCGCGACACCTCGTTGTCGGCCGACCACGGCTGGCTGAGCCTGACGTCGCTGCAGTGGCTTCCTGCCCGCCCGGCCCCGCTGGAGTTGCTGCCCGGTCTGTGGAGCGCCGAGGCCGATGGGGCCGTTTTGACTGCGGAGCCCGGCGACCGCCTGACCCTGCTCGGCCCGGGCACGCCGGTCGCGGGCACACTGACCGCAGCTCTGGCGGATGAGGAATCCCTGCTGTGGGTGCGGTCGGGCAGTATCGTGGCCGAGTTGGCGCGGCGCGGCGGCCGCTATGCGGTCCGGACCAGGGATTCACAGTCGCCCACGCTGCGGGCGTTCGACGGCGTTCCCGCCTTCGCTTACCGGGCAGACCTGGTGCTCCCCGGCAGATTCGAGCCGTACCCGGTGGCGCGGCCGGTTCCCCGTAACACCGCCAATCCCCAGGTCACCGCCACCGCCGCCGTGACGGGTGAGGTGACCTTTGACCTGAACGGCCGGACGCACCGTCTTCTGACCGAAGATGGCGGCGACGGCGCGCTGGAAGTTACATTCCATGACTCCACCAACGGCAGCAGCACGGCCGGCTGGCGCAAGCTCACCATCCCGGTCCCCGCAGCGGACGGAAGCGTGCTGCTGGACTTCAACCGTGCGGTCAACTACCCCAGCGCTTTCACGGCCTTCGGCACCTGTCCGATGCCGGTCCGCGGAAACATCCTTGACACCTCCATCGAAGCCGGTGAAAAGACCCCACCCGCCTAAGCTGGCTTCCGCCGCCGCGAAAATGCAGACGCGCTGAACCGGCCCACTGCGCTCCCGCGGCCCCCACCGGCTCAGATGATCGCGGAAACGCCCGTGATCGCCCGGCCGGTGATCAGCGTGTTGATTTCGTGCGAGCCCTCGTAGGTGTAGATCGCCTCGGCGTCGGCAAAAATCTTGGCCATTCGGTAGTCGGTGACAATTCCGTTGCCGCCCAGCAGCGATCGGCCCATCGCCACCGTTTCACGCATCCTGGCCGTGGTGAAGGCCTTCGCCAGCGCGACCTGCCCCATCCGCGCACCGGCACTTCCGCCCGCATCGGCCGCATCGCGAAGCCCAGCAATCCGCACCATCATGGCCAGGCTCGCCGTCGCATTTCCCAGCATCTGGACCAGCTGCTGCTGGATTAATTGGAAGCGCGCCAGCGGTCGCCCAAACTGTTCGCGTTCGACAGCGTACGCGCGGGCGACGTCGAACGCGGCCAACTGCTGCCCTACCGCCTGCCACGCCACCATCACCCGGGAACCCAGGAGCAGCTGATTGGTATCGGCGAACGCATCGATCCCCGCAAACCGATCCGCCTCCGCAATTGTCACGTTTTCGAGCAGAATATGGGCATTCTGCACCGTCCGCAGCGCAATCTTGTGCTCAATCCTGGTCCGCGTCACGCCGGGCAACTGAGCATCGAGGATGAAACCGCGGGTCTGGCCGGTGCCGGTGTCCTTGGCCCAGAGCAGCATGTAATCGCAGAACGTCCCATTGCCGATCCAGCGTTTGGACCCGTTGACGACCCAGCTGTCCGCGGCTCCGCCGGTCCCGCGGAACCGGGTTGCCGTCGTCGTCATTCCACCCGCCACGTCACTGCCATGATCCGGCTCGGTGAGGGCAAAAGCGCCGGTAATCCGCAGTGCCATCGCATCCGCCAGCAGCCGCGATTTCTGCTCGTCCGAGCCGAACTCCTGCAACGACTGAACGAACAGGTCATGGTGGACCAGGAAGAACGTGGCCAGCGAGGTATCCACCCGGGTCATTTCCGCCACCACGAAACCGGCAAAAAGGTGACTGTACCCCTGCTGTGCAGGTGAGCTCAGACCCAGCCCGGCCAGCTTGGGCAGAATATGGGCCGGGAATTCCGCGGCATTCCACCAATCAGTAGCATAGGGCGCCACCTCTGCGGCCAGGAACTCCCGCAGCTGCGCCATCTTGGCCCGCTCCGCGGCAGAGAGCAGAGCCTCAAAATCGTAGAAATCCGCCGGGGGCAGATCGTCGTGCGGACTCCCCACTATTTGGGCTGCATCCGGATCGCGCCGTCCAGCCGGATCGTCTCGCCGTTCAGCATTTCGTTCGCCACAATATGCTCCACCAAGGCCGCATATTCGGCCGGCTTCCCGAGCCGGGACGGGTGCGGAACCGCAGCTCCCAGCGAATCCTGAGCCGCCTGCGGCAGCCCCGCCATCATGGGTGTTTCGAAAATTCCCGGCGCGATGGTCACCACCCGGATCAGCGAGCGCGCCAGCTCCCGCGCCACCGGGAGCGTCATCGCTGCCACTGCGCCCTTGGATGCTGCGTAGGCGGGCTGGCCGATCTGCCCGTCAAAGGCCGCGACGGACGCGGTATTGATGATGACGCCGCGCTCGGACGTACCGAATCCGCCCTCCAGCGGGTCTGTGGCCGCCATCGCCTGCGCGCCCAGCCGCAGCACATTAAAGGTGCCGATCAGATTAATTTGGATGACCCTGCTGAAGTTCTCCAGCGGCAGCACGCCATCGCGACCCAGCACCTTGCCCGGCGTCGCGACGCCCGCGCAGTTCACCAGCACACGCAGCGGGCCCAAGCGGGTCGCGGCGTCCACGGCGGCCTGCACCTGCTCCTCGTTGCTGACGTCAGCGGCCACAAAAACCGCCCGGTCGCCCAGTTCTGCGGCCAGATCCGCACCGGCAGACTGCTGCAGATCAACCAGCACGACGGCGGCGCCAAGCCCATGCAGGCGTCTGGCCGTTGCGGCGCCCAGGCCGGAGGCTCCTCCGGTAATTAATGCGACGGCATTGCTGATGTCCATAATTCCTCCACGTCGAGGTTGCGATGGTCCGTACTGAAATTGTTAATGAAGCCTAACTGAAATGCCCGTGGGCGGGAACCCGGCGCCGGGGCCGATCATCTGGGGCAATAGAAACGAAACACCGCAGTCCGGGGTCAGTCCAATTCCTGCATCGACGCTCAGAAACGATGCCATGGGCGAGGCAAGCACGAAGTCGGCATTTAGGACCAGTCCGAGACCGGCATTTGCTGCGGCACCAGCCAATCAAACGTGCCGATGTCGGCCGGAGGGGTTCCCGTCTGTGCGAACAACTTCTCCAGCGCGAGCACGGGCGCGTCGGGTTCCGGGGAATCACGAGGTGCCGACTGGTTTCGGTTGGGACCACCAGCACGCTCCGAATGCCACGGTAATGTTACGGCCATGAGAACCGATGCGGCGCAGTGGTCATTGCGGGCCCAGGTGGCCGCGGACGCGATTAACGCCGGATTTGGACATCGGCTTCTCGGGCTGCCGGGCACGTGGCTGGCCCATTCCCGCTGCCCGACCCGTCGCAGCTTCTCGCCGTGGGCCGAATGGAATTACTGGTGGCAGGCGCATTATCTGGATGCCCTGGTGGATTCGGCCTGGCGGCAGAGCACGGAACAGTCGTCACGTACCGGCCGGGCAACGCGTGGGGCGTTCCGTGCCGCGGGCCGACCGACGGATCGAGCAGATCCGTTCCTGCAGGCCCGGCGGCTGCTGCGGACCATTCGCCTGCGGAATTTCCTGCGCCTGACCAACAACTATTACGACGACATGGCGTGGCTGGCGTTGGCGGCAGGTCGAATGGACGCCATGTTCAGCATCGTCCATTCCAGCTCCCACAATCCCGGCGCCCGGGGCACCAACGGCATGCGCTGCGGCCGCCGAGCCGGCAGGGTGCTGGGTACCCAGCTGGCCCGAGCCCACACCAATGATCTGGGCGGGGGCATCTTCTGGTCCCGGAAACGCGACTACAAAAACACACCGGCCAGCGGCCCCTCTGCCCTCTATTTCGCCCGCAACGGCCAGCCCGATCGCGCACAAAGCCTGGTCGATTGGCTCCGGGACACGTTGTACGACCCGGGCCAGGGCCTCTACCTGGACGGAGTCCACCCGCAGGCGGCCGGACCGGAAATCGAACGAACCATCTACAGCTACAACCAGGGTCCCGTGCTCGGCGCGATGCTGGAGCTTGGCGGCGAGCGCAACCTGGCGCATGCTGCTGACTTGATTGACGCCGTCGCCCGTCAGCTGACCGCGAAAACAGTGGAAAACGAGGTACTGGAGAACGACGGCGGCACCCGAAGCCCGCTACGGCTGCACGGCGGAGGCGACGGTGGCCTGTTCACCGGAATTCTCATCCGGTACCTGAGTTTCGCAGCCCGGCATTCGGCCCTGCCCGAACGAACCCGACGGCTGGCTGCAGACCTGGTCCTGGACACGGCCGACGAACTCTGGGCGGGAAGGCGAACCGATCCAAAGCCTGCTTTCAGCAGCGATATCAGTCTTCCGGCGGAAGTAAGCTATCGGGCCGGGCAGCCGGTGGAATTGTCCACCCAGCTCCAGGCGTGGATGACGTTCGAATCCGCCTTCCAGCTCAGCAGACCGCTCGCTGGCAACTGTGTTGGCGTAGTTGGCTAACTTGGCGTACATCGCGGCAAGAACGCTGAGTGGTCCGTGTCGCAGGTTATGAAGAATGGTTGACTGCGAAGACGGCGGCGTCGCTACTGAAGTTGGAGAGCGCAGCTTAACCAGAGGTGCAGGTGACTGCGGATTTCACATAGTCGTCGTTGAAATGGGCACCCCCGCAATGAAATAAGAATTCCGCAACGGAAACGTGCTGTATTTAGCGTGATCCTGATCACAAAAGAAGCCTTTTGCTTGGAAAGTTAGGATTGGCTCACCTAAAGTCGGTTGAGGAAGCCGGGTGACCGCCCTTCCTCCCCTCCACTTCCCTGATCCATAATGGAAAGGCCCTCCTGACGTGAAGTTCCCCCTTTTGGTAGCATCCAAATCTGCGGCCGGCATCGCCGCCGTCACCGTTGCCCTGCTGACGCTGTCTGCCTGCGGGAGCGGCAGTTCCACCGGTTCGGGAAGCAGTGGAGGCGCCGACGGGATCACCGTCTACAACGCCCAGCACGAGACGCTGACCAAGTCCTGGGCCGACGCGTTCACCAAGGAAACCGGCATCAAGGTCACGCTTCGCAGCGGCGACGACTCCGAGCTGGCCGCCCAGCTGACCCAGGAGGGCAAAAACTCGCCGGCGGACGTGTTCCTGACCGAGAACTCCCCTGCCATGACGCAGGTGGAAAACGCGGGCCTGTTCGCGGACATCGACAAGGACACCGTGGCACAGGTTCCTGAGCAGTTCCGCCCCTCCACCAACAAGTGGACCGGCATTGCCGCCCGCAGCACGGTCTTCGCCTACAACAAGACCAAACTCTCCGCGGACCAGCTGCCCAAGTCCATCATGGATCTGGCCGATTCCGCCTGGAAAGGCCGCTGGGCAGCCTCCCCCTCGGGCGCGGATTTCCAGGCCATTGTCTCCGCCATGCTGGAGCTCAAGGGCGAGGACGCCACACTGAGCTGGCTGAAGTCCATGAAGGAAAACTCCAAGGCCTACAAGGGCAACAGCACGGCCATGAAGGCGGTCAACGCCGGAGAGGTGGAAGGGGCGATCATCTACCACTACTACTACTTCGGCGATCAGGCCAAGACCGGTGAGAACAGCAACAACGTGTCCTTGGAATACTTCAAGAACCAGGACCCGGGCGCATTTGTCAGCATCTCCGGCGGCGGTGTCCTGGCGTCCAGCAAGCACCAGACACAGGCCCAGCAGTTCCTGAAGTTCATTACCGGCAAGGGGGGCCAGACGGTCCTGCAGACGGGCACGTCGTTCGAATACCCCGTGGCCAGCGATGTTCCCGCCAATGACAAGCTCACCCCGCTCGCGGACCTTGACGCTCCCAAGATCGATCCTGCCAAGTTGAACTCACAGAAGGTCAACGAGCTCATGACCAGTGCAGGGCTACTCTAGAACCTGTGGAAAAAACGACGGCGGCGCCGCTGACAGCGGATCCGGCCAAGGTACCCGGACCGGCGGGGGGCAGGGGCAACAGCTCCAGCCCCCCGCCAGCCGTGGTGCTGATCTGCGTTCTGATAGCGGCATTTGCGCTGCTGCCGCTGGGCTATGTGGTGGACATGACCATCGGCGCGGGCTGGGATACTATTTCCACCCTGGTCTTCCGTCCGCGGGTGGCCGCGCTGCTGATGAATACCATTGCCCTGGTGGTCATCACCGTGCCGCTGTGCGTGGTCCTCGGTGTCGGCGGCGCCTGGCTGGTGGAGCGCACATCCCTGCGCGGGCACAAGGCCTGGTCGCTCCTGCTGGCGGCCCCGCTGGCCATTCCGGCCTTCGTCAACAGCTATGCCTGGGTCAGCGCGGTGCCGTCGCTGAGTGGGATCTTCGGTGGCGTGCTGATCTCCACGCTCTCCTATTTCCCACTGGTCTATATTCCGGTCGCCGCCACGCTGAGCCGGATGGACCCGGCCCTGGAGCAGTCCGGCGCCTCCCTGGGCCTGGGATCCTGGCGGGTGTTCGCACGCGTCGTGCTGCCGCAGCTGCGGCTTGCGGTCGCTGGCGGCGCGCTGCTGGTGGCCCTGCATCTGCTGGCCGAATACGGCGCGTTTGCGATGATCCGCTTCGACACCTTTACCACAGCCATTTACGAGCAGTACCAATCCACATTCAACGGCGCCGCGGCCAATATGCTCGCCAGCGTGCTGGTCTTTTTTTGTCTGTTGCTGCTGCTCGCGGAGTCCCGAACCCGTGGCAACGCGAGGTATGCGCGAATTGGCTCCGGCGCGCAGGCCGCACCCACCCGACTGGAGTTAGGACGGTACAGGTTCCCCGCACAGCTGGGCCTGCTCGGCCTCACCGCGCTGGCCCTCGGCGTGCCACTTTTTCACGTGGGCCGTTGGCTGATCGCCGGCGGCGCCGGGATCTGGGTGCGCCCGGAGTTGCTGACCTCGCTGCTGCAGACGCTCGGTTACGGTGTGGCCGGGGCCCTGCTCACCACGGTGCTCGCGTTCCCGTTGGCCTATCTCGCCGTCCGGCACCCGGGTTGGCTGAGCAAAACCCTGGAGGCAGTGAACTACATCAGCAGCTCCATGCCGGGCATCGTCGTCGCGCTGGCGTTTGTGACCATAACGGTGCACGGGCTTCCCGTCATCTATCAGACCTCCGCCGTACTGGTCGGCGCCTACGTGCTGCTGTTCATGCCGCGCGCCCTGGTCAATCTGCGCGCCGGGCTGGCGCAGGCGCCCAGGGAGCTGGACGAGGCCGCCCGGGCTCTGGGCAAGACGCCGCTTACCGCCTTCCTGAAGGTGACGCTGCGGCTCAGTGCCCCGGCCGCGGCGGGCGGCGCCGCTCTGGTCTTTCTGGGCATTGTGAACGAGTTGACCGCCACCTTGCTGTTGGCACCGAACGGGACAACGACGCTCGCCACCGAATTCTGGACCCTCAGCAGCGAGATCGACTATACGGGAGCGGCCCCCTATGCGATGCTGATGATCCTGCTGTCGGCCCCGATGACCTATCTCCTCTTCTCGCAATCCAAGAAAGCAGCCGGACAGTGACTGAACCGCACCAGACTCAGCAGCGGCCGCGTCACCCTCGTGGTCCGCGGGCCCGGCGGACGTCCCCGCCGGTGGCCGCCACCACGGATAACCATCTTTTGGTTGAGGGGGTCCGCAAGACGTTCGGCAGCACGGAGGTCCTCAAGGGTGTGGATCTGGCCGTCGCGAAGGGACGGACGACGGCGATCGTGGGACCTTCCGGGTCGGGCAAGACGACGCTCCTGCGCTTGATCGCGGGTTTTGAGGCTCCGGATGCGGGCACTGTTTCGCTCGACGGGCAGGTCGTGGCCGGACCGGCGGACTGGGTGCCCGCGCACCGTCGCAACGTCGGCTACGTGGCGCAGGACGGTGCATTGTTCCCGCACCTGACGGTGGGGCAGAATGTGGCGTTCGGCCTGGCATCCCGGGGGAAGGGCGCGGCGGACCGCGTCGCGCACCTGCTGGAAATGGTTTCGATGGACCCGTCCTACGCCAAGCGCCGTCCCTATCAGCTCTCCGGCGGCCAGCAGCAGCGCGTCGCCCTCGCCCGCGCACTGGCCCGGGAGCCCGAGCTGATGCTGCTCGATGAACCGTTTTCCGCCCTGGATGCCGGCCTGCGGGTGGCAACCCGGCGCGCCGTGGCCCAGACACTCTCCGCGGCCGGGGTCACCACCATCCTGGTCACGCACGACCAGGCGGAGGCGCTCTCCTTCGCGGACCAGGTAGCCGTGATGCGGAACGGCGCGCTGGCGCAGATCGGTAATCCGTTTGTGGTCTACACCCGGCCGGCGGACCGGGCCACCGCGGAATTCCTAGGCGACGCCGTCATTTTGGAGGCCTGGATGGAAGGCTCGCTGGCCACCTGTTCGCTGGGCGGAATACCGGTCCGTCGCCCACCGTCCCAGGGCCGCGTGCTGCTGATGTTGCGGCCGGAACAGATCCGCATTGCCGAGGATGGGCCGATCCACGGAACCGTGGTGGACACGGATTACTTTGGGCCCGAAACCACTGTCCGGCTGCAGCTGGAACCGCTCGCGCCCTCCGGTGATCCGCATCAACCCAAGGGCGGAGAGATCATCAGCATCCGGCATTGGAACGCCATGCTGGCCCGACCCGGTGTGCGGCTGAGCCTGCGCGTTGTGGGCGAGGGAGTGGCATTTCCGTTCGACTGATCGGCCTTGCTCGTGCCCCAATGCGGAACTCCGGCTGGGAGCGTTCCGGTAACTGCCCAGGCACCGGCATCAGCGCAAGCACCGGCACCGGCACCGAACACTAGTTCGGCATCCTCTTCTGTGGAAACGGAGTTTCCCCGCGTGCCAGCATCTGCACAAGTCCGTTGATTTTCCTGGTTCGCGCAGCCTCCGATTTCACCGCGTTCACACGATAGATCAGGGCATACCGGTTGCTGGCCGTCAGCACCTCGAACATGGCCTGCGCCTGCGGCTCCGCGGCAATGGCCGCAGCCAGATCCGCCTGAACCTCCGCCGATCCCTGACCCGCATAGGCTCTTTCCCAACGCCCATCCGCCCTCGCCGCGGCCACAGCGGCCTCCCCCGCAGTGTGCATTCGGCCGTCGGCCTGCAGCCGGGCAACGTTGAGCACATTGTTCTTGGACCAGACGCTACCGCGGCGCCGCGGAGTGAACCGGGTCAGATAGCTGCCCTCGTCCCGGCGCCCGATTACGCCGTCGATCCAGCCGAAGCACAGAGCCTCGTCGAGCGCCGCCGCGTAGGTCAGCGCGGTTACGGTACTACCCTTCTTATGCAGCACCAGCCGGATGCCGGGGCTGGTGCTGTGGTTTTCCGCCAGCCATCGGCGCCAGGCTGCGGCATCGGGCAGGAGTAGTTCGGGCAGTTCTGCAACCATGCGCACACCCTAACGCGCCACCCAATCCCCCGCCACCCCTCACCCAACACCCGCTCTCGCCATCGATGTCGCACTACGCGCCCATCCCGGCCGCGAACATGGGCGCGAAGTGCGTCGCCGATCGCTGTGGATGGGGTAAAACAGAAGGATGAGCGTACGAACACCAGACCCTTATCCAGGCTGGCTTTCCGAGGATGACCTCTTCGAAGCCCGCAACCGGCTGCCGATGGTCTACGTGGAGGCGGTGCCGGTCCGGCTGGACCCGCTGGGCTACGTGAACGAGGTGGGGCTGCTATTGCAGGCGAACGACGACGGCGCCATGGTACGTACGCTGGTTTCCGGCCGCGTGCTGTACCGCGAAACCATCCGCGCGGCGCTGCTGCGGCATCTTGAAAAGGATTTGGGCACCTTCGCGCTGCCCCAGTTGCCCATCAGTCCCGTCCCATGCACCGTCGCCGAGTACTTCCCGGCTCCTTCCCAGACGGGATTCACCGACGAGCGCCAGCATGCCGTCGCCCTGGTGTACGTCATCCCAGTGACAGGCGAATGCAATCCGCGGCAGGACGCCCTGGAACTGAGCTGGATGACCCCGCAGGAGGCACTGAGCCCGATGGTGCAAAGCGAATTCGCAGGCGGACGCGGCGATCTGGTGCGTCAGGCCCTGGCCTTCGCCGGCGTCTGCGGCTGATGAACAACCATCGCCGGCTTCTGCGGCTGACGAACGCGCCAGTTCGGGCTGGCGGTCTTAACCACGCACCGCTTTCCTATACTGGGATAACCACGTGCAACGATTTGAGGGCCATAACATGACGGATTCCGCAGCGCCCGGCACCGGGGAGACCGGTGCCGGGGAGGACTCGAAGACGGTTCCCGTCTCCCTGGTACGACCGGGTCATCTGGTGGCAGCCCCGGATGGGTCCAGCACTAAAATCCTCTCCGTCAGCTGGGAGCAGGACGACTACGGCCAGGCGGCCGTCGCCATCCTCGGCTGCGGCGGCGGAAAAACGATCCGGGTTTCGGCCGCGTCCACGATCCGATTGGCCGGACCGCCGGCCCCGCATGTCTCTCCCGGCGCCCGGACCGGCGGCACAGGGCCGCGTTCCAGCTCCGCTGGCACAGCACCGCGTTCCGGGTCCGCTGGCACAGCACCGCGTCAGCGCGTGGGAACCGCAGCGGTCTCCGGCAACGACGGCACGTCGCGGCCCGGGGCCGGGCGACCCGCGCCGGAAGCCGCACCGAAGATCCCCGCGGATGCCGGAACTCCGGAGGCCGTCGTTGCTGCCGCCGCTGCCGCCCACGGCGGGCACGAGACGGTCCAGCGGCTGGCAGGGAGGCTGGCCAAGGGTCTCAACTACAAGTCCGGGGCGAATCTGCAGGTTGTCCGCGATCTGGTCCAGGTGCTGTTTGTCGAACTGCAGGACGACAGCAACGCCGTCGCCGTCGCCGGCCTTATTGTGGATCTGCCCTACGACGCCAACCCAGGGCGCTGGAATCCGATCGAGCACTGCCTGGCGGTGAGTTATTACCTTGCACGCAGCAACGGCGACGCGCACCGCGCCGAACAGCTGGCCGAGGCGCTGCGGGCACCGGACCGGGCGGAGCTGGATGCGTTCCGGGCGAAAATCAACGCCACCGTGCGGCAGCGCAGCCTCGATGAGCCGAATCTGTACGACAAGGAAATCAACCGCAGCATCGCCAACGGTGAACGCGATCAGGAGCCGCAGTGGCGTGAGCTGCGCCTGAACACGTTGCTGCATCTGCTGGCCCACGGCGGCTCCCGGACGCACGACGACGCAGAGCTGCTGCGCCGGATCAACAACGAACTGACCGAGATCCGAACCCGCACCAGCCGCTCCGAGCACTCCGGCTGAGCCGGTATTGCCGGAAAGGCGCGCATACGCGTCCCTGCCCTCGGACAGCCAGGCACGGCCGCCGCCGCCGGAACCCTAGCCGCCGGGCGCCGCCTCGGGTAGATTCGGGCCATGGGCAATAACGAGCTTTCAGTGCACATCAACGCCGACGCCGAGCAGGTCTGGCGGATGCTCCGGGAGCCGGCCCGAATCGCCCAGTGGCACGGCTGGGAGTCGGATAGCCTGTCGGATGAGATTGCGGAGATCTACTATGCCAAGGTCAGTGAGAGCACCGATCATCTGACGCTACATTTGGAGATGGGCGACGTCTTCACGCTCACGCCGATGGCAGATGGCACCGTTCTGACCATGACCCGCGGCAAGGCCACCGGGCAATGGGCCGCCTACGACAGCGACATCACCGCAGGCTGGGCGATCTTCATCCAGCAGCTCCGTTTTGCGCTTGAGCGGCACCCGCACGGCACCCGTCGCACGATTTTCGCCGACGGCATGACCGCCTCGTCCCGCTCGCTCTGGGAAGCGCTGGGCATCGATACCGGCTGGCTGCCCGAATCCGGGGAGGACTATGAGCTGTCGCTGAGCACCGGAGCCGAGCTCCAAGGCAAGGTCTGGTACCGCTCAGAAACGCAGCTGGGGCTTACCGTACACGGCTACGCCGAACGCGGCGACGGCCTCCTCGTGCTCGCGGAACAGGCACCGCTCGCCGGGATCCGGCCGGCAAAAGGGGCGCAGGTCATCGCTTCCACTTACGACCTCGGCGCCGCCGCCCTCGAGGAAATTTCCGAACAGTGGGACGCTTTCATGGAGCAGAACTTCCCCGAGGGCTGAGGGGCTCACCCCCTTGGGGGTGACGGGGAGTGCGACGGAGAGGTCGACGTGGAGAGGGAGAGTCTCAGGCGATCGGTTCCTTGGGCAGTTCGCGCGCCACCTTCTGCACCTTGGGATCGTCTTCATCCGCACCGTAATCCGAGGCGCGGGTGAGGTCCCGCCCCTCCGCAACCTTCAGCGCCCGCAGGACCAGGGTCAGCACCACCGCCACAATAATGTTCACGGCAAAGGCCATGATGGCGATGTAGACCTGAACGTTTGTCCCCGGAATCGACGCGATGGAGCCGCCGAAGTGCGCCTTCGTCACCGGATTGACCACGCCGTAGGCGGCCACAGTGCCGTAGATAATGCCCGCAGCCCAGCCGGTAAAAAGCGCCCATCGGTGGAACCAGCGCGTGTAGAGACCGGCCACGATGGCGGGGAAGGTCTGCAGAATCCAGATTCCGCCAAGGAGCTGCATATTGATCGCCGCGGACTGATCCATCGCGATCACGAAGATCAGGGCCCCGAACTTCACCACCAGCGAGACGAGCTTGGAGACCTTCGCCTCCTGCCGGGCGGTGGCCTGCGGCCTGAAAACCTCCCGGTATATATTGCGGGTGAACAGGTTAGCCGCCGCGATGGACATGATCGCCGCGGGCACGAGCGCTCCAACGGCGATGGCCCCCAGAGCGATCCCGGCGAACCAGGACGGGAAGTTGTCCAGGAACAGCTGCGGGACCACCAGCTGGGGGTTAATGCTGCCGTTGAGCTCCGTCGGCTTGGTGCCAGCGGCGATGGCGACGTATCCCAGCAGCGCCAGGAAGCCCAGCATGAGTGAGTACAGCGGGAGCAGCGCGGCGTTCTTGCGGATGGTGTTGCGGCTCTTGGAGGCCAGCACTCCGGTGACCGAATGCGGGTACATGAACAACGCCAGGGCCGAGCCGAGGGCCAACGTCCAGTAGGCGGAAAAACTGGAGGCGCCCGGAATCACCGATCCCACAGGCTTGCCGGTGGCAGCGCTCACGGCGCCCAGTTTGGTTTCCGCCGCACCGAAGATGTGCTCCCAGCCGCCGAACTTACCCGGCAGGTAGATGATGGCCACCAGCACGGCAAGGTAAATCAGCACATCCTTGACGACGGCGATCATCGCCGGAGCGCGCAGACCGGAGGTGTAGGTGTAGGCGGCCAGCACCACAAACGCCACAATCAGCGGCAGGTCATTGAGGAACCAGTTCGCACCGCTGCCCACCCCGAGCACCGTCAGCACCGACTTGATGCCAACCAGCTGCAGCGCGATGTACGGCATAGTGGCCACGATGCCGGTCACGGCGATGGCCAGCGTGAGCGTCCTGCTGCCGTACCGTCCGCCCACAAAGTCCGCGGTGGTGACAAAACCGTGCCGGTGCGAGACGGACCAGAGCCTGCTCATCAGCAGGAACACGATCGGATACAGCACCACAGTGTATGGCACGGCAAAGAATCCGCTGACGGCTCCGGTGGCCCACATGGCGGCGGGTACCGCGACAAAGGTGTAGGCCGTGTAGAGGTCCCCGCCGAGCAGGAACCAGGTGATCCAGGAGCCGAATTTCCGGCCGCCCAGACCCCACTCATCGAGGGTATGCAGCCCCTCCTTGCCACCGCCACGCCAGCGGGCCGCATAAAAACCAAGCACCCCGACCAGCAAAAAAAGTACGACGACGACGGTCAGCGCCACGCCGTCGACCGGTTTCACCGCGCCCGCCGCCAGGACCGCGGGCGCAGACAGAGGCGCGGAGAGTGGAGTGGACGCAGGAGAGGACAAAGGAGCAGCCAGGGATGCGGGCAGAGCCCCGGGCAGGAAGCCGGTCGCCACACCCGTCAGCGCGCTCATCGGACTGCGCCGCCGTCGGTTGTACCGCCGCCCGCGCCGCCGTCGGTTGTACCGCCGCCACCGCGGCCGCCACCGCGCCCGCCGCCGTGGGACATCCCGCCGTCGTCTGAACCACCATCTGCACTACCGGCAGCTGGCCGCTTCAGAACTTCCCGGCGCCGACGGTCCTCCCTGCTCGTCAGGGCGTAGCAAATGCCGATCAGCACCGCATCAATGGGAACCCAGAGCATTTGGTACCAGTAAAAAAACGGCAGACCGCCTACCCGGGGCGTGGCCCGGGCATACATCGGCACGATCAGCGGGAAGACGATGGCGATGATCAGCAACACCCCGCTGATCAGGTAAGGGACGGGTTTCGCCGGCCCCCGGGTCGGGATATCCTGCGGAAGTTCCGTGTTGTACATGAACGTCTCCTGGATGAGGGGTGCAGCTGAGGGAGTCCAATGCGTTCTGACATACCCAGCGTACTTATCTTCCGGGGCGCCGCCACCCCTGCGGGGCAGGAATTTTCCGGCGGCGGGCGTGTGTCGGCGATGCTGGCAAAATGGGGAGGTGCCTTCCTCCGCTAAGCAGTCCCAGTTCTCCTTTACCATCGACCAACGCCTGAGCGATTCCTGCAGCCCCACGGCGGGGCAGACCGGCGCCAACGGGGGCCGCTTTCACGGCCGCACCGGCACCATGGTGACGCCGCACGGCGAAATCAAGACCCCCGCGTTCATCGCCGTGGGCACGAAGGCCACCGTAAAAGCCGTGCTGCCCGAGTCGATGCAGGAGCTCGGCGCGCAGGCGCTGCTGGCGAACGCCTACCATTTGTATCTGCAGCCGGGGTCCGATCTGGTGGACGAGGCCGGCGGCTTGGGCAGGTTCATGAACTGGGCCGGCCCCAGCTTCACGGACAGCGGCGGGTTCCAGGTGATGTCGCTGGGCTCGGGCTTCAAGAAAGTCATCACCATGGACACCGCGCAGGCCGGCGGGTCCGGTGCGGACAGCGGTTCGGACGATAGGGTCGCGGCGGGCAAGGAGCGGCTGGCACATATTGACGACGACGGCGTCTGGTTCAAGTCGCATTTAAACGGCGACCGGCACCGCTTCACCCCGGAGGTGAGCATGCGCGTGCAGCACCAGTTGGGTGCGGACGTCATGTTTGCTTTTGACGAACTCACCACGCTGATGAACTCCCGCGGCTACCAGGAGATGTCGCTGGAGCGGACCCGGCTCTGGGCCGAGCGCTGCGTTGACGAACATTTCCGGCTGACCGCCGAGCGGGAGGACAAGCCGTACCAGGCCCTGTTTGGCGTCATCCAGGGTGCCCAGTATGAGGATCTGCGCCGGAAGGCCTCGCGCGATCTTGGCGGCATGAACTTTGACGGCTTCGGCATTGGCGGGGCGCTGGAGAAGGAAAACCTGGGCACTATTGTGCGCTGGTGCAACGAGGAACTTCCGGAGGACAAGCCGCGGCACCTGCTGGGCATTTCGGAACCGGATGACATCTTCACCGCCATTGAAAACGGTGCGGACACCTTCGACTGCGTCTCCCCCACCCGGGTTGCCCGCACCTCCGCTTTCTACACGCCGCGTGGACGCCGCAACCTCTCCAATGCACGCTTCAAACGGGACTTCGGGCCGCTAGTGGACGGCTGCGACTGCTACGCCTGCGCCAACTACAGCCGCGCCTACATCCACCACCTGTTCAAGGCCAAGGAGATGGTCTCGGCGACGCTGGTGTCCATCCATAATGAGCGCTTCGTGGTCAAAATGGTCGACGACGCCCGGCTGGGCATCGAGGACGGCAGCTTCTTCGAATTCAAGGCCCGGACGCTGGCGGATTACTACGCCGTCCGCTGACAGGCGTCCTGTCGGCTTGGACGGAGCCGGTATGCCGGTCCAAGATGGAGGATGTCCTCACACAGCTCTGCCCCAGCGGCCCTGCACCGACCGTCCATCGCACTGACCATTGCCGGCTCGGAAGCCACCGGAGGCGCGGGAGCGCAGGCCGATTTGAAGACGTTTCAGCAGTTGGGCGTATTCGGTATCGCGGCGCTGACCTGCATCGTGTCGTTTAATCCGAAGGACAAGTGGAATCACCGGTTCATGCCCGTGGATGCCGAGGTGATCGCGGATCAGCTGGAGGCCTCCTTCGCCGCCTACGGTCCGGATGACCTGGATACCGTGAAAATCGGCATGCTCGGCACGCCCGCCGCTATCGGTACCGTTGCGCAGGCCCTGCAGGCGCGCCCGTCGAAGAATCTGGTGCTTGATCCGGTGCTGATCTGCAAAGGGTCAGGAGCCGGGAGCTGCGCTGGATACGGACACGGCGCTGAAGAACCAGATCCTTCCGCTGGCCACCTTTGTCACACCCAACCGTTTCGAAGCCCTCTCCCTCTCGGGCATGGAAGCGATCGACGACGTTGAGGACCTCAAGGAAGCGGCGCAGCGCATCTATGCGATCAGCGGAGCCGTGGTGCTGGCCAAGGGCGGCGTCCGGCTGTCCGGACCCGACGCCGTCGACGTTTATTACGACGGAGGGACCCTGGAGGTGCTCAGCTCAGCGAAGGTCGGCGAAGCGGCCGTCAGCGGCGCCGGCTGCTCGCTGGCAGCCGCGGTCGCGGCGGAGCTGGCCAAGGGTGCGGCGACGTTGGACGCGGCAAGGACCGCCAAGGAATTTGTTACGGCGGGGATCAAGGCCCGGGTGTCCTCGCACGCACCCTTCGACGCCCTCTGGCAGGGCGGCGTCCGCTAGAAACTTCCGCCCGGCACCGCGGCGGATCCGTCCTCTAAAACGCTCCCGTCCGGGCGTGCGCCGGAAATTCCATACGTCGGCTCGCGCTTCTTGATCCATTTGATGACGACGGCGGTCAGCGGCACGAAGAGGTACTCGACGAGCGTTTTATAAACGAATCCGACCAGAACATAGTTGGCAAACATCCCGAACCCGGTGATGCCGATAATGGGCGCCGCGATGGAACAGAAAATCAGCGTGTCCACGAATTCGCCCACTCCGCTGGAACCCATCAGCCGCACCCACAGCCGGCGTTCACCCTGGCGGGCCTTCAGCCGGACCATCACCAGGGAGTTGATGGTCTGTCCGGCCACGAATCCCAGAAGGCTGGCCAGCACAATCTGCGGCACCGGTCCCAACGCGCCCTCCAGTGCCGTCTGCTTCGTCTGGCCGAATTCGTCCGTGAACCCCGGCAGGATGATGATGATCCAGTAGGTCAGCGAGGCGAAGACGGAGAGCGCAAAAGTGGTCAGAATGGCCCGGCGCGCGACTTTGAATCCGTACACCTCGCTGATCACATCACCGAGGATGTAGGCGAACGGGAAGAGGAAGAAACCGCCGTCCGTGGTTATTGGCCCGAATTGGACTCCCTTGGCGCCGCCGATGTTGGACAGGATGACGATGACCGCCATGAAGGCCATCATGATGCCGAAGTAGGGGCTGCCGATCGAGGCGAAGCAGGCGGCGGTGGCGGCTGGCTTGTGCCGGGCAGCGCGATGCGCGGCTGACTCGGCCGGGGAATTTTGCAGGGGCTTTTGTTCCGGTGATGGCATGACAAATCTCAATCTGGAATAGTGGTTGGCTGCCTCGACGGTTCGGTAACCGTCCGCGGCGCTGTATTAGCACTGGATCCGTCTGCACCCGGATCGGAATCAATCCTGCCACGCCTTAGTCGTGAATGCCTCCGAGGCTGGCTCTGGCTGGACTGCCGCTGATATGGACGGAGGCCTTGGAAATTTCACCGGCATCTGTCCAAAACGCCGGCATGACGCTCAGCTAAGGGGTGGAGTGCGCCTGCAGGAACCGGTAGACCTCGGTCTCGTCCACCCCAGGGAATGCGCCCTGTGGCATGGCCGCGAGCAGGTGCGAATTGGCGCGCGTGCTGGGCCACGCATTGCCGGCCCAGCACGCGGACAAGCCGGCCGGCGGGCGCCGGCAGCACGACGCGTCCGGGCAGCCGGACTTCGAGCGCTCCGTCGTATCGCGGCCGCGGAACCATTTCACATGCGCATACGGCACGCCAATGCTCAGCGAATATTCCCCCGACGAATGCCGCTCCGTGCGGGCCGTGCACCAGTAGGTTCCGACGGCCGTATCCGTGTATTGATTGAACGCGCGGAACTTGTCCGGGATATCGAACACTGCCCGTGATGTCCAGAACCGGCACACCGCCTGCCCCTCGATGGCGCCGGTGTGATCGGCGGGAAAGTTCACGCCGTCGTTCTCATAGGCCTTATGGATGATCCCGCTCTCATGAACCTTTTGAAAGTGGCAGGTGATGCCCAGATGCTCCGTGGCCAGGTTGGTGAAGCGGTGCGCGGCCGTTTCATACGAGACCGCAAACGCGTCGCGGATATCCTCGATGGCGAGCTCCTTGGCTGCCTTCGCTTCTTTGAGGTACTCCACGGTGGCGTGCTCGGGCATCAGCAGCGACGCCGCAAAATAGTTCGTGTAGACGCGCTGACGCAGGAAGTCCGCATAGTCGACCGGAGTCGTATGACCCAACACGTAGTGACCCACGGCCTGCAACAGCACAGACCGCGGATCATGATCCGAACGCTGGCCCTGGGTGAGATAAATTCGGTGATTCTTCAAATCCGTCACGGACCGGGTGGAATGGGGCAGGTCACCAACATAATGCAGACCGAATCCGAGGTGCTCGGCGATGTCCGCAGCGACATGGTGGGACAGTGGGCCGCGGTCATGACCCACCGCCTGGAGCAGGTTCTGCGCCTCCCGCTCAATATCGGGGTAATAGTTGTTCTGCGCCCGCATCTCGGCCCTCAGTTCGGTGTTGGCCCGGCGCGCCTCCTCCGGTGTCGCGGACTGTTCATCCAGGCGGCGCTCCAACTCGTGCTGCAGACCCACGAGGGATTCCAAAACCTCTGTGGAAAGTCGTGAACTGACGCGGACTTTCGGCAATCCCAGCGACTCGTACAACGGCCCGCGCTGCGCCCGCTCCAACTGGATTTCCAAGGCCGCCCGGCGGCTGGGCGGCTCCGCGCCGAGCAGCTGGTCCATGCCCACGTCCAGCGCCCCGGCGAGGTGCTGGAGCAACGTCAGTTTGGGCTCGCGCTTGCCGTTTTCAATCAGCGAAAGCTGCGACGGCGCTGTCCCCACCTTCGCGCCGAGATCGTCCAATGTCATGGACTTTTTTTTGCGCAAATGCCGCACGCGCCGGCCCAGCGCAATGATGTCGAGTTCGCCTTCCTGCCCGGCGTCAGGGTCCTTGCGGGTGCTCGTCGTGCTTCGATTCCAACCTGCATTGTCCATTTCTTGAGCATAAGCGAAGAACTGCCAATCTTTCCAGTGATTGACACTAGAAAGTCCTTGAAAACCCCGGAATAGTTGTTTTTACGAAGAAGGAACGTGAATCCCGATCCGGAACAGCACTAATCACCAAGTTTGTTCATCCGGGACGGACCACCGCCAGATCGACAGCAGCACCCGGGATTTACCGCAAAGGAGCGAGACCATGACCGCAGAAAACGAATCCGCAATGACGCCTGAGCAGAACAACGAACAAACTGCCGCCGCCCTCGAACTCGAGTGGGCAGCCAACCCCCGCTGGGAAGGCGTGACCCGGGACTACACGGCCGCCGACGTCGTCCGTCTCAGCGGCCGGGTTCGGGAGGAGCAGACGCTCGCCCGCCGCGGCGCCGAGAAACTCTGGGATCAACTGTCGGCGGGACGGGCGGACGGCAGCTACATCCACGCACTGGGCGCGCTGACCGGTAACCAGGCCGTACAGCAGGTCAAGGCCGGCCTCAAGGCTATCTACCTCTCCGGCTGGCAGGTCGCAGCGGACGCCAACACCTCGGGCAACACCTACCCGGACCAGTCGCTGTACCCGGTTAACTCGGTTCCCACGGTGGTCCGCCGGATCAATAACGCACTGCTGCGGGCGGACCAGATCGAATTCGCCGAGGGCATCCAGAGCGTCGAGGACTACCTGGTCCCGATCATTGCCGACGCCGAGGCCGGTTTCGGCGGGCCGCTGAACGCCTACGAGCTGATGAAGTCCATGATCCAGGCCGGCGCCTCGGGCGTGCACTGGGAAGATCAGCTCGCATCGGAAAAGAAGTGCGGCCACCTCGGCGGCAAGGTGCTGATCCCCACCCAGCAGCACGTCCGCACGCTGAACGCGGCCCGCCTCGCCGCGGATGTCTCCGGTACCCCGACGGTGGTCATTGCCAGGACGGATGCGGAAGCGGCCACCCTGATCACCTCCGATGTGGATGAGCGGGATCAGGAATTCATCACGGGCGAGCGTACGGCAGAAGGTTTCTACAAGGTCCGCAACGGAATTGAACCATGCATCGCCAGGGCCAAGGCCTACGCGCCCTACTCCGACCTCATCTGGATGGAGACCGGCACCCCGGATCTTGCCCTGGCCCGGAAATTTGCAGAGTCGGTCAAGTCCGAGTTCCCCGATCAGATGCTCGCGTACAACTGCTCGCCGTCGTTCAACTGGAAGAAGCATCTGGACGACGCCACCATCGCCAAGTTCCAGCACGAACTCGGTGCCATGGGCTTTACGTTCCAGTTCATCACCCTTGCCGGCTTCCATGCCCTCAACTACTCGATGTTCGATCTCGCCCACGGTTACGCCCGCGACGGCATGAGCGCCTACGTCGAACTCCAGGAACGCGAATTTGCGTCCGAAGACCGCGGCTACACCGCAACCAAGCACCAGCGTGAAGTTGGAACCGGCTACTTCGATCAGGTAGCGACGGCTCTGAACCCCTCCGGCAGCACCCTCGCCCTGGCCGGATCAACCGAAGCACAGCAGTTCCACTAACGGGATGGGCGGGCCCTGGCCCGGACGACACCCGCGCCGGGATGGGGGCCGGTCCACCCTCCGCCACCTCATCGACTGTGCACTAGATGTCCCTCTGGCCCTCATTCGGACACCTAGTGCACAGTCGATCCACTCCACAGGAGAAGCTCTCATGAACTCGACCAACAGTCTGAATGGAATCACCTTCAACGGCATCACTTTGACCGCGCAGCCCATCCACCGTCAAGACGAGGTACTCACCCCGGAGGCTTTGGATTTCATTGCCGCCCTGAACCGGGCCACCGCCGGGCGGCGCGAGGAGCTGCTGCAGGCCCGGCAAACACGGCGCACCCGGATCGCCAACGGTGCAGATCCGCGGTTTCTGCCGGAGACTTCCGCCATCCGCGAGGATCCGCATTGGCGCGTTGCTCCCCCGGCCCCGGGCCTGGAAGACCGACGGGTGGAAATCACCGGCCCGGTTGACCGAAAAATGACCATCAACGCCCTGAATTCCGGTGCAAAGGTCTGGCTGGCCGACATGGAGGATTCGTCCACGCCCAGCTGGGGCAACGTTATCCGGGGCCAGCTCAACTTGACGGATGCGTTGGAACGGCGGATCGATTTCACCTCGCCGGAAGGCAAGGATTACACACTGGGACCACAGGACTCGCTGCCCACCATCGTGGTCCGGCCCCGCGGCTGGCACCTGCCGGAGAAGCATATGCTGGTGGGCGGCGAACCGATTGCCGGCGGGATCGTGGATTTCGGTCTGTATTTCTTCCACAATGCGCGCCGGCTGATTTCCCAGAGCAAGGGACCGTACTTCTACCTGCCGAAGATCGAGAACCATCTGGAAGCCCGGCTGTGGAATGACATTTTTATCCTGGCCCAGGACCTGCTCGGTATCCCGCAGGGCACCATCCGTGCAACGGTATTGATTGAAACCATCACGGCAGCGTTCGAGATGGAAGAAATTCTCTATGAGTTGCGCGACCACGGAGCAGGCTTGAACGCCGGCCGTTGGGATTACTTGTTCTCCGTGATCAAGAACTTCCGCGCCCGGGGACCGCGTTTCGTACTCCCGGACCGGAACCAGATCACCATGACGGCACCGTTCATGCGCGCCTATACCGAACAACTGGTGCGCGCCTGCCACCGCCGGGGCGCGATGGCGATTGGCGGCATGGCCGCCTTTGTCCCGAACCGCCGCGACCCGGAGGCCAACGCCATCGCCATGGACAAGGTGCGTGCGGATAAGAACCGTGAAGCCAACGACGGCTTTGACGGTTCCTGGGTGGCCCACCCGGATCTGGTGCCGGTGGCCATGGAAGTTTTTGACGCCGTACTCGGCGGGCGCCGCAGCCAGTTGGACCGCCACCGCGATGACGTTGTCCCGGATGACAGGGCGCTGCTGAACATCGCCGGGACCGAGGGGTCGATCACCGAGGCCGGCATCCGGAGCAACCTCTGGGTCGGCATCCAGTACATCGAGTCCTGGCTGCGGGGCCACGGTGCGGTCGCCCTGAACAATCTGATGGAGGACGCCGCCACCGCGGAGATTGCCCGCTCGCAGATTTGGCATTGGATCCATGTCCAGGCCATCACTGACGACGGCGAAATCGTGACGGCGCCTTGGGTCAGCGAACTGCTGGACGAAGAGTTCGACAAGCTGCCTCGCTTCGACGGCGACCGGTTCGACGACGCCCGGGAGATTTTCGAGGAGGTCGCCCTCGGCGATGAGTTCCCGGAGTTCCTGACGGTTCCGGCCTATGCCCGATTCCTGTGCGAAGCCGTGGATGCCGAGCCCGCATGGGAGAAGGATAAGGTCGCCGCCTGAGCGCGGTGCTGGTGCAGGTCGGGCCCGCTGACAGGGCCAGCCGGCGCCAACAACAGATTTGGTTGACCTGCCGGACGCCTTCGCCACAGCAGACCCGATGGTCGGGTCCCGGCAGGCCAACCGAAAATCCGCCATCGATGAGGCAGTTCGCGCCCGTGTTGCTCGACAATATGGGTGCGCACTGCGTCATCGATGCAACGGACGAGAAGTCCCCCGACACCGAGGGAAGGGGAATACCACCGGCGGCGGCGGGGTTTGCCTGACTATGAAGATTGAAATCTGGTCCGACGTCGTGTGTCCTTGGTGTTACATCGGGAAACGCCGTTTTGAGACCGCCCTCGCCGCCTTCGAGCACAAAGCCGACGTCGAGGTGCAGTGGCGCAGCTACCAGCTGGATCCGTCGCTTCCGGAGCACTACGACGGCACGGAACTGGACTACCTGAGCGAGCGCAAGGGTATGGCGCCGGATAATGTGCGGCAGATGTTCGGCCATGTCACGGAGCAGGCTGCCGCCGAAGGGCTGAGCTACGACTTTGACAAGGCCGTTGTCGCGAACAGCTTCAAGGCGCATCAGTTACTGCACCTGGCTGCGGCGCATGGCAAGGGCGACGACGTTAAAGAGGCGCTGCTGTCGGCCCACTTTGAGCACGGTGAGGACATCGGCAGCCGCGACTTCCTCCTCCACACCGGCACCGCAGTCGGCCTCCCCACGGGCGAGATCACCCAGATGTTGGAGACCGACAAGTATGCCGACGACGTTCGGGCCGACTTCGACGAGGCAAGCCGTCTCGGGGTCACGGGTGTCCCGTTCTTTGTGATCGACCGCAAATACGCTATCTCCGGCGCCCAGCCGGCGGAGCTTTTCGGCCAGGCGCTCAACGAGGGGTGGGCAGAAGCCCATCCGCTGGTGATGGTGAATCAGCCCGGCGGAAACGGTTACGAAACGGACGATAGCGGCGAAGTCTGCGGTCCGGATGGCTGCGCCGCGACCCCGTAGGGGTCCAGGTCGATAGTCTCGACGGCGGTGCCGCTCAACGTCCGCAACGCCGCCGAACCCAGCCCGACCGTCGTCGGCCCCGCATGCTGACTCAGCAGACCAACGAACTCGCGGCCGTCGTCGTCAGCAAGATACTCAAGCGGATAGGTGCACAAAACGGTCCCGCGCCGTGGTTCTTGACGATCACGGCCGGATTTCCCTGTCCGTCAATGGCCACCACGTTTCCGTCCGTGGGCCGGACCGGCAGGAACGCCCGGGCATGCTCATTGCCCGCCGCTTTGAAACGCAGCACTCCGCCTTTGGCCAGAGTGCCGAAATCCTCCGCAAAGGTCAGCTCCACCACGTCATCGTCAATCGGGTTGTCCAGGCCGTGGTGCCCTGGTTGCTGGCCCAGCAGGTGATGCTTCCGCCACCGCCGGAGCTCTCCGAAGAACTGGCCGATTTGTTGCTTCCGCCGCATGCGGACGCAGTCAGCGTGCGGCGCGGCGATAGCCGCCGTCGCGGCGAGGGTACGAATTTTCACTGCATGGCTTACTTGTCTATGTGCGCCTGTAAAGCCAGGGATCCGGCCCAGGCACCAAACTAGGGGGCCTTCTGCCGGCTGTCAATCAAAAGTCCGTAATTGATCGGCAAATTCTTTTGGGGCGGTAGGACGGCAGGGAAGACTGAGAGGTGGGATGGCGCCCTAGGCCTGCCTCAGGAGCAGGGCTTCCACGCTGGCGGGGGCAAGGACATGGTCAATTACCATGCGGCTTGCCCCCAGGACGCCCGCCTGGTCGGCCGCCATGGACTGGACAATACGCAGCCGGGCGGTGGCCAACGGCAGCGACCGCTGGTAGACAATTTCGCGCACGCCGGCCATAAGGTAGTCGCCGGCCGTCAACAGCCCTCCGCCGATGACGATGATGGACGGGTTGAGGAGGTTTACACAGCTCGCCAGCACGTCGCCCACGTCCCGCCCGGCCTGCCGCATGGCCGCAATGGCGGGAAGGCTCCCTCTGTGCGCCAGCTCCAGCACGTCCTCGCCGGTCGCCGCCGGAATACCGCCGGCCGTCAGGGCAGCCGCAACGGCAGGGCCCGAAGCCAGCGCTTCCAGGCAACCGTAGTTCCCGCAACGACATAACACGTCATTCCCGCGCGGCACGCGAACGTGCCCGATGTCCCCCGCAGTACCGTCGGACCCGCGCTGTAAAAGTCCACCGCTGATGAGTCCGGCGCCGATTCCGGTCGCCACCTTGACGAACAACAGATCCTGCGCATGCGGCCAATACATCGCGCGCTCCCCGAGCGCCATAATATTCACGTCGTTGTCCACCAGCACCTCGGTGGCAAAGGACCGCTGCACGTATCCTGGGACGTCGAAGCCATCCCAGCCGGGCATGATCGGCGGGTTTGCCGGGCGTCCGGTGGAATGCTCCACCGGCCCCGGCAGCCCGATCCCTATCCCTGCCAGTTCCCGTCCCTGCCGTCCAGCCTGTGCCAGGAGCTTTCCGCAGTCTGCCACGACCAGATCGAGCACCGTCTGCGGACCCGCCGAAATCTCAATGGAGGCACGGGATTCGCACAGCACCCGTCCGCCCAGATCTGTTAGCGCCACGAGCATGTGGGTTGCGCCGATGTCCGCGGCAAGAACCACGCGGGCTGTGGGCTGAAAAGCCAAGCGCGACGGCGGTCTGCCGCCGGAGGAGACTGCCTCGCCTGCCGGGCCAATCAGCCCGGAGGCCGCGAGGGCGTCTATTCTGCTGGCCACCGTGGACCGGGCAAGCCCGGTGATCTCCGCCAATTCCGCCCGGGTGCGCGCATGTCCGTCGCGGAGCAGCTGAAAAAGATCTCCCGCGCGTGAAAAGCTTGTACCTGAGCCCGCAGGTACAGCCGGCCAAGCGCCGGTCAGAGGTGGCATTAGCATGCCTAATTGATAGCACGCCGCACTTATCGCTGTCACAATCAAATTGCTGATGGCCATTTCTCCACTTTTGCTTGACGTTCGGCAAAAGGCGTCCTACGTTGATCAGGACGCTCCCGCGTCGATGCAAAATGTATTGATGAATGATGTCCTTAGTTGGGGATGCGTCGATCAAGGATGCGTCGACCTGGAGCAGACAGTCCCTTCATACCTGTCAGGAGAACCCGTGACTTACTCTCTTCAGCTTTACACCGTCAGAGGCCCCCTGGAGAAGGATCTTCCGGGAACCATCAAGCGGGTGGCCGCGATCGGCTATACCGCCGTGGAGCCCTACAACTTTGTGGCGACTGCCGGTCAGCTGGCGGCGGCACTGACGGCCAATAATCTCACGGCGCCTTCCGGCCATGCACCGTTGCTGCGCGAAGACCAGCACCAGATTTTTTCCGCTGCGCAGCAGCTCGGCATTTCGACCGTGATTGATCCGCATGTGGACGCCAGCCGGTGGAGAAGCGAAGAAGGCATCATCGCCACGGCCAAGGCGTTGAACGCCGCGGCCGCGAAGGGCGCCGGGTACGGTATCCGAGTGGGCTACCACAATCACGAGTTTGAATTGCAGTCCCGGATCAATGGCCGCTCGGGGCTGGAGGTCCTGGCGGATCATCTTGACCCCTCGGTGGTACTGGAAGTGGATACCTACTGGGCCGCCGTGGGTGGCGAGGACCCGGTGGAGCTGCTCGGCCGGCTCGGGGACAGGGTCAAGCTGATTCATCTCAAGGATGGCCCGCTGACCAAGGAAGACAAGGATCAGGTGGCCGTTGGACAGGGCAGCGTGCCCATCTGGGATGTCATCGCGGCCGTCACCGGGCTGGAGGTCGGCGTCGTCGAACTTGATGACTTCAACGGCGACATCTTCGACGCCGTGACCGAGAGCTTCAACTACCTCAAGGCGGGACGGAACTAGATGGGTCAGCAACCGAACCAGCGCAGCAGCCGCCCAACGGCCGAACGGACGGGTCCCGTGGGCATCGCAGTCATCGGCGCGGGGGTCATCAGCAAGGAATACCTGACCAACCTGACCAGCTTTCCGGACGTGAAGGTCCACATCGTGGCCGACATGTTGGAGCAGGTCGCCGCTGAACGCGCCGCGGAATTCGGCATCGGCGCCTCCGGAGGCGTGCGGGCGGCGCTGGACCACCCGGACGTGGAGATCGTCGTCAACCTGACCATTCCCGCCGCCCACGTCGAGGTGGCGACGGCCGCAGTCAACGCCGGCAAGCACGTCTGGAGCGAGAAGCCCTTTTCGATGGACCGGGACAGCGGACTGGGCCTGCTCAAGGCCGCTGATGCCGCAGGCCTGCGTCTCGGTTGTGCGCCGGACACCTTCTTGGGCGCGGGGATGCAAACCGCTCTGCGCATCATTGCCCGAGGGGACATCGGCGCGCCGCTCACGGCGCTGACCCTCATGCAGTCTCCCGGGCCCGAGTCCTGGCATCCCAACCCTGCGTTCCTCTTCCAGGAAGGTGCGGGTCCGCTGTTCGACATCGGCCCGTACTACCTCACTGCGTTGGTGCAGACCTTTGGTGCCATCACCAAGGTGGCCGCCTTCGGGTCCACATCCCGCAAAACCCGGATCATCGGCTCAGGCCCGAAGGCAGGCGAGGAATTCGCAGTCACGGTCCCCAGCCATGTCAGCGCGATTGCACAGTTTGCCGGCGGCGAGTCATCACAGAGCATCTTCAGCTTCGACTCGCCCCTCAAGCGCGCCGGCTTCGTGGAGATCACCGGGACCGAGGCGACCATCGCCATCCCGGATCCCAACATGTTCGACGGCGACATCGTCCTGACCCGCCGCGGCCGGGACGATCCCGAGACCATTGGGGCCGTGGGCGCCACCAGCACCCGGGGCTCCGGCGTGCTCGAAATGGCCCGCGCCATTAGGGCAGGCCGTCCGCACCGGGCGCAGGGAGCCGTTGCCTATCACGTGCTCGACGCCATGGTGTCCATTGCCGAGTCCGTTAACACCGGTCAATTCGTTTCCCTGCAGAGCAGCGCAGATGCCGCGCAGCCGCTGCCGGAGGACTGGGACCCCACCGCCGATACGCTGAAAGTTGCGCGGTGAGCATCCCCCAGCCGGATCCGCCCGCGGCCGGTTCGCCTGGATCGGGCCGCCCGCTGGGCGTGGCCGTAGTCGGCTACGCCTTCATGGGCAAGGCGCATTCGAATGCCTGGCGCAATGTCAGCGCTTTCTTCGACGTGCCCGCTTTTGCGCAAAGGGTGCTGGTGGGCCGGGACGCGGAAGCCGTCGAGGCGGCGGCAGCACGCTATGGTTGGGCCGAATCGGCCACCGACTGGCGGGAAGTGATTTCCCGCGACGACATTGACATCGTGGACATCTGCGCACCGGGGGCCCTGCATGCCGAGATTGCAGTCGCCGCGCTGGCGGCCGGGAAACACGTGCTGGTGGAGAAGCCGCTGGCAAATTCACTCACCGAGGCCGAGTCCATGGTTGCCGCGGCGCAGCAGGCGCGTGACCGCGGCGTCCGGTCCATGGTCGGCTTCACCTATCGCCGCGTTCCCGGGCTGGCGCTGGCCCGCGGCCTGATTGCCGGCGGAAAACTGGGCGTGATCCGCCAGGTCCGCGCGGCCTACCTGCAGGACTGGCTCGCCAATGACGAATCGCCCATGACGTGGAGGCTGCGCAGGGAATCGGCCGGTTCCGGGGCGCTCGGTGACATCGCCAGCCACGCAATCGATCAGGTGCAGTTCCTGCTCGACGACACCGTCACCGAGGTCTCCGGCCGGCTGCACACTTTTGTCAGCGAACGGCCCGGTCCGCACGGCCCGGAACCGGTAACGGTCGACGACGCCGCCTGGGCCACACTGTCCCTCGCCGGCGGCGCGGTGGCCAGCGTCGAGGTCTCCCGGATGGCCCGGGGCCGGAAAAATGCCCTGCAGATCGAGGTCTTCGGCAGCAAAGGCAGCCTCCGGTTTGATCTGGAGAACCCCAACGAGCTGTCCTTTTTCGACGGTACGGATCCCATCCGGGAACAGGGGTTCCGCCGTATCCTCGTCACGGAACCCGAGCACCCTTACCTCGATGCCTGGTGGCCGCCGGGACATGTGCTTGGCTGGGAGAACAGCTTCACACACGAGATCAGGGACTTCCTGCTGGCCGTCGGCTCCGGCACGGACCCGTCGCCGTCGTTCGAAGACGGACTGGCCGTCCAGCGCGTGCTGGTTGCCATCGAGGAATCGGCAGCAGCCAAAAACTCCCTCATCCAACTAGCCCACCGCTGACCAGCAGCCGATTCCCACAGCCGATTCCAAGGAGGCAGCCATGACCCGTCCGTATACCCTTTTCACCGGTCAATGGGCCGATCTGCCCTTCGAGGAGGTTGCCAGACTCGCATCCGACTGGGGCTATGACGGGCTGGAAATCGCCGTATCGGGGGACCATCTGGACGCCTCCCGATGGGACGACGACGACTACGTTGCCGGCAAGCTGGCCGTGCTGGAAAAGTACAACCTCAAGGTCTGGGCCATCTCCAACCACCTCAAGGGCCAGGCGGTCTGTGACAACCCGATCGACTTCCGGCACCAGGCGATCGTAGGCACCAGGGTGTGGGGCGACGGCGACCCCGAGGGCGTGCGGCAGCGTGCCGCCGAGGACATGAAGAACACCGCGCGGCTGGCCAGGAAGCTGGGCGTGAAGACCGTCGTCGGCTTCACCGGCTCTTCCATCTGGCAGTACGTAGCCATGTTCCCGCCGGTTCCCGAATCCGTCATCGACGCCGGCTACCAGGACTTTGCCGACCGCTGGAACCCGATCCTGGACGTCTTTGATGAATGCGGCGTCCGCTTCGCCCACGAGGTCCACCCCTCCGAAATCGCCTACGACTACTGGACCACGGTCCGCACGTTAGAGGCCATCGGACACCGGGAAGCCTTCGGCATCAACTGGGACCCCAGCCATTTCATGTGGCAGGGCACCGATCCGGTCTCCTTCATCTGGGACTTCAAGGACCGGATCTACCACGTCGACTGCAAGGACACTAAAATGCGCCTGACCGGGCGGAACACCGTCCTCGGTTCGCACCTGCGGTGGGGGGATCCTCGCCGCGGCTGGGACTTCGTCTCCGCCGGACGCGGGGACGTGCCCTGGGAATCTAGCTTCCGCGCGCTGACCGCCATCGGCTATGACGGACCCATCTCCATCGAATGGGAAGACGCGGCAATGGACCGGCTCGAGGGCGCTCCCGAGGCCCTGGCGGCATTGAAAAAGTTCAATTTCTCCCCCTCCGGCCAATCCTTCGACTCCGCCTTCAGCAACCAGGACTGAGCGCGAATCGGCTGCCTTACGGCCCTCGCAATTGGCCACGACAAGTGGGGGTACGCTGCGCCTGGTCTGTTGGGGCATCGCGGCTTTTACTGACGGTTCGCGGTAAAGTGTCTGTATGCCTCGAATAGCCGCCCCGACCAACGCGGAGCAGCGCGAACAGACCCAGCGCAAGATCCTGGATGCCTTCGGCACGCTGCTCTTCACGCACGGCCTGCCCGGGCTCACCATGACCGACGTCGCCCGGCAGGCCGACGTCGGCCGGACCGCCGTCTATAACTATTTTACTGATCTGGAGCAGCTCCTGGTTGTTTACGCGCTCGATGAAACGGAGCGCTTCGTCACCGACCTGAAGACCGAGTTGACGCTGCTGGACAACCCGGTGGACCGGCTGGCCCTGTACATCCAGGTGCAGATCCAGGATTTGGCCCGACGCCATCTGCCACCGGGACCCGCCATGCGTTCGGTCCTCTCGCCCGAGTCCTTTGCCAAACTCGGTGTCCACGTGGGGGAACTCAACGCTCTGCTGCAGGACATTCTGCGCGACGGCATGGAGCAGGGCTATCTTCCGCCCGCCGACGTCGACAGCCTGGCCCCGCTGATCCACGGCTCCCTCACGGCGAGCGCGTCCCGCGGAATGGATCAGTCAGGCGCGGATCAGTCAGGCGCGGATCAGCCGGGCGCGGATCAGCCGGGCGCGGATCAGCCCGGCGCGACGCGGCTTGACGCCCACATTGCCGGAACCGTCAGATTTATCCAGGCCGGCGTCGGAATCCGGTTCGATACCGAAGGACGTCCTGTCAGGCGGTTCCCGGCGGCAGTTCCGGCAGCAGCCCCTGCTTCAGGCCCGGCGCCGGGCCTGGTTTCAGGCCGGGCGGACCGCCGGGGCTAAGCCAACCGCCCGCGGGTCATGGCGCCGTCGTCGTCGTTGCGGTTGAAGAAATACCGGCGGTCGGCGTTGCACTAGGGCTCAGGTGCGGGCAGGAGAGCAGCCCCGGCGTCTGGTCCACAGTTCCCGCGTCCACGAGAACGGTAAAGCCTCCGGTCAGATAGACGTCGACGCTGGCATCCGTGCGGCCGTCCTGGACGTAATCCGTGCCGGCCAGATTCCGCTGTAGATTAAAGGCTGCGGACTGGCCGGCGGCACCGGAAACAATCACTGCCGAGCCAGTATAGTTGGTGACTTTGTTGGCTATAGTATCCACCTGAAAACCGCGGCCTTTCAGCTCCGCCGCCACGGTCGCAGCCAGCCCCTCACGCCGCGTGCTGTTGTAGACATTGACATGCATATCTTTGTTCGCGGGATAGTCGAACGTGGCAGCCGGACAGCTCCGTACCGCCGGCGCACTGGCCTGTCCGGAAGGGAGGGTGATAGCGCCGCGCCAGAGCAACACCGCGAAAATAACCCCGGCAATCACCACAGCTGACAGTAGAGTCAGGATCACGCCGTGCACCAGCCGGTGGCGGAACTGCACGGCGTTTTCGGCATCCTCCACCGGCGTAAACACCCGCTGCAGATCGGGTCCGCTGACCACACGGTGGCCGTGAAATACAGCGATATCCTTGGACCGCCGCAGTTCACGCCGGTGTGCCCGAAGCGCTCGCTTGTCCTCGTGGCGCTCTAGTTTCGCAGCCTTCCGCGTCTCGCTGGCGCGCTTTCGTTCCAGTTCCTTCGACGGCGCAGCCGCCCTGGATGAGGACGGACCTGTTTTGGATGACGGGGCCGCCCTGGACGACGGCCCTGTTTCGGTCAACGCCGCTTTGGTCGACGGCCCTGTTATGTACGGCAGCCCGTGTCTGGACTGTCGCCCGTGCCGCGGGGGCAGCCCGGACGTCGGCGTGAGAGCGGGCCGGGCCGGAATATCCGGCGCAGGCGGATCATCAGTCATCAATTACCAGCACGCGGGCATGGAGAATTGTCCGCTGATGCAACGCCGTCCGGACTGCCCGGTGCAGACCGTCTTCCAGGTACAAAGTATTCCGCCACTGCACTACATGCGGGAACAGATCCCCGAAAAACGTCGAGTCCTCAGCCAGCAGCGCCTCAAGGTCCAGAGTGGTTTTCGTGGTGACCAGCTCGTCCAAACGGACCTGCCGGGGGGCGACCGCGGCCCAGTCCTTGGGCGAGACGTAGTCATGCTCAGGGTACGGGCGTCCGTCGCCAACGGCTTTGAAGATCACTTGTCCAGCCTAGAGAAAAGCATCGGGCATGGGAACTCGACGGGCCAATGCGTCGTGGAGGGCCTGCCAATGGTTGTCGCCCGGCTGGTCAAGCGGGCGGGTGGACTGCAACTATGAACTCATGGTTTCCGCTGCTGTTCCCCTGGCCCTGCTGCTCGACGTCGACGGTCCGATTGCCAGTCCGGTAACCCGCGATGTCCGGCCACGCATCATCAAGGATCTGCTGCGGCTCGCGCATGCCGGCGTCCCTGTCATCTTCAATACCGGCCGCTCCGATACGTTCATCAGGGAACAGGTGATGGCGCCAATGATCGCCGAGGGAATGCCCCCCGGAACGTTGGTTCACGCGATCTGCGAGAAGGGCGCGGTGTGGTTCAGTTACACGGCCGACAGCGTTGGACCACTGCACGTGGACGGCTCGTTGGCGGTGCCGAAGGCGTACGCCGATGACATCCGCACACTTGTTGCGGAAGGCTACGCCGCGCACATGTTTTTTGACGAGACCAAGCACGCCATGGTGTCGGTGGAACAGCGCCTGGACGTCTCCAACTCGGACTACAAGACGGAGCAGGCGCGCTTCGATGCCCAGGCGCTGGAGCTGACGGCCCGCCACGGGCTCTCCGCCTTCCGCGTCGATCCGACCATCATTTCCACAGACATTGAATCCGTGCGCCTTGGCAAGGATCTGGGCGCCAGCCGCGCCGTCGAACTGCTGGCCCAGCAGAACATCGTGCCGCAGGCGTGGCGCACGGTGGGCGATTCCCGCACCGACTACGCCATGGCCGACTGGCTGCACCATCACGACCACGAGGTCAAGCACGTCGACGTCCGCCCCGCCGATGGCGTCCCGGAAAAGCCCTACCAGATCCTGACCGCTGCGGATCTGGGCCTGAGTGCCGAGGTGATTCACGACGACGCCGGGGCGGCATTCCTGGCTAAGTGGCTGGACACTGTGGTCAGCTAAAGACCAACCGGTGGACTAAAAGACCGGCTGGCCGGCTAAAGACAGAGGTGGCAGGATACGTTCATGAGTCCCGTGAGCCGCCGCCGGAAGCCGGCGAAGAAAAACAAGCCCAAAGCCTCGAATAGTCCGCTGTCCGCCCTGGTGCGGCACTATGCCCCGATCTTCAATTCCTTCAGCGCCGGCCCCGAAACCTATGACGTACTGGACCCGTGGTTACTGGCCTCCGCCCTGCACGACGATCTGATCGGGCCGGACCATGCGGCCGGAATGGATCCGCGGCAACTGGAGAAACTTATGTCCACCGCCGGCCGGCTGAAACTCCCCGGGAGCGGCACCATGCTGCTGACGCTGGCCCTACTACAGGGCGCCACGGAGACCACCCGGGAGCTGCTCTCCGTGGGCGTTCAGCTCTCCAGCGAGACAGGTTATGAAAGAGAACTGGACAGTGCGCTGCTGACCCCGGAACTGGTTTCGGCAGTTGCGCTGAAGGATGTTTTCGATGAGCAGAGCAGCTTCCTGCTCACCCTCCGCGCCGCTGATTTCGAGTACGGAATATTGCTGCATACAGCACGCGAGGCGTATGGCGATGCGGCCATCGGGGGCGGCGTCACAGCCGCTCCGCAGGCCACGGCCCGGGAGCTGCAGTCTATCGTCTCCGCAGAACCGGGGCTGTGGGAATTTGCGGAAATACCCGTCGATGACGCGGGGGGACTCATGCTCGATGCCATGGAGACGACGGATTCGGTTCCGGTGGCTACCGACGATCCTGACTACTGGCAGGCGCGACAGCTCATCATGACGGTGCTCGAGAGCGCGCTCGAAGACGCCGACTATGCCGAATATGCAGACCCGGACATGCCGGACGACGACGAGGCCGCGTGGGCCGCCCACGCGAACCGTGCGGGAACTGCCGCGGGAGATCAGGAGGGAGACCTCGCAGGAGCAGCAGCGAACAGCGTCCTCGAGGCCGACCGGGCGCTGGACCCCGTCGCCCTTGAAAAACTCCGGACAGATTTGGCCGACTTCGAAGCGGTGACAACGCGTGCCCTGACCAAAGCCGGTGACGCCGTAGTCCAGCAATTCATCGAACGGACTAACAGCAACCGGACCGACGGCGGTCAGGCTGACGGCAGTCAGTCCAACGATGGGGCTGCGGATCCCCATGAGTGGGATGCCCTGGCTCACCACTGGACCGATTACAGCATCGCCTACGACTACTCCAGTTTCCATCGGGTCGGGCCCATGAAGCTGGACACCTTTGTGAGCTGGTATCTCCGCCGTGAGGTCACGCTAACGCAGGCACAGCGACGGGAACTGCCGGCCTTCCTGCGCGCATTCGTCAGTTGGTGTGCGGAGCCAGCCTCTCTTGGTGAGCCGGCCAAAGCGAAGCTCCTCAGCCTGCTGGACGTACTGGTCCCGTTGCCCTGAGTCGGCCGACGGCGACGTCGCTACCGTTGCGCCGTCGTCGTGCCCGTTTCGGTACCGGTGCCCATGCGTTGTCTTGCCGTGTTCAATCCGGGACCGACGCGTACATGCGTAGTCGTTTTGGCGAGACCGAAAAGCACACCGTCACCTCCCGCCGTCTGCCGGAACGGTATACCTGGCAGGGAATACTTCGGTTGCCATGATTTTTCGTGTCCCCCTGCCTAGGTTGTCCTCGGTTCGCGTAGCGTAACAATGTTATGAAACAATGTTATGTAATAATTCGGAGATGGCAAGACCCAAAATCCATGACCGTGAACTCCGTCTGAAACTGCTCGCTGCTGCCGCCGAGTTGCTCGCGTCGCAGGGCGCCGAAGCCTTCTCACTGCGGCAGCTGGCATCCGTCGCGGGGACGTCCACCACCGCCGTGTATTCGCTCTTCGGCGGAAAACCCCAGCTGCTGGAGGCGGTCATCGTGCAGGGATTTGCGGACTTTGGCGCCGCGCAGGCCAGCGCTGCAGACGGCGCCGGACCGTCCGCCGTCGTCCGTCTGAGGGCCCTCGGCAGGGCCTACCGCCGGTGGGCGCTCGACCATCCTGCACTGTTTACCCTGATGTTCAGCGGAGCCTTGGTGGCCTACATCCAGTCCCCCGAGGCGCAGGCCTCCACCCAGCAGAGCATCCTGCCGCTGGTGGACACCATAGTGCTGGGCCAGAATTCGGGCGAACTGCGGCCGGACGACCCGGAAACCGTTGCGATGAGCATTTGGGGAACCGTCCATGGGCTGGCAACCCTGGAACTGGCCGGAATGAAGTGCAACCGGCCGGATTGGGACAGCGTTCACCAGGCATCGCTGGAGGCCGGCCTGCGGGCCTGGCGGGCGGAGTGAGAGACACTGTTACATGGCCAACTTCCTCAAGACGTGGCGCGCCGAGCTCAAAAGGGCACTCACCGGATCTCCCGACGCCGTCCCGGCATGGGTGCCGAAACTCGCCGAAGGGGATGACGCCGGCTACTTTCAGCCGGGCTCCGCGACCTGGGCCGTCCACGGCTCCATGACAACGATCGTGGCGGGGATCCGGGCACTGCTCATGCAGGCACTGCACCCCGGGGCATTGGCCGGTGTGTACGACCATTCGGACTTCAGGGAAGATCCGCTGGGCCGCTTGGCGCGGACAATTCAATGGATCTTCACAGTCACCTACGGTTCCACCCACGACGCGAAGTCCGCCTCAGACAAGGTGCTTCGGCTTCACGAACGGGTCAACGGCCGCTTCATCGACGGCCATGGCGTGGAGCGCGGCTATTCCGCCAATGACCCCGAACTGCTGCGCTGGATCCACATCGCATTCACCGATGCCTTCCTCAGCACGCATAAAGTTTGGGGCCGTGCCATCCCCGGCGGCCCCGACGCCTATGTCCGTGAGTGGGTCCGTGCCGGAACGCTGATGGGCGTCAACGATGCACCCACCAGCGAGGCAGACATGCGCCGCATGCTGGACAAATGGTACGACGACGGCGATCTCAAGTTCGACGCGAGGGTGGCCGAGGTGGTGGCGTTCCTCCGCAGACCGCCGCTGCATCCGACGCTGATGCCGGGCTACCGCGTACTGTTCGCCGCCGCAGTGGCAACCCTGGAGCCGAAATACCAGGACATGCTCGGGCTGCAGAAGGCACACCTCGGCCGGATCCCATTACCCGTGGCCACCGCTACGAAGGCGGTGCTCGGCATCGTGCATCTGGCCCTGAGCCGCGTGGGGCCGAGCGAGCTCGCCGCCCGGAGCCGGCTGCAGCGCCTGGGTTTGCTCGAGCGCTGAGCGAGCCTGTCGGGACCGGCCTCTCAGCGGGCCAATGACGAAGCCCCTCAGGATCGCCCCTCCTTGTATCCCCGACTGCCGGTGGACCGGCTGCCGGCGGACCCGACTGCCTGTGGAAAACCTTGGACGCCCGACTGCCTGTGGAAAACCTTGGACGCCCGACTGCGATCTGCGCTACCTTTAACCAACCTTAGGCATTGGCACATCACCGACTCGGTTGGGAATTCGATGCTCACATTCTCCGAACGCAGCAGAAAAGTCCGCGTCGCAGCCATGCTGGCCGGCATAGCATTCACTTTTGTCCTGACCGGTTGCGCCGGGTCTCCCAAAGCGACGCCTGCTACTACCGGCACGGCTCCGCCGGCGGCAAGCACGAGTGCCGCGGCGAGCCCTGTAATCAGCCCGACGGCATCGGCCGCAGTGTACAAGCCCGCAGATGCCAGTGGGCCGGCTCAAAATGTCCCGCTGCCGGTGAAACCGCCCTTAGCTGACGAATTTTCGAAGGCCGGAATAGAAGCCTTTGCCCGGTACTGGTACGAAACGCTGTCCTACGCCTACGAAACCGCCGACTTCGGGCCACTTGAGGCGATTACAGACCCCGGCTGTGTCTCCTGCTCAAACGTTAAGGCCGGCCATACGCCCTGGCATCAGGACGGACGCTGGACCGCTGGCGGCAGGATGGTCGTGATCTCCCTAGGTTCAGCTTTCACTGTTACGAAGGAGAACAACTACCAAGTCATCCTCTCAGTGAAACAAGAGGCAATAACCTACTACGAGGCGGGTCAAGCCACCATCCATCCTGAATCGAAATCAATGGCGGATATTTTAGTTGCCACGTATCAGGTAGACCATTGGATCGCGTCGACCGCTGAACATATCAGCGGTAAAGCCGAGTAGGCATGGCTGCCAGCAGATCCCTCCAAGCGAGCCTGACCTTATTGTGCATGTTCGCTTCAATGTTTGTCATGGGGACCGCTGACGCCGAGAGTGGACATCGGGTCGACGGTGAGTGGACGGAAAATGGCGTCACCGCGGACGGCTGGCAACAGATACCTGGAACGACCGAATGGGGTTCGTTTCCTGCCGCACTTCCCGATGATCCGTATGAATACGACTTCAAGTTTCTTTGTCAGGTGGGCGACTCCGAGTTCATCGCGTGCCGTGCCAACGCGGGAAGCCGCTGCAAGGAGGCTCCAGATGGCCAGCTCGTCAATTGGTACCGCAACCTCAAAATCGTCTCGCCGCCGGTTTGGGAATTCTTGAGCGGCCCCACGTGCATTTACTCCCAAAAGCCCCGGGACATCCTCGCCGAGATAGCCGCTAGCATCGAACACGAATTTCAGAACTCCCCCGTCGTACCCGCGACAGTGGCCAGCCAGCCGGGGCCCAATACCTTGCGCGGCGCGGAGACCAATCTCTATGCCTACGCGGTCGAGCAGGCATTCGACATCAACCTGCTGGGTCAGAAAGTCCATATAAAGGCCAGACCGATCTCCTACGTCTGGGACTACGGGGATGGCATCTCCCTTGGCCCCACCCCAAACTCCGGTGCACAGTTGCCGCAGGACCGGTGGGGCGAGAAGACTCCCACCAGCCACATCTACACAATAACGGGCGATTTCGCGGTCACCGTCGCAACTCATTTCCGCGGCACCTACTCGGTAAATGGCGGAGCGCCGCTGGCAATTCCCGGGCAAGGGACGTTCATTTCCGCTCCGTTGCCGGTCAGCGTTTGGCGGTCCGTGACGAAGACCTATGCCGATGATTGCCACCAAAACCCGCTGGGCGTGGGTTGCTGATGGACTGTGGAAACGGTGCCGCGGGAGCGCGGAGCCGGTCCTCGGCGCCGGGAAGACGCCAGCCCCGTCGGGCAACGAGAAAGCCCCGCCGATATGCGTAGAGGCAAAACAACGGGGCTTTACACTGGCGGAGGATGGGGGATTTGAACCCCCGAGGGCGTTAACCCAACACGCGTTCCAGGCGTGCGCCATAGGCCGCTAGGCGAATCCTCCAGTGTTTGCTCGCAATGAGCAGGTTCCAGAGTACCTGTTTGTTTCGCATTGTGCCTAATCGCGGCTCCGTTCCAAAGGACACGTTGCCGGCCAGCCAGTCGTAATACTCAGGAAGATCGACGGCAGCGGTTGACACGGCGGAGTGGCCGCAAGGTTGGCGCGGTCGCTAAGGTTGGCGCGGTCACAGGGGTGGCTGCGACTGGGGTCTAAAATGTCGGACCCCTCTGGTTGACTTGGTTTCATGGAAGGCCAGCAGAAACCCCGGGCTCAAACCCCGGGGACCGCGGAAGCCACGGGCGCGCCGGAAACCCCGGAAGCCACGGGCGAACAGGGAGCACCGGATGCTACGGGCGCACCAGGGATGCCGGATGCCGGCGCGGCAGCAGCCACGGCGTTGCTGGTGGATACGTTGTTCCCGCGTCTGGTCAATGCGCACCCGATGGCGTATCTCGCCCGGGACCTCACGACCGTCATCCCCGATGACCTGGACACCGCCGGCGCGGTGACCGCCCTCGCCGACGCCGGCCGGCTCGAAGCGTACGCCGGCGCGCTCAAGGCCCGGCTGGCTGCCCGGATCCAGCAGACCGTCCTGGATGAAATGCCAGAACCGGTCCGCAGCACCATCGGCGGCCAGTCCCTGGCCCACGCCACCGCGGTCAGCGAAATAGGCTGCGCCCTGCACCTGGCCGAACGGACCGCCGGATTCCTCCTCAACGAATCCTGCACCCTCGTCGAGAACTTCCCTGCAACCCTGAACGCCTTCACCGTCGGGGACCTGGACTACCAACGCGTGCGCACCATCCTCCACCAGAGCGAGGGCATCCCCGCCATTTGCCTGCCCCGATACGAAAGCGCCGTACTGAAACGCGCCGCGGAGCAGAACAACCCGCTCCCGGGCCCGGCGGCTGCGCGAGACCCTGCACCCCGAGGCGTTCATCACCCGCAAAACCAAAGCCGCGCAGGACAGATCCCTGAACTTCCGACCGGCGCAGGACGGCATGGCCTACCTCGAAGCGTACCTGCCGGCCGAAACGGCCCTCGCCGCGTACAACACCATCACCGAAGCGGCGACGAAAGCCCAGGGACCGGCCGAACCCCGCACCCTGACCCAACTGCGCGCCGACCTCACCGCCGGATACCTCCTCGGCACCCACTGCCCCCACGGCACCAACGACGGCAGCAGCGAGGACGGCACAGGTGGGGGCCGCACAGGTGGGGGCGGCACCCGCGGGGCAGGGGCCTGTGGGCCGGGGCACGGTCACGGTAAAGCGCCGAAGATTAAGGCGCAGATCATGATCATGATCCCGCTGTTCTCCCTGCTCGGCATCACCGACGAGGCAGCCGAACTCGATGGCTACGGGCCCATGCCAATCGAAACGGCCCTCGACCTCGCCAAGGACCAACCGGTCTGGTACCGGATGCTCACCGACCCCGTCACCAAAATTCCCGCCAAACAAGACCGAAACCCCTACAAAATCCCGCAGAAAACCCGTAAATGGTTGCAAATCAGGGACGGGACCTGCCGCTTCCCCGGCTGCACCCGCCAAGCCCGCTTCACCGACACCGACCACACCCTCCCCTGGCCACAAGGACCATCCGAGATAGAGAACCTCGCATGTCTGTGTAAACGGCACCACCGGCTTAAACACAAAATGGGCTGGAAAGTCACCCAAACCGGCAACGGCACCCTCACCTGGAAAGCACCCTCCGGCCAGACCTACACCACCCACCCCAAAGACACCGGATAACCAAGCACGACCATCGGATGCGCCCGCGTCCGAGCCTGCCGGGATAAACCATCTGGTCTCGGCAAGCACGACCGACAGGCCCGCCCAACCGAAGGTTAAATTCCGGCGCGAAACTTCGGGTAAGCTGATTCCCGGCCCCTCATGTGGCGTCACCCTGTTGAACTCCCCCAGGACCGGAAGGTAGCAAGGGTAAACGGGCTCTGGCGGGTGCATGAGGGGTCTTTACGTTAAAGGTTCCACAGGTCTCCGACGTTGCCTGCGGAATGTCAGTTGCACCAGATAGGGTTTCACCTGTGACCGCTCCTACCGCTCTATACCGTCGATACCGTCCCGATTCGTTCGCGGACGTTATCGGACAAGAGCATGTCACCGAGCCGCTGATGGCCGCGTTGCAGAAAAACCGCGTCAATCACGCCTACCTCTTCTCCGGACCCCGCGGCTGCGGCAAGACGACTTCGGCGCGCATTCTGGCGCGCTGTCTCAATTGTGCCGAGGGGCCAGCCGCTATCCCCTGCGGCAAGTGCGACAGCTGCATCGAGCTGGCGCGCGGAGGCTCGGGATCACTCGATGTGATCGAGATTGATGCGGCAAGTCATGGCGGTGTCGATGACGCCCGTGATCTGCGTGAACGAGCAACCTTCGCGCCCGTCCGGGACCGCTACAAGATCTTCATAATCGACGAGGCGCACATGGTCACTTCGGCCGGTTTCAACGCACTTCTGAAGATCGTCGAAGAGCCGCCGGAGCATATTAAGTTCATCTTCGCGACGACGGAGCCGGATAAGGTCATCGGCACCATCCGGTCCCGCACCCACCATTATCCCTTCCGTCTGGTCCCGCCCGAGCCCTTGATGGAGTATCTGGGCCTGCTATGCCGGCAGGAAAATGTCCCCGTAGCACCGGGAGTACTTTCTCTGGTGATCAGGGCCGGCGGCGGCTCCGTCCGCGATTCGCTGTCGGTGCTGGATCAGCTGATGGCCGGCGCCGGTCCGGCCGGCCTGGACTACGAACTGGCGGTTTCGCTGCTCGGCTACACGCATGCCTCTCTTTTGGACGATGTAGTCGATGCCCTGGCTGCCTCGGATGCCGCGACGGTTTTCAAGGCCGTGGACCGCGTCATTCAGACCGGTCACGATCCGCGGCGGTTTGTCGAGGATCTGCTTGAGCGTTTCCGCGACCTGATCATTGTGCGCGCCATGCCGGAGAGCGCGCATGCGATCCTGCGAGGTATGCCGGACGATCAGATCGCCCGGATGCAGACGCAGTCCACCCAGCTTGGTGCCGCCGAGTTGTCCCGCGCGGCAGATGTCACCAACACTGCGCTGACGGAAATGACCGGGGCCACGTCGCCACGACTGCATCTGGAACTGCTCAGCGCGCGGCTGCTATTGCCAGGCGCCGATCAGTCGGAGCGCGGCATGGCGGCACGCTTGGACAGGATTGAGCGCCGGCTCAGCTACGGCGGTGCGGAAGCTGCTTCGGCTGTTGAACAGCCCACGGCGGCCGGTCGGCCAGCCGGTTCCATGAACGACGGCGTCAATCAGCTTAGCCGCCAGCGCGTCAGCACCGACGACTGGCCAGTTGACGACGCAACGGCACCGGCGACGGCGACGGAACGCAATGCCACAGACTCGAGACGCGTTAATCCCGCACCCGTTCAGAAGGATGCGTCCGGATGCGATGCTGGACAGGGGAACAAGGCACAGGTAGAGGGTAGCCAGGCCGGGTCCCGCCAGTCCCAAAACGACTTCCAAGGGGTTCACACGTCAGAATCCCCCGGCCCCCAACCTCCGGAAACGTCTCGGACGCAGGATTCGGTTTCTGTCGCGGGTTCGGTTGGCGCGGACGCACCGGCTTCCGGAACTCTTGCACCCCCAGGCGCTCCTGCGTCAGGTGCGACCGGTGTCGAAGTACTCCGCCGCGCTTGGCCTGAAATTCTGGATAATCTGACTACGGTCAAGCGCAGCAGCTGGGCCCTGGTCGCACCGAATGCCACGCCGCAAAGCTTTGATGGTGAGACGCTGCAGCTGGCATTCAGAACCGCGGGGCTTGCCGGCGCCTTCAGCCGAGGAGACCATTCGGACAACCTTCGAGCGGCCATCAACAAAACGTTGGGCATGAACTGCCGGATCAACGCTGTCGCGGAACAATTTTCCGCCGCTGGTTCGAGCTCTGAACCAGACCCAAAAGCATCTACTAGCCGGGAATTCCCGGCCGGTTCTCCCCGGCCTGCTCAAGGTCCGGTAACGGCGACGGAACCGGTGTCGGAGAAAACGTTCGGGGACCGCCACGGAGCTGCACCACAGCCTCAGTCTCCGGCGTCCCAGGCTCCGGCTCCGGCTCCGGCTCCGGCTCCGGCAACCCAGCATCAGGCTCATCCCACGGAATCGGACGGAATCGGCGGCCTTGCGGAAGCCGGCGGGCTCGGTTCCGCTGTTTCCGACGGGGTCCAAGCTAATCCACAGCCCATTGAGCCTGATGGAAACCCGCCGTCGTCCTCATCCGTCTGGTCCGCACCGGTTCCAACGTCCTCAAACGTGCAGGGCGGCGGCCTCACTTCACTGAGCGACGGACCCCGGAGTTCAGCGCCGTCCGCGCGGACGGTCCGTCCTTCAGCGTCCGCGGCCTCCCGGCCGCACGATATGGCTCCTTCCGCTGGATCGCCCGCAGCAGGCCGGGGGAACGGGACCATTTCTTCCGCAGCCCCCGGGGACGGCCAGCGGACGGGGACCATTCCTGCTGAAGGCACCGCCGACGGCCAGTGGAACGGGAATATTCCCGCGGAAGCCCCCGCCGAAGTCACGGCTCCGGGACCAGCCCCGAAGCCCAATACTGCCCTTTCGTCATGGGGGTATGAGCTGGAAGAGCCCCCGTACCCGGACGATGAACCAGCCCCGGAAGGGGATTACCCTCCAGCAGACCTGGCGGACGCTTCTGCCACCGCTCCACGACGCCACGAGCAGGACCGCCTGGCAGGGCTGCAGAACTCGAACCGTCGGTCGCAGGAGCGCGCATCTTCCCCCGCTGCCCGACGGGGCGGCGAGGGTTCGCCCGGGATTCCGGGGCAGCAGAGCACTGCGGCCGCTGTTCCGCGGCCCGCTCAGCCTGCGGAACCGGGCTGGGGCACATTAGCGGACGCGCCCGACTGGGCTACGGCGGCGCCCGGAGTGGGATCAGCGACCGTACCTTCCCCGGCACGGGAATCCTCGGCCGCTTCATCGCGGGCGCCTTCGTCGGCACCCGGGTCTTCGCCGACGACATCGCGGGCCCCTGCTCAAGTCCCCGCGGCTTCGCCCACACCATCGCCGCCCCCCGGGTCTTCGGCTTCGGCTTCGGTCGGAGTTTCCGGGTTCACTGGTTTCGCCGGCGCGCATACCGGTGTCGTGACTACTCAGACCAGCAACGGCACTGCGCCCGACGCCGTCGCGGTTAAACCGAAGATGAGTCTTTACGAGCGGCTAAAAAACAGTCCCGAGGCCCAAGCTGGGCGCATCGCAGCGCCTAAGCGCAAAGTAGACTTGCCATACGTCGAGGACATTCCGAGCGCGGATGATGAAACGATCGAGAGTTCGGGCCTGGTGGGCCGGGCTGCGGTGGAGCGCATCCTCGGTGGACGGTTGGTTGAAGAAAGAAGCATCGGCGGCTCCTAGGCCAGCACGCCGCCTGTGCGTGACAGTGCTCGTGAAGCAGCTTTCCAGCGCGATCTTGCACCGCTTGGTGGCGGTGGTCACAACAGCGGTGATATAACCCGCAATGACTTTAACAGCAGTGCAGCTAACAGCAGTGCAGCTAACGGCAGTGCAGCTAACAGCAGTGCAGCTAACAGCAGTGACAACGACAGAACGAGGCAACGGTGTACGAGGGAGCAGTTCAGGAGCTCATTGATGAGCTGGGACGCCTGCCCGGGATTGGGCCGAAGTCCGCGCAACGGCTCGCCTTCCATATCCTCGAAGCCGATCAGGACGACATCAAGCGGCTCGTGACGGCTCTCGTGACGGTGAAGGAACGAGTGAAGTTCTGCTCCATCTGCGGCAACGTCACGGAGCAGGACACCTGCAATATCTGCCGTAATTCGAGGCGGGATCCTACAGTGATCTGCGTTGTCGAGGAGTCCAAGGATGTGGTCGCGGTCGAGCGCACTCGTTCCTTCAGTGGCCGTTACCACGTGCTCGGCGGCGCCATCAATCCGATTGCCGGAATCGGGCCGGAGCAGCTGCGCATTCGCGAGCTGCTGACGCGGCTCAACGACAATCAGATCGAAGAAGTCATTATCGCCACGGACCCCAACCTGGAAGGCGAGGCGACCGCAACATATCTGGCCCGGATGCTCAAATCCATCGGTATTCGCATTACCCGGCTGGCCTCCGGGCTCCCGGTCGGTGGTGACCTCGAGTACGCGGACGAGGTCACGCTCGGCCGGGCTTTCGAGGGCCGTCGCAGCGCCATCGGCTGAGGGAAACGACAGGTTAGGCGGTTCGCGTCTCCACAGCCTAGAGCCGGCTGATCCGTTCGATATCCTCTCGGAATTCCTGAGCCACCTCGGCCGAGACGGTCGCACGGGTTGCGGCAATGGCTTCCAGATATTCCGCAGTCGACGGTCCCGCCTTGGCGCTAACCTGAGTCCCGTCGTCGTCAGTGGCTTCTGCCGCGCCATCAGCGCCGTCCGGGACGCCCGCACCATGAGCTGCACCAGCGGCACCGCTTGGTTGTCCGTAGACCGCCCGTTCCAACGCCCGCTGCGATGCCTTCCGGGCAGCAAACTCGATGTCTGCCGGGGAAAAGCCGTCGGTCCCGCCGACGAGCAGGTCCAAATCAACGTCGTCAGCCACGTCCTGGGGGACGTATCGCTGCCAGATGGCGTACCGGGCGGCCTCGTCGGGCAGTCCGATCGGAATAACGTAGTCGAAGCGGCCGTGGCGCAGGAACGCCGAGTCGAGGGCGCGGATAAAGTTGGTCGCGCAGACCAGCAGCCGCCCGGGCTGGTCCCGGAACGCCGGGATGATTTTGAGCAGTTCGTTCGTGACTCCCTGCAGCGGCGACGGTGGCTCCCCCTGACGCTGGGCCGCGATCTCCTCGACTTCGTCGATGAAGACGACGGCATGCTCCAGTTCGGAGATCTCGAGGAATGTTTCCCTCAACGCCCCGGCCAGACCCTTCGGATCCGAGGCCAGCCGGGATGGGAAGACCTCCACAAACGGCCACTCCAAGCGGGAGGCGATCGCTTTTGCAAATGTAGTTTTCCCCGTTCCGGGAGGGCCGAATAACACCACCGCCCGGGGTGGCACGACGCCGTACTGATCTGCGAGATCCGGAGAAGCCAGCGGCAGCACCAGCCGGCGCTCCAGCAGTTCCTTCTCCTTCTGCATGCCGCCGACGGCGTTCCACAAGTGCCGCGGCAACAACCGGCCGCCCAGCTCACTCAGCAGCCCCATTTCCTGGCGCTGCACCGGAATTTCCCGCTCAAAGTAGCGCAGATGCTTCTTATCCTGGAAACCGGCATGCAGCAGCGCATCCACCCGGCCTTCGGTTTCGGGCATCAGCGTCGACAGCTTCGTCAACCCCCGCGGGGCCATGCGGCTTTCGATGGCCGCCAGCAGTCCACTGCCGATCCCCTGGTCTCTGGAATCGTCGTCGATTGCAAAGAAAACTATCCAACCCTGATCATGGGCGGCCCGCGCAACCGCGGCGCCGACCACTACTTCGCCCTGAACGGCGATCACGGCATGGTCCTTTTCACAGGAGGCAAGGACCTCCGACAGCGCGTAGACAGGCTCGACGCCGGCCGTCCGCGACCGCTCCCACAGACGCAGTACGGCATCCATGTCGGACGAATGAAAATCCCTGACGCGCCAAGCTGGCATGCTGCTTTCCTCCCGGTAAAACGCTTTCGTGAACCGAGACCAGCATGGCATAGACCGTCGCCGTGTCTTACTGCCGCCACAAATTCAGTTCATCGAAGTATGAGCGATAAACTAGACCCACCCGCCTGACGCGCCGCAGATGTCGCATGGCCTCTATGAATCAACCAGGAGATTGTCAGTGGTTAGCCGATGAGTAGGCACGCATGAGCTTAATTGTTCAGAAATATGGTGGATCCTCTGTGGCCGACGCCGCCGGGATCAAGAGGGTTGCCCGGCGCGTGGTGGAGACTCAGCGCGCCGGCAACGAGGTCGTCGTCGTCGTCTCCGCGATGGGCGACACCACCGACGAACTTTTGGACTTGGCGTCCCAGGTCGCCGGACGCCCCCCGGCCCGCGAGCTGGACATGCTGATGACCGCCGGCGAGCGCATCTCAATGGCGCTGCTGGCCATGGCGATCCATGACCATGGCGGCGTGGCGCAGTCCTTTACGGGCAGCCAGGCTGGCATGATCACGGATGGTATCCATGGCAAGGCCCGGATCATCGACGTCGATCCGCACCGGGTGCGCACGGCTCTGGACAAAGGCAATGTCGCGATTGTGGCCGGTTTTCAAGGCATGAGCCGACAGACACACGAAATCACCACCATGGGACGCGGCGGTTCCGACACGACAGCGGTTGCCTTAGCAGCGGCGTTGGATGCGGATGTCTGCGAAATTTATACGGATGTCGACGGCGTTTACACAGCGGACCCGCGGGTGGTTGCCAGCGCCAGAAAAATCGACAGAATCTCCAGCGAGGAAATGCTGGAAATGGCAGCCTCCGGAGCGAAGATTCTGCACCTGCGCTGCGTTGAATATGCCCGCCGTTTCGGCCTGCCAATCCATGTGCGGTCCTCGTTCAGCGACCATGAGGGGACCTGGGTCCTGCCCAGCCCCGACGACAAAATCAAGTTCTCAGAGGGAGTTGCCTTGGAGCAGCCAATCATCTCCGGCGTCGCGCACGACCGGTCCGAAGGCAAAGTCACGGTTGTCGGCGTCCCGGACATTCCGGGCAAGGCGGCGGAAATCTTCGGGATCATTGCCGGCGCACATTCCAATATCGACATGATTGTGCAGAACATTTCCACAAGGGGAACGGGGCGGACGGACATTTCCTTCACCCTCCCGATGGTGGAAGGCGCCGAGGCACTTGATGCCCTGCGTGCCGCCCAGGAGTCGGTCGGCTTTGATGCTCTGATTTACGACGACGAGATCGGCAAGCTGTCGCTGATCGGCGCGGGCATGCGGTCCAACCCGGGCGTTTCCTACCGGTTCTTCAAGGCGCTGTCCGACGCTGGCGTCAACATTGACTTGATTTCCACATCGGAGATCCGCATTTCCGTGGTTACCCGGGCGGATCTGCTGGACACGGCCGTCCGTGCTGTGCACCAAGCCTTTGACCTCGACGGCGACGATGAAGTGACCGTGTACGGCGGCACCGGCCGCTGACTCGGTCGGCGGATTGCGCCCCTCGAACAAGGTGGGCAGGTTAAGCCCCGCCTACCGGATGGGCGGCTTTCGATCTGACAATAAGGCGGGCGGCTTACGCCGTCCGCCTTGCCGCCCCGCCATTTTTGACCTGCCTTTACGCTGGTACGAACTTCGCCGAGCTACCCTTCGTGCGGCTTGCGCACCGCATAATGATGGCCTTCGGAGTCTGTCTCAACCTCGAACTGGGCCAGATCATCTTCGGAGGCCTTCTCGAATTCATCATGCCGATGAACCACCGGCGTATCACTATCCAGATGATCCGCCGGTCCGAAAACGCGCTGCAGATGATCGGTGAACCGCATAAAACGGCCAACGAATGGCTGCTTCTCTGCCACGGCCAACACCCCCTTCCAAATACGCCCGAGTGATGCTCCTATGCGCCAATTTTACGCTTCATGGCCGGAAATGGAACCGCGCGCGTTGTCGGACCCGTCCAGCCGGATCAGCGTAGTGACTGATCGTTCCCATCCCTGGGAACCAAATAGGTGCTGCCGTCGGGGCGCCGCGCGGTTTCCCACTGCAGGGCGTCGACTTGCTGCTGTGCCAGGAGCCGTTTATTGTCCTCGGTCATCTCGTGATCGAGCGAGCTGCTGTTGGCCGGGCCAAAAACTGCCCGGAGTTTGCCGGTTGTCCTCATGAACTTCGCTACGAAGCTATCGTCCTGCATGTCGTCCCTCATCCCTGCAACGGCCATTCCTGATCAATAGTACGCTTACTATGAGGGCACTAATGAAACATCAGCCGGTCCGCTCACGGATCTGGGGAGGAGCGCCATGGAGTCAAGCGTGCACAGCCTGTTGCTTGAAAGGCAGCTCTGCTTCGCGCTCAGCGTGGCCTCGCGAAGTGTGGTGAGTGCCTACAAACCGGTGCTGGCACCGCTCGGACTGACGCATCCGCAGTATCTGGTGATGCTCGCCCTGTGGGAACGGAACCCGCGGACGGTCAAAGACATCAGCGCCGCTTTGCTGCTGGAGCCAGCCACATTGTCGCCGCTGCTGAAGCGGCTGGAATCCGCCGGATTCATCAACCGCAGCCGTTCCCGCGACGATGAACGCGCCTTGGCCATCGAGTTGACGGACGTTGGGCGGGCGCTGCGGGCAAAGGCCCTTACGGTACCGGGGACCATGGCGGAGAAACTGGGGCTGAGCGCGACGGACATCGAAGCGCTGCACGTGACAATGACCAGACTGATTGCCGCAACGCAGGGCCGGTAAATCCGGACCCGCACGAGCGGCACCCAGGGCCGGTTAATTCGGACCGCACGGGCCGGACACCGCAGGACGCATTGGGCTGGGACAATGGGAGGGTGATGACCTGCGACCAGCTTCCCCCGCTTGTGCTGGATCCGTCCCGGTGGCTGCCGCGGCAGGAGGCCCACGAGCTTCGCGTGGCGCAGTATGCGGATCCGTATCTGAAACGGCGGTCGGCCGGGCTCAAACATCCGGTTGAGGACTTTCTGTTCACCTACTACTCGCACAAACCGGGCCAGCTCAGGCGCTGGCATCCCGGTGCCGGCGTCATATTAACAGGGCAGGAGGCCGTGTGCCGGTTGGACTGGAAGCACTACCGCCAGGCCAACGACGAAGAATGCCGGGCCGCGGGGTTGCCACTAGGCCGCTTGGGTATCACCTTCGACGGCGAAGCCTTCCGGGCCGACCGGCGCGAAGCCATTGACTTCGCCCGGATTATTTTGGCCCGCACCGCCACACGCCCGGCCCAGTTCGGATGCTTCGGTCTGCACGAATGGGCGATGGTTTACCGGCAGGAGGCCAACCAGGTAAGGCACGAATACCTTACCTTGCGGCTGGGTTCCGCCGGCACGGATGAGGTTGTGGAGGGAAGCCGGATCCGTTGTTCCCATTTTGACGCTTACCGTTTTTACACTCCGCAGGCCGTGCCGCTGAATGAGCTGTCTCCAACACGGGCGAACCAGCGCGACCTCGAGCAGCCGGGCTGCCTGCACGCGAACATGGATCTCTACAAGTGGGCCTACAAACTTGTGCCGGGGCTCTCCAGCGAGCTGCTCATGGACTGCTTCGAATTATCGTGGCAGATCCGCGCCATGGACATGAAGGCCTCGCCCTATGACCTTTCCGACTGGGGCTATCCGCCGATCGCCATCGAAACCCCGGCGGGAAAATCTGAGTACGTCGCCCAGCAGCGGCATTTCAGCACCCGCTCCGCGCAGCTGCGGACAAGGCTGCTGGACGCGCTCGCGCCGCTGCCTTAGGCCGCGCCGCTGCCTTAGGCCGCGCCGTTGCCTTGGCCCGCGCCGCTGCCTTAGGCCGCGCCGTTGCCTTAAGCTGCCGCGAGGGCCGTCGTCGGGGTTATGCCGATGGCGGCCCTCGCTGCCCGTGTGCCGGGCGCTAACTGCGTCTATTTGCTGCCGGAAGGCGTCACCTGCAGGGCGCCGAAGGAGAGCTGACGTCCTGCCGAATCCAGCACGACAAGGTCGTCCATGCCGTTCTTGGCATCGGCCGGCAGCACAAACTCGAAGCTGTTCTGCTGGTTCGGAAAGTACCACCCGGTCGGCGTGCTGCGCTTGTTCAGGTAGACGTAGTACCACTGGCCGAACTCAGCGTTGTGCACCGTCACCGTCTGACCCGTATGGTATTTGTCCGTCCCCAGTCCCAGGTCAACCGGCGGAGCTCCCTCCAGCATCTGCACGGACAACGCGGGGCTGAAGTCGGGCTTCGCGGGCTGCACCAACAGGAGCGTTGGTTGCCCCGTCAGCTGCAGTGCCGCCGGCTTGGCCCCATTCCCGGCGGTCACGGCGATCGAAACTCCGGCTACGTGCCCGGCGGCAATGTCCGCAGCCGTCAACGTGTAGCTGCTCGCGGCGGTGGCGGATTCTCCGACCCCAAGAGCGGACTGGGAGAAGCTGATTCCGCCGGCGGCCAGGTTGCTCAGGGCCACGTTGCCGGTGTTGGACACCGTGTAGCTGTATTTGATGGTGTCCCCGGCTACGGCGTAGGGCCAGCCCGGCGTCCCCGCGGTCCAGTGGGCGCTGACGGTGCCGGACAGCGCCGGGTTACGGACCAGCAGGTCTACTTCGTCTCCGGTGACGGCGAAGGTATGGTCCACCGAGTTGTTGTCCACGCCGGTGACCCAGCTTGACGTCGGCACGAAGTAACCCTGCGCGGCTTCGGCCGCCGTCACCGTGTGCTTGGGGGTTGAGCACAGGTAGGAGGCGCCCACGGCGAGGGCACCGAAACGGCAGTTTCCGGCGCCGTCGGCCGGAATAAACGGAAAGAAGGTCCCGGAAATCGGCCGAACTGATTCCGTGATGTTCCCGGCGCTGTAAACCTTGAATTGGTAGGGGACGGCATCGCCTGTCCCATAGGGGCTGGCTGCCAGGTCGCGGCCGGCATCATTGCGCTGACCGTATACGTAGGCTCCCGTGACGTTGGCGGTGGCACCGCCGGTGATGGTCACGATCGCCGCCGTCTGGATTTTGCCGGTTCCGGTGTCGAGCACGCCGGTCAGCGTCCGGTTACCGGCTTTCAGGTACGACGGCGACGTCACCGGCAGCTGGATCGTCACCGTGGCGCCGCCCGGGACGGCGGGGACATGGACCGCATCCGAGGTCCAGTCCACGGCGTCCTGCAGCGAGAGCGTACTGGCCGGGAGCGGTTGGGAATCCTTGTTGGTAATGCTGAAATTGAGCGTTGTGCTTGCGCCATTGGGAACCGAAGCGGGAGCTGCCGTGACGCTGGCGCACAGCGGGGCAAGCCACGCTTCGTCGAATTTGCCGAACGTGATGGTGTTGTTGTCGCCCTCATACAACACGCCGAAGGTCCCGTCACTCAGGGCTGTGATGGTGGAATACGACATGGCACCGGACTTGAACTGGCGTGCGCTGCTCCAGCTGGCGCCATCGTCACAGGAATACCGGACGGTGCCGTTGCTGCGGCTGGATGTACTGGCGGCGTTGGAAAACAACAGCTTCTTCGCATCCGCCGAGCCCGAGGCAGCCCCGGGGTACATCCGCGTAAGGCCCGCGTTGTTGGTCGGGTCAATCAGCGACGCGTTATTGGTGACCGCACCGTAGCTGACGCCGCCGTCGGTCGAGATAGCCGTTTTGCGCCCGTGTCCGCCGGCATTGTCCCGCGAGTTCAGCATGACGTTACCGTTGGAGAGCTCGACTGACTTGTTTTCGTCCATCGCGGTTCCGGTTGGCGCGCCCATCTGCCAGGTCTTGCCATGGTCGTCGGAATAGACACTGTAGGCCTGGATGGTGCTGCTGCCGTTGGGCTGGATAATTTTTCCGGCAAACTGCTGGATTAGCCGTCCCGCGTGGGCCCCGTATTTAAGTTGGATGCCCTCGCCCGAGCTGGCGAACATGCTGACAACGCCACCGACGTTATTGACGCCGGCTACAGTCGTGCCGTTGGGCTTGACCACGTTCGTAATCAACGGTCCGGCGAAGTCAGCGTATTTGGAGCCCGCTAAATAGCTCGACGGCGTCGGCAGGGCAGGCTGATTGGCCGGGTCCGTTGACCAGCTCAAACCGCCATCGGTCGAGACCGAGACCTCGCTGCTGATCACGTTCAGATTTGCATCATCGTTGCCGATAACACTGCCGCCGAAACCTTGATTCTTGGAGTACACGTGGAAGTTAAAGACGGCGCCGGTCGTCTTGTCCACCACATAGCTAGGGTCGCTGAAGCCGTACCGCTGCGACCCGCCGGAACTTGCCTGTCCGCGGGCGATGTAGGTCGGAGCGCCCCAGGTCACACCGTTATCGGTGCTGCGCCGCTGCACGATCGAGTTGGCGGACGGGGCGTCAGCGCCGTCGGGCCGTCCGTCGTAGGCGGCGAGCAGAACGCCGTTTCCCAGATCGGCCATCCCGACAATGCGGTAATACCGGCCCAAGACCGGATCGATGGCGTTGTCGCCGTTGCTGGCCAGCACCTGCTCGGTGTAGCTGCCCGGTGGAGACGTCGGGGTGGTGCCGTCCGCCGGAAAGGGGTTCAGTGCCGCGCTGGCCGGCACTGCCACCGAAACGATCAGGGCCGCGGCAGCCATGCCCGCCGCGGCAGCTTTACCCGCCCGCCGCCACCGGAGCTTCCTTCTGTCAAGTTTCCTCACTTGTTTCCTCAAAGACAGGACACTAATTGGCAGCTGCATCGACGAAGACCTCTCAAGACAGATTGATTACACGTGCTACATAGAACGTCCTACCACCATAGTGTGGTCCTAGTCACGTTTCAAGCAACGGGGAAATGTTTCACTCGTCGGCGCCGCTGGCGAGCCGGCGGCGGGCGCTGAGCAATTCCACTTCCTGATGGGCTGCAACCAGCCGTTCGGCGGCATCAAGCACCGCCACGACGTGGCCGCCGTCTGCGGCTACCGCGGCAATGCCGATTTGTGCCCGGCGCAACAGGTCCTGGCTTCCCGTTTCAGCTGCTGACAGCTCAAAGCGATGGCGGAGCTCGTTCACCAACGGGCGCACCACGGAGCGTTTTTGCTTGAGCGAATGCGTTTCGCCGAGAAGAATGTCGAACTCAATCCAACCGACCCACATGAGTGCATCCTGCCGCTGCGGGCCCGTTGTGGCAAGGAACCGGGGAACCTGCGTCGGCGGAGCTCGGGTTCGCAGCCCCCGCGCACCTCCCGGTAGAATGGACAGGCAAGCTCGCGGAGCGCTATCTTCACCGGCGGGGAGACCCGGCACCACAGCGTGAGACGGCACCTTCCGCGGCCACCACTTTACCATCAGGAGTTCGACGGATGCCCAGGATCGTTGTCGATGTCATGCCCAAACCCGAGATCCTCGACCCGCAGGGGAAGGCCATCGTCGGGGCGCTTCCCCGGCTGGGCTTCACCGGTTTTAGTTCCGTGCGGCAGGGCAAGCGCTTTGAGCTGACCGTCGACGGTGAGGTGACGCCTGAGATTCTGCAACAGGCCCGCGAAGCGGCCGAGAGGATGCTCTCCAACCCGGTCATCGAAGACGTGGTCAGCGTCGAAGTTGTGGCGGACTGACCATGACCGAAACTCCTCTCATCGGCTCTGCCTTGCTTGACACGTCCTTGGCCGAGGCTGCCGTATCCCCTCTTGCCGGGGCCAGGATCGGCGTCGTCACTTTTCCCGGTTCTCTCGATGACCGCGACGCTGCCCGCGCCGTGCGCATTGCCGGCGGGACCGCCGTCGAACTCTGGCACGCTGACACCGGCCCGGACGCCTTGCGCGGCGTGGACGCCGTGATCATCCCGGGAGGCTTCTCCTACGGTGACTACCTGCGGGCCGGCGCGATCTCGCGCTTTGCACCGTTGATGCAGGAGATCGCCCGGGCCGCGGACTCGGACAAGGCGGCAAGCCTGCTTCCGGTGCTGGGCATCTGCAATGGCTTCCAGATCCTCACCGAGTCGCATCTGCTCCCCGGCTCCATGCTCAAGAACGATCATCTGAAGTTCATCTGCCGCGATCAGACGCTCCGGGTGGAGAACAACAGCACGTGGTGGACGTCCGAATATGCGGCCGGCCAGGAGATCACCGTCCCGCTGAAGAACCAGGACGGCCAGTACATCGCGGACGAAAAGACGTTGGATGCGCTCGAGGCGGAGGGCCGGGTGGTGTTCCGTTACGTCGGCATGAACCCGAATGGTTCGCGCCGCGACATAGCCGGCATCAGCAATGCCGCCGGAAACGTCGTCGGCCTGATGCCGCACCCGGAGCACGCGGTTGAGGCCGGTTACGGCCCGGAATCCGCCGGCGTCCGCAGCACCGGCACGGATGGTCTGGGTTTTTTCACCTCGGTGCTTAATAAGCTTGTTGGAGGCACAAAATGAGCGGGGAGCGCCAAACCGTGGAGACCAGGAAGTTCAACATTGACTCGGTGGAACACGCGGCCGGCACGCCGGACACGCCGCTCCCGTGGGCCGAACTGGGCCTGAAGGAAAACGAATACAACGAGGTCGTGAAGATTCTGGGCCGCCGTCCCACCGCGGCGGAGCTGGCCATGTACTCAGTGATGTGGAGTGAGCACTGCTCCTACAAGTCCTCCAAAAACCATCTGCGCCAGTTTGGCGACAAGGTCACCGATGAGATGAAGGAACATCTCCTGGTGGGCATCGGCGAGAACGCCGGCGTGGTGGACATCGGCGACGGCTGGGCGGTAACCTTTAAGGTCGAATCGCACAACCATCCCTCTTTCGTGGAGCCCTACCAGGGTGCGGCAACAGGCGTGGGCGGCATTGTCCGCGACATTATTTCGATGGGCGCGCGCCCGGTTGCGGTGATGGATCCGCTGCGTTTCGGCGCCATCGACCACCCGGATACGGCGCGCCTGGTGCACGGCATCGTCTCCGGGATCGGCGGCTACGGTAACTGCCTTGGCCTGCCGAACATCGGCGGCGAGGTGGTCTTCGACGCCGTGTATCAGGGTAACCCGCTGGTGAATGCGCTGGCCGTGGGTGTGATGCGGCACGAGGACATCCGGCTGGCTAATGCCTCCGGGGTCGGCAACAAGGTGGTGCTCTTCGGCGCCCGCACCGGTGGAGACGGCATCGGCGGCGCATCGGTGCTGGCCAGCGAATCCTTCGATTCCAGCAAACCGTCCAAGCGCCCCGCGGTGCAGGTGGGCGATCCGTTCGCGGAGAAGGTGCTCATTGAATGCTGTCTGGAACTGTTCAAGGCCTCCGTGGTGGAAGGCATCCAGGATCTCGGCGCTGCCGGCATCTCTTGTGCCACCTCGGAGCTCGCATCCAACGGCGACGGCGGCATGCACGTCGAACTGACGAAGGTGCTGCTCCGCGACCCGAGCCTGACGCCGGGTGAAATCCTGATGTCCGAGTCGCAGGAACGCATGATGGCCGTGGTCACGCCGGAGAACGTCACTGCCTTTGAGGCGATCATGGACAAGTGGGCCGTGGAATACTCCTGGCTGGGCGAGGTCACGGACACCGGCCGGCTCATCATCGACTGGGACGGCGAGACGATCGTGGACGTGGATCCTCGCACGGTGGCCCACGAGGGCCCCGTGTATGACCGCCCATATCACCGCCCGCAATGGCTCGACGGCGTGCAGGCGGATTCGTTTACCGCCTCCCCTGCCGCCGCCCGACGGCCGGCCGACGGCGCCACCCTGGCAGCCGCCGTCGTCGAACTCATGGCATCCCCGAACATGTGCTCCAAGGACTGGGTCACCGACCAGTACGACCGATATGTGCAGGGCAACACGGCGCTGGCGATGCCCGACGACGCCGGCGTGGTCCGCGTTGACGAGTCAACCGGGCTGGGGGTGTCCATTTCCACGGACGCCAACGGCCGCTACTCGTACCTGAACCCGTATGAGGGCGCGCGGTTGGCGCTGGCGGAGTCCTACCGCAATGTCGCCACCTCCGGCGCACGGCCGCTCGCGGTCACGGACTGCCTGAACTTCGGCTCGCCTGAGGACCCCGAGGTCATGTGGCAGTTCGCCGAGTCCGTCCGCGGCCTTTCCGACGGCTGCAGGGAGCTGGGCGTTCCGGTCACCGGCGGCAACGTGTCGCTGTACAACCAGACCGGCGGCATTGCGATCCACCCGACTCCCGTGGTCGGCGTGCTGGGCGTGTTCGACGACGTCGCCCGGCGCACGCCGTCGGGCTGGGTTGAGGACGGCCAGGCGATCTACCTGCTGGGCACCACGGCGGACGAGTTGGACGGTTCCGAGTGGGCCAACCTGCGCGGTCATCTGGGCGGTCAGCCGCCCAAAGCCGATCTGTCGCTCGAGCGCCAGCTCGGCGAGATCCTGATCAACGCCTCCCGGGACGGCATGGTCGATTCCGCCCATGACCTGTCCGAGGGCGGTCTCGCGGCAGTGCTGGTGGAGTCCTCGCTGCGTTTCAATGTGGGCGCACGCGTAGGTCTGGATGAGGTCTGCGAACGCGACGGCGTGGACGCTTTCACCCTGCTGTTCTCCGAATCGCAGGCCCGCGCCGTCGTCGCCGTACCGCGGTCGGAGGAAATCCGATTCACTGACATGTGCACCGCACGCGCCTTCCCGGCCATCCGGATCGGCATTGTGGACGCGCAGTCCGGTTCACTTGAGGTGCAGGGGCAGTTTGAACTGTCCCTGCACGAGCTCCGGGAAGCCCATGAGGGAACGCTCCCGCGCTACTTCGACTAGCCTGCCATCGACTGTGCGGCAGGTGTCCCTTTCCGGCCGTGATCGTACACCTGCAGCACAGTGGATGATGGACGGCAGGGCGTCCAATGAGGTAGGACGACGGCGTGACGCCCTTTGCGCCGTCGGCTCGGTTTACGTGACTACCCTTGCGCCGTCGGTCCGGTTTATCCGGTTCTGCGGTTGTTTCTAGCCCCGGGGCGGCGCGGAGGCGATGTGCCGGGCCGCCTGCAGATATCGCCGGGTGACCAGCCGCTGGGAAAGGGCCGCGACAGGAGCGGCAAGACGGAAAATCAGATCCGCTGGCCTGCTGAACGCAAGCACATCAAACCGGACACTCCCGTCCTCGTCGAGCCGCACGACGAAGGCCTCCTCCCCGCTCGCCGGGTGACCCGGCAGAGTCCCGTAGCCGAAGCCGGCCAGCTGCGGCCGGAAGTTCCTGCCGTCTTCCGATTCGACGGCGGTCGGCTCCTGCGCCCAAACGACTTCGCACGGAACCGGCAACCTCAAGTCTCCGATACCGAAGCCGCTGATCACCCTTGCCCCGGGGACGGCCCGCTCGGGGCCCCGCAGCGTGAGCCCCGCACCACGCTGAATGTCCCAGCCCAAGACTGCCTCCGCCAGCCGCAGGTATACTGCCGCTCCGTACCCTACGGTGATGCTCTTCTCCACCCGTGTATATCCTGCCGGCCAGCGGGATTCCCTGATTCCCTGCTCGGCGGGGTCCACCGGGTGCTGCGCCACCGGGTGCTGCGCCGGGTCCCGCGCCACCGGGTCCTGCGCCAGCGGGTCCTGCGCCACCGGGTCCTGCGAGCCCTGCCCCAACGCGAGGAGGCGCGTCAGCCCGCGCTGGGGATAGGTCAGTTCTCCCTGCCCGGGATGCCTCATTCGGCTGTTCCGGATTCAATGATCCGGCGCCAGCCGAGGGCCTCTCGCTGGGCCTTCGTCAGCGTTGCCACCACCAGATCGTAGGAGTCCTCAATCATGTCCGCAATCATCGTGTCTTCCAGTCCCGCATCGCAGACAACACCATTCCAGTGGTTCTTATTGAGGTGGTAGGCTCCCGTGATTTCCGGGTGCGCGGCCCGCAGCTGCCGCGCCAGTTCAGGCTCGCACTTCAGGCTCACGGAGAGCGGAGCGGCGCTCAGATTACTCAACGCAAAGATCTTGGATTCGTGCCGGAAACTTCCACTGACAGGCGCCCTTACCTTGAACACAGACGATTCCGGCCCGAACGGGAAGTCCTCCAGGGTCCCGGGCAGAGCCAAGCAAAGCCGCCGGAGCTGTTGTCTATCCACAGCTGGAGCCTATACCGGCGGCCTGCGGTCCGGAACCTCGTGCACCGCCGTCGGCGCGGTCTATAGCCGTGCCCCAGGCCTGCACTCAGCCGGTCTGCAGATAATCCTCGAGCAGGACCACTTTGAGCCCTGCCGCCTTTTGCGCCGTCAGGAAGGCCTGCATGTCCGCGGCAAACTCGGGCCGGAAGTGCATCAGTACTATCTCCCCGGGCCGCAGCGCGCTGCCGTACTGATAATCCATGCCGCCGGCATTGGCCTTAGCTTCCCAGTCGATGATGGCTTTCATCCCACAGTCCGCGGCCGCCTTGCGGGTGACATTGGTGTAGGGACCGCCGGGCGGTCGGAAGAAGACCGGGCGGCGGCCGTAATTCGCCGCTGCGAAATCGGCCATCTGGCAGATCTCCGCCTTCTGCTGCTCATAGGACAAGTGGATGAAGTTCAGCTGGTGGCTGACCGTGTGGTCCTCAACAAGACTGCCGTCCGCCACAAAGTCCTTGAAGAAGCCCGGGTTGTCACTGACGAACGTCCGGGACAGGAACAGCGACGCCTTGATCCCATTGGCCTTCAGGATCTGGAGTTCCGCCGGCGTCTTGGTGGCGCCATCGTCGATGGTCAGAAAAACCACCTTCTGCTCGGTCGGGACCTTGGTCAGCACCGGCACCATGCCGTCGGTGACCGGTGGAAGAATGTAGTCCGGGACCAAGGGCGGCTCCGCAGCTGCCGGGGACGACGACGGCGTGACAGAGGCCGCGCTTGTCTCCGGTGCCGCCGTGGGAACGGCAGCGGACGCGGTTGGTGTCGACTGCGCTGTTGCAGCATCCGCCGCCATCGTTGTTGGCACGGGAGCCGTCGCGGAGGCGGTCACCGTAGCAGACCGGCCGTCCGACGACGTCGGCCCCGCATCACCGGCACCCCAAACGCCCGTCAGGACCAGAACGGAGAGCCCGAGAAGGGTGAGCGCGATCCCTATCCGGCGGGCCGGGTGCCGGAGGAAGCCGAGATGACGGGCCACTGCTTTCCTAGCTGCGAGACGACAATACAAATTGCACATGAATGGACTGCGGAGACATGGACTACACACTTGCAGACCTGGATTGCCTGGCCGCCACGGGATAGGCCCCGGTCGCTGCCCGCAGGACGTGCAGAATACATCCTACCCGTAGGCGGGGCCTGCGGGTCAGGCCGAAAATCTCAACATGGCAGGACGTGCACTGTGGGGATCCGAGGTCAGCGGCCCAGCCCTAACCGTGGCGCCTCGACGGCCGGACAGCGGTCCATCACGATGTTGAGGCCGGCCGCGGCAGCTCGCTCCGCCGCGCCGTGATCAATAACGCCAAGCTGCAGCCACACCGCCCCGGCACCAATGGCAATGGCTTGGTCCACCACCGCGCCGACCCGCTGCGAATTGACGAAGCAATCCACCACATCGACGCGCCCTGGCACGTCGGCGAGCAACTTGTAGCCGGTGGCGCCGTGCACATCCTCGCCCTTCAGGGACACCGGAATGATGTCCATCCCGAGCTGCTGCTGCAGGAATCCGGACACGCCGAGGGCCGCGCGTCGGGGGTTGTTGGAGAGGCCGACGACGGCCCACCTGGCCGGGGTGCTCAGCAACGTGGCAATGACGTGCTGATCATTGACTTTCACCATAGCCCGAGCCTACTCGCGTCCCGGTGACGCCGAGCGTGCAATCCCGCCTGGGCGCAACTGCTGGGTGCAACTGCTGGGCGGAAGCGCTTGGGCGGTGTGTGACTGTTACGCGCGCTGTCCGCAGCACGAGCGGACGCCACGCGCTACTCGCTGATTAGCTGCTCGCGCAGGATGTCTGCGTGCCCGCAGTGCTGAGCGAGCTCGCGCAGCATGTGAAGATACACCCAGCGCAGCGGGAGCGGCCCGCGCCGGTTGCCGTGGACCATGTCGTCCAGCCCCAAGGATGATGACGCGAGGCGTGATGACTCGCATGCCTCGCGGTGTGCCCGTTGAATGGTGGCAATGGTGTCGTCGTCATCGAGGATGAACGACTCATCTGGCGTCGCGGGGATGCCGATCTCGACGCGCGACCGGCACGTAACGGCTTCGTCGAACCAGACCTTCTCGACGAAGGTCGCGTGCTTCACCAAACCCAGCAGCGTCGTACGGGAGGGCACCAACGATTGGCGCACCTGCTCCTCGGTCATCCCATTCAGACAGCCATCGAGCGCATTTCGGTGCTCGTCGAGGAACACCTCGAACTGGGCCCGTGCTGGCTGATCGATGACGTCCTCGGCGAACGTCGCGGGGAGGGAAGACATGTAACCAGCATCCCAAGACCGTCGCCCAGCGGCAACTAGTGGTCCCGACAAGCCCAGGTGGCAGCGACGTCCATCCGCTGACGGCCCGCCCCGACCAAGGCACCACCGCGCTGACGGTATCGGCAGGGGCGACCGGGTGGTTATCTGGTGGCATGATGCCGTCGGGGCAGCGCCCGACGTCCATGTTCCGGAGGCCTTTGAACCCGGATCCGGTGCAACGGGTCAAGGACGCCCACAGCTATGAGATGTACGGGCCGCTGCTCAACGGCGCCAGCCAGGTGATCTTCGAGGGCACTCCGGACACACCCCGGACCGGGGCCGGCATTTGGAAATCATCGAGCCTTACCGGGTCACCAGTTACTACACGGCCCCGGCCCCGATCCGCTCGCTGATGGGCTGGTTCCCGGAGGGCGTCCCGGCGCAGTCCAATCTATTCCCCGATCCGGCTGGACCGGCCACGCCGCCGCCGTCGTCGTTGTTCCGGGTGTTCCCAAGACCCGCTCCGGCAAAATCATGCGACGGTTGCTCACCCAACTCTTCGAGGAGAAAGCCCTGGGCGACACCACCTCCCCGCAGAATGAATCCGCCATCGCCGGAATCCGGCTGGCACTGGCCCACAGGCCAAACGCAACGCGGCGCAACAATCTTGGCCCGCCGCCATCGGAAAAGGATAGTGGAAGGTGACCATCCCGAGCGGCTGAGAGATCTGGCTCATTGATGCCGCAGCAACCCTGGCCTGTGCTACCCGCGCCCGGGCAGAGGACGAGGGCCCCAGGATGAGCTTGCGTCGAGCAGCGCACCGGGCTGGGATTTCGACTACAACAAGAAACTGGCCCGGATCGCGGAGAATGCCGGCTTCGAATACGCGCTAACCCAAGCCCGTTACGCCGCGTCCTACGGCGCCGATAAACAGCATGAAGCAACCAGCTTCTCGCTGGCGCTGCTCGGAGCCACCGAGCGGCTCAAGGTCATAGCGGCGGTCCATCCGGGCATGTGGCAGCCCGGTGTGCTGGCAAAATTCATCATCACGGCCGACCATCTCTCCAACGGCCGGGCGGCAGTCAATATCGTCTCCGGTTGGCTTAAGGACGAGTTCGTGAACTTCGGCCTGCCGTGGCTTGAACACGACGAGCGCTACGTCCGGACGGAGGAATTCATCCGTATTCTCCGCGGCCTGTGGACCGAGAAGGAGTTCGCGCAAGCCGGAAAGTACTACGACATCAACAACGTCACCCTCAGTCCCGCTCCGCTGGACATCCCCGGCCGGGCACACCCGGAGATCTTCTTCGGCGGTAACTCCACCGCTGCGCAGGCCACTGCCGGGCGGGTCGCCGACTGGTATTTCTCCAACGGCAAGGACCTGGCGGGGTTCACGGAAAACATCGCCGGGGTGCGGGCCGCGGCCGTCCCGGCCGGACGCACCCCGCGCTTCGGGCTGAACGGATTTGTAATTGCCCGGGAGACCGGAAAGGAAGCCAAAGAAACCCTCCGGGAGATCGTGGCCAAGGCCCACCGGCCCGCCGTCGAGGGTTTCAAGGCCTCCGTTCAGGAAGCTGGGGCGGCCACCGCCGACGGCAAGGGCATGTGGGCGGATTCGAGCTACGAGGATCTAATCCAGTACAACGACGGCTTTAAAACAGGTCTGATCGGGACGCCGGAGCAGATTGCCGAACGCATCGTTGAATACAAGAAAATCGGCGTGAACCTGCTGCTGACCTGCTACCTGCACTTCCAGGAGGAAGTGCAGTCGTTCGGCCGCGACGTCATGCCGCTCGTCCGCTCTCTGGAAGCCGAGCTGGCGGCCAGGAACGGCGTCGAATTCAAGGCAGCGGATGCCTCGCCGACCGCGGAAATGGCGCTGATCCGATGAGCGAGCGGAAATTCGGGTTCCGAACGCGTGCCCTGCACGCCGGCGGGACACCGGACGCCACGCACGGCGCCCGTGCCGTGCCCATCTATCAGACCACCTCCTTCGTCTTTAAGGACACCGACGACGCCGCAAACCTCTTTGCGCTGCAGAAATACGGCAATATTTACTCCCGCATCGGCAACCCGACGGTGGCAGCCTTCGAGGAGCGGATAGCGTCCCTCGAAGGTGGCATCGGCGCCGTGGCCACGTCCTCCGGGATGGCGGCGGAATTCATCACCTTCGCCGCGCTGACCGGGTCGGGTGACCACATAGTCGCGTCGTCCCAGCTGTACGGTGGCACCATCACCGCGCTGGACGTGACACTGCGCCGCTTCGGCGTGGACACCACCTTTGTCCCGGGGACCGACGCCGCGGACTACGCCGCCGCCGTCCGGCCTAACACGAAGGCCGTCTACACCGAGATTGTCGCCAATCCCTCCGGTGAGGTGGCCGACCTTGCGGGGCTGGCCAAGGTGGCGCACGACGCCGGCATTCCGCTGATCGTCGATGCCACGCTGAGCACTCCGTACCTGATCCGGCCCTTCGAGCACGGCGCGGACATCGTGATCCATTCGGCCACCAAGTTCCTCGGCGGCCACGGCACCACCCTTGGCGGCGTCGTCGTCGAAAGCGGGCGGTTCAACTGGGGCAACGGCAACTTCCCGCAGATGACCGAACCGGTGGAGTCCTACGGCAATGTGTCCTGGTGGGGGAACTTCGGCGAGTACGGGTTCCTGACCAAACTGCGCTCCGAGCAGTTGCGCGACATCGGGCCCGCACTCTCCCCGCAGTCGGCATTCCAGCTGCTGCAGGGGGTGGAGACTTTGCCGCAGCGCATGGACGAGCATCTGGCCAACGCCCGGAAAGTGGCAGCATGGCTGGAAGCGGACGAGCGGGTGAGCTACGTCAGTTACGCCGGTCTGCCGTCGCACCCGCACTACGAAAGGGCCCGCAAATACCTGCCGCAGGGCGCCGGCTCCGTCTTCTCGTTCGGTGTTAAGGGCGGCCGGGAAGCCGGGAAGCGCTTCATTGAGGCGCTGCAGCTGGCCAGCCACCTGGCCAACGTCGGCGACTCACGCACGCTCGTCATCCATCCGGGCTCGACGACGCACCAGCAGCTTTCGGCCGAAAAGCTGGCTGCCGCCGGGGTACCAGAGGACCTGGTCCGGATCTCCGTGGGGCTCGAAGACCTGGAGGACATTCTGTGGGATCTGGACCAGGCGCTGGCCGCGTCGCGCACCGCTCCGCCGGACGAGGTGGCCGGGCCTGTCCAGACCGCAACGATCGGAGCACACCCATGAGCCGTCCCCCGTCGGTCCCGGCCACCGACCGCCCGAGCACCGAAGAAAACGCCTGGACCTGGGCAGGACCATCGGCGCCGGAGCGGTTGACTATTCTGCGCAACACCACCTCCATTGCCATTGTCGGGGCCTCGGACAAGCCCTCCCGGGCCTCCTATTTTGTGGCCAGCTACCTGCAGTCCTCCAGCCGGTACAAGGTCTACTTCGTCAACCCGGTGGTCAAGGAGATCCTCGGCCAGCCGGCCTATGCTTCGCTGGCCGACCTCCCCGAGAGCCCGGATCTGGTGGATGTCTTCCGCCGGCACGACGATCTGCCCGGCGTGCTGGAGGAAGCTGCCGCAGTAGGGGCCCGGACGCTGTGGCTGCAACTGGGGTCCTGGCACGAGGAAGTGGCCCGAAATGCCGCGGCGGCCGGTCTGCAGGTAGTGATGGACCGCTGCATCAAGATCGAGCACGCCCGTTTCCACGGCGGACTCGGGCTGGCCGGCTTCGACACCGGAGTCATCTCCGCGAAACGGCAGCTCACCGCCTGACCAACTCACCGCCTGACACTGTGCAGGTCACGGGCCGCTGATCAGCTGCTGTTGCTGAGTTCCTCCGCATACAGCGACCAGAACTCATTGGGCCGGGCCGCCGCGGGATCAACTTTTTTCAGCCGGGTCTCAAAATCGACCGCCACCCGGGCGAAATCGGCGTCGTCGTCTTCCGGGCCAACCGAATCCCTATCAATGGCGCCCCACAGGGTGGCAATTTCCACCAGCTGGGCCAGCGAGGAAGCCATCAGACTTTCATCGTCCTCACAGACGCAGTAAACCGCCCCGGTGCTGCGGTCCACGGCCACAAACTGGAAATCCCCGTCATTGAAGACGACGGCGCGGCCGGATTCGTCATTGCTGAAGGGAGGTTCGAGCCACTCGCCGTCGAGCGGAATGTCCTCCAGGCCAATGGGTACCAGCGGCGCCAGACCCTCGGCAATCTGATTATCGTCCATCGAATCCTCCCATCTTCCTGAGACTAGCCACCGGCCACGGGCCCGTCAATGGTCCACGGCTCCGGGAGCCGTAATGTTGGGAACAACCTCGTAGCTGCTCGTCAACCGGCGGTTCGCCAGCACCGGCAGGAACTCCCGGACCTCGTCGATGCGCTTCCGGGTGACCGCTGCGGTGGCGATCCCTTCCTCCTCGTCCTTGAGGAAATCCTGCGGGACGCCCATCGGATCCACTATTACCGAATGGCCAATGCAGTGCCCGCTGGAGGTTCCGGCGGCGGCCACCCAGCAGGTATTCTCGATAGCGCGGGCCCTGAGCAGAGTCTGCCAATGATCGATCTTGTGTTCGCCCTTGAACCAGGCGGCCGCCACACAGATCAGATCGGCCCCCTGCACCGCTAGGGCGCGCGCCATTTCCGGAAAACGCAGGTCATAACAGGTCATGATCCCTATCCGCAGGCCGCCGATCGGCACGACCTTCAGGCCGCCGTCGCCCGGTTTGATCCGCTGCGATTCCTGATAGGAGAAGGCATCGTAGAGGTGCAGCTTCCGGTAGGTCTCAAGGATTCTGCCGTCGTCGTCGATGGCGATCAGGGTGTTGAACGGGCGCTGCTCACCGCTGGACTCATAACCGCCTGCAATGACGGCGATGCCCACCTGGCTGGCGATCAGCGACAGACCCTGCACAAACGAGGTCCACTGGGCGTCCACGGCGGCGGCGAAGTCCACCTCCACCCGGCCTACCGAAAACATGGACTCCTCCGGGAACACGATTAGCGCCGAACCCCCATCCCGGGCACTCGCCGCGAGCCGACGCATGACAACGAGATTCCCATCGACGTCACCGCCCGGATTGAACTGCCCTACGCTGACCTTCATCGTCACTCCTGCGCTGGATTCTATCTTCCCAGCCTAGCCGCTGCCGGGCCGCCCGTTAAGAGCGCACGCGTGGGGGCCCGTGCCGTCTCGGCTGGCGGTCAGCTGCCGATGAGGTCGTGGATCACGATCGTCTGATCCCGGTCGGGGCCCACCCCGATCGCGGAGATCCGGGTGCCGGACATGGACTCCAGCGCCCGCACGTAGCGCTGCGCGTTCTCCGGGAGATCCGCCATGGTCCGGGCGCCGGTGATGTCCTCGGTCCAGCCGTCGAAGTACGCAAAGATGGGCTTGGCGTGATGGAAATCGGTCTGCGTCATGGGCACCTCGTCAAAGCGTTCGCCGTCGATGTCGTAGGCCACGCAGACCGGAATCTGCGCTATCCCGGTCAGTACATCGAGTTTGGTGACGAAGTAGTCGGTGAAGCCGTTCACCCGCGAGGCGTACCGGGCCAGCACAGCGTCGTACCAGCCGCAGCGGCGCGGACGTCCGGTGTTGACACCAAATTCCCCGCCGGTCTTCTGCAGGTATTCACCCATTTCGTCGAACAACTCCGTGGGGAACGGACCCGCACCGACGCGCGTCGTGTATGCCTTGATGATGCCCACGGCGCGGTTGATCCGCGTCGGCCCGATGCCGGACCCCACCGAGGCGCCGCCGGCTGTCGGGTTGGAGGAGGTCACGAACGGGTATGTGCCGTGGTCCACGTCAAGGAACGTGGCCTGGCCACCTTCCATCAGGACCACCTTGCCGTCGTCGAGCGCCTTGTTGAGCACGTATTCGGAGTCAATGACCAGCGGCAGCAAGCGCTCGGCGAAGCCGAGGAAATACGCCACGGTCTCATCGATGCTGATCGCGCGCCGGTTATAGACCTTGACCAGCAGTTCGTTCTTCTGCTGCAGCGATCCTTCGACCTTCTGCCGCAGGATCGACTCGTCGAACACATCCTGGACGCGGATTCCGAGCCGGGCCACCTTGTCCATGTAGGCGGGTCCGATGCCGCGGCCGGTGGTGCCGATGGCGCGCTTACCCAGGAAACGCTCGGTGACCTTATCCAGCACCTGATGATACGGGGCCACCAGGTGAGCATTGGCGGAGACGCGGAGCTGGGAGGTATCGGCGCCGCGGGCCTGCAGCCCCTCGATTTCGGCAAAGAGGGCCTCAAGGTTCACCACGCAGCCGTTGCCGATGATCGGCACGGCGTTAGGGCTCAGAATGCCGGCTGGAAGGAGCTTGAGTTCGTACTTCTCACCGCCGACGACGACGGTATGGCCGGCGTTGTTGCCGCCGTTCGGCTTGACCACGTAGTCAACGCGGCCGCCAAGCAGATCGGTTGCCTTGCCTTTGCCTTCGTCGCCCCACTGGGCTCCAACGATTACGATTGCGGGCATGGGATACTCCCCCATCAGTTGGACGTCCGGCCGCGGGCCCTGCTGGGCAACCGGCCGTGCGCCACGCATCAGAATGCCCCACACACGTACCCATACCAACGGCCGGCGGAATCCACCGGCCGTTTCGGGTCACAGAGTTCGGGGCTCTTACCCGCCAAGTTTAGCCGACTTCCACTCCCGGCGCGGCCGAGACGGCACGGCCGAGACGGCGGCTTATACGACTGTGCAGCAAATGTCATTTTCAGAACTGAGAAGGACACCTGCTGCACGGTCGATGCTGCCCGTGCTATGCTGAGCGGCCCTCGATGGCGGCCGCGGCCAGCGGATCGGATTCGTTGAGGAACGTAGAGATCCGAGCCGCTTCCTCGGTCTCGCTGATCGCCCCCGCCGCGCGGCCGAGCGCATAGAGCGCCCGCAGGAAGCCGCGATTCCCCTCGTGCTCGAAGGGGACGGGACCGGTTCCTCGCCAGCCGCTGCGGCGCAGCGCATCCAGCCCGCGATGGTACCCGGTCCGTGCGTAGGCGTAGGACTCGATGATCCGGCCCTCTGCGTAGGCCTCGTCCGCCAGCATTGCCCACAGCAGTGACGATGTCGGGTGCGTGGCTGCCAGATCCACGGCCTCGTCTCCTGCCGCCAACCGGACTTCAATGTCGGGTTCGCCCGGCAATAGCGTCGGCTCCGGGCCCAGCAGGTTCCGGCGGAATTCGTCGGACATTAGGACGTCTTACCGGCGGAGCCGAGTTCCTGGGCAGCGAGGACAACGCGGGCCGCCAGGCCCTTTTCGGCAGCCGCTCCCCAGACCCGGGGATCGTATGTCTTCTTGTTGCCCACTTCGCCGTCCACCTTGAGCACGCCGTCGTAGTTCTTGAACATGTGGTCAGCCACGGGGCGCGTGTAGGCGTACTGGGTGTCGGTGTCGATGTTCATTTTAATGACGCCGTAGGAAACGGCGTCCTTAATCTCCTGCTGGCTGGAGCCGGAACCGCCGTGGAAGACCAGGTCAAACGGGTTGGCCTTGCCCAGCTTGGCGCCGACCTGCTCCTGGATATCCTTGAGGATTTCCGGGCGCAGCTTGACGCCGCCGGGCTTGTACACGCCGTGCACGTTTCCGAAGGTCAGGGCGGTGATGTAGCGGCCATGCTCCCCGGCGCCGAGGGCCTCGACGGTGGCCAGGCCGTCGGACACGGTGGAGTAGAGCTTGTCATTGATGGCGTTCTCCACGCCGTCTTCCTCCCCGCCCACGGCGCCGATCTCCACCTCGAGGATCATGTGCGCGGCGGAGGTGCGGGCCAGCAGCTCACGGCCGATGCGCAGGTTCTCCTCCAGCGTCTCGGCGGAACCGTCCCACATGTGGGAGTTGAAGATCGGGTCCTTGCCTGCCTTCACCGCGGCCTCCGAAGCAGCCAGCAGGGGCAGCACAAATCCGTCCAGTTTGTCCTGGGGGCAGTGGTCGGTGTGCAGCGCCACGTTGACGGGGTAATTTTTGGCCACCTCGCGGGCGAAGGCGGCGAAACCGAGGGATCCGGCCACCATATCCTTCACGGAGGCGCCGGACCAGTATGCCGCCCCTCCGGTGGAGACCTGGATGATGCCGTCGCTGCCGGCATCGGCGAAACCCTGCAGGGCAGCGTTCAAAGTCTGCGACGACGTGACATTGACCGCGGGGTAGGCGAAACCGCCGGCCTTGGCGCGGTCAATCATTTCGACGTATTTGTCCGGGGTTGCAATGGGCATGCTGACTCCTTCTGAAGGACCGTGAATGGGCGTGCTCCGCCGTGCCGCTCTGGCGTTGGCTACGTCTATCCTAGCCAGATCCCGGCTGCCCGTGCAGAAGGTGGCCGACAGGACGACGGCGGCGGACACCCCACGCGGCAGGGCACCATGCCTGCCGCGCAGCACCTGCGTGCCACCGCCGATTGACGGCCCTGTCTGTTAACCGCCCTGGCGGGCGAGCAGCGTGGCCAGGTTCAGAGACACGCTCCCCACCCCCGTTACATCGTCATATCCCGCCGCCGTAGTAAGTGAGGTGTCCGTATCTGTGCTGATGAGATAGCTGAGCCCGGTGGACGGACGGGTGAACGCGAGTGCCTGGCGCGGGGTCTGCGGCTGGACGTCGCGGAAGAGGAACGACGCGTAGCGGGCCAGCAGGTAAACCGTCGGATTGGCGAAGCCCACCGTGCTGTGCGTGAGCTGCTGGGCTATGGCCATCTGCGCGGCCGTCACCGGTGAGGCCAACGATGTGCCCCCTACCGTGACGTTCTCGTACGGCCCGGTAGCCAAAGTCGTGTCATCAATGATCGGCCGGAACCCCGTCTGGTATCCCGTATAGGGGTCCGCGACTGCGGCAACGTCGGGAGAGACACGATGGCCATTGGCCAGCGCATCCGGAACGGCGCCGCGCTGGTAGGCGGGTTGATCAAACACCGCGCTCCGTCCGCCGCCGGCACCGAACCGGAAAGTTCCCGGCAACGGTCCCGCGTAGCTGAGGTTGCCCGCGCTGTCCTTCACGATGCCCTGCAGGGAAGATCCCCAGCCTGCTTCGAAGAGGTAGTTCCCATTCTGCCCGACTGCCAGACTGGTGCCGCCGACGGCGGTGACCCAGGGCGAGCTGGCGGGGAAGTCCGGCGATGTGTAGCCCAGCTTGGCGCGCTCATCGCCATTGTCGCCGGAGGAGAAGTACAGTCCGATGCCCTCCGCAGCGGCCTGGATGTGCTCGTTCACCTCCCCGGCCAGCACGTCGGCGGATACGTCCTCGCCCACATTGCCGTAGCTGTTGCTGACGATGTTTGCGAGACCGCCGTCAAGAATCGTGGCCATGGCCACGTCCAGGCCGGCGTTGCAGTTCGTGCCGCCCACATAAAGGACTTTCGCACCGGGCGCGAGCCCGTGGACGGCTTCGACGTCCAAGGTCTGTTCCGTCTGCCAGCCGCTCGGTTCCTGGCAGATCGCCTGGTCCGTGAACTCGGAGGGCGCAGGAACGATCTGCTCGTAGGTGCTGCCGTCCAGCACCGGCAGCCCCGCCGCCGATGAGAAGGTATTGACGTCCTCCACAATGGTCGGTGACGCGTAGGCGTCGATGATGGCGACGGTTTGTCCACGGCCGTCGATTCCGGCCTTTGCGTAGTCCGCGACGCCGTAGGCGCTTTGGAGCTGGGCTGGCTTGTAGCCGCAAATGTATGTCCCGTATCTCGTATTGCCGGCATAGGCCGGCGGTACGGTCACGGTGTTCTGGTCCCAGTAGTTTGAGCATGGCGTCGCCAGCACGGGTGCCGCCGCGGCGAACCGGTTCGCGGACGGTTCGTCCTGCTTCACCAGATCGGGGCGCGTCAGCAACCGGCTCTGGTCGATGCTGATCCCTTGGACTTTAGCTGCCAGCGCTGCCGGAAGCGACGGCGGCGCGGCAGGCGCCAGGAGCGAGGCACCACCGTGGCTGTACAGGTGCAGTTCGGTTCCGAATGCCGAGCCCATCCGGCCGGCGGGACCGCGGAAGACCACGAACTGCCGGCTCGCCGGAACGTCCGTGATGGTCATGCCCTTGGCCTTCAAATGCGCGACGACGGCGTCAACGTCGGCCTGAGTGGGCGAAAAACGCTGAATCCACTGCTGCGGGCTGAGCGGCTGCTTGTAGCTGCCGGAACCGGGCGTTGAAACAGCCGTTGCCGTGGCGATGGCGGCATCCACGTTACGCAGGCTCAAGAAGACTTCACCTTCCACGGATGTGTCCGCGGCGGTGCCTAGATCGTTCGCAGCGGTGGCCCAACCGGGAACCGAACCGGGAAAGGCCTGGTTCGAGGGGGTCGGGGCAGCCATGGCTGCCGTGGCAGTGAGGCCCACCACGCAGGCTATACAGCTGCCGAGGGCGATTAACTTTGTGATCCTATTATTTGGGTGTGTCGAGTTGAGGTGTGTCGAGCTTCTCATGAGGAGCCTCCGACTAAGCGGGCACCCTTTGCGCCCACACAACCGAGAGCCTAAACCCGCCCGGTGGCTCCGTACAGACCACCGCCGCAAGATTATCCTGTTTTTTCAGCCAGCCAGCCGATTCCCGATGTGCATCCAGGGGATACCTCCCGAAGCCAGTGCGCCGCCGGCTACACCTGCTGGGCAAAAATGTGCCGTCGGACCCAGGCATGCATGGCGATAGCGGCGGCGGCGGAGGCATTGATGGACCGGGTTGAGCCGAACTGCGCGATGGACAGCGTTGCCTCGGCCATGGCATGGACCTCGTCGGTCAGCCCCGGGCCTTCCTGACCGAGGACCAGGACGCAGTCCCGGGGCAGGTCATAGGTTTCCAGCGGAACCGAATCGGGGAAGTTGTCGATGCCGATCACGGCCAGCCCCTCCGACCTGGCCCACAGCACGAAGCCCGCAACGGACGGATGGTGGCGCACATGCTGATAGCGGTCCGTCACCATCGCCCCGCGCCGGTTCCACCGCCGTCGGCCGATGATGTGCACTTCCTTGGCCAGAAACGCATTGGCGCACCGCACGACTGAGCCGATATTGAGATCGTGCTGCCAGTTCTCGATGGCGACATGGAAGTTATGCCGCTTGGCATCAAGGTCGGCCACAATGGCCGCATGATTCCAATAGCGGTACTCGTCAACCACGTTGCGCGTGTCACCGTTGGCCAGCAGCTCGGGGTCCCAGTGGTCCCCCGTCGGCATGGCGCCCTTCCATGGACCCACGCCCACTGCATGCTGTTGCGGGTCCACGCCGGCCGTGCCGGCGTGGTCGGACTGGGGTTCGGACACGGTATGCACTCATCAAGAGTACCGGCGGCGCGGATGTGAGGAAGACCTCACCCGGCGGGAAGCCAAATCTGGAAGACTTATCCCCGGGCCTTTGTGTCCCCGCGACTGGGATCAGGCCAAACTGGGATCCGGCCGATTTGGAATCAGACCATACTGGGATCAGCGAAAACAGCGATCAATCAACACGGGAGGCGCTGAAGTGGGAAACCTCGAACCGCGCAGGACACAGGATATCGAGTGCTGGCTGACGGATATGGACGGCGTTCTGGTCCATGAAAACCAGGCCGTGCCCGGCGCCGTCGAACTGCTGCAGCGCTGGGTGGATACGTCAAAACGATTTTTGGTCCTGACCAACAACTCCATTTACACCCCGCGGGATCTTTCCGCCCGGCTCAGGGCTTCCGGGCTTGAGATACCCGAGGAAAACCTCTGGACCTCGGCGCTGGCCACCGCCCAGTTCCTCAAGGCGCAGATGCCGCATGGGAAGGCCTTCGTCATCGGCGAGGCCGGGCTGACCACCGCCTTGCACGAGGCGGGATTCATTCTCACGGACCAGAACCCGGATTACGTGGTGCTCGGCGAAACGCGCACCTACTCCTTCGAAGCGATCACCAAGGCCATCCGGCTGATCGGGGACGGCGCCAGGTTCATTGCGACCAATCCGGACGCCACCGGCCCCTCCAAGGAAGGCCCGCTTCCCGCCACTGGTGCCATCGCGGCACTGATCAGCAAAGCCACCAACAGGGAACCATACATTGTCGGCAAGCCGAATCCGATGATGTTCCGCTCGGCTATGAACCGCATTGAAGCCCACTCGGAGGCGACTGCGATGATCGGTGACCGGATGGACACGGACATCATCGCGGGTATGGAGGCGGGGCTGCATACCGTCCTGGTGCTGACGGGGATCACCGGGCCGGACGATGTGAACGCCTACCCGTTCCGGCCGGACGAGATCCTGAATTCGGTGGCGGATCTGATTCCACATATTTAGCGGCTTCCGCGACGGGTTCTGCGCAAAATGACGGCGCTTCCCTCGAATGACGGCGGTGACCCTTGTCATTTTGGGGGAATGGCGTCACTAGTGACCTGCGGAAATCGGGCGCGGCCTAGTCAGAGACCCAGATCGGTCTTACTGAAGGCAAAGAGGTACGGGACACCGGCCTCGGATTCGATGCGTTCCTTGGCGCCCGTGTCACGGTCGACGATGACGGCCACCGCCGCCACCTCCGCCCCGGCGCGCCGCAGCGCGTCCACCGCGGTCAGTGCGGAGCCTCCCGTCGTCGAGGTGTCCTCCAGCGCCACCACCCGGCGTCCACTGACCTCGGGGCCTTCGACTTGGCGGCCCATGCCGTAGGACTTCTGCGCCTTCCGGACCACGAAAGCATCTATCGGCCGGCCCACCTCCGCGGCCGCGTGCATCACGGCGGTCGCCACCGGGTCAGCCCCCATCGTCAGTCCGCCGACGGAGGCTATCCCACTGATCCCCGCATCGTCCAGCAGAGTCAGTATGACCTGCCCCACCAACCGGGACGCTTCATGGTGCAGGGTGATACGGCGCAGGTCAATGTAGTAATCCGCCTCGGCGCCGCTGGAGAGAATCACCCTACCGTGGACCACGGCCAGTTCCTTGACAAGTTCAAGCAGGCGGGAGCGGGCAGCGGCGGGATCCAGGGGAGCGGTCATGGATTCCATCTTATAAGGCGCAGTAGGCTTGCATCCATGCGCGAACTTCAGGCGAGAATTATTGACGAAATGGGCGTCAGCCCGGGAATTGACCCCGCCGCCGAGACCCGCCGGCGGGTGGACTTCCTCAAGGAATATCTGCGCGCAACGCACACCAACGGCTTTGTGCTGGGCATCAGCGGCGGGTTGGACTCCACGCTGGCCGGGCGTTTGGCCCAATTGGCAGCGGAGGAGCTGGAGGCCGCGGGGACCGAGGCCCGTTTCATTCCGGTCCGCCTTCCCTATGGCGTGCAGGCGGATGAGGCCGATGCCCAGGCCGCATTGGCTTTTATCCGGCCCAAGGCGACCTGGACCTACAACGTGGCGGCAGCGGTCCATGGGTTTCAGGACGAGTACATCAACACCACCGGGGAAACTATCGGCGACTTCAACAAGGGCAACATTAAGGCCCGGGCCAGAATGGTGGCGCAGTATGCGCTGGCAGGCGCGCACAACCTGCTGGTGATCGGTACAGACCATGCGGCCGAGTCCGTTACCGGTTTTTTCACGAAGTTCGGCGACGGCGGTGCGGATGTGCTGCCCTTGTCCGGCTTGAACAAGCGGCAGAATCGGTTGCTGTTGCGCGAGTTGGGTGCTCCCGTACGGCTGTACCGGAAGGTGCCGACGGCGGATCTGCTCGATGGGGTTCCGGGGCGCACCGATGAGGACGAGCTGGGGCTCAGCTACGACCTGATCGACGATTACCTAGAGGGCAAAGACGTCGACCCAGCCGCTGCGGAGGCGATCGAGAAACGCTATCTGGCCACCAGACACAAGCGGACCGTCCCGGTTTCCCTGCTGGACACGTGGTGGAAGTGATGAGTTGGGTAGGTTGGATGTTGTGAACTCTGCCAAGCCTATGAAAATTGCCACCTGGAACGTCAACTCGCTGCGCGCCCGTGCGGACCGCGTGGAGGATTGGCTGCGCCGTACGGATGTAGACGTCCTGGCAATTCAGGAAACCAAATGCAAGGACGAGAATTTTCCCTGGGACATGTTCGAAAACAGTGGCTACGAGATCGCGCACTTCGGGTTCAGCCAGTGGAACGGCGTGGCCATCGCCTCACGGGTAGGGCTTGACGACGTTGAGCGGACGTTCGCGGCGCAGCCGGCCTTCGGCAAGGAGGACAAAGACCCGATCCAGGAGGCCCGCGCCATCGCGGCGACCTGCAACGGGGTCCGGGTCTGGAGCGTGTATGTACCCAACGGCCGCAGCCTTACGGATCCGCATATGCCCTACAAACTGTCGTGGCTCAATGCCCTCAAGGACCATGCCGTCTCCTCTCTGACCGCGGACCCTGCGGCCCGGATCGCCCTGATGGGGGACTGGAACATCGCCCCGCACGATGATGATGTGTGGGACATCGACTATTTTCAGCGCGAAGGCCTTACCCATGTCAGTCCTTTGGAACGCGCCGCTTTCCATGCCTTCGAAATGGCTGGCTTTGCCGACGTCGTGCGTCCTTTTAATCCCGGCCCCGGGGTCTACACCTACTGGGACTACACCCAGCTGCGCTTCCCCAAGAAGCAGGGTATGCGGATTGACTTTGTGCTCGCCTCCCCCGCGTTGGCCGCCCGCGTCACCGGCGCGGCGATTGACAGGGAGGAACGCAAGGGCAAGGGTGCCTCGGACCATGCCCCGGTCATTGTCGAGCTGGGATAACCCATGCGCAGCGGGCTTTACCTAGGCGGGACGTCCCTCCCCTTCGTGTCCAGCCTGCGGATATTTTCCCCGATGAAGTCGTTCACCACCTTGGAGCAGCGCTACATCGAGGAACATCTGCTGCCGGACCAGAGCCGGTCGTCCGTGGATGTACAGGAACTCGCGGATTCTCTGGGCCGCGTCACTCGGGGGAACGGTGATCCGCTGCCCACCGCAGCCGCGGACAGGATCCGCACCCTGCAGCTGGTGGAGGACGGACCGCTGCTCTACTCCCCCGGCCAGATGGTGATCCGCTCCTCCGAGGCGGTCTCCGAGTTTCACCGCGGGCACACAGCTCAGCTGGCCAACCTGCTGGTACCGGAGCGGTTTTTGGAACCGCACCAGCGCCGGACCGAAGAATCCCCGGGGCACCAAGGCCCGCATTTCACCAGGATTTCCACCTGGGGCATTCCGTTCAGCTGGTTCGTTCTGGTGACCGAGGCCGACCGCACCGAGGTCGTTGAATCCGGCGGACACATTCTGACCGTGAGGATCCAGGTCCCCCTGAGCATCGGGATCAAGCGCGCCGAGGCCTGCATCGCCATGCTGGAGGAAACCGCGGCGGAGCTGGATCTGTACGATGAGCTGGACTCGGTTAATCATTGGCTCAACGATTTCCATGCGGAATCGGTGCTGGAGCTGGACTACGGCCCTGTGGCGGACCGGGTCTATCCGGATGATTCACCGATGGACGTCCGGCTTGGGCTGGAATGCCTGGCCGAGGGTGACCTGACCGGCGCGGCCGCGGCCTACCGCAGACTGGCGACGCGTTGGATTCCGATCCGTCAGCGCGCCCGCGCCTCCTGACGACGGCTGATCCGGCACCGACCCCAGGTACCCGGCACGGCCCGGGCCGGCTTGGGCGGCTCCGCACGGCCCGGGCCACGCCGTCCCGGGAGCGCTCAGCGCCGTGGTGCCGCCGTCGTACTCCTAACGATCAGCCGGTGCGGGACCACGCGGTCGCGGATAGCCCCTGGCATTCCCGCCAGCTCGGCCATGAGCATCTGCGCCGCCATTGCTCCGTGTTCCGTCGGGTCCTGCCGGATGGTGGTCAGCCCGGCGGCCTCAGAAAATTCGTGGTCATCGATGCCGACGATGGACAAGTCCTCGGGGACCCGCAGCCCGCGCCGGTGAGCCTCAAACATCAGCCCCAGCGCCATTTCATCCGAGGCGCAGAAGACGGCCGTGGGCATCGGTGAGGGGCCGTCAAAAAGCCTGGCCGCCGCACGCACACCATTGAGAACCGTGTAGTCCCCCTCCACATCCCACTCCGGCCGCGGCTGCACGCCGGACTTGCGGAGCGCGGCTTCGAATCCATCTGTCCTCAGCCTGGGGACGGTGAAGTTCATTTCGTCCTCGGACCCTCCGTGCAGGTGGCCGATGTCCCGATGACCCAGATCGAGGAGATGCTGCGTCGCTGCTTCCGCTGCCATCCCGTCGTCGATCCGCACGCTGCTGCAGCCTGCGACGGGGCCGCCGACGGCCACGAGCGGAATCTCGGTGCGGTGCAGGTGTGCCAGCTCGTCCGCGGAGAGCGACAGGCACAGCACCACCAGTGCATCAATCTGTTTGCGGACCAGGTTGTGGTTGAACAGCCCTTCCCGGTTCCTGGCATAGCCACCGAGACTGAACAGCAGGAGATTGTATGAATGTTCCCTGAGTTCCCGTTCCACGCCCTCGATGGAGCGTCCGAAATACCAGCGGTCTGCAAACGGGGCCAGCACACCGATGGTTCGGGTCCGCCCCGTGGCAAGGGTGCTGGCCGACGGGGAGGCAACATAGCCCAGGTCTTCGGCGACGGCCAAAATCCTGGCCCGGGTGGCGGGGCTGACTCTGGGCAGGCCCCGGATGGCGCGGGAGACCGTGGCCGTCGATACCTGCGCGGCCGCGGCAACGTCATCAATGCTTGCAGGCATGCTGTCCTCCCATCGCAGCTCGCAGTTCGCAGCCCCGAATTCCGGTTCAATATCGTTGGTTCAGGCGGACCGGGGGTCGGGTCACCGGCAACCCCGGTCCGCCACCCTAGATATGGCGTCTTGCGCGCCGATCAGGCAGCCGGCGCCGGAGCCGGAGCAACCCCCAAAACGCCAGTACAACCGCCAGCAGACCCGTGGCCCAGCCTAGGGCCGGCTGGCCCGTGAATTCCATCCACACCGTGATAGCCAGCAGCACAAGTCCCCAGAATCCGAGGAAACCGAGGATCATGTCAAAGTCCTCGGCCGAGCGCTCCCTTTTGGCCTCCGGCGAGGGACGGAACGCCACTATTTCACCGCCCCCGCCGTCAAACCGGCCACGATCTTACGCTGGAAGATCAGCACCATAATGACCAGTGGGATAACCACGATGGTTCCCGCCGCCATGATCGCCGTGTAGGGCTCCTGGTGCGGCTGGCTGCCGGCAAACGAGGCAATGGCAACGGTGACCGTCTGGGTCTGGTCGTTGGACATCTGACTGGCGATCAGGAATTCGTTCCACGATGAAATGAATGCCAGGATTGCCGTGGTGAAGACGGCCGGTGCTGCCAGCGGCATGATGACCTTGCGGAAGGCCTGACCCTGCGTGCAGCCGTCGATCCGGGCCGATTCCTCCAGCTCCCAAGGCATCTCCCGGAAGAAGGACGTCAATGTGTAGACCGTCAGGGGCAGGACGAAGGAGATGTTCGGAATGATCAACGCCTGGTAGCTGCCGATCCAGCCGATGTTGGTGAACAGCTGGAACAACGGAGTCACGATCGCGACACCGGGGAACATCGACGCCCCGAGGATGAAGCCGAGTACCAGAAACTTGAACCGGAAGTTCAGCCGAGCCAAGGCGTAGGCAGCGAAGACCCCGAAGAGCAGGCCAATCACGGTCACGACGAGACCGATGAACAGGCTGTTGAGGAGTGCCTGGCCGAAATGATTTCCAAGGCTCGTGGAGAACGCCGTGACGAAGTTGTCCCAGGTGAAATGGGTGATCCATGGCGTCGTATCGAACGTGTAGCCGACATCCCGAAAGGCTGTCACCACCATCCAATAGAAGGGCAGCAGGCACCAGATGAAGATCAGCACGGCGCTGATGTAGGTCCGGCTGCTTGCCCAGCGAGCGCGGTTACGGGCGGCGGTTTTGGGTGCCGTCGTGAGGACCGCGGGTTTCATGGTTGCGCTGCTCATTTCGTCTTCCCCTTTTCGGACGGCGTGGAGGAGGCGACGGCGTTGGCACCGAGGAACCGCACGAAGATGAATGCCACTATGAAGATGATGATGAAGGTGATCGTGGAGAGGGCGGCCGCGCTATTGAAGCCTTGCCTGATCTGGTTCACCACGAGAACGGAGAGCGTGGTAGTGCCATTGGCCCCACCGGTCATGATGGCCGGAAGGTCGTACATGCGCAGGGCATCCAGTGCACGGAACAACACGGCGACCATCAGGGCGGGCTTGACCAGCGGCAGAGTGATTTGAGTGAAACGCTGCCAGGCACTGGCGCCGTCGACCTTGGCTGCCTCATAGACCTCCGCCGGGATGATCTGCAGGCCGGCCAGGATCAGCAGGGCCATGAACGGCGTCGTCTTCCAGACATCGGCAATGATGATGGCGAACCGTGCCGGGCCGTTGCTTCCGGTCCACAGGATGGACGTTCCGAAAATTTTGTTGGCAATACCTTCGAAGGCGAAGATAAAGACCCAGAGTTTGGCCGTGACCGCGGTGGGTATGGCCCATGGAACCAGGACGGCGGCACGCAGCGCACTGCGGCCCCGGAAGACGCGGGCCATGATGACCGCCATCCAGAAGCCCAGGACCGTTTCCAGCACCACGGTGACCACCGCGAAGAAGAAGGTGGTTCCGGTGGCGCTCCAGAACTGGGATCCAAGGGTCCCGGGCGCACACCCCACCGTGCCGCCGCCGGAGGTGTTGCACTGCTGCGCCAGCCAGTGAACGTAATTTGCCACGCCAGCAAAGCCGCCGGCCACGTAAAAGCCGGTGGCCGGATCCAGTCCGGAGTCGTGCTGAAATGACATGATGATGGCATTGATTACCGGATAAACGATCACGACGGCCAGCACCACCATGGCAGGCACAATGAGGGTTGCGGCCCAGCGGCCCTGGGTGGTCGCCTTTCGGTCTGCGCTCTCCCCCCTCGGCAGTGGACGTCGCTGTTTGGGGCTCGCTGCCGTTTCAACCGGAAGCTCCGTTGCATCGGTAGACATGTCCCCTCCTTTCAGCCCGGGCGCAATGCCACGGCTCGTTAATTAGGGTCCGGTCGGTACGGCACCGTTTCTGGTGCCGTACCAGCCGGCATTGTCCGCTATTGGGCAGCGGACGAAATGGCGCCGCCCATATCCGTCAGGGCCTGGTCCACAGACTTGTCCCCCTTGATAGCGGCATAGGCGTTGTCCTGGATAGCCTTAGTGACAGCCGGGTAGAACGGGGTCACTGGACGCGGAACCGCATTCTCGATCGACGTCTTCAAAACCGGCAGATACGGCAGCTTGGCAATCAGTGCCGGGTCGTCATACAGCGAGGTCAGCACCGGCGCAAGCGTTGCCTGGGTGGCGAAAAAGGTCTGCTGCTCCGCCGACGTGACGTACTTGACGAAGTCCAGGGCGGTAGCCTTGTGCTTGGAGTACACGCTGACGGCCATGTTGTGTCCACCCAGCGAAGACGCGCCAGGGCCGTCTTTGCCTGGAAGCGGCGCGATGGCGAAGGTGTCCTTGACGGCGGATGCGCCATCTGTCTTGAGCAGGCTGTAGATGTACGGCCAGTTTCGCAGGAACAGCAGCTGTCCGGATTCGAAGGCAGTCCTGCTGTCTTCTTCCTTGAACGTGATGGCTTCTTTGGGGATGTTCCCGTCTTTGTAGGCGGTCACCAGGTTCTGCAGGCCTGCCTTTGCCTCCGGGGTGCCCAGGCTGGGCTTACCGTCCTTGCCGAGAATGGTGCCGCCGGCGGAATTGATCGCCTCGGCCGCATTGACGGTCAACCCTTCATACTTGGCAAACTGCCCGGCGTAGCAGCCGATGTTGTTCGCCTTGGCGACGGAACACATGCTCATCATCTCGTCCCAGGTCTTGGGCGGATTGGGAACAAGGTCCTTGCGGTAGTACAGCATGCCGCCATCGCTGGCCTGAGGGGCCGCATACAATGTGTCCTGGTAGGTGGCGCTCTTGACCGTGGCCGGCAACATCTTCGAGGTGTCGATGGCCATCTGGTCCTTCAGGGGCTGCAGCCAGCCCTTGGCGGCGAACTCCGCCGTCCAGATGACATCGACGCTGGCCACGTCATAGTTAACGTTCTTGGCCTGGAAATTCTGAACCAGATCATCGTGCTGTTGATCAGCACTCGTGGTCTGCTCCTTGAACGTGACCTGCTCGTTTGCATGTGCCGCATTCCACTTATCAATCAGGGGGCGCCAGACATTGTTGTTGTCTTTGCCCTGGACATAGGTGATCGGGCCCCGGTCCGTCAGGTTGTTCGCCGCATCACCGCCTCCGGGTGCCGTTGATGTACCTCCGCCACCGCCGCAGGCCGCCAGCGCCAACGCCAGCACGCTCAATGCCGCCAGGGGTGCAAGTCTTTTTGAATTTCTCATCCTGCGCTCTCCTCTTCAACAAAATACGAGTTGATATGCACGACACCGGAGCAAAGCCCGGAGCGTGTGATTGAGTGATGCAAGTCACTCTAGTAAGCTGTCTGAGGATTGTGCAAGCGCTTACATCAAATCGTGACTTTTGCCTTGGGAGGGCCAAAAATGAATTCAGCGGCGCGAGGACCCGTCGAATCCGCCGGGGACACCTCGCTGCCATGGTGGACAAGCGCGGTCATATACCAAATTTATCCGCGGTCCTTCGCGGACGGCAACGGCGACGGCATGGGGGATCTCCCCGGGATCAGCTCCCGGTTGCCGTACCTCTCGGCCCTGGGCATCGACGCGATTTGGCTCTCCCCGTTCTACCTTTCCCCGCAGGCCGATGCCGGATATGACGTCGCGGACTACCGCACTGTGGATCCGCGCTTTGGCCACCTCACGGATTTTGACGCCATGTTGGCCCAGGCGCACGGGCTCGGCATCAGGGTGATCGTGGATCTGGTGCCGAACCACACCTCCGATGAGCATGTGTGGTTCCAGCAGGCGTTAACCTCACCGGAGGGCTCCGCCGCGCGCGACCGGTACCTGTTCCGTCCTGGCAAGGGCGCTAACGGCAAAATGCCGCCCAACAACTGGCAGTCGATCTTCGGCGGCAACGCCTGGACCCAGGTGGCGGAAAACGGTGCCCCTGGCCAGTGGTATTTGCACCTGTTTGATACGAAACAGCCGGACCTGAACTGGGACAACCCCGAGGTACGTGAGGAAATGCGGTCCGTGCTGCGCTTTTGGCTCGACCGCGGCGTCGACGGATTCCGCGTCGACGTGGCGCACGGGCTGGTCAAGGAGAAGGGGCTGCCGGACTGGTCTGGGCAGGCCGCCATGGTGGAAGGCAGCGAGGCGTCGCCCCAAGCCCCGCACACCGCCAGCCCGGAGGCACTGAACACGGTCATCGAGCCCCCGGCCGGCGTGCCGGCCCATCGGCCCAAACCGGCGATGGATCCGTCGTCGCCATTTCTTGATCAGGACGGTGTGCACGAAATTTACCGGGACTGGAACCTGGTATTAAAGGAGTACGACGGCGACCGCATGATGGTTGCCGAAGCCTGGGTTGAGCCGCCCGCGCGGCTGGCCAGGTATGTCCGTGCGGACGAGATGCAGCAGGCCTTCAATTTCGACTTCCTGCTGGCTGGCTGGGATGCCCGGCGGATGGCCAAGGCCATCGACGAGTCGCTCGACGCCGCCGCCGGCGTCGGCGCACCGGCCACGTGGGTGCTCTCCAACCACGACACCGTCCGCCATCCGTCCCGGTTCGGGCTCGGCGATCCCACCACCTTCCCCAAGGGGATCGGCGCCGACGACGAACAGCCGGACGAGGAAATCGGCCTACAGCGGGGCCGCGCGGCGACCCTGATCATGCTGGGCCTCCCGGGGTCGGCGTATCTTTATCAGGGTGAAGAACTGGGGCTGCCCGAGCACACAACGCTCGAAGCCCAGCACCGCCAAGACCCGACGTTTTTCCGTACCGGCGGGGTGGAACGGGGGCGTGACGGCTGCCGGGCCCCGCTTCCCTGGCAGTCGGCAGCCCCGGGGTTCGGTTTCGGAACCAGCGCAGGTGTGGACGGCGGCCACCCCGTCCCGGCGCAGCAACCCTGGCTTCCGCAACCGGCTTCCTTCGCGGACTACGCGGTGGACCGGGAGGAGAGTGATCCGGATTCCACCCTCACGTTCTACCGGACCGCCTTGGCCCTGCGCGCCCGATTGAACACCGGTCATGGCCTGCTGATCTGGAGCCCGCTGAACAAGCCGGGCGACGGTATCCTTGCCTACCGTAACGGGGCGCTGCTGGTGCTGGCCAACTTCGGCGGCGCGCCGATCGCGCTGCCCGACGGTTACGCCGTCGAACTTGCCAGCACTCCGACAGCCGCCGACCGCGGATCACTTGCCGCCAACAGCTCAGCATGGCTGGTGCAACAGACCTGAGCAGCACGCAAGGACGCAGCCCCCGGGGCGGGCCACGTTCCTTTGCTGCGGTATCGCCTTGGCCTGCCAGCGCAGTGGTTCGGGACCCGGTGCGGTGTTGCTACTTCTTGCCCTTCAGGAACCCCGCGATTCTGGACCGGAGATCCTTGAGATTTCCGGCGGCCTCGCCAGCAAAAATCTTTGCGTTTCCGGCCACGTCGCCAGAGAAGAACTCCCTGGTCTTCTCCGTGACATCCCCGGCCAAATCCTTGATGTTTCCGGCGGCCTCGCCGAAAAATTCCTTGGCGTGCGCGGCCGCATCAGCGGCGTCGTCCTTGGCCGGTTCCACCGGACTTTCTTCCTTGTTGTCGCTCATCTGGCGCTCCCTGCTATTGACCTTCTTGTTCCGTGCCCGGCGGCGCCGGACGCGGTCTTGTCCATCAGACTAACCGACGCGCTCGGCCTTGGTGAATCTGGTCCGGGCGCCCGATCCGATGCTGAGCAGCACCGGCGTCCGTAGGCCCGTCACCACATCCAGTGCCTGCACCAGCGCCGAGACTTCGGCGGCCAACTTGTGCGGGGAAACGCCCTGCCGCGGGAGGACGCGAACCCGCAGCGCGGGCTGTCCCCGCAGCGCATATGTGGCCACGGTCGCTGCGAGCAGATCGGTCCGTTCGGACAGTGCGGACTTGAGCGCCTGTTCGGCGACGGCGCCGCTGATCACCACTCGGCCGGCAGCGCCGTCGTCGTCCTCGTCGCCGTATTCGTCAGCCAGAATATCGGTTCGACCCTTGCCTTGATTAGCGACCCAGGCCACCATGGCGATGATCAGCAGGACCAAGGCCAGTGATACCACTATCCAGATCCAACTGTTGCTGCGCCCCGGAAGGATGGTTCGGGCGGCCAGCCCAGCGAATTCAGCCGTGGCCGGTTTGGCCCTGTCCTGCCACCAGCGGCCGACGGCGGGCACGGTGGCCAGTGCGATCAGCAGCGCCCCCGAGCCCAAGAAAAGCAGTCCGAGGAGCGCCAGCAGCACCCGGTTGAGCACCCGTGGAGTCCCGTTCATACTCCGATCACCCCCGTCGCCGCCAGGTTGATCCGTACTTCCGGCTGCGGTTCGAGGGCCATGGATTCCACTTCCTGCTGCACCGCGGTCAGCACCGACGTCTCATCTATCGGGATACCGGAGGTGGGCCGGACATTGACCAGCACGGTCCGCCGGGAAATGACCACCAGCACCTGTTCCTGCGTCACGCCCGCGGCCAGGCGGGCGCTCCGTGCCAGCGCCGATGCGATGACCTCATCGTCCGCGACCACGGCTATCCGGTCATCGGCGATCACGTGCCTGGCCCGCTTCCCGGGCAATACGGCATTGAGGAAAAAAATCAGACCAATCAATGCGGCCACGGCCCCCAGTACCCCCAGCAGTGGCGTCGGCATCCCCGCTGGAAGGTCGGCGAGGCGCTGCACAGCTGTCAGCGGATCCGCCAGCCAGGGTGGCTGGTCGAGGGCGCGGAGGGCAGATTCCAACAGGCAGTACACGGCAATAATGGTCACGGTCACGGCGGCCACCCCGGACAGGATCGCGCGGGAAGAGTGCATTTCACGCCGCACCGCGCGCGCTATCGATTTACTCATCGGACGCGTCCTCCCGCCGTCGCACGGACCCCGGTAATCCTGATGTTCACACGGCTCAGTGCGGAGCCGGTCAGCCCGGACACCCGGTCAAGGATTGCGCGCTTCGCCCGCGCCGTCCGGTCCCAGACGGCGCCGCCTTGGGCCTCGACGCGACCGGGGTCGCGCAGGACGGCGGTCAGCGGCGGAATGCTGATGGGAAGGGCGAGGGACAGCGCCAACAACCCGCCGTCGTCGGCCCAGCTGACGCGGACATCCGGAGGCAGCACGCCGAAGGCCTCCGCGGCGGCCCCCTTGGCCACGCTGGTCAACGCCTGCGTGCTGATCCGGTTGTGGCCTGCCAGTGGCCGGGCTTCCTCCTGCCGGACCATCCCCGTCACGACGAGGAACGCCGTCCCGTGATGGCATCCAGGACGCCGCGCAGATCCAGCTTGCCTTCCGTTGCACGGCCCAGAATTGCCCCGGCCGCCATAAAGATCACGGCGGTCAAAAACGCCCAGAAACCGAAGGCAAATGCCATGAACGCCAAAAAGGCGCCGATTCCGATGCCTAAAACGGTCGGGTTCACGGTTGCCCCTCGATTCCGGTGCGGGCCGTGTCCTCGCCCGGACTCCGATGACCGAGGGCCGGAACGAACGGGTGGCTGGCGTGCACGCCCGCACGCTCGCTGCGCCGCGGGGCTGCCCTGTCCGATTCGGCGCCGGAAATGTGGACATCGTTGATTTCCACGTTGACCTCAATCACGGTGAGCCCGACTAAACCCTCCACCGCGGCGTAGACCGCGGCCCGGACACCGTCTGCCACCAGTTGGAGAGGCATCCCGTATTCAGCGATCAGATTGACGTCCACGGCAACCTGGGTTTCCCCCACCTCCGCGCGCACACCCTGGGTAAGATCCGAGACTCCGACGACGTCCCGGATGGCCCCCAGCGAGCGCGCAGCCCCGGAGCCAAGGGCATGGACGCCGTGCACGGATCGTGCCGCTATGGCAGCCACCTTGGCGACAGCTGTTTCCGAAATAGTGGTGCGGCCGGTTCCCTGTGGCCGACTGACCGGGGGCGCCCCCGCCGCGGATCCGGGAAAGTCGTTTTGCCCGTCCACATTCTGCGCGTCCATCACGGCCGCCCTTTCTCTTGCTCCTACCGTAACCCTATGCACGGACACGGAAGCAGGCAACGCCGGAATCCCTGCCGCGCCGCGGGCCGCAGGGAATCGGCAGGGAATCCGCATGCCTGGCTCCGCCGTCGTCGGCGCTAAACCGGAGGCTTAAGCAAAAAACCCGCAGCTCCCGGCCAACGGGAACTACGGGTCATTCAGCGCCCTATTTCAAGGCGCTGCTCGAGCTTATCGATACGTGGCTCCGACCGGCGTCGATCCGGTGACCTTTCGATTTTCAGTCGAACGCTCTACCAACTGAGCTACAGAGCCTTGGTGAAGTAATACTGCATACGTCACCTGGTTTCTTGAACCTGCTCAAAAAACCAAAGCGACCCTGACGGGACTCGAACCCGCGACCTCCGCCGTGACAGGGCGGCGCGCTAACCAACTGCGCTACAGGGCCTTGCAATTCCACGCTTTCACGTGAAACAAGAGTTACATCGTATCAGTCTTTTCGGACCGATCCTGCCGCTCTCTAGTACCCCCAACGGGATTCGAACCCGTGCCGCCGCCGTGAAAGGGCGGTGTCCTAGGCCGCTAGACGATGGGGGCATAGGACACGTTCAAAGCTCCCGCAGTCGCCTGCAATTGCCCCGAAGTGGACTTAGAAAACTATAGGGCCTAGCCGGGTAATACACAAAACGACGGCAGTACCGGGGGTACTGTGGTGCCATGTCGGGCAACCCCTTAGCGTCCATGCCGTCATTCGGCCGTCTTGAACTCTCGCTGACCGAATTTGAGGATGCCGCCGCGGACGCCGTGGCACGGATCCCTGCCGAGCTGGCACGGGCCATAACGAACGTTGCCATCTTCGTCGAGGAACGCTACACCCCGGGCCCGGATGAGGATCCGTACATGGTGCTGCTGGGTCTTTACGAGGGAACGCCACTGACCGAACGGGATGCCTGGTGGGACGCGGGGTCGCTGCCGGACCGGATCGCCATTTACCGCCAGCCGATTCTGGACATCTGCCATTCACGGGAAGAAGTCATCGACGAGATCACTGTGACCGTGATTCATGAAATAGCCCATCATTTCGGCATCGACGACGCCCGGCTGCATGAACTCGGCTGGGCCTGATCGGGCGATGTGCGGGACATTGACGCCGGGTCTGACCCGGCGCCAGGTTTGCGTTCCCTAAGCCCCCGGATCTGCGGGTGGTCAGACGTCGGGCCCGCGCGCCCCGGCCCGGGACCGGCGGCCCGGAGCGGCGACACGCCTACGCAAATGTGGGCAAAAAACACTTCTGTTGTTATGTTGGTTATGTGCTCTGTGTTGCCAAAGTGATGCAGATCAACGTAATCTCGGGATTGCTGTGTGAATGCAGCCCGGTTACCTCCTGTGGTCTCCGCCCTTAGCCCGCTTCTGTCGAAGCGTAAGCCTGCGGAGCAGCCAGGGAAACACCTCCCGATCGGAAGATCGCCCGTCTGTAAGCGTCTACAGACCTGTGCATTCATGCGCCGAGCCGTAGTGAGGTTATGAATGAGTTTGGCCCCGCGATGCACCTGGAACACTCGAACGCCGTCCGCCCTGGATGCCGGCAACGCGAAAATGCGTGTCATGGTCCGCGGCACGGCACTTGCCGCCACCTCCGTGCTGCTGGTCGGATCGTTCCTCTCCCCCGCACAGGCCGCGCAGCCCGCGGCCCCCTATTCGGCATCGCTGCCCGCCAGCCCGCAGGTCCCTTCCGCGGACGATATCGCCGCGGCTAAGACCAGCGAGGATGCCACCAAGGCGGAAGTGGTCAGGATCGAGTCGCTGCTGGACGGCGCCACTAAGAATCTTCAGGACACGGTCACGGCAGCCATGGGCGCCAATGACGGCTACACAAGCGCCATGCTGATCTCCCAGGACCGGCAGGCCGCGGCGGTATCCGCCCAAGCCCGGGCGGATGCCGCCATTAAGGCTTCGAGCAAGGCTAAGACTGAGGTTGGCCAGCTGGCCGGAGACCTCTACAAAAACGGTGGCATGACGCCGAGCGTGCAGTCCATGCTGAGCGGAGCGGCCTCGGCAGATTCTCTCTATCAGGCATCCACCCTGATGGCCTTGGGTGATTCCCGGAGCAAGACGTTCCAGAAGGCGGATTCCGCCGCGTCCACCGCCACATCACTCAAGGACCAGGCCGACGCCGCACGCAAGGCTGCCGACGACGCCACCAAAGCGGCAGAGGACGCCAAAACCGCTGCGCAGTCGGCCGCTGCCGTGCAGAAAACCGTCGTCGCCGACAACGCACAGCAGCGCACGACTCTGATGGAGCAGCTGGCCTCGCTGCACAACACCACAGTGGCCTTGGAAGATGCCAGAATCACTGCCCTGGAGAAGCAAAAGGACGACGCCCGACTGGCGACCATAGTCGCGGCCTCCGCGAACCAGCCGGCCCCGGTTGCGCCGTCAGCCGTAGCAGCGCCGAACGGCAGCAATCAGGGCTCCAGTAGCGCCGCGGCAGCCAACCCGGTCCCCGCCGTCAACAACCCGGCGCCGTCTCCCGCCAATCCGGCGCCGCTCGTCGTCGCACAGCCCGCTCCGGCGCCCGCACCGGCACCGGCACCGGCACCCGCGCCGGCACCCGCGCCCGCCCCTGCGCCGCCCAGTGGCGTCGGTACCCAGGGAATGATCAACTACGCCATGTCGAAAGTCGGCGGCCCCTATGTCTGGGGCGGAAACGGCCCCGTGGGCTTCGACTGCTCCGGCCTAGTGCAGCAGGCCTTCGCGTCGGTAGGCGTAAGGGTCGCCAGGGAGGGATCCGACCAGTTCCTCAATGCTCCGGTCAAGGTGCCGCTCTCGCAGATGCGCCCGGGCGATCTCCTGGTCTTCAATCAGGGGTCCAACGGCCGCTTCTCCCATATCGCCATCTACATCGGCAATAACCAAGTGGTTCAGGCACTGAACGAACAGGATGGCATCACCGTCACGAATCTGTCCTGGATGTCCGGCATGTCCCTTTACCCCTACGCCGGCCGGTACTGAGCGGCCAGCTACTGACCAGACAGCTCAAACGGCCCCGTCAGGTGCGGGACATCTGCCCCTTCGACACCGCGTTCGCCGGCTGGCTGTTATGACTCGGTGGTGGGTCGGTCGTGGTATGCCAGGATATCGTCGCGCCCGGAAGTATCAGCCCTTGAAGACGGGGCCGAACTCGGCGCGGTCCGCGAGGCGCGGATCGCCTCCTTTGTCCCGCACCACCATGACCGGGCCCTTCGCGTGATGCAGCACACCATCCGTCGTCGAGCCCAGCAGCATGCCGGCAAAGCCGCCGCGCCCCCGGGTGCCGAGCACCACCAGTTCGGATGACTTAGTCTCGCGGATCAATACCTCTACCGGTGGCCCCTCCACGAGCTCGGTTTCAATCAAGAGTCCGGGGAAATGGCTCGCCAGCCAGCGTTTGCCCGCCGCCAACTGTTCGTTGATATCACGGAAAACCGCGTCCCGGTCCAGGGGCGCGGGAACCCAGGACAGCGAGCCATTGAAAGGCGGAATCGCGCAGACCACGCGCAACGTCCGGTCTGCGCGCCGGGCCTGCTCGGCGGCCAGCAGTACGGCCAGACGGGCCCGGTCGGAGCCGTCGACCCCAACCGTCACGACATCGAGGACCTCCGCGCTGCGGGCGTTAATGTTAATACTGTCGGACTTGCCATGCCGACCGGAAGCCTGTTCTACCGGTTCCCCCAATCGCCCTGCACAGCTGAGCGGGACGGTCACCGTGGGGCACTTGGAATGCGCCGGCAAAGCGCTGCTGACCGAGCCCAGCAACCGTCCTACGAAGCCGCCTTTGCCGCGCGATCCGAAAACCAGCAGCTCCGCCGTCTCGGACATTTCGCGCAGGACACCTGCCGCGTCGCCGTTTTCAACGCGGGCGTCCAGCTCAATGTTGTAGTCGGCCACTTTGGCCGCCGCCTGCTGGAGGACGGCCTCGGCACCCTGACGGATAACGTCGTCGTCGACTGTGGCATAACCGCCGTCCAGCCCGGAAGCGGCGAAGATCGGAACGGAATAGGCCGTCACCAAATGCAACGGACGACGGCGGCGCTGCGCCTCACGTGCGGCCCAGATCAATGCGCAATTTCCCTGCTCCGAACCGTCAAGACCGACCACAATTCCGGTCGGCGCCGTCACCAGATCGGCGTGGTTATCGGCCTCGTTGCTGCCCGTCGTCTCATCCACGGCGTTGCTCCCTCGATAGCCTCTAATATTTGGCATGACAGCCTGGCCCCATTGTCCAAGTCACCTAAGTGCGACTATTGCCGGTTCCTGGGTTGCCGTCAAGTTTGCTGAGTACGGCGGAAGCCGACGACGGCGGCACTGCCGGAACGAACACGCAAGGTATTGCGTTCACCAGCCCTGATGGACTGCCCCTTTAGGCGTTTCCGTTGCCAGGAAAATTTGGCCGATTTCGGGGGACGGGCACATCCGGGGCCGCGGAATTCTCAGGACCAGACAATGTTCGGGGGACTCTTTCCAGAGTTTAAAAAGTTCTGTAGTGTTCGAGAAAATGCGGATCCTCTTGGCGTCGTTGGTGACGCCTGGGTGGGCCGCGTTCGGCCCGCATTTCCAACCGGCAATTCGTCCTGCTGCGTAGAAGCAGCTTGGCAGCGGCTTAACTGTCGGCCCTGTGCTCAAAACAGTTCGAGGAGGAAGTGATCCATGACGAGTGCGCCCAGGGGACCTGCCACGGAATCCACCACAACGGTGGTCATCGGCTCGGGTTTCTCCGGGCTGGCCGTCGCCAGCGAACTGAGCAGGCAGGGCGTCGATGCCATTGTGGTGGACGGGCTCGATTTCCTCGACGGGGGAGTGTCCGGACGCCGCGCCGAGCCGACGGACCCCGGTGCGCTGAGCGAGCGCAGCGACATTCTGCGACTGCTGCGCCACTACGCCAGTACGCACCATCTGGATGTGCGCAGCTCAACCCGCGCCGTTGAGCTCAGCCTGACCGCGGCCGGGACAGGCCAGCAGCGGAAATGGGTGATTCACACCGCGGACGGTCTCCTCCTGGCGGACAACATTGTGCTCACACGGTGCGCACAAAACCAGCTCCGGCGGATCCTGCTGTCGCTGGGCATCAAGATTGGCCGGGACGTTCTCACTGCCATGCGCGCGCTCGGACTGTACTGGGTGGGCGCCGGTGATCTGATCGCACCCACGACCAGGGAAATCCTGCGTCAGGTAAAGCTGGTCAGCCAGGCGATATCCGCCCGGAGCAGCACCGCTCCGCTGCCCGGACCGGCATGAAGACCGGGTCGAACTCCGCTCGGGGACAAGCCAGGCCGGCCTGCTTAGTCCTCTTTATCCAGCCGCCGCTTCGCCGTTATTGCCAGTCCGGCCACCAGACCCACCAGCACCACAATCATGCCGATCACGGCCCAAGGAATCCCGTCAGCCGAGGGCGCCGCGGGGGCGGCGGCCGGCGCCGCGGAGTCCGTTACCGGCGTGATGGGGACCTGCGTCCCAGCCGCGGCAGCAGCGGAATTTCCCTCGGCAGCGGTTGCCGTAAACGATAACGTTCCTTCGATCGCGTGGCTGTCGGACGACACTATCCGCCATAGAACCGTGAATTTTCCGGCCGGCGCCCCCGGTTTAAGCTGCTGCGTCACCTTCCCGTCGAGCACATCGACGGGGCCCTCAGCCCAGTCATTCCCGGCGGCGTCCTTCACCTCGATGGCCGAACCGAGCGCGCCGGGTGTGTTGTTCAGCGTAATCGTGATCCGTGCCGGAACAGTAGATACCGTAGAACCGTCCCCCGGACTCGTGGATTCCACCGCGTCATGCGCGGACGCCGCGCTCGCTGAACCGAACAGCCCGAGCAGGAGAACGACGGTGGCCAGTACGGCAGTGACGAGTCCGCGCCGAGAGCGTCCGCGCCTATGGGAACGCGCAGAACCGGCCCGTCTTTGGGAGGTCTTGCAGGTGTCCGGCCCGATGATCGACCGTTGGGTAACTCTGGTCATGACGAAGCTCTCCGTTAGCGGGGAATTTCCCCCCACGCTACGCCAACGTACCTGTCCGGAGCCAAGTTCCCCAGCTCCGGTACCCGTGCGGATCCTCACCGGCTCCCCGAGCGGAACGAATCCGCGCACGGAGAGCACCCGCACAACGCACTATTGTGAAGAGTCAGATAGTTTCTTTGCCTAGTGCTGGAGGGCATTCCATGGCGTCTCAAGGCTCCGCTCTTGACCGTTATTTTTACATCACCAAACGTGGATCCAATGTTTCCCGGGAGATCCGCGGCGGTTTCGCCACCTTCTTCGCCATGAGCTACATCGTTGTACTGAACCCCTTGATCCTTTCGGCGGCGGATTCCTCCGGCAATGCCCTCGGACTGGAACGGGTCGCTGCGGTGACCGCCTTCGTTGCAGGTATTCTGACGATCCTGATGGGTGCGTGGGCGAAGCACCCCTTCGCTTTGGCAACCGGCCTCGGCGTCAACGCGTTCGTTGCCATCACGGTCGCGACGCACCGCGGTCTGACCTGGCCGGACATGATGGGTCTGGTGATGCTCTCTGGCATCACCATGTTTATTCTGGTCGTGACCGGCTTTCGGAAGGCCGTTTTCAAGGCAGTTCCCGAAGGCTTGAAGATCGCGATCGTGGTTGGCATCGGGATGTTCATCGCACTGATCGGACTGGTGAATGCGGGCTTCGTCCGGCGTATTCCCGATGCTGCCGGTACCACCGTTCCCGTCGGACTTGGCGCTGACGGGAAGCTCCTGGGCTGGCCCACACTCGTCTTTATCTTCGGCCTGGTCCTGACCATCGCCCTGGTCGTGCGCAAGGTCAAGGGTGCCATCCTGATCGGCATCATCGCCGCCACGATCCTGGCCAACATCCTCGAACTCACACTTCACATCGGTCCCAGCTTTGATGGGAAAACCTCAAATCCTTCAGGTTGGTCGCTGGTGGCTCCGCAGCTCAGCCCGTGGTCGCTCCCGGATCTGAGCCTGATCGGCAAATTCGATCTCTTCGGTTCCTTCGCCCATTTGGGTGCGCTCGCCGCCATTCTGTTGGCGTTCGTCATCCTGCTCAGCATCTTCTTCGACGCCATGGGAACGGTGGTCGGTCTGGCGGGGGAAGCCGGAACCATCGAAAAGGACGGCACCATCCCGGATTTGGACCGCGTGCTGATGGTCGACGCGTTCGGCGCCGTCGCCGGCGGCGGTTCGTCGGTGTCCTCCAGCCAGATCTATGTGGAGTCCGGCGCCGGTATCGGCGAGGGTGCACGCACCGGTTTGGCGAGCATCGTGACCGGGCTGCTGTTCCTGGTCGCCATGTTCGTCACGCCGCTTATCAAGCTGGTCCCCTTCGAGGCAGTGGCACCGGCCCTCGTCGTCGTCGGCTTCATGATGGTCTCCCAGGTGGGCAAGATCGACTGGTCGGACTGGGGCATCGCCATCCCCGCCTTCCTGACATTCATTCTGATGCCGTTCACGTACTCGATCGCCAACGGACTGGGTGCGGGGTTCATCGCCTACGTGCTGATCCGCACCGTTCAGGGCCGGGTGAAGGACATCCATCCGCTGATGTGGGCGGTGGCGGCGGCGTTTGTGCTCTTCTTCGGTATCGGACCCGTCGAGCAGCTCTTCGGCGTGAGCTGACCACAGCCGCACCCGCGTCACCCGCCGCACCCGCGACCCCTATCATCGAAATCGCATTTGCTGCCATGTTTTTGTCAAACATGGCAGCCAGATGCGTCATCACTCCAAAAATATGGGGGCAGACCGGCTGCGGTCCGGGATTCCGGACGGGTGTTGCCGCGGCGCGGTGGCTTAACGGTCCGGTATGAGGTGAGGTGGAAGGATGGATTTCCCTGCTTTGATCATTGATACTCCCCCGCAGGCGTGGACCGGGCGCGACGACGGCGACGGCGCTGAGCACCGCCGCTGGTGGCAGTCCGTCACGCCCGCCCCAAGCGCGCAGACCGAGCCGTCCGGAATCAACCGTGCGACGCCGGCTTCCCATCCGTCGCACGATGCACGCCCGGTGGTGCTGCTGGGCTTTCGCAGTGAGGAGGGGGTGCACCGCAATCAGGGGCGGGTGGGCGCTGCGGCCGCTCCGGGGGAAATCCGCGCCGCTTTGGGTTCCCTTGCATTCCATGCCGACCGCCGTGTGCACGACGCCGGCGATGTCGTTGTCGCCGGCTCCGCACTGGAAGCCGGCCAGGAGCGCGCAGGCGCTGCGGTGACTGCCCTGCTGGATGCCGGCGCGTTCACCCTGGTCCTGGGTGGTGGCCACGAAACCGCCTTCGCGAGCTATCTCGGAGTCGCCGCCACGGCACGGGTCCGCGGCGGCGCGCGGCTGGGCATACTCAACCTGGACGCACACTTCGATCTGCGCGATGAGCCCGTCCCGAGCTCCGGCACGCCGTTCCTGCAGATAGCCCACGCCGAAGCCGCCAACGGACGCAGCCTCAACTACGCCGTCGTTGGCATCAGCGAACCGAACAATACCCGGGCACTCTTCCACACTGCGGACCGTCTGGACGTGAAATACCTGCCGGACGAGGACTGCACGGCGGAACGCACCCGGGAATTTGTCGAATCCTTCCTGGCCACGGTGGACGTTCTGTACCTGACCATCGATCTGGACGTGCTCCCCGCCTCGGTCGCCCCGGGCGTCAGCGCACCGGCTGCGTACGGCGTTCCGCTGGCGGTCATTGCCGCCGTCTGCCGCCAGGTTGCCGCGAGCGGCAAGCTGTTCCACGCCGACGTGGCCGAGCTGAACCCGGAGTTCGACATAGACCAGCGCACCGCCAAGGTGGCGGCACGGTTGGTCACCACGCTGATGGCGGGCTGAGAGCCGTTGCCGAGGCCCACGCAGTTAGAGAGCCCTGCTGGCGTCGCCGCCGTCGGCCGTGCCAACCGCCTTTACGCTGGCCCGAGTACCTGGTAGCCAAGCTGGGCGTTGTAGCCGTGGATTTCACGGGTGCCCAGGCAGCCTACCTTTGAGCCGGTCCCCGCGGCAGGCGCCGTAGTTTCGGTCATCCCCGCCGCCCGAAATAAGGGCGCCTTAAAGGTCACTGCATCCGGCGCACGCGGACGCCGTCGTCGGCCACGAACAGCAGGCGGTCTGAGGAGCCAAAGGGCCCGATCCAGAGGACGTTCCCGCTGAGCGAAACATCGTCGACATAGCCGGCGCAGACCACCTCGGCACCCCTGACGATTTCAACGCTTTCACCGATCACCAAGCAGGCCCAGCTCTTTAACTTCGCCCCTGCCATCGAGGGCTCCTTCGAGGCTTCCGCTCCCGGGATCAGCGTGGTGCAGTCCGCCGCTGCCACGCGATCCTGCCCGGTGGCATCAGTTGGGTCTGTCATGAGGCAACTCCTTCGTTGCGGGCACGATGATGGCGGGGCGCCGCACTCCGCCGGCAGTAGCGGCAGAGCGCGGCGTCGGGTCAGGCCGCTGCTTTCGGTCCGGGTGTTAGTTGAGCGGGCCGACAACGGACTCCGCGGCGGCGCGGATGGCACCCGCAGCGACCAACCGGTCTGCTTCCTCCAGCTCAGGGGAGAGGAACCGGTCGGCGCCGGGGCCGGCCACGCTCCCCCGCAGTACCGCAAGCACCGCGGCGGCGGCCGGTCCCGGCTGCAGCGGGGCGCGCATATCGATGGCCCTCGCCGCCGTCACCAGCTCGATGGCCAGGACGCGGCGCAGGTTCTCCACGGAACGGCGCAGCTTGCGGGCCGCGTGCCAGCCCATCGACACATGGTCTTCCTGCATTGCCGAGCTCGGAATGGAGTCGACCGAGGCCGGGACGGCCAGCCGTTTGCTGTCCGAAACCAGGCCCGCCTGCGTGTACTGGGCGATCATCAAGCCGGAATCAACGCCCGGGTCGCCGGCCAGGAACGCGGGCAAACCGTGCGAGCGGGCCGGATCCAGCATCCGGTCCGTGCGGCGCTCTGCAATCGAGGCGACATCCGCGGCAACGATGGCCAGGAAGTCCAAAACGTAGGCCACGGGTGCGCCATGGAAGTTACCATTGGAGCTCACACGCCCGTCCGGCAGCACTACGGGATTGTCGATGGTGGCGGCAAGCTCACGCGTGGCCACCAGGTAGGCATGGTCCACGGTGTCCCGGGCGGCACCAGCGACCTGGGGTGCGCAGCGCAGCGAGTAGGCGTCCTGGACCCTGCTGTCCCCGACACGGTGCGAGGCAACAATCGCCGAGCCGGAGAGGACGCGGAACATATTGTCCGCGCTCGCCGCCTGCCCCGGATGCGGGCGAAGGGCCGCATGCAGCTCCGGCAGGAACACCTGGTCCGTCCCCAGCAGGCCCTCCACCGACAGCGCCGCGGTGATGTCCGCCGTCGCCAGCAGTTCACGCAGGTCCGCGATGGCCATCAGCAGCATGCCCAGCATGCCGTCCGTGCCGTTGACCAGCGCCAGGCCCTCCTTCTCGGCCAGCACCACCGGCTCAATCCCGGCCCCGGCCAACAGGTCCGAGACCGGTCGCCCGGAGCCGCCGAAGAGCGTCCCGTCCGGTCCGGTTGCCTCGCCCTCGCCCATCAGCACCAGCGCGCAATGCGAGAGCGGGGCCAGGTCTCCCGAGCAGCCCAGTGAGCCGAACTCGCGGACCACAGGGGTGATCCCAGCGTTCAGCACGTCCACCATGGTCTGCACCACGACCGGACGGATGCCGGTGCGGCCGGAGGCGAGCGTCTTGGCGCGCAGGAACATCAGCGCCCGGACCACCTCACGCTCCACCGCCGGTCCCATGCCCGCCGAGTGACTGCGGATCAGCGATTTCTGCAGCTGGGTCCGCATATCCGCCGGAATGTGCCGGTTGGCAAGTGCGCCAAAGCCGGTGGAGATGCCGTAGGCCGGAACATCCGAATGCGCCAGCCGATCGATGTGGGCGCGGACCTTGGCAACGGCGTCCAACGCTTCCTGTGTGATGGTCACCTTGGCATCGTGGCGGGCGACGGCGATAACGTCTTCCAGCGTGACGCCGGCACCGGAGAGCAGCACTTCGCGGGTTTCGAGAACTTCTGTCGTCATGATTACTTACCTTCTGCGTTGTGTGGTGGTTCCGCCGATCGAGCGAGCACCAGGTGCTCCCTCGACGGGGTTATTTGCCTTCGGACATCGGGATGCGGACGCCGCGCTCTTGGGCCACCTCGATGGCACGGTCGTAGCCGGCGTCGGCGTGCCGGATCACGCCCATGCCCGGATCGTTAGTCAACAAGCGTTCCAGTTTCTGCCCGGCCAGTTCGGTGCCGTCGGCGACGGAGACCTGGCCGGCGTGGATGGACCGGCCGATTCCCACGCCGCCGCCGTGATGGATGGAGACCCAGGTGGCTCCGGACGCGGTGTTGAGAAGTGCATTCAGCAGCGGCCAGTCGGCAATGGCATCCGAGCCGTCCGCCATCGCTTCGGTTTCGCGGTAGGGGGAGGCCACGGACCCGGAATCCAAATGGTCACGGCCGATCACGATGGGTGCCTTGACCTTGCCATCGGCCACCAGTTTGTTGAACAGCACGCCGGCCTTGGCCCGCTCGCCGTAACCAAGCCAGCAGATGCGGGCCGGCAAACCTTCGAATTCCACATGCTTCTGCGCAGCATCGAGCCAGCGGTGCAGATGGGCGTTGTCCGGGAAGAGCTCTTTGAGCGCCTCGTCGGTGACGCGGATGTCCTCCGGATCGCCGGACAGGGCCACCCAGCGGAACGGCCCCATACCCTCGCAAAAGAGCGGGCGGATGTAGGCGGGTACGAACCCGGGGAATTCGAACGCCCGGTTGTAGCCGCCCTTGCGCGCCTCGTCGCGGATCGAGTTGCCGTAGTCAAAGACCTCGGCGCCGGCATCCTGGAATTCCACCATCGCCTGCACCTGGTTGGCCATCGACGTCTGGGCCTTTTTGGTGAATCCGTCCGGATCCGCACCGGCCTCACGCTGCCATTCATCCATCGCGATACCCTCGGGGAGGTAGCTGAGCGGATCATGTGCGCTGGTCTGATCCGTGACAATGTCAATCGTCAGTTCACCGGCCTTGTGCCGACGCAGCAGCTCAGGGAACACCTCGGCGGCGTTGCCGACATAGCCGACCGACAGCGGCCGCTTTTCCTCCTTCGCGGCGAGCACCTTGGCGACTGCGGCATCCAGGTCCGTTTCGACGTCGTCGAGGTAGCGCTTGCCGGCACGACGGCGCAGGCGCGTCTCGTCGACGTCGACAATCAGGCAGGCGCCACCGTTGAGGGTGACGGCCAGCGGCTGGGCGCCGCCCATACCACCGCAGCCGCCGGTCAAGGTCAGCGTGCCCGCGAGGGTGCCTCCCTGGGCTGCGAACTTCTTGGCGCCAATGGCGGCGAAGGTTTCGTAGGTACCCTGCAGAATGCCCTGTGTGCCGATGTAGATCCAGGAGCCGGCGGTCATCTGGCCGTACATCATCAGGCCCTCGGCCTCGAGGCGGCGGAATTCCGGCCAGTTCGCCCAGTCGCCGACCAGATTCGAGTTGGCCAGCAGGACGCGGGGCGCCCACTCGTTGGTGCGGAAGACACCCACCGGCTTACCGGACTGGACCAGGAGCGTCTCATCCTTTTCCAGCGTGGTGAGGGTGCGCGTGATCGCGTCGAAGGCGTCCCAGCTGCGGACGGCGCGGCCGGTGCCACCGTAGACCACCAGATCATCAGGGCGCTCCGCAACCTCCGGATCCAGGTTGTTCATCAGCATGCGCAACGGAGCTTCCGTCTGCCAGCTCTTCGCCGTCAGCTCGGTGCCGCGCGGGGCCTTCACCGGACGGGCGCCCTGGGAAAAATCGACGCCTCTGCGATCCTGTGCCATCTCGACTCCTAAAACTGTGTTGGGGGAAGAAAAAGTCTTATGTATCAATCAAACAACGTGAGGAGGCGCACACCAAGGAATTTTCCACGGGAGTCGTCCGGTATCCCAGACTCCAGACCCGCCGTGCAAGGGATGCTCCATTCAGGCCCCGAGCGGGTCAGACTGAGGGGCGGCCGTGGATCCGGTGCGAGAGATCGTCCGCCACCTTCTGCACCCGCCGGGCCAACTCGGGCCACCGGTCGGCCGGGACCTTCTCCTCCAAAAAGGTCACGGCCACTGCCGCCGTCGGCCAGCCGACGTGGTCCGTGACGGCGGCGGCCACGGACCCGAACCCGGCAGTGACCTCTCCGTTTTCGGTGGCGTAGCCGCGCTGCCGCACCTGATCCAGGTGGGACTGCAGCGCCGAATACTTCAAAATCGGGGAATCTGTTTCGGTGCGGCTGCTGAAAGCGGCCGCATTCGGATACAGCGCCCGCACCTGGGACTTCGGCAGAGCGGCCAAAATGGCCCTGCCGCTCGCGGTCAGGTGGCTCGGCAGCCGGACCCCAACATCGGTCACCAGCGAGGGCCGGTTCTTAGCACGTTCCTCCACGACGTACAGCACATCACGCCCGTGCAGGACGGCCAGGTGCGCACTCTCGCCGATCACGTCAACCAGGGACGCCAGCATCGGACGTCCCAGCCGGGACAATGGCTCCTGGCGGGAATACGCGCTGCTGAGCTCAAAGGCACTGATGCCCAGCCCGTAGCGTTGCTCCTCATGCAGATGGAGCACAAAACCGCTTTGTTCCATCACCCCGAGCAGGTGATAGACACTGGAGCGCGGCAGATCCAGGGCGGTGGCGATGGTGGATGCCGCCAACGGCCCGCGCTTGGAGGCCAGAAGTTTCAGAATCCGCAGGGTGTTTTCGGCCGCCGGAACCTTGGATGCTGCTTTGGCTGTGCCGCTCATGAAGTCCTCACTGTGGAAAAGCCCTAACGTGGAAAGTGGAGCCGAAGGGGACCGGCTGTCCGGGATACCGTACCCAAGCCTCCCCCGCCCGGTCCGTCCCATCAGAACAATGGAACCACTGGAGCGTCTGGAATACCAGATACCGGGCACAAACAGTCCCCCTCGCCGCGCGTCTCTCATCACAGACACCGATGCCCCGTGAGTGTGATCACAGGGTCATCGTCCGTGGTGAGCTGGGTAGCGGCACATTTTCCACAGATGTTAGGTATGCAGATGCAAGCAGCTACTTCCACGCTGAGCAGGGGGGCTCAACGTCCGCCAGCCGGGGCCTGGAGAGAGCAGAGCTGGTTGACGAAACCGCGCCTCTGCCGGTGGTCGTTGAACGGGAGAAAGTGACGACGACGGCGTAGCGGGCGGGGAGCGCCATGGAACCTCACCTTTAAGGACGTCCGGGCCGGCGTCCCGGGGGGCGCGACACGATGTGGTACTTGTCGCACAGTCCGTGACCGAACAGGTGGCGCCCGACGGCGCTCCCACATAGACAATCGGCAGATCTCCATCGGTCTCGATGGCATCGCCACCGCCGTTGCGGCTGTGATAGCCGGTGGAGAAGTGGCGCACGGTGTAGACCATGGCGTTAACGCTCCGCAGCGCGGCGACCACACGATCGCGTTCCTGATCGGTGTTCTCGGCTATTTTGTGGGTGATTTGAAAGGTAAACAAGGAAAGGCCCACCTTCCTGTCGAATGTCGCTGCCCCGACCAGATTAACGTCGAAGCCGCCGGGCAGTTTCCAGCCCGGCGGACACGACCAGAACCGCACATGGTGGCGCTGGGAGGGGCTCCCGTGCACCTGCTGTTCGAACGCCAGCGTCTGTTTAAGTCCAAAAACGAAAAGCGGGCTGACCGGTGCGGAGGGATAGCTGCGGCGCAGCAGCGACGCCCGGATGATGTGCCTGCTGCTCCCGAGGGTGACCGGGTCCGCCTCCGTCCAGCCTGCCGCAAGCATGGCGGCCTGCAGTTCCTCCGGCGCGCCGATTACCGCCAGGTTGACCGGGTCACCGAGCAGCCCGTCAACAGTCCGGATCCTGCCGATGAAATAGTCCGGGACATAGATCCGGGCGAGGATCCGGTTCAGCCGTGGTAGCAGGATGTAGGAGGCCAGCACCCAGATGGCCAGGAAACCCCAAAGCTGCCGGCCGCCGTCGTCGATCTCTGCGAGCAGGAGCCAGTAAATGGCCCAGCCGACAAACAGCGTGCTGACGAAGGCAAAGACGCGTTGGAGCCAGAGAACCGCGGTGCTGGCCGCCCGCCGGTACCAGCGCAGTTCAGCGCCTCCCGGACTTGGAGTTTGGGGAGTCCGCCGGCTGTCCATGGCCCCATTATGGCCGGGAACGGTGCAGCAGACGCCGGATCAGGGGGCAGATTTGTCCGTCAGTACCTGTGCCGTTCGCCCGAAGCTGCGCACCTGGGAGTCGTTCCACAGGTGGGCCGGTACTGCGCCGGCCAGCAGCTCCCGGGGCAGCGTCGGACTTTGGCCCAGCGGCGAGTCGCTGCCGGCAATGATGATATTGCCGTAGCGCCGGCCCTTCAGCATGGCCGGATCAGCAATGGCCGCCGTGTGCTGGAACGCACCGCTGATGGTCGCCGCCTCGCGGCGCGCCAGGGTCAATGCCGGGGCATCCCCGCAGTTGACGACGTATACCCCCCCGGGGGCCAGAACCCGTCGGACCTGGCCGATGAACTCCGCGGTGGTGAGCGGTTTCGGCGTGAATGCACCGGCGAAGACATCCCGGATGATCAGGTCGCGACTCGCGTCCGCCAGCGATTCGGTGACCAGCCGCGCCTCACCGACCCGGATTTTCAACAGCGGCGCACGAGGCAGATCGAACCAGCTGCGTACATATTCCGCCAGTTTCGCATCGATTTCCACCACGACGTTGCGTGATTCCGGATACACGGCCACCAGATAACGTGCCATGGAGCAGGCGGCCCCGCCCAGATGCAGCGCGCGGAGTTTGTCCCTGGACCACCCGGAGGGGACCGGCCAGCGGCTTTGAACCAGGGCCATGATCCAGCGCATATATTCAAAATCCAGCCGCAACGGATCCGCCAGATCCACGTGTGAGCTCTGCACGCCGTTGAGTTTGAGCAGCCAGCCGTTGGGGTTGTCGCCGTCCGGGATCAGCTCGGCCCGTCCGGTATCGATCTCATAGGTCCCCGCGGCCGGTCCCCCGGAGCCACCGGACGGCGACTCAACGCCAGCCTTGGGCGTCCGTTGCCTCCCCATCAGCGCCGTCCTCCGGCTGCGTTGGCGCCCGTTGCGGGGGCGCGGGCGGGTTCAGTGGTCATCAGGAAAGGTTAGCCGATTTCACCGCGAGATCGGCTACGTCGAGTAACGGGGGTAATGGGGAGATCTGCCCCACCAGTGTCCGCGTTGCCGGCAGGCGTGGGGCTCAGGAGCCGGCGGCGATGGCGAAGCCGTCCCAGCCCTTGGATCCAGCCGTCTGGATCGCCGTTCCCTCCAGCGCCGGGCTGGCTCCGATGAATTCCAGCGAAGCCCGGATGGCGGCCGCGTCAGGATCCGTTTCCGGGTGCCAGCGCCGGGCCCACCCGAATGCTCACCTTGTGTGCTGCGCCGGCGCGTTCAATGTTCCGGCGGGCGACGGCGGCGTGCCCGGGTGAGTATTCACAGGTCACCGCTGCCCGTCACCGCTGAACCACGCCAGCAGCATCAGGAGTTTGCCTGCCGTCGGCGCCACCTCGATCGGAGGCATCCCGGCCCGGCGCGCGGTGCTGACGGCCTGGTCCAGCGCATCGTCCCCTTTCACCAGTGTCCCGGACAGAAAGTCCTCCACCTGGAGCCAGCCGTCTTGAGCCTGATGGTCAACCATGGCCACAGCCTAGCCGGCATCGCAGGTGCTGAACATGGAGGTCCTCCGCGGGTCAGGGCCCTGCTTTGCGCACCTCAGATGTTCTTGAGTGCCCGTTCCAAACGGTCCACCTTGCCGGTCAGTTCGCCGCTGTGTCCCGGACGGATATCGGCCTTCAGCACCAACGAGACCCTGCTGCCGAACGCCCCGACGGCCTCCGTCGCGCGCTTAACGACCTCCATCACCTCGTCCCAGTCGCCTTCGATGGTGGTGAACATGGAATCGGTGTGATTGGGGAGGCCGGATTCCCTGACCACCTTCACGGCGGCTGCTACGGCACTGTGGACGGACCCGTCGTCGGCCGTGCCGTCAGTATCGGGCACGGGGCCGGCCGAACTGCCGGTGAGGACAGTCGGCGCGCCGTGCATTGGCGTTCCCGACGGGGCTACGGAGAAGGCAACAAGCATCGTTTCAGTCCTCTTCCGCCCACTCGATGGCCTGCGCCGGGCACAGGAAAATGGCCTTGTCGACGTTGCCGCGCTGCTCTTCCGGTGGCTCGTCCGTCTTCAACATGACCCGGCCATCCTCGGGATCCTGATCAAACACCAGAGGCGCGGCGATGATGCAGTTGCCGCTGCTGACGCAGCTGTAGGGCTCAATTTCAATTTTCATCGGTTGTCTCCTCCAAAACAGGACTCCGGCGGGCTGCAAGCACGCCCCTGTCACTCCCATTTTCCCCCATCACACCAAACCAGTCTACGGAGCCGGCCTGGAAGGCACCTTCCTTATCCCCGGCGGCCATCCATTGAGGACATGCGGAGAGCTCGCGTAGGGTCATACCCATGCATCCCTTCCCGCTGGCCATGGCTGTGGCCAGGACGAGCAATGGTTCCGATTTCGCCGCCATGATGGGCGTGCTTTTGCTGGTCCTCATGCTCGAGTTGGTCGTCTTCCTCGTGTTCTACGCCGCCTACGGAATTGCCTGGCTGGGCGTGTTCCGGAAGGCCGGCTATCCCGGCTGGGCCGGCTTTGTGCCGTTCTACAACACCTGGGTGCTAGCCAAAATCGGCGGCCGCAGGGAGTCCGATTTCTGGCTGACGCTCATCCCGTATGCCGGCATTTACTGGCAGGTACTGATCCTCAACAACGTCTCCAAATCCTTCGGCAAGGACAGCGCCTTCACCGTGGGTCTGGTCTTCCTGCCGTGGGTCTTTGCCGGCATACTGTCCTTCGGCGATGCGCGCTACCTGGGTCCGTCCTACCGCGATCCCCAGATGCTCGCTTACGGGGGCTACCCGCAGCCGTATGGGCAGAACCCGCCGCCGCCGTAACGGCAACCCGGCTATTGACCGGAGCCCGTGGCACAACTGAACCTGGAGCCCGTGGCCAGCAGTTCAGGCCCAGCCGAGGAGGCGCAGACCCGCCGCGGCGCCGGCTCCGACCAGCACCACCACCAGAAACGGCGCCTTGAACCGGAGGGCGACGGCGGCGGCCAGCAGCGCGCCCAAGCGCGCGTCGGTCACGAGGTGCTGGCCGCTGACCGCGGCGTTCAGCACCGTCAGCGCAGCCAGCAGTCCAATGGTTAGGGTGCCCGCAACCCGTGACATCCGCGGATTGGCCAGCACCTTAGCGGGCACCAGATATCCGAGCAGCTTCGTTCCGAAGGCCAGTGCCGCCGAGAGCAGGATCCATGGCCACAGATTCATGATGCGCCTTCCGCTGCGCCGTCGTCGTGGCCGCGTCCGAACCGTTCGGCTTGCCCGTGTGCCGCGGCGTCGTGGGCGTACGGTTCCACGTCGGGTTCCATGCCGTCGTGCTCGTGCCCGTGCCGGAACCAGCCGATCAGTCCGGCCACGACCGCGGCGACCAGAATGGGTATGCCAGGAGGAACAAACGGAGCGGTCAGCAAGGTAGCGACGGCACAGACGCCGGCTATCACCGCGGGCTGCCGTGCTTTGATACGTGGCCAGAGCAGGCCCAGAAATGCGGCGACGGCGGCCCCGTCCAGGCCCCAGTGCTTCGGGTCACCCAGGGCGTCGCCGACCAATGCGCCGCCGGCGGTGAAGACGTTCCAGAGGACAAACACGCCAATTCCGGCGACCCAGAATCCGCGGCGCTGCTCCAGCAGGTCGGTTTGTCCGGTGCCGGTCGCCGCGGATTCGTCGATGGTCAGCTGAGCTGCGGCAATTTTGAGCATGCCGCGCGGGCGCAGCAGCGCGTTAAGCTGCATGCCGTACACACCGTTACGGATCCCCAGCAGCGCCGCAGCGCTCATGGCCGCAAGGCCGCTGCCGCCCCCGCTGAGCACACCGATGAAGGCAAACTGTGACCCTCCGCTGAACAGCAACAGGCTCAGCGCCATCGTCTGCCAGAAGTCCAGCCCCGACGTCACGGATAGCGCCCCGAAGGAGATGCCGTACAGCCCGGTAGCGATACTGATGGACACGCCAACGCGGACAGCAGGCGATTTCAGAAAGGTCATCAGGCCCGGCGCAGCCGCCACGCCCACAGTATCAGGGGCACTTGAAGCGGCAACCGGACCGCATGGATCAGCCTCCCGCGCGGCGTTCCTCCCAATCCGAAGGCGCGCTGCAGAGCGGTGATGTGACCGGCGGTGAAGGCGCCGAACATCACCGCGGTGGCCGTCGCGGCAACCTTGCGCGTCGCCGGGATCAGGAGCCCGACGGCGGCGGCCGCTTCCGGTATCGCGCTCAGCGCCACCCATTCGTCCCGGCTCATCACGCCGCAACGGCTACCGGCATCCGTGCACAGCGCCGGCGGGACCACTGCGTAAAAAAATCCCGGATTGCGCAGGTGTGCCACGGTGCTGGCCCCCAGCACCGCCGCGAGTCCCAGGACCGGGTAGTTGATCCGAACCGTTTTCACCCCCGCGCTCCGTGCCCGGCAGAGACCAGGCTCAGCCGGTCCACACCGTGCAGGGCGTCGGCCGCGCGGACCAGTGCCAGATGCGAGAAAGCCTGCGGGAAGTTGCCCGCCATCCGGCCTTCGGAGACCGCGTACTCCTCGCTGAGGAGCCCGAGCTCGTTGGACAGGCCCACCAGGGCGTCCATCAGCCCGCCGGCATCGTCAACGCGCCCACTGCGCGCATACTGCTCCACCAGCCAGAAGGAGCACGCCAGGAAGGGGTGTTCCCCGGGTTCCAGTCCGTCCACCCCGGTGTCCGTGCGGTAGCGCAGCAGCAGCGCGTCGGGGGCGGACGCATCAAGCAGCTCCTGCTCAAGGCGCACCACCGTGCCCAACATTTTGTCGTCGTCGTACGCCAGAAAGCCCACTTGCGGAATGCACAGCAGGGAGGCATCGGTATGCGTGCCCCCGTACGTCTGCGTGAACGTGTTAAGCTCCGCGTTGAAACCGTGGGTAAGGATTTCTTCCCGCAGCCGGTCACGCAGTTCCTTCCAGCGCTTTACCGGCCCGGTCATGCCATGGTCAAGGACTGCCCGGACAGCGGAATCGAAGGCCGCCCACATCATCACGCGGGAATGCGTGAAATATTTCGGCTCTCCCCGCATCTCCCAGATGCCGTTGTCTTCCTCTCAAGGTGCTTCTCCGCAAAGCCGAGCAGGGCGCGCTCCAGGGGCCAGGAAAAGTGGTCCTCGGCACCGCCGGCCAGCCGCAGCTTCTCCAACGCCACCATCACCTCGCCCACAACGTCGGCCTGATACTGCCTCACGGCGCCGTTGCCGATCCGCACCGGCGCGGAATCTTCATAGCCCGGCAGGTGCGGCAGTTCCATTTCGGTCAGGTCCCGCTCACCGGAAAGTCCGTACATGATCTGCAGGTCCTCCGGATCCCCTGCCACCGCGCGCAGCAACCAGTTCCGCCAGTGCATGGCCTCGTCCGCGTACCCGTGGGTCAGCATCGCCTGCAGTGTCAGCGCGGCGTCGCGCAGCCAGCAGAACCGGTAATCCCAGTTGCGTGCGCCGCCGAAATTCTCGGGCAGCGAGGTGGTGGGAGCGGCGACAATGCCGCCCGTGTCCTCGTGTGTCAGCGCCCGCAGCACCAGTAGCGACCGTTTCACGGCAGGGGCGTACGCGCCATCCAGGGTGCATGCTGCCGCCCATTCGGACCAATACCTGAGGGTTTCAGCGAGCGCCACGTCCACCTCAATGCCGGGGGGAACCTGCCGGTGCGAGGGATACCAAGTCAGCTCCAGATCCACGGTCTGCCCTGCGGCAACGATGAATTCCCCGCTGTGCTTGTGGTCCGCGGCCACCGGCAGCACGTCCCCGCGCAGCACCAATGCGTCCGGCCCGGCCACCGCGAGCAGCACCTGGTTGCCTTCCGCATCGGGCATCCGGCTCATCCACGGGAGCACCGTGCCGTAACCGAAACGGATCTTGATTTCCTGGTGCATCCGCACACTGCCGCTGAGTCCTTCCACACGGCGGACCAGCGAGGCGCGCCTGTCGCCCACCGGCATGAACTCGGTGACGCGGACGCTGCCGCCGTCCGCGTGCCAGTCGGTCTGCAGCACAAAGGTGCCGTCAACGTAGCCGCGGCGCACCACGACGGCGTCCGCCGCCAAGGGCGCCAACAGCCAGCGGCCATTCTCTTCCGTACCCACCAGGGCGCCGAAGAGCGAGGGGGAATCAAAACGCGGGAAGCAGAGCCAGTCAACGCTGCCGGTGGGGGAGACCAGCGGTCCGGTGTGCAGATCCGAAAGTAACGCGTAATCCTCGATGCGTGATGCCATGAATCCATGCAATCACATCCGGCAGACGTTTCCCTCCCGGGCCGGTCCAGGCGGCCGGGTCAGATCAGGAGCCGGACAGGACGGCGCGCGCCTGTGCCGGCGCGTTAGTGGTGATCTCCTCAATGCCCAGTCCGGCACAGAACCGGACGTCGTCGGGTTCGTCCACGGTCCAGACGCGGAACCTGATCCCCGCGTCTGACCAGCGCCCGATCCGGTCCGCGTGGTCACGCACGTAGGCCAGCCCGGGCCCAGCGATCCCTGCCACGCCGTCGTCGAGCAGCCGTTCTCCCTCGGCGAGCGCCGCCTGCGCAAACGCCTGGGCATCAATGCCCGGATCTGCGGCGGCAACCGCATCGACGTCGGCATCCGCAATACCGGCAATCAGCTGGCACAGATGGCGCGCCGGGACCGTCCCGGCCAGATATTCCATGGCCCGGGGATTGAAGCTCATGAACGAGAGCAAAATGTTTCCGGCCGTGGACGGCCCTGGCAGCCAGCCCCGCAGCCGCAGAACTTCCAGGGTCCTATCCACCAGCTTCGCCGGACACTGCGCCGTGCCTGAATATTTGAACTCCACAGCGAGCCCTATGTCCCTCCCGGCGCCGCGGAGGATATCCAGCAGCTCCCCGAACGTGAGCAGCTGATCGCTGGCCCCCCCATACCCGGCCGGAATACGTGCGCCCTTCCAGGAGCAGAAATCCAGCGAGCGCAGCTCCGCGAGCGTCCATTGCGCTACCGGGCCGGACCCGTTGGACGTGCGGTCCAATGTGCGGTCGTGCAGCAGCACGAGCTCGCCGTCCGACGTCAGCTGCAGATCGCACTCAACTCCATCGGCCCCGTCGGCAATTGCCTGCAGATACGCGGCCCGGGTATGCTCGGCGAAACGGGCGCTTGAGCCGCGGTGCGCGTAGATCAGTGGCGTCATGGCACCACGGTATTCCATCGCTGCTGTTTCATGCCTGCCGTTCATCCTGCCTTCCGGGCAGCAAGGGCGGTAACCGGCAGCTTAACCTACGCTTAGATGATGGCGCTCACCGATCAGTCCCAACCCGCAGGGTCCAATTCCGCGCATGTTCCGCCGGAGAATGGCACCGGTCCCGCCGTCGCGCGTCGGCCCGCTGCCGGCACCGATGCCGAAAAGGCCGCTGCGCTGCGCCGAATGAAGACCCTGGCGCTCTCGCTGCTGATCCTGATGGCCGTCATCTTCACCGTGTCCTTTGCCCTGCAGCGGCAGTACCCGTGGCTGGAATACGTGCGGGCGGCCAGCGAGGGTGGCATGGTCGGTGCGCTGGCGGACTGGTTCGCGGTCACGGCCCTGTTCAAATACCCGATGGGCATCAAGATCCCGCACACCGCGATCATTCCCAACCGCAAGGACGCCATCGGCGCCAGTCTGGGCGACTTTGTGGAGACAAATTTCCTTTCCGAAACGGTGGTGCAGGAAAAACTGGCGAGCATGGGGATCGCACAGAAGGTCGGTGCCTGGCTGTCCAAACCGGCCAGCGCCGAGCGGATCGCGACCGAGGGCTCCGCCGCCATCCGCGGAGCGATGAAAATCCTCAAGGACGAGGACGTTCGTGACGTGATCGAATCGATGGTCCGCAAGCATCTGGTGGATCCGCCATGGGGGCCGCCTGTGGGCCGGATGGCGGAACGGATTTTCGACGACGGCCACCACCACCAGCTCGTCGATCTGCTGGTGGACACCGCCTCGGACTGGGTGGACCACAACCACGAGGTCATCAGTTCACTGGTGTCGGACCGCTCCCCCGTTTGGGTGCCGACGTTCGTGGACGGACTGGTCGGGGACAAGGTCTACACGGAGCTGTACAAGTTTGTGCGCGCCGTGCAGACGAATCCACAGCACCAGGTCAGGCTGCAGCTGGACATGTATCTGAAGAATCTCGCCCAGGACCTCCAATATGATCCGGCCATGATTGCCCGGGCGGATGCCATCAAGGAACAGATCCTGGATGATCCGCGGGTCCGTGAGCTCGCCGGTCGGACCTGGGAGACCGTCAAGACCGCGCTGCTGACCGCGGTTGATGACCCGCAGAGCGAGCTGCGGATCAAGTTCACGGCGGCGGTCCGTGATTTCGGCACGCGCCTGGTGGAGGATCCGGAACTGGCCGGCAAGATCAATGCCTGGATCGGCGATGCAGCGTCGTACCTTGTGAAGACTTACCGGCATGAGATCGCCTCCGTCATCACCGACACCGTGGAACGCTGGGACGCGGTGGAAACCTCGCAGAAGATTGAGCTTCAGGTGGGGAAGGATCTGCAGTTCATCCGGATCAACGGCACCGTTGTCGGAGCGCTGGCCGGGCTCGTCATCTTCGCTGTTGCGACGCTGATCTTCCGGTAGCCGACGTTCCGCGCCGGAGCGGCGCCGGTCGCCCAGCAACCCGGGCGGTCAGGTCCCGCGACGGTCACCGTTGAGAACTTTGTCCGCTGTCCTTTCGGCCCAGGTGCGGTAATGACAGACGACGGCGGGAGGCCCCAGCCGGGGCGGAAGGGCCAATATTCCGGACCCTGCGCCCCCTGGGGCGCTCCAGTTCAATGTGGAGGTCCGCCGGGAAAATCAACGGTGCAGGGCCGAACGCCTTCCGCGTGGCCGCGACGACGGCGCGGCCCATGATCAGGTTCCCGCCGCCACCGATCACAGCCCCGATGCCGAACGGAACGGCCCGCCCGAGCCAGGCCGTTCCCTCACGGAGCAGCAGCTTCTTCAAAAAACGCTTCTGAAGCTGCACGCCGACGTTCTTCACGGCCGACGTCGGCATGCCCTTACCCACAACCAGTCCCCACGCCTTCATCGGAGTCTGACCCGTTCCGAGCATATGCCCGGTCAGGCCCTGGACCATTGAGGTGCCTTCCTCGCCCAGCATGATCGCCATCACCGTGGTCCGAGCCCGTTCCGGATCCGCCAAGCGCACCCCGTGAAGCTCCGCCACGGACTGTGCGTAAAGTGCGGTCGTCTCCAGAAAGGCCACGGTTGCGGCCGCCGAAATGGACAGCGAGGCCACCGTCCCCAGTCCCGGAACTATCGCGGCGGCACCGATCGCGGCGCCTCCGCCCGAAACCGTTCTGAGGAAATCCCGTTCCAACATGGCACTGAGCTGCGCCGTTGAAGCGTGCGGATGTTTGTGCCGGAGTCGGCGCAGATTAGCCAGCACCAGCGGCCGCTGGACGTCCACGGCCCGCAGCAGTGCCTTTGCAACGGCGGGTTTGGGATTGCCCTGCGTATCGAACGCCGCCTCGGTGGCTATCCGCACGGCCGGATTCGCTTTGCCGCGCCCCTTTAATTTCAGCTGCTTCGCCATCTGTACCCCTGACCTCGGTTGCTGGTTAAAGCGTAACGCCCGGCGGCTGTGAACCCGAGGGGGTGCGCGCGGCGGACCCCCTCGGCTGTGGCACTTAAACCGGTGAAACTCTGACACCGAAGAACCTAAAACCTACGCCCTCCCGCGCCCCAAGGCCCCAGGCCCCAAGGCCCCAAGGATACTATCTGTGTTTTGTTGGTATTGCTTGACAAACGAAGAGAAACACAGATAAAGTCAATGAAACCAACATCTTTGTGATGCTCGTCACGACACCCTGGAGGCCCGATGTTTGCCGAAGAGCGGCAGGAAAAGATCGCCGAACTGGTCGCCGCCCGCAGCCGGGTGACGGTCGCCGAACTCGCCGATTTATTCAAAATCACCACAGAAACCGTCCGTCGGGACCTCGCCGGACTGGAAAATACGCGGCGTCTGCGGCGCGTCCACGGCGGCGCCGTCGCACTGGATCGGCTAAGTATGTCGGAGCCGAGCCTGGGCGAACGCCAGTCACAGCATTTAGCAGAAAAAATCCGGATTGCCGCGGCGGCTGCGGTCCTCATCCCCTCCACCCGTACCGGGTCGGTCCTGCTCGACTCCGGGACGACCACCGCTCTGCTGGCCGAACAGCTCACCGATTGGGCCCCGGCAAGCCCCGGCGATGCCCTCCTGGTCATTACGAATGCCCTGCCGATCGCCCACCGGCTCTCCGCCAACCCCGAACTGCAGTTGGAGATCCTGGGCGGCCGGGTCCGCGGCCTGACCAGTGCCATCGTCGGTGCCACCGCCAGTGAACGCCTGGAAGCGCTCCGCCCGGACATTGCCTTCGTGGGCGCCAATGGAGTCCACGCGCACTTCGGCCTCAGCACTCCGGACAGCATGGAAGCCGCCGTCAAGACGGCCATCGTCCGCTCCGCCCGCCGCGTGGTGGCTCTGGTCGACTCCTCGAAACTCGGCGAGGAAACCCTGGTGCGGTTCGCGACCCTGCGGGAAATTGACACTCTCATCACCGATGCCCGACCGGCCAAAGACCTTGCGGCGGCTCTGACCGCGGCCGACGTCGAGCTGGTGATCGCATGATCGTCACCCTGACTCCAAATCCCAGCCTTGACCGGACCATCGAGCTGACGGCCCCGCTGGTCCGCGGTGAAGTCCAGCGTGCCGGGGCCGCACATCAGGAGCCGGGCGGGAAGGGCGTGAACATTGCCCGTGTGCTTTCCGCTTCCGGAGTTGACTGCCTGGCGCTCCTGCCCGGCGACCACGATGACGCCGTGCTGGTGGCGCTGCGTGCTCTGCGGATCCCCCATCTGGGCCTGCACCTGGGGGTGCCGCTACGCAGCAATATCGCCATCACCGAGCCTGACGGAACCACCACCAAGCTCAACGAGCCGGGACCTGTCCTGGACGAAGAACAGCAACGCGCTCTGGTACAGCTGGTGACCGCAAACTCTGAAGGGGCCAGCTGGCTGGTCCTGGCGGGGTCGCTGCCGCCGGGCCTCCCTGCCGATTTCTACTCCCGGCTCAGTGCCGATGTGCGTTCCAGATTCGGCACAGCAGGTCCCAAAATCGCCATCGATTCCTCCGGCGCGCCACTGGCCGCAGCCCTGGCCGGGCCGGCGGATTCCCTGCCGGACCTGCTTAAACCCAATGCCGAGGAACTGGCCGAGCTGACCGGTTTCCCGGATCCGTACATGCTGGAGGCCAATCCGCTGCTGGCCGCCAAGGCTGCACGGACGCTCGTGGACGCCGGCGTGGGTGCTGTCCTGGCCACGTTGGGGTCCAAGGGCGCGGTGCTGGTCACCGCCGAGGGCGGCTGGTTGGCCCGCAGTCCGAAAATCAATGCCAAAAGCACCGTCGGCGCGGGCGACTCCGCCCTCGCCGGCTATCTGCTGAGCCAAGCAGCCGGAGCCACCGGCCCGCAAAGCCTGCAGCAGGCGGTCGCCCACGGGGCAGCTGCCGCATCCCTGCCGGGATCCACCGTCCCGGCGCTTTCCCAAACCAATCCCTCTGCCGTTACCGTTGCGGCCCTGGCTGACGCCAAGGAGAACTGAAGAAATGACTGCACTAATCACCCCCGAACTGGTCACCCTGGACGTCGATCTTGGCACTGAACCTGCCACGGTGATCCGCCACCTCGCCGAGCAGATCGCGTCCACCGGCCGCGCGAGCGAAGTTGAGGGACTGTACGCCGATGCGTTGGCCCGCGAGCAGAAGACGTCCACAGGCGTTCCCGGCGGAATTGCCATTCCACACTGCCGTTCCACCGCCGTCATCGAGCCCACGCTGGCCATGGCCCGGCTGGCTCCGGCCGTCCCCTTCGGCGCCAAGGACGGCCCCGCGGACCTGATTTTTTTCATCGCCGCCCCCGAAGGGGCGGATCAGGAGCATCTGCGGCTGCTCTCCAAACTGGCCCGATCGCTGATCAAAAAGGACTTCACCGCTGCCCTGCAAGCGGCATCGTCCGCCGATGAGATCGTGGCCCTGGTCGAGGGCGCCATCGCGGACAAGCCAGCAACAGGCTCGACGCCGACGGCGGCGTCGGCAGCGACGGCCGCAGGAGCGCAGACGTCCGCGCGGCCAAAGCGCCTCGTTGCCGTCACCGCCTGCCCCACCGGAATCGCCCACACCTACATGGCTGCCGACTCGCTGGTTGCCGCGGCGAAGGAGGCCGGTATTGAACTGCAGGTGGAGACCCAGGGCTCCGGCGCCGTCACACCATTGGACCCGGCCGTTATCGCCGCCGCGGATGCCGTGATCTTTGCCGTCGACGTCGACGTGCGGGGCAAGGAGCGCTTTGCCGGCAACCCGTCATCAACGCCCCGGTGAAGCGCGGCATCGACGAGCCGGCCAAAATGGTCCAGGAGGCCCTGGCCGCAGCGGACAATCCGAACGCGCACCGGGTGCCGCATTTCGGCGCCGAGGAGCAGGCCGAACACGATGCGGAGGCCTCCGGCGAGCACATCGGCCAGAAGCTGAAGAAGGCGCTGCTGACCGGCGTCAGCTACATGATTCCATTTGTGGCCGGCGGCGGGCTGCTGATTGCCCTGGGCTTCCTGCTCGGCGGATATACCATCAGCACCATCGCGGACAAAGTGGTGCTGGCCAACAGCCTCACGAACCTGCCCGACGGCGGACTGCCCATCTATCTGGGCGCCGTTGCCTTTAAGATCGGCGGCCTCTCGCTCGCCTTCCTGGTCCCGGCGTTGGCCGGGTACATCGCCTTCGGCATCGCGGACCGACCGGGCATCGCGCCCGGCTTTACCGCCGGCGCCGTCGCCGGTTTCATGGGTGCGGGCTTCCTGGGCGGCCTGGTGGGCGGTCTGCTGGCCGGGTTCATCGCGCACTGGATCGGCGGCTGGCCCGTACCGCGTTGGCTGCGGGGCCTGATGCCCGTGGTGATTATCCCGCTGCTGGCCTCGATCGTGGCCTCGGGCCTGATGTTCCTGGTCCTGGGCGGGCCGATCGCGTGGTTCACCACGGTCCTGAACCACTGGCTGTCCGGGATGACCGGCGCCTCCGCCGTCGTCCTCGGTATCATTTTGGGCCTGATGATGTGCTTCGATCTGGGTGGTCCGGTCAATAAGGTTGCCTACTCCTTCGCTGTAGCGGGCCTCGGTGCCGGGTCGGTCACCAACCAGGCCCCGTGGCAGATCATGGCAACAGTGATGGCCGCCGGCATGGTTCCGCCGCTGGCCATGGCGCTGGCGACGGCGCTGGACAAGAGCCGCTTCAGCCTGGCCGAGCGCGAAAACGGCAAGGCCGCCTGGCTGCTGGGTGCCTCCTTCATCTCCGAAGGTGCCATTCCCTTCGCCGCGGCGGATCCGCTGCGGGTCATCCCTGCCAGCATGCTCGGCGGGGCTGTCACCGGGGCGCTGTGCATGGCGACCGGCGTCACCTCCCAGGCCCCACACGGGGGAATCTTCGTTTTCTTCGCGATCGGCAACCTGGTGATGTTCATCGTTTCAATCCTGGCCGGGATGGTGGTCACCGCGTTGGCGGTCTTGGCCCTGAAGCGCTGGGCCGTAAGGAAGCCCGTTGATACTGTTGCAGCAACCGGCCCGGCACCGGTTCTGGTCAGCCAGTAGGGGGTAACGCCATGAGGACATTTCAAGGAGTCGGAGTGACTCCCGGCCGCGTGATTGGACCGGTACGTCAGATGCCGCCCGCGGTTCCTGCGCCCGCAGCCGGCGAAGGTCTCGACCCGGGAACGACTCCGGAGGAGGCCGCAACGGCGCTGCGTACGGCGGCGGCCTCGGTGCAGACCGAGCTCAAGCACCGCGGGTCACGGGCCAGCGGGGATGCAAAGGACGTGCTCGAGGCGACGGCCCTGATGGCTGCCGACCCGATGCTGCTCAAGTCGGCGGTCAAGCTGATCAACGGGGGCGCCTCGGCCGAGCGCGCAATCTGGGAAGCGGGCGACGGCGTCGCCACCATGCTGCTGAACCTCGGCGGCTATATGGCCGAGCGTTCCCACGATGTGCTGGACGTCCGGGCCCGGATTGTCGCTGCCCTGCGCGGTGTGCCGGCCCCGGGCATCCCGGATTCGACGGTGCCGTTTATCCTGCTGGCAGAGGATCTGGCGCCGGCGGATACCGCCACGCTGGACCCGGAGAAGGTGCTTGCCCTGGTGACGGCAGGAGGTGGCCCCCAGTCGCATACGGCCATCATCGCCCGGGCGCTGGGGCTGCCGGCGGTCGTTGCCGCCCAGGGCGTTACCCAGCTGGCGGACGGCACCACGGTCTACGTGGACGGCGCCGCCGGCGAGGTCACGTCCGAGCCCGATGCCGCCCGCGAGGACAAGGCCACGCGGTGGAAAGACAGGGCTTCCGTGCTGGCTGACTTCGACGGCCAGGGCCGGTTGGCCGACGGAACGGCCGTACCGTTGCTGGCCAACGTCGGCGGAGCGAAGGATGCATTGGCTGCCGCTGCCGCCGGGGCCGAGGGTGTGGGCCTGTTGCGCACGGAATTCTGTTTCCTGGGCCGCGATACGGAGCCGTCGATCGAGGAGCAGGTGAGCGCCTACAAGGGTGTCTTTGATGCCTTCGCCGGAAAAAAGGTGGTGATCCGGACCCTCGATGCCGGGGCGGACAAGCCGCTGCCGTTCCTGACCGATGCCAGCGAGCCGAACCCCGCCCTCGGGGTCCGCGGGTACCGCACGGACTTCACCTCCCCGGGAGTTCTGGAGCGTCAGCTGCAGGCGATCGGTGCGGCGGCGGCGGATTCAGCCGCGGATGTCTGGGTGATGGCTCCGATGATTTCGACCCCGGCAGAGGCTGCCGATTTCGCCGCACTCTGCACCGCCGCGGGTCTGAAGACGCCCGGTGTCATGGTGGAAGTCCCCGCCGCGGCCCTGAGCGCACGGCACGTCCTGAAGGAGGTCAGTTTCGCCAGCATCGGCACCAATGACCTGACGCAGTACACCATGGCCGCGGACAGGCAGCTGGGGCCGCTGGCCGCGCTGAACGATCCTTGGCAGCCTGCGGTCCTCGCGCTGGTCAAAGCCACGGTCGACGGCGCCGGGGCGGCACGCGCAGCAGCCGGCGGCAGCGCCGTGGTCAGCGCCGGCACGAGTACGGGCGGCGACAGCGCCACCGGAAAGCCGGTGGGCGTCTGCGGTGAGGCAGCCGCTGATCCCGCGCTCGCCGTCGTACTGGTGGGCCTGGGCGTCAGCACGCTGTCCATGACGGCGCGTGCGCTGCCGGCCGTCAGCGCCGTGCTGCGCAGCGTCACGCTGGAGCAGACCCGGGAGCTCGCGGCACTGGCACTGGGCGCCGCAAGCGCCACCGGGGCGCGGTCCGCGGTGCGGAAGCATCTCTCTGTCCTCGACCAGCTCGGTCTTTAGCAAACCCCTACCTAATCAGGAGAAAATCATGTCAGAACGCACCGCCACCATCGCCAGCCGCGTCGGACTGCATGCCCGGCCGGCCGCCATCTTTGCCGAAGCCGCGGCGGAGCTTCCGGTTGAGGTCAGCATTGCCATGCAGGGCGACCCGGCCGAGGACGCACTGGATGCCTCCAGCATCCTCTCGCTGATGGGGCTGGGCGCTGCATGCGGCGACGTGGTCGTGCTGAGGGCCGAGGGCGACGGCGCCGACCAGGCACTCGAGACGCTGGCGAAGATCCTCGAAACAGACCACGACGCGTAGTTCTCCGGTGGCCGGGCCCTGTCCGGCGCCCCGATGGCAACCACAGCGTGAACCCGGCGTCTGGGGATATGGCCCGAAATCATGTAAAATTGAAGGTCTGCCCAGAGCGGGGCAGCTACAAGTCGCAAGCAAATGACCTCCACGAGAGTTGACCAAATGCCCACAGACCGAAGCTCGAACGACTCAACTACAGGTGTACAGGACACACCCAGGCAGACGCGTCCCGCGCGTCTGCCACGACTAAAACGCCGGCGCCTTGCCGTCGGTGACGTTAATATCGTCGACAAGCCGATGCTCAAAAAAGCCGTCGGCGGCACCATCGTCGGAAACACCATGGAATGGTACGACGTAGGTGTTTTTGGTTATCTCATCACCACCATGGGACCGGTTTTCCTACCGGAATCGGACAAATCCGTCCAGACGCTGTTTTTGCTGGGCACGTTTGCCGCGACCTTCATCGCGCGCCCGCTGGGCGGGGTCATCTTCGGCTGGTTCGGAGACAAGGTGGGCCGGCAAAAGGTGCTCGCCACGACTCTGATGATCATGGCCGCTTCCACCTTCGCGGTCGGCCTGTTGCCCGGCTATGCCCAAATCGGCATCTGGGCCGCCGTGCTGCTGGTGCTCCTCAAGCTCGTCCAGGGATTCTCCACCGGCGGTGAGTACGCCGGCGCCACGACCTTCGTCAGCGAATACGCCCCGGACAAGCGGCGCGGCTTCTTCGCCAGCTTCCTGGACATGGGCAGCTACATCGGCTTCGCCGTCGGTGCTGCGCTGGTTTCCGTACTGCAGCTGACACTGGGACAGGGCGCCATGGAGCAGTGGGGCTGGCGCCTGCCGTTCCTGCTGGCCGGTCCGCTGGGCCTGATAGCCGTCTACTTCCGCAGTAAAATCGAGGAGTCCCCCCAGTTCCAGGCCACCCTGGATGCACAGGAGGCTGTCGCCAAGGACGCCCAGGCCGGGGATGCGGCCGCGTCCAAGGGCCCGATGGGCATCATCAAGGCCTACTGGCGGCAGATTGTGCTAGCCATGATCCTGGCCGCTGCCGCCAACACCGTTGGCTACGCCTTGACCTCCTACATGCCGACTTATCTGACCGAATCCAAGGGGTATGACCCGGTCCACGGCACGCTGCTGACCATCCCAGTTCTGGTCATCATGGCCCTCTGCATTCCGCTGACCGGCCGGCTCTCCGATCGGGTCGGACGCCGTCCCGTGTTGTGGGTAGGCGCTGTCAGCACCGTCGTACTGGCCGTGCCGGCCTTCCTGCTGATCGGCATTGGCGATGTTTGGTCAACGCTGCTTGGACTGGCCCTGGTCGCCTTCCCGGTCACGTTCTACGTGGCCAATCTGGCCTCCGCCCTGCCGGCGCTCTTCCCGACCGCCAGCCGCTACGGCGCAATGGGCATTGCGTACAACTTCTCGGTGGCCATCTTCGGCGGCACCACGCCGTTCATCGTGCAGGGACTCATTACGCTGAGCAACGACGACATGATGCCGGCGTATTACCTGATGGCCACGTCCACCATCGGGGCGGTGGCCATTTACTTCCTGAAGGAATCCGCGCAGAAACCGCTGCCGGGGTCCATGCCCAGTGTGGGCACCGTGGCGGAGGCCCGGGAACTGGTGGCCGGCCAGGATGGGAACCCTCATCTGGTGCTGGATGACATGCCGTTCGACGAAACCTACGAACCCGCAACCCCGGCGAAGGGCATTCCCGAAACGACCCTTGTCGGCTGACACCAGAACACCGACGGCGGCGCGCCCGTTTGGAGCGGGCCGCCGTTTTGCACGGAGCCGGACGCCGTCGCACCTTAGCCGCCGTACTTAAGCGGGCGCCGCCGTCGAACATTAGCAGCCGGACGCCGCCGCAATGGGGGCCAAGCCGGCCCGGCAGCTTAAGAACCGACGGCTCACGTTCAGTCATATAACATTGTGGACCGGCCGACACCGCCGAGCTGACGCTGTTCCTTCGCAGTATGCCTGGGGTCAGCCCCTAACGCCCGCGTTTTCCTGCATATGCGCCCAACCGCTCCGGCATAAACCTGCTCAGCGCGGCCAGCACCGCATAGCGCTTGGACGGCACCGAGACGCTCTTTCCCATAAATGCAGCGGCCAGTCCCTCCCCCACCACCCGGTCAGCTTCCAGCCACATCCACGCCGGGATTTTGGCCGTGGAGGCACCCATCCGCTGATGGAATTCGGTGTGCACAAAGCCGGGACAGACGGCCGTCACATGTACGCCCCGCGGTCCGTAGTTGATGTTCGCCCATTTACTGAAGCTGATGATCCACGCCTTGGACGCCCCATACGTGCCGCGCGGGATGAAGCCCGCCATGCTGGCCACGTTGATGATCCGGCCCCGACCGCGCGCCAGCATGGGTTCCAGTGCGGCGTGCATGAGCTGCATCGGCGTGCTGACCAGGATGTTCAGCTGGTCCAACTCTTCCTGCCGCGTGTTCTGCTCGAATTGTCCCGCCAACCCGTAGCCGGCGTTGTTGACCAACACCGTCACGTGGTTCTCGGGCTGCGTCAGGCGTGCCGCCACAGCGGCAACGCCGGAGTCCGTCCGCAGATCCGCGGTGATGGTCTCCACGGCAATGCCGAAGTCCTGCCGCAACTTGACAGCCTTCGCTTCCAGCCGCCCGGTGTCGCGGGCCACCAACACCAGATTGTAGCGTTGGGCACCCAGTTGCTGGGCAAACTCCGCTCCCAGCCCCGCCGTCGCACCCGTGATCAGGGCCATTCCATTCTTCACAGCGTCAGTCATTCCCCCATGCTACTCACGCGCCGCCGTTAGACGTCCGGCTCCACACGCCCTTCCGCAGGAACGTCCGCGGTCCGCCCGGTGTCACCGGCCAGAGGGGCCCGGACGTCACGGATGAGCGGACCTAAGCCGTCTCGGGCCAGTCGGTGACCTGAACATAGTCCTCATGCCGGCGCAGAAAGCCAGCGATAAAAGAACAATGCGGGATGATCCGCTTGCCGGACGCCGCCACATCGTCAAGAGCGTAGCGGGCGAGAATCTTCGCCATGCCCTTGCCACCGAAGGGCTCCAGGGTTTCGGTGTGGATGAAATCCACATGCCCTGGCAGGTCGTTGAACTGCGCCACGGTGGTCAGCGTCTCCCCGACCCGCAGCTCATACTGATGGTCCTGGTCATTGCGCAGCATCGTCACGTCGTTGTGGAAAGTCTCGGCCGTGTCAGTCATGTCTCGACCTTGGCACGGCTGGTCCGCGCTGGCAATGCCCCGGCAGAATCCCCCCACCCCGACCAGCGAGCGTGGAGATCTGCCCCTTCAACACCGCTTTTGCGGGGCTGATCTCCGCACTCTACGGCGGGTTGTAAGGTTGCGGGGGCGCCTGCGGTTGGGCGGGCGACGGCGGGACGCATTTCCGCGGGTGCCCGGCGTCCCATTTCGGGAGGTGCCCCACGTTCCGCTGTCGCTGCCTGCCTGCGTTCCGTTGAAGCGCCCTGGTCGGCGGTGGGAACGCCCGCGGCGAGTTCGGCTGCTCCCAGCGCGGCCTCGAGATCCGCCACGGTCCGCTCGTAGGCGGGTCCGGCACCGGAACGCAGCAGCGCCGCCTCGCGCATGACACGAACCAGTGCCGCCGTTTCCGGCTGGCACACGTCCGACAACGCGGGATAATCAATCATCTTGCCGACGTCCAGCTCATAGACGCTCCAGCGGGTCAAGACGTCGTCGTGACGTGCGGCAACGGCGCCAAACCCGATCCGGTCAGCACGGCGCTGGGAGCGGCTCCGCTGGAACGCCTCCAGACGCGGGGCGCCGCGGTACGCCGAAGCGCCAGCCAGCAAAGCGAGCACGAGCAGCGAGGCGCCGGCGGCAGGACTGTAAACGGCGGGAATAATCACCGCAGGCAGCACGAATGCCAAAGCCAGGAAGCTGTGCCAGAAAACGGCGTCACCCCGGACACCGCCGTCCCTGCCCAGTTGCAACCTCAGCGCATAGACAGTTGCCGCAACGCTGACCGTCACTATCACTGCGCAGCACAACAGCTGGACGAATTCCGCTGCTAAAGCGGACATGCCACCACCTCCGACCCGGAGCACCCTGACCCGGCGTGACCTCCGCCTGAAGCGCACTGACCGGTGCCCTCACGTCGGGTTGTCCCGCTCGTTTACCACTACCTCCATTGGAATACTTCACACGAGATTGGTCAATGCTCCCGCGGCCGGTCGCGGCATTGGATTGGTGCGCGATACACGATGAACGCTAAGGAGTGCACGTGAACGACGGCACATGTGTACGACGTGCCGGAATCCGGGCTGGGACCTGAATGGACAAAGTGTCAGTCCCTGCACCCATTATTGAAGAACACAACATATGAGGAGACCAGCAATGAGCCAGAGACCTGCTTTGATCGGACTCCCGCTGCTGATCACCGGTTTCCGGGCAGGGGCGAAAGCCCGCGCATTCAACAGGGCGGACTTCGCTTTGGCCGAAAGCCTCGACCAGGAACTCGGTGAGCTGTACCGGCGGCCGGCCGCAGACGCCTATCAACCCGATTCGACCTCGGGAATCCTCGGAAACGCCACAGTCATCGAGCTGGAACGCCACTTCGATCAGGACACCGCCGGCAATATGGCCGGCACTTTGGACCACCAATTCAGCATGTTCTCCCGGTCCACCGGATTCTCCGTCGGTGGCGTCGGAGGATCCGGCCTGCCCCTGCTGCGGCATCGTGGATAGCTGACCTGGTGACCAGCGTTGGGCACTCGCTGGGCGGACCTTCCACCCACGCGGGGGCGAGCGTCGGCCGGTGGATACATCCCCTGACCGACCGGTTCACTCCGCGCGACATCAGCTACACAACCGACAGGCTCAGAGCCCTCGAACGCAGCAGGGACGGCTCCCCCGTCTCCGTGTACGGCGCGCCGGTGGGACGAAATGCCATACTCGGCACCCGGTTCACATTCGCGGATGGTCAGCAGACGAACATCTTCCCCGCGCGGTTTCCTGCCCTCCTGGGCCAGGCCATCGGGATAGGTACTCGTCACGCCGTCGCAGGCAACGACGCGGGCCGGACCAAGCAACTCGAATCAGTCAAGCCCGTCTAGCTGGTACAGCCCGGCTTGTTCTGTCCCTGCCGGCAAATGCTCCAGCACAAGAAATCCCCGCCCTGCTGTGCCGGACGGGGATTTCTGCGCTGGTGGGCCCTGTGGGGCTCGAACCCACGACCCACGGATTAAAAGTCCGATGCTCTACCAACTGAGCTAAAGGCCCTCACCAGTCCGCGCTGTTTCCCGCGGCGGACGCTACCTAGAATAGCGCACACAGCGGCGGTGCCGGGAATCGACGAAATCTCGACCAGTCCGGGGCACAGGAGTAGTGTCGTGGCATGAGTGCAACACCCGGTTCCCACGTTCCCCGGCCGCATAAGCCCAAGCCTTTTGAACCCGCGGATTTTGAGCCTTTTGCCGGCGGTTCGGACCCGGCGCGTGTGTCCGAGGCAGCCCATCTGGCAGCCCAGGCACTCGTTCACCGGGGCCGCAAGAGTGATGATCCCGCGGTGACCAAACGGCTGGTCAAACTTGCCGACCAGCAGGGACTTGAAGCCATCGCGGAATTGTGGGCCCAGAGCCCGGCCCGGTCCCTGCCCGGGGCGTTGTGGCGCCTCTACGCCCTCCGCGCCGCCACGCAGCAGGACCCGGAGCGTATTTCCATTTTCTTCCGCGCCGGCCAGGATACTGCGCAGGTTTCCCACGTAGTCGCGGGTGTGGCCGATCCGCCCGGCGCTGATGAGCTCAAGACCATGGCGGACGCCATTTTATCGGGGGCGTTCGACGGCGACTTCGACGTTGCGCTGGAACGTTCGGCTGCCTTCTGCCGGGTCGTCGCGCTGGGCCAGTCCCGCGTCGCCGATGAGCGGGAACGCGCCGACGGCGCACACGGGGACCGGCTGACCAGGAACGCGGCGCAGCTCATCAAAACCGCCGAGGACCTTGAGCACGCGGCCGCATCCTGGCGCCGCAACGAGCTGGACTAGCGATGGGGCAGCGTGAATGTGATCTTGCTTAGCGACCAAGGGCAGTCCTGATCCCGTCGAACCCATCCTAGTCAAGCAGGCCCTTCGCACTCAGCTCGATGATTCGCGAATATCGCACCGCACTAACGGGACGCAGTCGCGCCGCCGGAGCGGGCTTCATCCACAGGGCCGATTCGTACATGGCTAGAACAGATATTGGGGCCTAAACTGGGCAGATTACCGACGGGTAAGTGTGACTCAGACAGGGGGTGCTGAAATGAACAAGAAGGATTTGGCGATAGTCGCAATGGACGACGAGGAGGCAGCGGAGGAGACCACCGGGCGGGGCACCATGGTGATCCGGATCTGGTCGGAGGAAGGTGACGAAGGCGGGTTCCGGGCCCGTCTGATCTTTAGCCGTACCGCCAAGGATCGGCCCCATCTGCGCGTTGCCGGGAGCCACGACGAGATTCTTCAGACGGTACGGCAGTGGCTTGAGGAGATCGATGACTAAACCTAAGTCTGCCCGCTTTCACCCCGCATAAAAACAGGTAATTCCCCCCGCATTATTTCATTGACAACCCATGGTCGAGTGACCATGCTGGGTGATGGACCGGGAATCATTCAGTTGGTTCGGAGGCTCCAATTAATCTTAGTTGTCGGCACCGCAGCGGCGCAGATAGGGGGGCAGGATGGACGGGCCTGGCAGCCAACGTTGGGAGCTCAAACTCTTGGGCTTCTGGCAGCTCAAATTGGACGGGCAACCGGTTGCCGTCGGTATCCGCCAGCAGCGCGTCATCGCAGCCCTGGCTCTCTTGGGAGCGAGGTCGCGGCACTCCCTCTCCAGCCTTTTATGGCCGGACAGCTCCGAGGCACAGGCAGCGGGAAATCTGCGGGCCAGCGTCTTCCACATCACCCATAAGCTCCCTTCCTTCTTGTGCGCCTCCAACGATTCACTGTTCCTGGAGCCGGACGTAGAGGTTGACTTTCACCGGATCCGCTGGCTTATCGCGGACATCCAGGACAGCGCGGCTACTGTGGCCGCCGGTTCAGCGGACATTCTGCACAACGCGGACCTCTTGCCCGACTGGTATGACGACTGGGTCATCTTCGAGCAGGAGCGGCTGCAACAGCTGCGGCTTGACGGGCTGGAGACGTTGGCCAATTACTACCTGCGGATGGGCGCCCTGGGACGCGCGACGGAGGCCGCACACGCGGCTACATCGATCGAACCACTGCGCGAGAGTGCCCAGTTGATCCTGCTCCGCTGCCATCTCGAGGCCGGCAATAATGCCTCGGCCACGCGGGCATTCCATGAATTCCGTGGCCGGTTAGGCCGTGAACTGGGGGTAAGGCCCTCCTCCCGTTTTGCAGAACTGCTGGATCCGCAGCCCACCAGCACCCCGCCTTCGGCGGAGTCACAGTACCGCCTGCCCCGCGCCGGCGGCGCAGGCTAAGGACCCTTTACGCCATCACCCAATATGCTACGCCAGCGACTTCGAACCATTCGGTAGTTCCCAGTAGATGAGAGGTTGGCAATGCATATTAAATTCATCACCAGTACCTTCAGCGTGTTCGTCCTGATTTCCGGGATGCTTCTGGTTGGAGGAGTCACCGGAGATGTGGCCGCCGCCGATGCGTCCCCCGACAGATCCCACCGGGAAACCCGCCGATCCAACAGCCTGGACACGGCGTCGTCGGCCATTCCCACGGCAGCGCAGCCGGCGGTGACCGACAACGCGCAGAGCACGGTGCGGACAGGCTCCTCGACGGGGAAGGCGGCAGCGGTTGCCGTGGCCACCAGCAACTGTGACGGATGTTCCGGTTCGTCAACCGCTTTCCAGGTGGTTTACTTCGACGGCGATACTGCCACGGCGGACAATTCCGCTGCGGCTTGGTCCAGTTGTCCCACGTGCACCTCCTCAGCGGTTTCGGTGCAGCTGGTGGTGGCACGGAAAGCCAGCCAACTCATCGTCAACAACAGGGCACTGGCGCTCAACGTGGGCTGCACCAGCTGCACGACCACATCGGCCGCCATCCAGTTTGTCATCACGGGAGGAACCCGCCGGGAGCTGTCCGCCCAGGCAAAAACCATGATTACCCAAATCCAGACCGAGCTCGCAGACAGGCTTCAGGCCGCCCCGCACCCGCAGGGGCTGCAGCGGTCCGCCCCGCAGGCCAAGGGGCTCACGGACGATACCGCCGAGAGGTTGGCACAGATCATCCTCAAGGACGTGGGCGCTGCAACGGTGCAACGCAACGTCGACGTGCAGGCGGGCCAATAACAAGCCCTGAGGGCAATAAAAACCGGCAATAAAACCGTCACCAACGGTCCCGGGAGGAGCGGCTGCGGCCGGCTTATCCCGGGACCGATTCCTGCCCGGACGCGCCTCCCGCCCCGAAATCCGGCAGTAACGGGACAGTAACGGGGCAGTAACAGAGACGGATATCTACTTTGGGTACTGGCTTCATAGAGGCCTTGATAACGGAACAACATTCAACGGAAGGGGGTGAATGAGATGGAGAAACTGACCGCCACTGAGCTGGAGGGACAGAGCGTAGAGCTGCTTCCCTCGCGGGAGACTCTGCTCCTGAACTTCCACATCAATTGGGCGTCCGTCATGGCCTCGAATGCGTCCTACGCAGTCAGCGCCGCGACCCTGGGCTCCGACACCTCCAGCGGAGCCTGGCAGATGATCAGCGTCCACCAGCGCTGATAAACCCTGTCAATCGGGTTCTGGTGTGACAGGTGCCGGACGGAATCTGGCTTCATTTCAGTTGCACCCAGGCGGCGGGTCCACCACTCACAGGAGCGGTGAACCCGCCGCTGCAACGTCCCGCTACCGAAGGCATATCCAATGACTATTGACTCCAGTGAGCCGCGGACGGTGCAGTGGCGGCTCGTCCCCGGAGTTGAGCTGCTGGGCCCGGTGACCGGTTCCGGACTGACGCAGAAGACTTTTCTGGTACAGCGCCCCGATGGCCAGGTCATCCAGCTCTCCGCTCTGCTGAACCTCATTCTCAAGACGGCTGCCACGGAGCCGACGACCGACGTTCTGGCCCACGATGTGAGCGGGCTATACGGCAAGGAGTTGGATCCGCCCGGGCTGACGCAGCTGATCGAGCAGAAGCTGCGGCCGCTTGGTCTGCTGGAAGATGCTACCGGCATGGTGCCTATGGACAAACCCGCGCCCACTGCTCGCCCGATCCTTGCACTTCGCCTGAAGGGGACCATAATTCCGGTGGCCACCGTCAACCGGCTCGCGGCGCTGCTCAGGCCGATCTATTTTCCGCCGGTCGTTATCCTGAGCCTCGCGGCGCTGGTCGGACTCGACATCGCCCTGTTCTTCTCCGGCAACATTGTCTCCGCTCTCGAGCAGATCCTCGTTACTCCGACGCTGCTGCTGGGTCTGTTCGTCATGATGGTCGTCGGTGCGGTGATCCACGAGCTAGGACATGCCACCGCCTGCAAATATGGCGGCGCCGAGCCCGGGGTCATCGGCTTCGGCGTATATCTGGTGTTCCCGGCATTCTTCACCAACGTCACCGATTCCTACCGGCTGAATCGAGCGGGCCGGCTGCGGACGGATCTGGGTGGCCTGTATTTCAATGTCTGGTGCGTGCTGCTGTCCGGTCTTGGTTTCCTCCTGACCGGCAATGGCATCCTGCTCTTGTTCGTCATCACAACGCAAATCATGATGCTCCAGCAGCTGCCCCCGACCATCAGGCTTGATGGCTACTTTGTACTCGCGGACCTGGCCGGCGTGCCGGATCTTTTTTCCCGCGTCGGTCCGGTTCTGCGCAGTCTGATTCCCGGGCGCCCCGTGGATCCCCGGGTTACGGAACTGCGGCCGGCAGCACGGCGGATCGTCATGGTGTGGGTGCTCACCGTGGTCCCCGCACTCGTCCTTCTCTTTGCCTGGCTGTTGTGGAACTTGCCTCTCATCGTCGCTCAGGCGTCCGCCGCCGTCGTCATCCATGCACACGCCCTGAGTGCCGCCTGGACCGTCGGTCAACCTGTCAACGTAGCGCTTTCCGCGCTGTCCATCTTCCTGCTGGTGCTGCCCGTTGCCGGGATCATCGTGATGATTCAGCGTCTGTTGGCCGGTGCCGTGACGCTGGTGCGCCGTCGCATCGACGCAAACCGCAGACGATCCGCGGGCACACCGCCCTATGGCCGGCACAGCGGTCCGGCTCCGGGCCGGGCGAGAGCGGTAACGCCACGATAACAAGGCAGTAACAGGACGACCTATCTACTGTCCATAGCCACACTTTCTAAAAGCCGATCGATCAAGGTACTAGACCCGAGAGGGGGTGAACGAGATGGAGAAACTGACCGTTACCGAATTGGAGGGACAGAGCGTAGAGCTGCTTCCCTCACGGGAGACTCTGCTCCTGAACTTCCACATCAACTGGGCGTCCGTCATGGCCACGAATGCGTCCTACGCAGTCAACGCCGTGTCCCTCGGCTCCAGCGCGACCAGCGGAGCATGGCAAACCATTAGCGTCAGCCAGCACTGACAGCCGGATGCCGGGTGCCTGGTAAACGCAGGCACCCGGCCACACAGAAAGGTGAAGTGCCATGACGGCAACATCTGCGCTGTGCTCCATCGATCTCGATGCCGAGACCGCGGAGCTGCTACCCAGCCGCGAAACCCTGCTCCTGGACTTCAATTTCAATGTCGCCCCCGTGATCGGCGTCAATCTGGCGCTCGCTCTCAACGCGGCGACCATTGGCTCCGTGGCCCAGGCGGGAGCGTGGCAGAACCTCTTCTCCATGCACTAGCATCCGATGGGTTTTTGCCGACACGGGCGGCGGGTACAGCACCGATCAGGTGGTAAACCCGCCGCCTTTGTGCGTCCGGTTCTGTTGACATGGAACCGCCAACGTAGAACACTGAAGGTGGTGTCGGACTGCGGAACCCCCGGGCTCCATCTTCTAGCCGCTTCGAGCGGCCTAACGCCGAGAGGCGCTCTCAGTCCGGCACCACCTTTATGCCCCAAACGGGCCGCCACGACTCTCCGATGCCCGGCGGATCCCCTGATTGCCGAGGATATCGGATTCCGCGGGTGAGGGCGCCGGCAAGTAATGTTAGGGCACAGCCCCGGCTTCGATAGCCGCTCCTTGGGCAGCCGGCAGATCGAATCGGGAAGGTATTCATGAAACTGCGCCTCTTCCCGCAGGAAAGGGCAGGGCTGCGAATCCTGTCGGCGATGGCGCAGGAAATTGTCCTCGGCGTGCACACCCTCTCCGAACTGCTCGGAGCTTCCGCCTCCGAGTTTGAGCCGTTGGCGGAGCAGATGCGCCTGCACGAAGCGGCCTCAAGCAATCTTCTGGTCTCACTGCTGACGCATATGAGAACCAGTTTCATAAACCCGCTGCCCCGTGAAGATCTTTTTGCACTGGCCCGGTTCCTCAACGAGGCGATCGAAAAGCTTGCCGGTGCGGCGGAGCTGATCACGCTGAACAAACTGGAGCGCATCCCCGCGCGTGCGTCGGACCAACTGGAGGTTATTGCACGCCAGGCCGAGCTCACCGTGGAGGCGATGGGCCGGATGGACAATCTGGAGAAACTCGAGGACTACTGGATCCAGGTCCTGCGCCTGGCCAAGCGCGCCGAGCACACGCACCGGGTCTTCGTCAGCGAGCTGCTCCGGGACCACAAGCCGATGGCCTATGTACGCTACCGGGACGTCGCCGATCAGCTGGTCAACGTCACCAAGGACATGCGCCAGATCGCGACCCAGGTGGGCAGCATCATCGTCAAGGAATCCTAACTTGGCCACCGCTTTCCTGCTCGTCGTGGTGATCCTGGCCGCCGGTTTTGCGTTCCTGAACGGCTTCCGTGATGCTTCGTCTGCCGTCGCCATTGCCGTTCGTAACCGTTCCCTGACGCCCAGCATCGCTGTCCTGCTGGCCGGATTCTTTAACCTCGCCGGCGCCCTGCTCAGTGGCTCCTTTGCCGTGGCGGTCGGGGGGAGGTTGTTCAGCCTGCCGCGGGGAACGGCCGGTCTGGCCCTGCTGGCCGCTGCGCTCACTGCGGCCTGCCTGTGGGGCGTTTACCAATGGCGGCGGGGCTACCCGTCGTCTTCCACGCATGCGCTCATCGGTGGGCTCGCCGGCGCATCCTCGGCATCGACGCTCGTCGGTGAACAGCCGCTGCACGGACTGGACTCCACCCTGCTGACACTGGTGGTCCTTCCGCTGCTGCTCTCGCCCGTAGTCGCCTTCGCATTGTCATTCCTCACGGTCTATCCCGCAGTTTGGGCGTCGCGGCATTCGCAGCCGAGTTTCGTCAACCGTCGGGTCCGCCGGGTGCAGGCGGTGGGGACGGCGGCCGTCGCCTTCGGTCACGGCCTGCAGGACGCTCAACGGACGACTACGGTGCTGCTGTTGGCGCTGGCGGCGGCCGGGCTCGGCGGCACGGGCGCGGTACCCGCCTGGGTACTGATTTTTTCCGCCGTTCTGCTCGCCGCGGGCACGCTGACCGGCGGCTGGCGCGTCTCTTACACCCTGGGCAGCCGGCTGGCCAAGATCGACCCGATGCGGGGCATGGTGGCGCAGCTGGTCAGCTCCGTACTGCTTTTCATCGGCGCCATCGGGCTGCATCTGCCGCTGTCCACCACTCATACGGTGACGTCGTCAATTATCGGCGCCGGCCTTAACCAGCGGTTCTCGGTGACCAACGGCCGGCTTTGGCTGCGGATTCTGCGCGCTTGGGTGGCCACCCCCATCGCCGCGGCGGTGCTGGGCGCGATCCTTTACCTCGCAGTCTCCCCACTGATTTAGCTTGCGGCAAAAGTGGCGCAGCACGGTGCGCTTCCCGGTGCACGACCGGCCCACAACCGGAAAGAGCCGGGAACCCTAGCCGAAGCGGCCGGAAACGTAGTCCTCGGTGGACTTCTGCATCGGGTTGTTGAAGATCGTGGTGGTCTCCGCATACTCGATCAGCTTCCCCGGTTTTCCGGTCCCGGCGATATTAAAGAACGCGGTCTTGTCCGAAACCCGGGCGGCCTGCTGCATATTGTGCGTCACAATCACCACCGTGAAGCTGTCCTTGAGTTCATTGATCAGATCCTCGACGGCCAGCGTGGAGATCGGGTCAAGAGCGGAGCACGGCTCATCCATCAACAGGACCTGCGGCTCCACCGCTATGGCCCGGGCGATGCACAGACGCTGCTGCTGGCCACCGGAAAGCCCCTGGCCGGGCTTTTCCAGCCGGTCCTTGACCTCATTCCACAGATTTGCGGCGAGGAGGGACTTCTCCACGAGATCGTCTGCGGCGGACCGTGAGATGCGCTTGTTGTTCAGCCGCACCCCGGCCAGCACATTCTCCTTGATGGACATGGTGGGAAACGGGTTGGGGCGCTGGAAGACCATGCCGATCTGGCGGCGGACCGTCACCGGGTCAACACCGGCGCCGTAGAGGTCGTCGCCGTCCACCAGCACCTGGCCCTTGACGTGCGCACCCGGAATCACCTCATGCATCCGATTCAAGGTCCGCAGCAGGGTCGACTTCCCACAGCCCGACGGACCGATGAAGGCCGTGACGGATTTCGGGGCGATGTCGATGCTGACATCGTGGACGGCCAGAAAATCCCCGTAGTAGACATCAAGGTCTTTGACATTCACGCTCTTGGACATGTTCTTCCTTCTAACTACCGTGAGGTTTTGGGCGCGAAGATCATGGCGATGATCCGCGCCATCAGATTCAGGACAACCACCAACAGCACCAGCAGCAGCGCCGCGCCCCACGCCTGGTTGTTGGACAGATCGATGTCCTGCCCCGGGAACTTGTAGCCGGTGTACGCCATCACCGGAAGCGTCTGCATGGGGCCCGAAAGGGGATTGGCATTGAACGAATCAGTAAAGCTCGCAGCCATGAAAATCGGTGCGGTCTCACCGATCACCCGGGCAATGGCCAGCGTGATCCCGGTGGCGATACCCGCTATCGCAGTGGGAATAACGATCCGCGTGATGGTGACGTATTTTGTTACGCCGAGGGCGTACGACGCCTCGCGCAGATCCGCCGGCACGAGCCGCAGCATTTCTTCACAGGAACGCACGACCGTCGGAATCATCAGAACCGAAAGGGCGACGGCGGCGGACAGTCCGCTGAATGCCTTCGGTCCCAGCAGTAAAGTGAAGAGCGAGAACGCAAACAGGCCGGCGACAATGGAGGGGATGCCGGTCATCACATCGACCAGGAAGTTCACCGTGCGGCGCAGCCAGAAGGTGGGATGGGCGTATTCGACCAGGTAGATGGCCGTCAGCAGACCAATGGGCACGGAGAACAGCGTGGCCAGGCCGGTGATCTGCAGCGTTCCGACGATCGCCTGCAACGCGCCGGAGGAGGAAACCAGTTCGAGGGTATCCGGATCAATATGGGCCGCTCCCCCTGAGGTGCTGATGAACTCCCAGCTGAGGATACCCAATCCCTTGCTGACGACGGTCCACAGCGTGGACACCAGTGGGGCCAGAGCGAGGATAAAAGCCGTACAGACCAATCCACTGACCAGACGGTCCAGCGCCTTCCGCCGATTCTCCTTCATCAGGGAGAGCGAATAAATGGCAATCAGGTAGAACACCCCAGTGAAAACCAGCAGACCAAACCAGTTGAAACCGATCAGACCCTGGAGCGCTGCGGCAAGGATAAAGCCACCGATTACGGTGTAGAGCGTGGAGCGCTTCGGCAGCTGCCCGGTGGTCAGGCGGTTACGCACAGCAGGGAGCCTCGCGGATTCAGTGGCTGTGGTCATGGCTGGTCTCCTTCGGCGCGCTTGTCGAGGCCTGCTCCGAACCCGGCACTCACGGCGGTGCGGGCCGCCGCGACATCCCCGTCGGCACCGTCGGCACCGTCGTAGCCGTCGTCGCCGAGGCGTTCCTGCCGGTGAGCGGCCAGCGGGCTCAGCATCTCGTCATCCTCTGCATCCGCTGCAGATACGCCGTCGCCCCGTCCCGGGTCCGAACCCCGCGGGTTGCCGGCGTCGCGGACTTTTTTCCGGCGCGGCTTGGCGTTGACGATCAGCCGGGCCACCATGTTCACCGCCAGCGAAATGACGAACAGCACCAGTCCGGTCCCGATCAGCGCATCACGCTGAAGTCCGGTGGCTATCGGAAAGTTCAGGGCAATGTTGGACGCAATCGTCTGCGGGTTCTCGCCCTCGGTGATCAACCGGAAGGAGACGACAATGGCCGGGGAAATGATCATGGCCACGGCCATCGTTTCACCCAGCGCTCTTCCCAATCCCAGCAGGATGGCGCTGACCACGCCGGACCGGCCGTACGGGAACACGGCAAGCCTGATCATTTCCCAGCGGGTGGAACCCAGCGCCAGCGCCGCCTCCTCATGCAGTTTCGGGGTCTGCAGGAATATTTCACGGGAGATGGAGGTGATGATCGGCAGGACCATTACCGCCAACACCACCGCCCCGGTGAGAATGCTGGACCCCGTGGAGGTGACACTGCCACTGAAGAACGGAATCCAACCAAGGTAGGCGTTGAGCCACTCCTGCAGGGGCAGCAGAAACGGACGCATCACCATGATGCCCCAGAGCCCGTACACCACGGAGGGCACGGCGGCCAGCAGATCGATGATGTAGCCGAGGAAGTTGGCCATCTTCCGCGGGCTGTAGTGCGAGATGAAAAGCGCGATACCGATCGCTACCGGAGTCGCCATCAGCAGCGCGAGAACCGAAGCCCAGACCGTGCCAAAGGCAAGCGGCCCCACATAGGACCAGAAGCCGGAAAACCCACCCGTGACGCCAGTCTTCAGATCGGGATTGGTGGTCCAGTTCGCACCTATCGCCGGGAGGGCCCGGATGATCAGGAACAGCGCCACTCCGGCCAGAATGACCATGATGGACACGGCGGCCGAGGTGCTCAGGAACTTGAAAACCCGGTCCGCCGGCCTGGCCCTGGCGGTAACCCGCCGGGCCGGAACAACTGCAGAAGAAGTGCTCACGTCGCGCTTTCTTTTCACCAGTGCTGGATAACTGCGAACCGGGGCAGTCCGGCCGGCCGGACTGCGGGCGGCCGGACTGTGCAGTTCGGTTCCGTTCGGTTGGGAGACTAGGAAACCGTCTTCAGGGTTTCCCGGATCTTTTCGGCCAGGGCCGACGGGAGCGGCGCCGAGCCTGCGTTCTTCGCCGCAATCTTCTGTCCCTGATCGCTGACAACGTAGCCGATGTACGCGGTGGCCAGCTTGGCCTGGGCGGCGTCCTTGAACGTGGTGCACAGGATGTCGTAGGAGATCAGCGGGATCGGGTACGCATCCCCGGTGGTCAGCTTGGTGTAGTCAATGTCCTGGGACAGGTCACCAGCCACGCCGCTCTTGGCCGGGGTCACAGCGGTGGCAACGGCCTTGGTGACGCCGTCCTGGCTGAAGGAAACGTACTTGTCGCCGGCCTTGATGGCAGCAGCGCTCAGGTCGCCGATCGCGCTGTGGTCTGCGTAGCCGATGGTGCCGTCACCGGCCTTAACCGTGTTGACGACACCGGAACCGCCCTGCTGGGCCGAAGAGCCGGCGACCGGCCATTTGTTGCTGACCGGTGTTGTCCAGACGGCAGGAGCCATCTGGTGCAGATAGTTGGTGAAGTTCTGCGTGGTGCCTGAGCCGTCCGAGCGGGTCACCGTGGTGATCGTCGTCGAGGGCAGAGTGACTCCGGGATTGTCTGCCTTGAGGGCGGCGTCGTCCCAGGTCTTGATCTGCTGCGTGAAGATCTTCGCCAGCGTCTCGGCCGAGAGCTGGAGCTTGTCCACGCCCTTAAGGTTGAACACGATCGAGACACCGTCCAGATAGACGGGAAGGTTCACCGCACCTCCGATGCCGCAGACAGCCTGGGCCTTGGTGGCCTGGTCGACGGAGAGATAGGCGTCCGAACCGGCGAAGTCGTAGGAGCCGGCGGTGAAGTTGGTGACACCGCCACCGGATCCCTGGGATTTGTCATAATTGACTGCCACTTTCGCGGCTTGGGCCTTGAACCCGGCACTCCAGGCGGCCTGGGCATTGGCTTGAGCGCTGGAACCGCCGGCGGTGATGGTCCCGGACAGGGAGCCATAGTCCGCGGCGGCCGAAGACGCAACCGGCGAGGATGACGTGGCGCCAGTGGAGCTGCCGCCGCAGGCGGTCAGTGCGAGAGCGCCGGCCGCGATTACTGCCGCGGTCTGGCCAAAGCGAAGAGCCTTCACTAATTTTGCCCCTTCCAGGGAATAGCTGACAATTGGTCCCGGTGGGAATCCGGGACATCATCGCGTAAATCGAGTTGTAGAGCCGGGCCAATCTATTGATCAATCAATGAATCGACCGAGCCAGGGATTCAAGCCGGCTCCGCGATGACGAACGGCGTGGCTTGCCGCTCTCCAAGCTATGCGCCTCAGGTAACGGGACGGTCGGTGGAAGGTGAACGGCCGGTGAACAGCGGCCGGACGTTTGCGGACCGCCCCCGGCGTTGGGCGGGGAGGCGGCACTTAGACTTGCCACATGCCAAATCCCAGGGGAGCCGCCCCGCTGCGTTATCTGCGGGTCCAGACCCGTGTCGGGCTGCGGCGCAGCTCGGCCTCCCTGCGGCCCGCGCTGCAGATGACGGTCTGCGCTATCGGCGCCTATGCCTTCGCCGAATATGTGCTGGGCCATGCCGGCCCCCTTTTCGCGGCCACGTCCTCCCTGATCGCACTGGGATTCTCGCGCGAGGCACGGCTGCGCCGAGTCCTGGAAGTCGGCATCGGCTGTACTCTGGGAATCGTGGTCGGCGATCTGCTGCTTACCTCACTCGGATCGGGGATCTGGCAGGCCGCGCTGGTGCTTTTCCTATCCATCATGCTGGCACGTTTCCTGGACGGCGGAGTCATCTTCACCACACAATTAGCGCTGCAGTCCGTACTCGTCGTACTCCTTCCTGCGCCCGTCGGCGGTCCCTTCACCCGCAGCCTGGACGCCGTCGTCGGCGGTTGTTTTGCCCTGGCCGTCGCGTTCCTGACGCCGTCTGATCCCCGGCGGGAACCAAAAAATGATCTGCGGAAGCTGCTCGATGAACTCTCCCAGGTACTCCGCGGCTGCTCCAACGCGCTGATCTACAGTGACTCCACCCTGGCCTGGCACGCATTGGTCCGGGCCAGAGGCACCCAGACGCTGCTGGATTCTATGCGGACGTCGCTGAAGTCCTCGAAGGAGGTGGCCACGCTTTCGCCCGTCTTCCGGCAACACCGCGGAGAGATCCACGAACTCTCGCACACCCTGGGCTTTGTGGACCTGGCATTGCGCAACAGCCGTGTCTTTGCCCGCAGACTCGCCAGCGCCATCAACAACGCCGCCCTCTCGGACGAGGGGACCGAGTACATTTCGGAGGTCCTGACGGAGACCGCGGACGCGGTGGATGAGCTGGTCATTGCCTTGTCGGACCCGGCCGCCACCCTCCGCTCCCGGTACCTGCACAATGCCCGCTGGTCCCTGGCCGCCGTCGCGTCCCGGCTGCATCCCGATCAGCTCGGAATCCAGCGGCTCGAAGGCGAAACCGTGGTGATGCTGTTCCGCCCGCTGATGGTTGACCTGCTGGAGGCCGCGGGCATGGACCACAGGGAAGCCCTGGACCTGTTGCCGGAAATCTAGCCGGCCGACCACGGGTGCAGGTCTGTACTGAGTCGGTGGGCTGTCGGTGGGCACCGTTACGCTGGTTCAATGGCAACAAAATCGCTCCGGTCCTCGCAGGGCTACAAATGTTCCGAATGCGGCTGGACCACGGTCAAATGGGTGGGCCGCTGTGGCGAATGCCAAGCATGGGGAACAGTGGAGGAAACAGGCGTCGGTGTTGCACGGACGACGACGGCGACGGCGGTTGCGGTGCCGGCCCGGAAAATTGCGGAGGTGGATGCCACCAAGGCGGCGTATCTGCCCACCGGAGTACCCGAGCTGGACAGGGTACTGGGCGGCGGCGTAGTCCCGGGCGCGGTGATTCTCCTTGCCGGCGAGCCCGGCGTCGGGAAATCCACCCTGTTATTGGACGTTGCCGCCAAATTTGCCCGCAACGAGGACCGCACGGAGGTCCGGGACGTGCTGTACATCACCGGTGAGGAATCGGCGGCCCAGGTCAAGCTGCGCGCGGACCGGATCGGAGCGGTCGCGGACACGCTCTATCTGAGTGCCGAAACCGATCTGGGGACGGCGCTTGGCCAAGTGGAGGCACTGACGCCGAAACTGCTGATTATTGATTCCGTTCAGACACTGAGCAGCGCTGCGGTGGACGGCAGCGCCGGCGGGGTCTCGCAGGTCAGGGAGGTCACGGCCTCCCTGATTGCCGCTGCCAAACGAATGAATATGACCACCCTGTTGGTGGGCCACGTGACAAAGGACGGCTCAATTGCGGGCCCGCGTTTGCTGGAGCACCTGGTGGATGTGGTCTGCCAGTTCGAGGGCGAACGGCATTCCCGGCTGCGGCTGGTCCGGGCCGTCAAGAACCGCTTCGGTCCCACCGATGAAGTTGGTTGTTTTGATCTCACCGAGCATGGCATTGTGGGGCTGGCTGATCCCAGCGGGCTGTTCGTTTCCCGCATTAAGGACCCGGTCTCCGGCACCTGCATCACCGTCACGCTTGAGGGCCGCCGGCCGCTGCTGGCCGAGGTGCAGTCCCTGCTCGCGCCCAGTTCCACTTCGCAGCCGCGCCGTGCAACCAGCGGGCTGGATTCGTCCCGGGTTGGCATGCTGCTGGCGGTGCTGCAGCAGCGGGCCGGTGCCGATCTGACCGGCGAGGACAGCTATGTCGCCACTGTAGGCGGGGTGAAGCTGACCGAGCCGGCCATGGACCTGGCCATTGCGCTGGCCGTCGCTTCCGCCAAATCCAGAGTGGCCATCTCGGCCCGACTGATCGCCTTTGGTGAAGTGGGGCTGGCCGGGGAGGTGCGTCCGGTTCCAGGCATTAACCAGCGGATCCAGGAGGCGCACCGGCTCGGTTTCACGCACGCAATTGTGCCGGGCAGCCCGAACGGTCCGGGGACCATCCCCAAGGGATTTTCGGTGAAGGAGGTGCACCATCTTGCCGAAGCGATGGACTTGCTCTTTCACGGTGCCGCCAAGGAACGTAAGGCAGTTCCGCTTCAGGACAGTGATTTCTGACCGGCATATCCCACTATTATTGGCCATGTGACTAACGCGGAAGAAGCCGCGCGCACCGCGGAAGGAATATGGCGATGGCCCGGAGTCCCGAAGAAGCCCTCAAGGCCACGTTGGCCCGGGTTGCGCCCGGAACGCCGCTGCGCGACGGCCTGGAGCGGATCCTGCGCGGACGGACGGGCGCACTGATAGTCCTTGGCTCCGATCGCACCATCGATCAGCTTTGTTCCGGCGGTTTCGAGATCGGCATTGAATTTTCCCCCACTCGGTTGCGCGAACTGGCCAAGATGGACGGGGCCATCATCTGCGACAGAGATGCGAACAGGATTCTTCGCGCGGCCGTCCAACTGGTTCCGGATCCCAGCATTGAAACGCAGGAATCGGGCACCCGGCACCGCACCGCGGAGCGCGTGGCCATCCAGACGGGCGTGCCTGTTGTTTCGGTGAGCCAGTCCATGCAGATAATTGCCCTGTATGTTCACGGCCTGCGTTATGTGCTCGAAGGGTCGGAGAAGGTGCTGGCCCGCGCGAACCAGGCCCTCGCGACCCTGGAGCGTTACCGCTCACGTCTGGACCAGGTCACCAGCTCCTTGTCGGCCCTGGAGATCGAGGCCATGGTGACCGTCCGCGACGTCGCTGTGACACTGCAGCGCCACGAGATGGTGCGGCGGATCTCAGAGGAAATCGCCCAGTATGTTCTCGAACTCGGAGTGGACGGGCGGCTTCTGTCCCTGCAGCTTGACGAGCTTACCGTCGGCCGCGGACCGGGCAGTGAAATGGTCATCCGCGATTACTCCGCCACCAGAACATCCGCTGAGATAGACGCCGCCGTCACCGCACTGCAGGAGATCGGGCCCACCGAACTGATCGATCTGAGCAGGATAGCGAACATAGTCGGTCTTACGACTGGCTCCGAGTCGCTGGAGGCGATCATTCAACCGCGCGGCTATCGTCTGGTGTCCGGTCTCAAGGCGGTTCCTCGGGCCGTTGCCGATAGGCTGGTGGATCATTTCGGTGGTCTGCAAAGCCTGATGGCCGCAACCATTGATGAGCTGATGGTTGTCGACGGCATCGGCGAACAGCGCGCCCGCACGGTGCGCGAAGGGCTGTCCCGGATCGCCGAGGCCAGTCTGCTGGACCGGTTCCTCTAACCGCCGCTGCGGCCGCGGTCGCGGCCGCAGTCGCCGTTGCGGTCGCCGCTCCCGCTGACCCTTACTGCAGCTGAAACGGGACCTTCGCGCTGGACCAGGTGCCCAAAGTAGCGGTCAGCATGTAATAGGCTCCCTCACCGCCGGGAACAGCAGCGACCCCGGGGCACCCCGCCGCAGAACGGATCCGAGCCCAGGGAAAATTGGCTGATTCGGACGCGCCCGGCGCGATGGTCTTAACCAGATCGGTGGCATCGGCTTGGCAGTCCCTGGAGGAGAAAATCCTGTCCTTGCCGCTGGTGATCAGGAATTCCATCTGGCTGGTCCCCACATTAACGGTGCACGGCACCTTCGAGCCGTTTGTCACCTTGAGGGTCAGCAACGGATCCTGCCCCGCGGGGTAAACGGTCGCATCCACCGCGGCAGAAACGGTAACCAGATCCGCAGCGCAGGCGGTGGTGGCTGTGGGCGCGGATGATGCAGCGTTGGTGGATGTTGCAGCGTTGGTGGATGTTGCTGTGCCTGTAGCCGTGGCTGCCTCGCTCGGCGTGGCCCCCGCGGTGCCGGAGGCAGCCGGGGAGGATGATCCGAGGGATTGCGTCGGGCTCGGCGACGCCGTTGAACTGCTGGCCACGGACCCGCCGGCAGCCGACAACGGATTACTGCCCTCCCGCGACCCGAGATGGAACGCCACCGCAATGGAACCTGCCAGCACACCAAGGATGACCAGCACCAGCAAGGCCCCCACTGCCGCCCGCCGTCGTCTGAAGATTACCGCCGCCGATGCGCGGGAACCAGACGCGCCGCGGGTTCCGTTCCGCACCGCCGGACGCTGCTGCGGGGTCCGCTTTCCACCCGCGCTTCCGCCGCTCGCATTATCCTCTCCAGCCATCCCTCCACTCTAGATACCTGCTCCCCCGCAGTCCCTTCACCACGCCGTTGGCAGTGCAGAAGGGGCTGTGGCAACCCTCACGAGGCCGCGGGCCGAGGAGGGGCGTCACGGTGGTGAAGACGCAGCTGTCATCGGGGGTTGTCAAGGCGGGCAGCTCCGTCCTGCTTCTACAGTGCCCTGGGTACGTAGTGTTCTGCTTATGCACTGATATGCACTGATATGCACTGTTCAGCGGCAGTATTCCGGAGGTGTAATGTAATCCGCATTATTGGTCCGCCAGTTATCGTACCGACAGTTATTGTTCCGAGGATATTTTGATGCACCAAGCGATCGTGAACTGGTTCGGGCGCAACGCCCGGGATCTGCCGTGGCGCTCGGCTGATTGTTCCCCGTGGGGCGTCCTGGTCAGCGAGGTCATGCTGCAGCAGACCCCCGTGGTGCGCGTGCTCCCGGTTTGGAAAGACTGGATGTCGCGCTGGCCAGATCCCGGCTCGCTGGCAGCGGCCGCCAGCGGCGATGCCGTACGGGCCTGGGGCCGGCTCGGATACCCGCGCCGGGCCCTGCGGCTGCACGCGGCCGCGGCCGCCATCACTGCGGAGTACGACGGCGAGGTGCCCGGCTCCTATGACCGGCTGCTGACGCTGCCTGGGGTCGGCAGCTACACGGCCGCCGCCGTCGCCGCCTTTGCCTTCGGGCACCGGGAAACCGTGGTGGACACCAATATCCGGCGCGTCCAGGCCCGCCTGTCGTCCGGGCAGGCGCTTCCGGCGCCGGCGCTGACGGCGGCCGAGATGCGGCTCGCCACCGAGCTGCTCCCGGAAGAACCGGTGCTCTCTGTCAAGTGGAATGCGGCAGTTATGGAGCTCGGAGCCCTGATCTGCACGGCGCGCTCGCCCAGATGCACCGAATGCCCTGTCCGGGCCGAATGTTCCTGGCTGGCGGCGGGTGAACCCGAGCCGACCTACACGCCGAGGGGGCAGGCCTGGGCCGGCACCGACCGGCAGGTGCGCGGGGCCATGATGGCCGCCCTGCGTGCCGCCGAATCCGGTCTACAGCGTGAACTGCTCTTCGCGGCGGCACCGTCGATTGTAACGCAAGTCCACGGGACCGGGACGGAATCCGAGCCGGATAGTGATGCACTCAGCCCGGTCGGTGCACAGCTGCACCGACTCTATGCCCTGAAGGCGGAGGAAGATCAGCTGGCACGCGCCATCGAGGGCCTGCTGCGCGATGGGCTGGCGCAGGCGTTGGACGGCGGACGCATCGCTCTCCCCCTCTAGACATGCTGACCACCTCGAACCACACCCCCATGTCACCCGGCGCCCTACATCTCGCCGAAGCCGCGCTCCACCTCGGACCGCACCAGGTCCACGGCCTTTCCGGCGTCCGGACCCGTGGCCCGGACCCGCAGCCTTGATCCCATTCCCGCGGCCAGAGTCATCAGCATCATCACCGACTGCCCGTCCACGTCATTGATGCTGATCTCCACGGCCAGGCCGCCAAGCGCACCGGCCAGCGCCGCGGCCGGTCGAGCGTGGAGCCCCATCGGGTTGATCAGCAGCAGGTCGGCGCAGACGGCGTCGTCGCCGCCTACCCCGCCCTGCCCTGCGCTCGCTTCCGTCCCGGAACCCGCGGCACCGGGACCGCCGAGGCCATCCGAGCCACCTTCGGCCGGGGCGACGACCGCAGGTTGCCAGGCTGTCTCGGCAGCCTTGCGGACCGCGTCGAGCCCGGCGCCGGACTGAGCGGCAACGGCGGCGGCAACGGCTCCCTCCACCAGTGGCGCATCGGCCAGCGCCGCGGTCAGCGGATCACCCATAATCTCCAGAGCCGATTCGGCGGTCATTACGGCGGAGCCCAAATCCGTCAGGATCAGGACGCCATCACCCGAATCCGCAACGTCCAGCGCTTCCATGATCCGTTCCAGTGACGTGCCTATGCGGGCGGCTCCGACGGCACCATCCGTCCCGCCGGCTGCCACAATTCTGACCCCGGACGCCATCTGGGCCGCCAGTTCCACCACGCCGAGGGCCAGTTTTTCGCTGTGCGAGACGATCACCAGTCCCACACTCATGCGGCATCCCCGCCGGGGCGCCCGGCTGCGGGTTGATTCGCGGCATCGGCGGCCGCGCGCAGGATCAGCGCCGATGAGGCAGCTCCGGGGTCACGGTGTCCGGCACTCCGCTCGCCCAGATAGCTTGCCCGTCCCTTCCGAGCGGTCAGCGGATCGGTGGCCACCGCCCCCGCTTCGGCGGCCGCCGCGGCCGCCTCGAGGACCTCCACCACGCCGTCTCCAGCGGCCACGGCCGCGGCGGCCGCGGCGGCGGCAGGCGACCAAGCGTCGACCATTGTTTTGTCCCCCGCAGCGGCCTTGCCGCGCGCGACGACCCCATCGCGGGCGGCGGTCAGCGCGGCAGCCAGCAGAGCCGGATCCAGCTCTGCCGCATCCCCGGACGCCGTGGCGGCCCGCAGGAATGCCGTGCCGTACAGCGGACCGGCCGCGCCACCGACTTTGGACATCAGCGCCATCGCCGCGAGCTTGAAGACTGCGCCCGGTGTCTGCGGCGTCTCCACAGCCAGTTTTTCCACGATCGCGCTGAAGCCCCGGTCCAGATTTTCGCCGTGGTCACCGTCCCCGATGGCCCGGTCCAGTTCGCTGAGGTCTATTCGGTGGTCGGCCACCACCTCCGCGGCGGCGCGCAGCCAGCTAATGGCCCAGCGGGAGTCCAGGCCCGCGCTCATGCCGGCGCTGTCCATCCTTCAGGCCCCCCAGCGCAGGGCGGCGGTATGGACAGGTGCGTCCCACAATTCCGTCATCTCGTCATCGAGGTGCAGGACGGAGATGGAACAGCCCTGCATTTCAAGGGCAGTGATGTAATTGCCCACCAGTGAACGCTCCACACTCAGGCCCGCTTCGCCGAGCACTTTCACCGCATGCCGGAAAACGATGTAGAGCTCGCTCAGCGGTGTGCCCCCCATTCCATTGACGAACAGCAGCACCTTTTCGCCCCGGCTGAGTTTGAGATCCGCCAACACCGGTTCCAGCAGCCGGTCCGTGATGCCGTCGGCGTTTTCCATCGGGATCCGGTGGCGCCCCGGTTCCCCGTGTATGCCGATCCCGATTTCAATCTCGCTGTCGGAAAGCTCAAAGCTCGGCACACCGGCGTGCGGTACGGTGCACGCGGCCAGGGCCACGCCCATGGTGCGCACATTGGCGTTGACGCGCTGGCCGACGCCGGCAACCGCGTCCAGCGCATCCCCGCGCTCGGCCGCTGCCCCGGCGATCTTCTCGACCAACACCGTGCCTCCCACGCCGCGGCGCCCCGCCGTATACAGCGAGTCCTCCACGGCGACGTCATCATTGACCAGCACCGTGCGCACGTCCACGCCTTCGGCCTGGGCCAGCTCCGCGGCCATTTCAAAGTTGAGCACGTCACCGGTGTAATTCTTGACTATGTGGACGACGCCGGCGCCGGAGTTCACCGCCAGGGTCGCCGGAAGTATCTGGTCCGGTGTGGGGGAGGTGAAGACCGCTCCAGGTACGGCGGCGTCCAGCATCCCGGTCCCCACGTAGCCGGCGTGCAGCGGCTCATGGCCGCTTCCGCCGCCGGAGACCAGCCCCACCTTGCCCGCCACGGGCGCATCCTTGCGCATAATAAAGATGGGATCCGGATGAACCGTGACCAGATCGGCGTGGGCGAGGCCGAAACCCTCGACGGATTCGACGACCACGGCTTTCGGGTCATTTATGAGCTTCTTCATTGCGGGACTCCTCGCTGGCTCCGGCGGTCACCCTCCCGGCGTTGCCGAGGATGGCCGTTCTTGAACCCTACCTGCCACCGCAGACCTTGGGTAGATCCGTTGGGCAGGGCCGGGGGTCCGTACCGGAGCGCACGGCGGCGGGCCCCCATCCGGGACCCGCCGTCGTCGCACTTTAACCCGGCCGCCAATAACCGGCAGGGTTAACCTCCCGCGCCTGTCGCGCGGCCGCAGGCCTAGTCCTTCTTGAACTCGTCCTTGACGTTCTCTCCGACCTTCTTCGCGTCCGCACTTACCTGATCCTTCATGCCCTCGGCCTTCAGATCGTCATTGTTCGTGGCGTCGCCCGCGGTCTCCTTGGCCTTGCCGCCAAGGTGCTCTGCTTCATTCTTAATCTTGTCGCCTAGTCCCATTATCGCGCTCACTTTCGATGTAGACGATGTCCGGTTCCGCCAGCGGATCCGGTGTGCCGAGTACGACACCAAGCTCTTTCATTCTAAGCAGGTTTTGACGGTAAAGGTAAGCATGCGAAGCATTCGATGGAATTGCGGGAGCTCATTGAGGAGAGCTTCCCGGTGTGCCCTCAGCCACCCGGGAAGCGCCGGCAGCCGGCCTCGTTGCCCGGACGACCCGCAGGATACGGTGCAGGCTCATGGTCACGGACGCCGCCACACCCACTGGCTTCTGCGGTGAACCCAGCCGATGATAGCGTCCGGACACGTCCTCCAGCGCGGCTTCCGCCTCCTCCAGAGCCTCGTCAGCGTCGACCTCATACCACGTGCGCAGCAGCGAGCCGGCAGCCCTCAGCGCACCGCTCAATGGCGTGCACAGCTCCGCCGGGACCGGAGTCAGTTCCGGGGTTCCCCAAATAGCATCGGCGAGCACCTCGGTGATGTCCTGGACATGGAAGGTGACTCGCTCCAGGGCGCGGACGCGGTCATAGTCCGCGCCAACGTCGCGGTCGTGGAACCGCCGGCGCGGGTTAATCTGCCGGCTCAGATCGGCGTCGGACACGGCCTGCCGGACACCGTGGGCGGCCTCGGCCAAACGGTCGCTGCGCCTGGACCAGTCCTCATGGTCCGGCGGCCAGGTCTCCGTCAGCGCCGCGCCCATGTCTTCAAGCTGGCCGGCCAGCGCCATCCGGTGCTGATCCAGGCTTGCCGCGGCCGCGTTGAGGCGCAGGGGCGGGAAAATAAGCAGATTCACCAGCAGCCCAATGACCACACCGACACCTGTCTGCAGCAGGTATCCGAAGGAAAAGTCCACGACATCGGACCCCCCGATCACCAGCACAAAGAGTGCGGCCATGGGAATCCAGTCCCGGCCCGCGCCGAGCCGGGGAATTCCTGCCAGCAGCACGCCGATCCCGATGACGACCCCTACCGTCCACGGCATCGGATGGCCGAAAACCGTCAGGCCAAAGGCCAGGATTATGCCGATCAGCAGCCCGATGAGGCTCTGCAGTCCCTGCCTGGCGGACCCTGCCACGGTGGGGTACATGCTGATCAGCGCGCCGAACGGCGCGTAATAGGCGTATTCCGGTGCCGACCCCGGCATGAAAGGTGCGACATACCACGCGAGCCCGGCGGCGAGCGCGGCCTTCCCGGCCAACTGAAGCCGGACGGGCGACAGCACCGCCTTGGCAAGATCGCGGACGCGGCGGGATGTTGCTGCGGTGGAGATGTCAGGCATCGGTCCAGTATGGCAGCAGCACCCGGACGGGCGCCTAGAACGGGCGGCCGGAATGCAGCACCGGCGCTTCAGTCATGGGCCGTCTGAGCTGCGGACCGTGGTGGCCCCAGATGCGCGCGGAAGAATTCCTCAATCCGCTGCCAGGCGTCGGCCGCGGCTTCGGGATCCGGTCCCGCGCCCAGCACCAGCTTGAGCACCGGCTGCAGCAGCGCCGGGCCGGAGGGGGCATCGTTGAGAAAGCAGTGTCCCGCCCCCGGATATGTTTTAACGTCATGGGTGATCGAGCGGGCGGTCAGAGCGGCCTCCAGCCTCGGAACGGAGCCAGCCAGCACGCGGTCCTTTCCGCCGTAGCTGGCCACCACCGGGCAGGCGCCTTCCAGCACCTCTGCAACATCCTTGGGAATCGCTCCATAGTTGACCGACGCGGCGCCGAACCCGCGCGACGCCGAGACCAGCGCGAACCCGCCGCCCATGCAGAAACCGAGGACGCCGACGGTGCCGGTGCAGTCCGAGCGGTCCAGCAGCACTCTGCGGGCGGCTTCAATATCCGCAAACGCCCTGCCGCGCCCGGATCTCAGTGCCCGGAAGGTCGCGCTGAGGCAACGCCGGGGGCCGCCGGCGCTGAACAGATCCGGCATCAACACCAGATAGCCCGCGGCTGCCATTCGTGCCACCTGCCGCAGCATGACGTCATCGATGGCGAACGCCTCGTGCAGCATCACCACGGCCGGCCATGGTCCGTCCCCGGTCGGGGTTGCCAGATAGCCCTGCAGTCGTGGACTCTGGTCCTCCAACAGGGAAGGAATCACGATCCTGCGGACGGCCGGCTGCGTTTCCGCCGTTCCCGTCATCGCAGGGACGGAAACGGGGCTTCCGGCTGGACGCGAATCAGCGATCCTGCGCTCCGCCTCCAGCATCGCCTCGCGGCTCACGATGTAGGCGGTACCCACGGAGGCGTCCCGCGACACCATCGCCAGCCAGATGTCCGGTGCCGGTGGGACGCCACGCCGGGCAAAGGCCTCCCGCAGCCGCCCGGCAATAGTGCCGGGGTCGGCACCGTCCGCCTGTGCGATCACCTCCAGGATGGCCAGCTGCCGCGCAATATTATGTTGAGCTTCCTGTCCATTGCCCATTTGGGCCCTCTTCCTAAGCCTTGTTGTCCTACAGCCGAACCGCACCGTTATCTCAGATTAGGCCTGTTCCGTTTCCAATTCATCCGCCCGCTGATCCGGCCCGCCCGCTGATTCACCGCGTCCGGAAGTCTGCGATATCGGCCGTCCGCAGGGTCAGGCCGTTACCCGGGGCCGCACTGTCCGGGACGAGCGCGCCACCTTGCGCATCCAAGGTGCCGTCGAAAAACATCCGTTCGATCCGGACATGATCGTGGAACCACTCCAGATGCCGGAAATTCTGGGTTGCGGCGGCCACGTGGACGCTCAGATGCGGGGCACAATGGCCGGACACCTGCAGCCCGTGCGCGGCCGCGAGCGCGGCGATCCGCTGCCATTCGGTGATGCCGCCGCAGCGCGAGACATCCAGCTGCAGACAATCGACCGCCTCCGCCTGGCACATCCGCAGGAAGTAGTACAGATCGGTGCCGTACTCCCCGGCGGCCACGTCCGCGCTGACCACTGCACGGACGTGCCGCAGCCCGGCAAGATCATCCGAGGATACCGGCTCCTCAAACCACACCACACCCAGCTCGGGTGTGGATTGCAGCAGCCGGATAGCTTGTTTGGCTGTATAGGCGCCGTTGGCATCGACGAACAGCTCAACGTCGTCGCCTATGATGCGCCGGGTCTGGCGCATCCGCTCGCGGTCCCTGAAGATGTTGGTCCCGCGATCCTGTCCGATCTTGATTTTCACCCGCGGAATGTTCTCCCGTTCCACCCAACCGGAAAGCTGCTGTTCCAACTGGGCACTGGAATAGCTGGTAAACCCGCCGCTTCCATAGATGTCAACCCGATCGCGGACGGCTCCGAGCAGCCGATGCAGCGGTACGTCCAGGAGCCGGGCCTTCAGGTCCCACAAGGCGCAGTCGACGGCGGAAATCGCGTAGCCGACGGCGCCTGAACGGTTTGCGTTGCGCACTGCCTGCAGCATGGCAAGGGCACAGGCACCGGTGTCAAAGGCGGCCCGGCCCGTTACCACGGGGGCCAGCAGTCCGGTGATCAGCTGGGCGCATCCGGCCGGGGCATATGTCCAGCCCAACCCCTCACAGCCGCCTGCCTGGACCCGGACCAGGACAACGGTGGTGGAATCCCAGGCAAAGGTGCCATCGGCCTCCGGGGCGTCGGTTGGCACCTCGTAGACCGCCGCCTCGAGCCCGGTGATGGCGGGATCGGCCCACGCTGCGCCGGTGGCCATGTTAGCCCTCCTTGTGCGGCAGGAATTCCTGCAGCTTGGTTTTGACGCCTTCCTTGACGATTCCCCAGGCATCCGGATCGCCGCTGAGCATTGCCTTGGCAGAGGCCTTGGCCTCGGCGAACGTTGCGTGCGGCGGGATCGGCGGGACGTCGGGGTCAACGTGGAAGTCAAGGACCGTCGGCCGGTCCGCGGCGAGGGCCTTGGCCCACGCGCCGGCAACCGCGTCGGGCGACGTAACCACGATTCCCTGCAGTCCGAGGCTTTGCGCGAAGGCGGCGTAGTCGACGTCCGGCAGGGATTGGGATTCGGTGAACTTCGGGCTGCCACCCATTGCCCGAAGTTCCCAGGTGACCTGGTTGAGGTCATTGTTGTGCAGCACTGCAACGATCAGGCGCGGGTCCGACCATTCCTGCCAGTAGCGCTTGATGGTGATCAGCTCTGCCAACCCGTTCATCTGCATGGCGCCGTCGCCCACGAACGCGATGGCCGGCCGCTCCGGGCAGCCGAACTTGGCTCCAATGGCGTAGGGGACGCCAGGACCCATGGTCGCCAGGTTCCCGGAAAGCGAGCCGCGCATGGCGCCACGGAATTTGAGCTGCCGGGCGTACCAGTCCGCCGAAGATCCCGAATCCGCCGTCACCATCGCGTTGTCCGGGAGCAGCGGGGACAGTTCGTGGAACAGCCGCTGCGGGTTGATTGGATCAGCATCCACCATGGCCTCGTCGCTCATGGTCTCCCACCAGCGGGCCACATTCGATTCTATTGTTTCCCGCCAGCCGCGGTCTTCCTTGCGTTCCAGCAGCGGTATCAGCGCGCGCAACGTGGCCGCGGCGTCGCCCACGATGTTCAGTTCATACGGGTACCGCATGCCGATCATTTTAGGGTCCAGATCGATCTGGACGCCGCGGGCCTGCCCGGATTCAGGCATGAACTGGGTGTACGGAAAGCTCGAGCCGACGGTCAGCAACGTGTCACAAGCCATCATCATCTCGTAGCTGGGCCGTGTTCCCAACAATCCGATGGAGCCGGTCACGTAGGGCTGCTCGTCGGACACGGAATCCTTGCCGAGCAGTGCTTTGGCAACGCCGGCGCCGAGGAGTTCGGCAACCTGTTCCACTTCCTTCCGCGCCTCCCGTGCGCCATGCCCGATCAACATGGCCACCTTCGTGCCGCCGTTGAGCAGTGCCGCGGCCTTCCGGACTGCGGCGTCATCGGGGGAAACGGTCGGCCACACGATCCCTACGCTTGAGGGGACCATTTTGAATGCGTGCGTCGGTGCCGAATACTGAAGTTCCTGCACATCCGAAGGAATGATGATGGCGGTCACGGTGCGGTTGGCCGTGGCGATCCGGATGGCGCGGTCCAGCACGTTGGGCAGCTGCTCGGGTACCGTGACCATCTGGACGTAATCGCTGGCGACGTCCTTGTAAAGGGTGAGCAGATCCACTTCCTGCTGGTATGAACCCCCCATCGCGCTCTGTGCCGTCTGCCCGACAATGGCGACCACCGGAACGTGATCCAATTTGGCGTCGTAGAGTCCGTTGAGCAGGTGGATCGCGCCTGGGCCCGAGGTGGCCAGGCAGACTCCCACCCGGCCGGTGAACTTCGCATAACCGACAGCTTCGAAGGCGGCCATTTCCTCATGCCGGGCCTGCACAAACTTGGGCTGGTTTTCAGCCCGGCCAAACGCGGCGACAATCCCATTAATCCCGTCACCGGGAAACGCGAAGACCTTGTCCACGTCCCACTCCCGCAGACGGTTCAACAGGTAGTCTGCAACCAGTTCTTTTGCCATTTTGTTTCCTCCTTTATCGGTTCTCAACTATTCCTGCCCGGTTATTCTTGGACAACTCTTTAGGCAGGGGCATGGGTTTCAGCGGCTCCGCTGAGGTGTTCTGGCAATCAGCTTTTCCGCGGCACGGGCAGTCAGCGCCATGATGGTCAGCGCCGGGTTTGCACTGCCCTGGGTGGGAAGCACGCTGCCGTCGGTGATGAGCAGGTTCGGCACCGCGAACGAGCGGCAGTCGGCGTCCACCACCCCGGATCTTTCGCCGGAGGCCATCCGCGCTCCGCCCACCAGGTGCGCGTACCGCTGGATGGTGATGACCTCGTCGGCGCCGGCGGCATGCAGGATCTTCTCCATCGCCGATTGCGCGGCCGTCATCAGCTGACCGTCGTTCTCACACTGGGAATAACTGAAATTGGCCACCGGCATACCGCGGCGGTCCTTTTCGCCCGAAAGCGTGACCCGGTTGCCGGCCAGCGGCAGGAATTCGCATAATGCTCCCAGACAGGCCCAGTGCACATAGTCACTCATGTATTTGCGCAGTCCGGCGCCCCAGTGTCCCTGCGCGGTCACGTGCTCGGCCCAGGTGATCGGCAGCGGGGAGACGGTCTGGATCGAGAATCCGCGCTTGTAGGGTTTGGTCGGGTCCGTTTCGTAGAACTGCTCAGAACTGACTTCCGGCGGCGGTGCCTTCCACATTCGGACCTCGGACTCGAACCGGCCGGCGGTCTGCGGCGCCCCCTGCACCATCAGGTACCGGCCCACCTGGTCGAAGTTATTGCACAGTCCGTCCGGGAAGTGCTTGGACACCGAATTCAGCAGCAGCCTCGGCGTTTCAATGCTGTAACCGGCGACTGCGACCATGCTGGCGCGCTGGAAGCGCTCCTGGCCGTGGCGGAAGTAGTGCACTCCGGTTGCCCGCCCGGTAGCATCGTCGACCGCGACGCGCGTCACCATCGAGTCCGGACGCACCTCCGCGCCGTGGTCCATGGCGTCGGGTATGTGCGTGATCAGCGGCGATGCCTTTGCATTGACCTTGCAGCCCTGCAGGCAGAATCCCCGGTAGATGCAGTGCGGCCGGTTGCCGAAGCGCCCGTTGGAGATGGCAACCGGACCTACCTTGGCGGTGATGCCAGTGGCCAGCGCGCCGCGCAGGAACAGCTCGCCGTTGCCGGACACCGGATGCGGGCGGTGCGGGTAGGAATGGGGGTCGCCCCACGGCCAACGCTCCCCGGCGACCGGCAGTTCGCCTTCGATGTCCTCGTAAAACGGCTTCAGTTCGTGGTATGCCAGCGGCCAGTCGGCGCCAACACCGTCCTGGCTCAGGGTCTGGAAGTCGCTGGGATGGAAACGCGGGGTGTAGCCGGCATAGTGCACCATGGATCCACCCACTCCCCGGCCGGAGTTATTGGAGCCCAGCGGCACGGGATCTTTCCCCGAGATGACCCGAGGTTCGGTCCAGTACAGATGATGCGAGCCCGCTTCGTCGCTGACCCAGTCCTTCTCCGGATCCCAAAACGGACCGGCATCCAGGGCGACGGCGCGCCAGCCGGCGCGGGCCAGGCGCTGCAGCAGGGTGGAGCCCCCGGCGCCACAACCGATGATCACGATGTCCACCTCGTCGTCGTCCTCGAAATGCCTCATGTCATTGCGCAGCGCATGGTTGCCACCCGGGCCGGCGGGCAACAGCCAGGCCGAGGCGTTTCGGTCGCGTACGGACGCCATCAGTCCTCCTCCTCCGCTCCGGGGGCGAATTGAGGCCTCAACGGATCCTGCTGCGGCCGCACGTCGGCAACCTCAAAGGGTTCACGTGAATCCAGCCCCAGGTTCTTGTAGCCGCGGGGATAGGCCGGCCCTGCGAAGCCGATTTCGTCCCACGCCGCCGGGTGCGAATAAAAGGCCGTGCAGGCGTAGCGGGTCCACAGGCTCCAGATGTGCGCGCCGGAGAACTCATGCCACTGAGCCGCGTCCTGAATGTTCGTCAGGATGGCGGTCTGAGCGTCCCAGTGGACCTGACAAAAGGAAACGCCGTGCCGGGAAAAAGCGTCTTCATCGAGTGCGGACAGTGAAGCGCGCCAGGACTCCCCGTCCGGCTTCATCCCGTCATAGTGCCAGCCGTCGGTTTGGTCTTCAGCCAGCCGCGCATCCACCATGTTCACGATCGGCACCCGGGGATCCTCGCGCTGATCGAGGAGCTGATCAAACAAGGCGCGGGCGGCGGCTTCCTCCACCGGGGTGAAGTACCGCAGGTCCTGCGGAAGTCCCAACCGTGCGATCACGACGGCGGCGGTCGCCTCGTCCCAGTGTCTGGCCTGCGAGGCGGTGCTGAACCCTGGGAACCGGCCTCCGCCGGACGCCGGTTGCAACGGCAGCGCGGTCACTTTTCCCTCCGCAGAACCGCCGCGAGCAGCCCCATACCGCCTACCACAGTTACGAGCAACGGTGCCAGCAGCGGCGGCCCCATCTCCATGTTGTAGCGCAGATTGGAAAATCCCCCCGGTTTTTGGGCGATGCCGCGGGCATGCAGATACGTTCCCTGCAGCCCATTGGCCACGATCGCCGCCGAAGCAATGGGCAGTGCCGTCTTGGCCATCCGCTGGCTGAAGACGCCTGCAATCCCGGCAGCAGCTCCGACCGGTCCAAGCGCCACCGGGATCCACATCAGTTTGTTGCCGAAACTCGCCTTGTCGTGTTCAAAGAAAATCTCCGCCGCGGTGACAACGGAACCGATCGCCGTCAGGGCGGCGAGGGAACGCTCAAAGCGCCCCGTTTCGACGTTGCGGACCATCCGGTCGATGCCGTAGACGGCCTTCGCGGTAGCGCTCGGTTGTTTCATTGGTTGACCTTCCGTTTCGTATGCGCCGTTGCCGGAACAAACGGCCGGCAATAGCAGCGGATGCGCAATTATTGCAATTGCGCAATTGATGGACGGATACTCGATGGTGTGAACGGTTCAAACCCGCCGGAAGAAGGCACCCAGCCCGCGCAGCCCCTACCCACTGCAGGTCCAGTGGGTGCAGATCCAGTGGATGCGGGACAGGTGGAGGCCGTGATGCGCGCCGCCAGCGTGCTGCTGGCCGTAGTCGCCCAGTCAGTGGCCGAGGTGGAGGATGTCGTCACGACGCCGCAGTTGCGGGTGCTGGTCCTCATTGCCACGCACGGCCCGCAGCATTTGGGGGCGGTGGCGGCCGATCTTGGGGTCCATCCCTCCAATGCCACGCGGATCTGCGAGCGTCTGGTCAATGCCGGCCTGATCGAACGCGCCGACGATCCGCAGGACAGGCGGTTCCTGAAACTTGTGCTCAGCGCCCGGGGCCGGCAGTTGGTGGAACAGGTCATGGACCACCGCCGGACGGCCATTGCCGCCGTCGTCGGCCGGCTTCCGACCCGGGCGCGCGCGTCTCTGGCCGCAGCGCTGGATGCCTTTGCCCGTTCCGCCGGAGAGGACGGTACGGAGGATGGGCGGTTCGCGCTTCGGGCCGGCGACTGAGCAGCCATTACGTCACCGGACCCTGCCGTGATGGATGCGCCGGCATCGCACGGTCCGTTCTTCCGGACCGCAGTTCGGCGGCGAAGAACAGACCGGCGACGACGGCGTCGGAAAGGGCCGCGCGCCGGCGCCGGGCATCCACGGCCCCCAGCACGAACATGCTGGCCGAGTGCAGTCCGTCCACCACCGCGCCGCAGCGGTGCAGCGCCGGCGCGAGGGGTGCCAGACCGACGACGATTGCCTGCAGCACGTGTCGCAAGCCCAGCACCCGAACCACCGCGGCTGCCCGGTCGTCGAGCCGGTGCCGGAGCAGCAGACCCGGGATGACGTCCGGAAAGACCAGCTGACAGAGTCCGTAGCCGGCGCGGACGGGTTCCAGCCACCTCATCGCCGTACCAGGCGGCCCAGCAGTGTGGCGCCCCCGGCCAGCAGACCCGCCGCCGTTGCCCCCAACAGACCGTGATGCTGTGAGGCCCACAGTTGCTTGCTTTGGGGCTTGGACCGGCCGTCGAAGGTGCCGTGCGTGCCAAAGTCGTGGTCGACGTCGGCCGGTTCCCACAGATTCACCGGCTGGTCCGGATCCCGGTCCTGCGGCGTCTGCTGGGAACTGAAGCCGGTGCGCGCCAGGTACAGGTCCAGCAGTCCGGGGACAATGGCGTTGGCGGCCAGGGTTGCCATCGTGCTGCCGCCCACCCAGTACTCGCGGCGGCGCGGATGGTCCGCGGCGTACAGCACACCGCGGGCGGCAACCTCCGGCTGGTAGATCGGCGGGACCGGCTGGGCTTTCTTGGGCAGCCGGGACAGCACCCAGCCGAACTGCGGCGTATTGACCGCCGGCATCTGCACCATGGTGTTCCTAACGCCGCTGCCCTCGTGCAGCAGTTCACAGCGCAGCGACTCATTGAATCCCTGAATGGCGTGCTTCGCTCCGCAATAGGCGGATTGCAGCGGGATCCCGCGGTACGCGAGCGCGGATCCCACCTGCACTATGGTGCCGTGGTTGCGCGGTTTCATCCGCTTCAGCGCGATCATGGTGCCATATACGTAGCCCAGATAGCTGACGTCGGTGACGCGTTTGAACTCCTCGGGCTTAATCTCGGTGAAGGGCGCGAAGACGGAGGTAAAGGCCACGTTGATCCAGATGTCGATCGGACCAAGCTCCTGCTCCACCCGCGTTGCCGCGGCATCCAGGGCCGCATGGTCGGAGGTATCCACGGATATGGTCAGTGCGCGGCCCCCGGCCGACTCAACCTCCTTCGCCGCGCCCTCCAGTCCCGCGCCTCCGCGGGCCAGTAGTGCCACTGATGCTCCACGCCTGGCAAAACCAATAGCCGTCGCCCGGCCGATTCCGCCACTGGCGCCGGTGACGACGACGACCTGCTTGCTGGTGCTTTTCATGAATGCTCCTTCTGACGTTCCCGGTACCTCACCGGGCGGCATGGCCGACGCTGGTGCTGCAGATCAGGCACGCCGGCCCTGCCACGGAGGTGGGTCGTCGGCCAGCCTGCGGGCCGTTTCCAGCATCGCGGCGTGGACGAAGGCCTGCGGAAAATTGCCGCGCAACTGTCGCTGTTCAATGTCGTACTCCTCTGTAAACAGACCCGGCGATCCGCAGGCCGCCCGGTTCCTTTCAAACCAGCGGGCAGCCTCGGTGATTTTTCCGCTTTGATGCAGTGCCATGGCCATGTCAAACCCGCACAGCAGGAATGCACCCTCAGCCTGCGCCAACGGCCGGCCGTCCTGGCTGAACCGGTACAGGTACCCATCGTCGGCCAGGTCATCGTGGATGGCTTCTAACGTGGCCACCGACCGTGGGTCCTCCGGCGGCAGCGCGCCGCGGATGACGGGCAGCAGCAGTGCCGCGTCCACCCGTGCGTCATGGGGAGCACGCTGCCAGCGCCCGGACGGATGCAGGCAGTCCTTGGTGACGTCGGTCACCAAGGCGTCTGCTTGTGAGGTCCACTTCGATCCTTGCGCCGGCGGAGCGTTTCGGCCGATGGCACGCAGACCAGCGGCACAAATCAAACGCGAATGCGCCCACTTGGCGTTGGTCAGTTCCCAGATTCCTGCATCCGGCTCCTGCCAGCGGTCCATAATGGCCTCGGCGCATACCTCGGCTGCCTTCCAATGCTCCACATTGAGCCTGTCGTTCTGCGCCGCCGAGGCGAACAGCAGCAACGACTCACCGAAAGCGTCCAGCTGGAATTGATCGTTGACCCAGTTCCCGGCTGTGCTCGATCCCCCCGGGTAACCCGGCAGGCCGACATCCCACTCATTGGGAACGCTGCCGCCGTTCACGGTGTAGGCCGGCTTGAGGTTTCGGCCGTCCTCCAGCAGCCGGCCGGCCACGAAGCGCACGGCGGCATCCAGGAGAGGGAATTCACCACACGCCGCCACAGCCTGCCCGACAAAGCACTGGTCCCTGATCCAGGCGTACCGGTAGTCGTAATTGCGCTTCTGCTCTGCACGCTCCGGAAGCCCCATGGTTGAGGCGGCCACCATGGCCCCGCTTGATCCAGTCATGCCGCACAGTACGGCGTAGGACTGGCGCGCGTCGTCCGCGGCGATGGTATTTTTGAACTTGGGCACGCCCTGCTGCCACGCGTTTTCGGTGGCACTCCACGACGCGTCGGCCAAGGCAACCGCTGCCGGCAGCTCCCGCCCGGAGATCTCCAGCACCAGGTCATGCTGGTCGCCCTCGGGTAACTCCAGGTAAAGCTCCAGCGCGCCGTTCACCACCTTCGCCTCCGCGGCACCACTGAGCCGCACCCGCAGTGCCCCTGTCTTTGCGGTCCAGAAACCGTCTTCGCAGGACAGCCTGCTCATCTTGTGCCGGCCAAAATTCGCCCGGGCGTCCAGGGTCATCCGCACAGCGGCCTGCCCTGACACGGCGCGGATTCGGCGCAGCAGCACGGCTCTGTCGGGATCGCCGGGGTAGGCCAATGCCTCCCGACATTCAATAATTCCCGTCCTGGTGATCCATCGGCTGCGCCAAACCAGGGTCCCGTCTTCGTACTGACCTCCCCAGACGGAGTGCGGATCAGTCGGGGTGACGGCAAAGTTTCCGGCGCCTCCGAGCAAAGTCGAGAATACCGCGTCGTCATGCCACGGGGGTGCACACATCCAGACCACGTCGCCGCGCGGGCCGATCAGGGCGCCGCGGGCGCCGTCCGCGAGCATCGCGTACTCCCGCAGCACATGCGGGGGGAACTCTCCCGGCAAACTCGTCAGCATACTGATGAGCTTAAGGGCAATGATTGCGCAAGCGCAATGAAAATCCGGTGAATACTCCGTAAAGAGGGAGCACTGACCGCCGGCGACAGCCGTTCGTCCGGCGTTGGGCAATGGGATGGCGCGGGGTTCGGCACTTTTTTGGCGCGGGAACCGGGTGCGGGAACCGGGCGTACCCGAAAAAACCTACAGCATGCGGATCATTCGGGTGTTGCCCAGCGTATTTGGCTTCACCCGGGCCAGGTCCAGGAATTCCGCCACGCCCTCATCCTGGGACCGCAGGAGCTCCGAGTACACGCCAGGACCGACCGCCTCCTGTTGTGCCATCACGGTAAAGCCGTGCCGGGCGAAGAAGTCCACCTCGAAGGTCAAACAGAAGACCCGGCTGACACCCAGCTCCCCCGCGGCGTCGAGCAGCTCCTCCGCCAGCGCGTGGCCCACCCCTCGGCCGCGCCACGCGGACGAGGTTGCCAACGTGCGGATTTCGGCCAGGTCCTCCCACATGACGTGCAGGGCCCCGCAGCCGATGACGTCGCCGTCGTGCTCCGCGATCCGGAACTCCTGCAGCGACTCGTAGTAGGCCACGGTCTCCTTTGCCACCAGGATCCGCTGATCCGCCAGCGGCGCAACCAGCGCCTTGATGGCAGGGACGTCGGAGGTGCGGGCGGGGCGGATATTTATTACGGGGGTCACCGGGCAATCCTACTGCTGCCCGGCTGCGGGCTTCCCGGCACGGTCCGCCGCGGCATACAGCAGCGTCTGAGCGGCGGCGAATTTCTTCCACTGGAACCGCCCAAGCATCGCAGATACCGGCCGGATGGCAATCCACAGATACACCGAGAGCGCCGGCTGGAAAACAGCCACCGGGATCGAGAGCAAAAACACCGCCCAGACGGCGGTGCTGCACTGGTAGCGGACTAAGGATGACCAGAACCGGTGACGGCTCAGCGCGCAAAAAAGTGAGTGTGGTGATCTGCCCTGACAGCCGTCGCTGTCCGGGCAGATCACCACACTCGCCCGTGTTCCGCGGGAGCGGCTGGTGCTGCTAGGCGCCCGCGGGCAGTGCGTCCGGGACGCGCGGCTTGGCCATGCCTTCGAACGTGAACTTGGCGTCGTCGCCCTCGCCTTCGACGTCGATGGCAACGATATCGCCGGCCTTGATCCGGCCGAAAAGGATCTTCTCGGAGAGCTGATCCTCGATCTCGCGCTGGATGGTGCGGCGCAGCGGACGTGCACCCATGGCCGGGTCGTAGCCGCGGGTGGCCAGCAGCACCTTGGCCGCGTTGGTCAGCTCGATGCCCATGTCCTTGTCCTGCATGCGCTTTTCCAGCCTGGCGACGAACATATCGACGATCTCGATGATCTCGTTCTGCGTCAGCTGCGGGAAGACGACCACGTCGTCAACGCGGTTCAGGAACTCGGGTCGGAAGTGCTGCTTGAGCTCCTCCGTTACCCGTGCACGCATCCGGTTGTAACCCGTCTGCGTATCCGTGAGGGACTGGAAGCCCGTGGCAACGCTCTTGGAGATGTCGCGGGTACCCAGATTAGTGGTCATGATGATGATGGTGTTCTTGAAGTCCACCACCCGGCCCTGGCTGTCAGTCAGGCGTCCGTCCTCGAGAATCTGCAGCAGCGAGTTGAAGAGGTCCGAGTGGGCCTTTTCAACCTCGTCGAAGAGAACCACGGAGAACGGCCTGCGGCGGACCTTTTCGGTCAGCTGGCCACCCTCTTCATAACCGACGTAGCCTGGCGGGGCACCGAAGAGCCTTGACACGGTGTGCTTCTCCGAGTATTCGGACATGTCGAGCGTGATCAGGGCGTCATCGTCGCCGAATAGGAACTCCGCCAGAGCCTTGGCCAGCTCGGTCTTACCCACGCCGGTCGGACCGGCGAAGATGAACGAGCCGCCCGGACGCTTCGGATCCTTGAGCCCGGCCCGCGTACGGCGGATGGCCTGCGAAATCGACTTAATGGCCTCATCCTGGCCCACCACGCGCTTATGCAGTTCGTCTTCCATTTTCAGCAGGCGCGACGACTCTTCCTCGGTGAGCTTGAAAACCGGAATGCCGGTTGAATTGGCCAGCACCTCCGCGATCAATTCTTCGTCGACCTCGGAGATGTCATCCAGCCCCCCGGACTTCCATCTGCGTTCCTTCTCCGCCCGCTCGGCAATGAGCTTCTGCTCCTTGTCCCGCAGCGAGGCGGCGCCCTCGAAGTCCTGGGCATCAATGGCGGATTCCTTCTCCCGCTTGATCTCCGCGATATGTCCGTCCATGATCTTCAGCTCCGGCGGCGCCGTCATCCGCCGGATACGCAGCCGCGCGCCGGCCTCATCGATCAGATCGATGGCCTTGTCCGGCAGGAACCGGTCGCTGATGTAGCGCTCGGAGAGCGTTGCGGCCGCGGCCAGCGCGCCGTCCGTGATGGAGACGCGGTGATGTGCCTCGTAGCGGTCACGCAGGCCCTTGAGGATCTCGATCGCGAGAGCCACATTCGGTTCGGCCACCTGAATGGGCTGGAAACGGCGCTCCAGAGCGGCATCTTTCTCGATGTGCTTGCGGTACTCATCCAGCGTGGTTGCGCCGATGGTCTGCAGCTCGCCACGGGCCAGCATCGGCTTCAGAATGGATGCCGCGTCGATGGCTCCCTCCGCCGCGCCCGCGCCGACGAGGGTGTGGATCTCGTCGATGAAGAGGATGATGTCGCCGCGGGTCCGGATTTCCTTGAGGACCTTCTTCAGGCGCTCTTCGAAGTCACCGCGGTAGCGTGAACCGGCCACCAGCGAGCCAAGATCAAGCGTGTACAACTGCTTGTCCTTGATGGTTTCCGGCACGTCTCCGCGGACAATGGCCTGGGCGAGGCCTTCGACGACGGCGGTCTTGCCGACGCCGGGCTCGCCGATCAGCACCGGGTTGTTCTTGGTGCGTCGGGAGAGGACCTGCATGACGCGTTCCATCTCGTGCTCGCGCCCGATCACCGGGTCAAGTTTGTTTTCGCGTGCAGCCTGCGTCAAATTGCGGCCGAACTGATCCAGCACGACGGAACCAGCGGGGGTGCCCTCCTGCTGGCTGGCCCCGGTGGCAACGGGTTCCTTGCCCTGATAGCCGGAGAGCAGCTGGATGACCTGCTGCCGGACCCGGTTGAGGTCCGCGCCGAGCTTCACCAGCACCTGTGCGGCAACGCCCTCGCCCTCACGGATCAGCCCCAGCAGGATGTGCTCGGTGCCAATGTAGTTGTGGCCGAGCTGCAGCGCCTCGCGCAGCGAAAGCTCCAGCACTTTTTTGGCGCGCGGCGTGAACGGGATGTGCCCGCTGGGCGCCTGCTGCCCCTGGCCTATGATCTCCTGGACCTGCTCGCGCACGCCATCAAGCGAAATGCTCAGCGACTCAAGTGCCTTTGCTGCAACACCTTCACCCTCGTGGATGAGACCGAGCAGGATGTGCTCGGTGCCGATGTAGTTGTGGTTGAGCATGCGGGCCTCTTCTTGGGCCAGCACGACAACACGTCGGGCTCGATCGGTGAATCTCTCAAACATTGCGCCACACTCCTAGCTACTGCGTACTTTGATGCTACGCAGATACGCGGCTCTATGGGTGCTTGTTCGCCACAGGGGAAATATGGCGGAGGTTAACTCAGCCGTTGGCGCGGAAGTATGCTTCCTGGATTTCCGCCTGGATCCGGCCCCGCTCACGCACCGGATAGCCATTTTCGCGTGCCCACCGCCGGATCTGGCCCACATCCTGGCTCTTCGCTGCGGGAGTGGAGCGGCTTTTCGCCACCCGCCCCGTGACCCGCCGGCCATTGGACGTATAGGCCCCAAGTGCCTCGCGCAGCTCACCGGCGTGGGCGGAGGAAAGGTCGATTTCATAGCTGACCCCGTCCAGGGCGAAGCGGACAGTCTCGTCCGCATGCCCCTCGTCGATGTCGTCAACGAGCGTGATTTCTACTTTTTGCGCCATCAGGACCCCTAACATGGATTCATTGACCAGGACTGATTCATTGACCGGGACTTACCGCTCCGGACTTATAGGCCCCGTTAATTGCCATTCGCAATTCATTTCTATAATGAGTATGGCGCGTTGAAGGTAGGCAGTCAAAGGTTGTTTAACCGCGGGCGGAATAGCTCAGGACTAATCCGCCCTTTCATCCGCTTCCCGCTCGGCCTGTGCCAGGGCCTCGCGTTCGGAACGGTCAGCGTTGAAAATGGCTCGCATCGCAAAGTAAAAGAGCGCGGCGAGGGCCACTGATGGAACGATAACCGCCAGGTAGGGGACGATAGCTGCTAGGTAATCCATTGTTTCCGGCTTCTATTCGGGTTTCATCAAGTTTTCGGGCTTCATGAGGGGGAAGAGAATCGCCTCACGTATTCCGACCCCGGTAAAGAGCATTACCAGGCGGTCAACGCCAAGGCCCAGGCCACCCATGGGCGGCGCTCCGTACTCCAAAGCCCGGAGGAAGTCCTCGTCGAGAGCCATGGCTTCCGGATCCCCGGCCGCCGCCTGCAGCGACTGCACGGTGAGGCGTTCGCGCTGAATCACCGGGTCCACCAGTTCGGAGAAGGCCGTGCCGGTTTCCTTGCCGTCGATAATCAGGTCCCATGCCTCAATGAGCCGGCCGTCCGTTCGGTGCTGGCGGGCCAGCGGCTGCGCGGACGGCGGGTAGTCACAGACAAAGGTCGGCTGGATCAGCGTCGGTTCAACGATTTCGCCGAAGAGCTCCACCACCAGTTTCTCGGCATCCCAGGACGCGTCAACCGCCACCTCGTGCCGCGCCGCCAGCGCCCGCAGCTCGGCCGCCGTCGTCTCCGGCGTAACCACCTGGCCAACGGAGTCGGACAGTCCCTGATACACCGGCAGCCACCGCCACTCGCCGTCGAGCTTCACGGTTCCGCGCGGCGTCTCGATCGTCCGCGAGCCGGCCGCATCGGCGCAGGCCAGAATGATGCGCTGCATAATTCCGGCCATGCTGAACTGATCGCCGTACGCCTCATAGGCCTCCAGCATGGTGAACTCGGGACTGTGGGTGGAATCCACGCCTTCATTGCGGAAGATGCGTCCTACCTCAAAAACCTTGTCCATCCCTCCGACAACGGCGCGCTTGAGGTACAGCTCAATGGCGATGCGCAGTGTCATGGGCTGATCGAAGGCGTTCAGATGTGTCCGGAACGGACGTGCGGCGGCGCCCCCATGGACCAGCTGGAGAATCGGAGTCTCCAGCTCGATATAGTCCTCGCCGTGCAGTGTGTCGCGGATGGCCCTGACGATCGCGGAGCGCGTGCGGACCTGATCGCGGGCCTCCTCGCGCACAATCAGGTCCACATAGCGCTGGCGGACGCGCATCTCCTCGGACAGTTCCGCGTGCAGGACCGGCAGCGGCCGCAGCGCCTTGGACGCCATCTGCCACGAGTCCGCCATGATGGACAGCTCGCCGCGCCGGGAGCTGATGACTTCGCCCCGGATATAGACGTGATCCCCCAGATCGACCAGGGCCTTCCAATCCGCCAGCGCTACCGCTCCCACCGCGGCCAGGCTCAGCATGGCCTGCAGCCGGGTGCCGTCCCCGGCCTGCAGTGTGGCGAAACAGAGCTTTCCGGTATTGCGGACAAAAACGACGCGGCCAGTGACGCCGACGACGTCGCCGGTAGCTTCGTCCGCAGCAAGGTCCGGGTATTTGGCCCTGACCTGAACCAGTGTGTGGGTCCGCTCAACGCCGACCGGATACGCCTGGCCGCCGCGCTCGATCAGCCGGGCGCGCTTTTCCATCCGGACCTGCATCTGTTCGGAGACGTCCGCGGCCTCCATGGCCGGCACCCGGTGGTGTGGGGTTGACGCAGGCAGGGTCGAGGCGGGCAGGGTTGAGGCAGTCAGCTGGTCAGTCAGGGTCTTGTCAGTGGTCACGGTACACAAGTTTAGTCCGACGACGGCGGCACGCCGGCATCCTCCAGCCCGGGTGCCGCAGCGCTCGCCACGGACCGAAGGGGTGCTCTTAATCGGCAGGGTATTTATCAGCGCCGTGATTTGCCGACACCTTTTCATTACCCGTGCACAATAACCTCGTACGGACTAAGCCTAAGAAGTTTACGTCCGGCGGAGCCCGGGCGGCTCACGCGGCGCTATGGAACTGCCCGCTCATTATTCGATGACAACGGATATCGCGGCGGTGTTCCGGCTGCAGTGCCTGCCCCCCGGTGATATCCTTGGTCGGGGTCCGGTGGATTTGATGGCTCGCAATACGGTGGCGAAATCCGCCGGCTCGCTGTCGGCACCGGAATTCCCCGGTTCAGCGGAATTCCCCGGGTCCCTGCCGACCCCCGGCAACCGGCGGTTTATGCGCCGGCGAAAAGACCATTATCCGCCCCGAAGCACCTTCTTCACGCCCGCTCCCCGCGCGCCCACCCAACAGGGCAGCGGTTAGCGCACCATTGCGAGGCGTATTGAAGTCCCAACTGCTGCGACCGGGTCAGAAGCCCAGTGGCATGCTGTCGATCAGACGGACCGGGCCGACCTGTGCGGCGATCAGGGCCAGGGCTTCTCCGGTAAAGGGCGTCTCCCGGCAGTTCTCCGCGCGCGGTTCGAAGGTATCCGGATCCACCACCTCGAAATAATCCAGTACCACCAGCCGCTGGCTGTCGATCATATCCATCACGGAGTCGGGATCCAGCGGTTCGTGTCGGTCGGCGCGGTCCCGGAGCAGCTGCAGCACCCTCGACAGAACCAGCGCGGCATCGCGTTCCTCTGCGGAGAGAAAGCGGTTGCGGCTGGAGAGCGCCAGACCGTCGTCGGCGCGCACCACGGGCACTGCGACAATTTCCACCGGAAAATTCAGATCCACGACCATCTGCTTGATCAGGGCCAGTTGCTGCGCGTCCTTCCTGCCGAAATAGGCGCGGTACTCCGCGGCCGTCGGAAGACACACATGCAGCAGCTTCGCCACCACCGTCAGGGCGCCGTCAAAATGACCGGGACGTGAAGCGCCCTCGTACTTACCCCCGAGGGGGCCTGAGGCGATGCACACCTTCGGCGGCCCGTCCGGGTACATCTGGGCAACGGGCGGGGCAAAAACCAGATCGACCCCTTCGGCCTCCAGCAGGGCCATATCCGCCTCCAGGGTGCGCGGGTAGCGCTGCAGGTCGGTCTCGTCGCCGAACTGCAGCGGGTTGACAAAGATGCTTACGACGACGACGTCGTTCCGCGCCGCCGCGGCCCGCGCCAGCATCGCGTGGCCTGCATGCAGGGCGCCCATGGTGGGCACCAGCCCCAGTGACGGGACGGCCGGCATCCCATCGCCGCCGGCCTGACCGCCGTCGGGATGAGTGCGTTTCCGCGCGAGCAGGTCCGCGCTTGCGGCCGCAAGCTCCGCAATGGTGGTGACAACCTGGATGGCCATAAGTTAGTCGCTTTCCTCGGTTGGGCGGAGTCCGTCGGTGCCGGTCCCGGGGTCCTCCGGCAGCAGGGCGGCCTCAATCCGGCGCAGCTGCGCAGCCGTGAGAAGGCCGCGGGCGGCCGCGCGGGCCGCCGTCGCCGATGCCATCGCCAAATATGCTGCCACAATATCCTGGACATCCTCCGGGCCATCCCCCGCGGCCAAATCCAGCCCGTATTCACGCAGCGCTTCCGAGTGCGCGGCCACCGTTCCGACGTCACCGCGGGCCACGGGGCCGGTCAGCGCCGACTCCCCCGAGGCCAGTGCGTTCTCCAGCGAGGCCCGCAGCAGCGGACCGAGCATCCGCTCCGGCGCCTCAACGCCGATGCCCGCGAGCAGCTGCGCGGATTGCGCCGACAGCGTGACCAGATGGTTGGCGGCATGCGCCAGCGCGGCGTGATAGAGCACCCTGTCCGCCTCCGCGATGACCACCGGCTCGGCTCCCATCTCCACGACCAGGGCCTGGGCAATCGGCAGCACCGCCGGATCCGCGGTGACTCCGAAGCTGCAGTCCGGCAGTCGGGCCAGATCCAAAGTCATTCCTGTGAAGGTCATGGCCGGGTGCAGTGCCAGTGGAATCACCCCGGCCGCCCGCGCCGGGGCGAGCACCGCGGTGCCATAACGGCCGGACGTATGTGCCACCAACTGCCCCGGGTGCCAGGCTCCGGTTCGGGCCAGCCCCTGCACCAACGCGGGCAGGTCATCATCCGGGACGGCCAGCAGCACCAGCTCGGAGCGTTCGACGATCTCCGGGATCGCCAGCACCGGGACGCCGGTCAGCAGATTTTCCGCGCGTTCCAAGGAGGCCTCCGACACGGCGGAAACCCCAACGACGGCGTGTCCCGCGGCCCGCAGGGCGGCTCCCAGTACAGCGCCTACCTTGCCAGCACCGATAACGCCGACGCCGAGCCGACCAGGTTTATTGCTCATATTGATTGTCCTTGTCTGCGCTGCTGGGCGAAGCCGCACCTGCCAGATCCGGCCCGGCCGGGCGTTCTTCCATCCAGCGCTCGGGTCTTCCTGTTCTGCGGGCGCTGGCCGCCCGGGCGGCCTGCCCGGTGAACAACTCCCGCGCCGAAACCAGATCCAGGTGATGGACCATGGGGCGGACCGGGCCTGCGGTGGAGTGCAGCTCGAAATCCACCAGTCCCAGTCGGCGCATCAGTGGACCCTGAAACAGGCTCAACGATTGGGTCCGCTCATGCGGGACCACCTGCAGCCGGCGGAAGAGCAGCCCGTGCCGGCACAGCAGGGCCGTGTCCGTGGCGCGGTAGGCATTGCGCCGCCAAGCGAACGGATCCAACAGGCGGGCGCGGCGCGGGGAATGGATGAAGCCCTGGTCCCGGCCCTTGCCGCGGAGACCGGCCGTGAAAACCCTCACCGGGTCGGCCACCCCGGGGTCCGGGAAGATCAGTCCCAGCACCGTCATGACCTCCGCCTCGGTACCGGCAGGCAGCACAACCGTGCGGCCCCCGCTGTCGCCGTGGTCCGCCCCGTAACCGGCAACGTTGACGTGCACCCGGTACCAGCCGGTCAGGCGCCACAAAGGGCTCTGTGTGACTCCGACGGCCTGCACCCTGCCGGGCGGAATGGTCTGGGCGCGCGTATCGAGCAGACCGTAATGCAGCCGGACTCCATCCGGGGACACCGCCACGCGGAAGTTGCAGTCAGTCGTGAAAGCCTTCCAGTAGGCCGCCCCGACCGCCAGCAGCAACGGAATGAACACGACCAGGAGGGCCGGCGAACCGGTGCCGAGAAGCGCACCCACGACGAGGGCGGTCAGCACCAGGGCCGCGACGGTGATACCCGAAAGCAGCGTGGCGCCTGCGATCCGGCCCGGCGTCAATGCCAGCACCTCCCGCTCGGGAGCCTCCGAAATCGCGGAAGGCTGGTCCGGATCGACCCGCATGCCCGACGCCCGGGCCAAGATGGCCGCCCGTAGGCGCTTCGCCTCGTCCAGATTCAAAAAGGAGAGCTTCATGGCGGACTTGCCGGCGTCCGCCACCTCAAATTTGAGCTCCGCCAGCGAAAATATGCGCGCCAGCAGCGGCTGCACCACGTCGATGGCCTGGACGCGGTCGATCCTCGCCTGCCGCTGCTGACGGAAGATGACGCCGCTGTTGACGCGCACATGATCATCGGTGACCTGGTAACGGGTGTAGAACCAGGACAGGAAAAAGACGACAGCAAAGATCACCACGGCAGCGGCCAGCACGGAAAGGATCAGCCACACCGGTGCCCCGCCTGGTCGGTGACGGCCGCCGGTGCCGATCGCCTGCACCAGATCGTCAAAGGAATTACGGCCAAAAACGACGATCAGGCCGACGACGGCGAGCCAGCCGCGCACCAACGGGGACACCGGGTGCACCCGGCGCCACTGATCCTCGGGGCCGGTCCGGAACCCGACGGCCGGACCCGGCGGGTTCGACTGCGGCGCAACGGCACCGCCGTCGTCGTACCCCTTCGCCGCGCTCACAGACCGGCCAGCTTAGCCTCACCGCGCGCGGACAACTGCTCCCGCAGCCGCGCCGCCTCGGCCGCGGGCAGTCCCTCCAGCACGGCGTTGGTGCTGGCCGAGGCCGTGTGCATCTTGACCGAGCTGAGCCCGAACGCCCGTTCCACAGGCCCCACAGAGACATCAACGTATTGCATCCGGCCATACGGAACCACCATGACGCGCTGGAAGAAAATTCCGCCGCAGATCAGCAGATCGTCGTCGCGCTCGGCATACCCGATGGCGCGGACCTGTCGCGGAATCAGCACCAGCCGCCAGATCATCGCCAGCAGCACCGCCAGCGGAAGGCTCCACGCCAGCCACGCGGGAAGGCCGCGCCACGGTCCGGTCAGGTGCAGCACCAGGGGCAAGGACGCGACAGTGGTCAGGACCAATGCGCCGAGCCCGCGTTCGATGAGCCGGACGGTCACCAGTTTCGGGGAGACACGTTCAAAGTCAAGGCCGACCGGGTCGATCGGTTCACGCATATTCTTCCTCGCCGGCACTATCGCGTTTCTTCCGTTCTGCCGGCGGGACGTCATCGTCCGGAGGGAGGCGGCAGAACCGCTCAACGATGAAGCCGACCGCCACCATTACGACGCTGCCGCCGACCATCGCCAAGGCAAGCCAGATGACCGTCAGGTTGCTGCGCAGCGCGATGGTGGGAAGCTGGTCCAGTAAAATACCGACATGCCAGCCGAACAGCAGTGCGCCGGCATAGGCGCAGGCCTGAGCCAGCACCCAGGTCCGGGCCGCCAGGATCGGGTTCAGCACCCGGTCCCGTTTGCCATTACGCCAGCTCCGTACACGCAGACCCAGCACAACAGTCATCGCGACGATGATTCCCATGGTCAGCAATGAGCTCAACGGCAGCACCGGAGTGGGCAAACTGGCGCGGTTGGCCAGCACTGTCGCCACCCACCCGGCGGCCCCGGATACCAACGCTATAACTGCCAGCCAGACGGGCCGGATGGTTCTCATTCTTCGCCTCACCCACGTCGGTTGCGCATCTGGTTCCACCGTACAGTTCTTGCAGACTTTTGTCCTTGCCGACTCCTGCGCCGGATGCCCGCGGACGACGGCGCAACGGCCGGCTTGCGCGCCGGCCGGCTTGCGCGCCGGGCGTCTTGCGCGGCGGCGGTTCTTGGGGCTGCGGTTTTTGGGGCTGCGGGGCTTGGTGCGTCCTGAGATGGTGGGGCCTGGTGTGTTTTGGGGCGGCCGGTGCCATCGGAATGTCAGCCCGTGGCACCGGATTCGCAGCTGTCATCGTCGGCAAAGTGCTCGATCCCGGGAAAATCCGGCGCCTGTGCGGCCAAAGCGGCCACCGGCTCGTCCGCCAGTGTGGCCTGCGGATCCATCAGCGCCCACGGGTACAGCACGAACGCCCGCTCCGCGGCCCGCGGGTGCGGCAGGGTCAGCTTTTCGTCGCTGCTGCTTAGTCCGCCGAAGGTGATGATGTCAACGTCCAGCGTACGCGCGCCCCAGCGCACGTCGCGGGTGCGCAGGTGGCGGTTTTCCACCGCCTGGCAATGCTCCAGGAGCCCGTAAGGGTCCAGCGACGTTTCGATCTCCATCACCATGTTGAGGAATTCCGGTTGGCCGGAAGGACCGCCCACGGGCCTGGTCTGCACCACCGGGGAGACGTCCCGCAGACGAACGTCCGGACGGTCCACCAGCTCCGCTACGGCAGCGCACAGGGTGTCGTTACGTTCCCCCAGGTTGCTGCCGAGCGCCAGCACCGCCCGTGTGTAGGGTCTGACGGCATCGGGTCTGACGGCATCGGGTCTGCTGGCGTCGTGTCTGCTCACGGGCTTTCCCGGTAAATGTTAATCGTTACATCGCCAAAGGGAACCTGAATCGGGGCCTTGGGCTTATGCACGGTGATCTCGACGGCGGACACGGGAAACGTGAGCAGAATCGCGGCGGCGATACGCTCGGCAAGCGTTTCGATCAGATCGTAGGCCTGACCGGTGATCAGCGCGCGGATCAGTTCCGCGACGTCGCCATAGTTCGCGGTCTTCTCCAGATCGTCGTTCTCCGCGGCGGCACGGATATCCGTGAACAGCACGGCGTCCACGATGAACGGTTGACCGTCCCTTTTTTCCCGCTCGAAAACCCCATGCCGGCCAATGGCGGTCACACCGGTGACGGTGATCCGGTCCAGGCGGCGCAGGGCAGACGGCGCGGGCGCCGCGTCAGGCTTCCCAGCAGCTGGCACAGCGTCTTCTTGCACAGCGTCCATATCCACAGCGTCTTCTTGCACGACGGCGTCAGTCCCGGTCATCAGCTTTGCCCCGGCCGCGGTCATCGGCTGGCCGGCCCGGTCGTAACGGCACCGGCGGGAGACAGCCGGTGGGCGCCCTGTCGGGCAGCCACCTTGGCCGCATCGAGATTGCCGGTGACATCGTGCACCCGCACACCCCAGGCACCCATCGCCGCGGCCAACGCCGTCGTGGCCACCGTGGCGCTGTCCCGTTCCTTAGGCGGCGCGGCCTTCCCGGCGCTGGCCAGCAGCGATCCCAGAAAGCGCTTGCGGGAGGTACCCACGAGCACGCGGTGCCCCAGCACCTCGAAGCGCTGCAGATTGGCCAGCAGTTCCCAGTTCTGTTCCGCATTCTTGGAAAAACCCAGGCCCGGATCCACGATGATCTGCTCCGGCAGCACACCGGCCTCGTAGAACCTGCCCCGGACGGCCATCAGTTCGGCGATGACATCCTCCACCACATCCGCGTACTCGTTCAGCGCGTCCATGGTTTTTGCCGTGCCGCGGCGGTGCATCAGCACATAGGGCACCCCGCGGGTGGCCACCAGCGCCATCATGTCCGGTTGCACGCTCATGCCGGACACGTCGTTGATCAGTGCCGCCCCTGCATCGAGCGCCTTGGCGGCGGTGTCGGCGTGCCGGGTATCCACGCTGATCAGAGCGCCGGCCTTCGCCAGCGCCCCGATCACCGGAAGAATGCGGTCCTGCTCCTCCTCCGCGGCCACCTCGGGCGCCCCCGGACGGGTGGATTCCCCGCCGATGTCAATGATGTCGGCACCGGCATAGATCATCCGCAGCCCATGCGCGATGGCCGTATCGAGTGAGTTGTGCTCGCCCCCGTCGCTGAAGGAATCAGGCGTGCAGTTCAGGATGCCCATGACGACCGCGCGGTCCGACGGCAGGTCCTCGAACCTGGCCGCCGGCCGCGGTCCCCGAAGGACCGGCAGGGGAGAGGTTGCTGGCCCGGTTCCGGGTGCTGCTGCGAGAGAATCCATAGGTTGCTGGTGTTACCTTCCAAGAATCAGGCTCATGGCTTCGGCCCGGGTGGCCGGCTCGTGCAGCAGGCCGCGCACGGCGCTGGTGACGGTTTTTGCCCCTGGTTTGCGCACGCCGCGCATGGACATGCACATGTGTTCACATTCGACGACTACTATCGCGCCGCGGGGCTTGAGGTACTTGACCAAAGCCTCCACAATCTGGGTCGTCAGGCGCTCCTGCACCTGCGGCCGCTTCGCGTACACGTCCACCAGCCTCGCCAGCTTGCTCAGACCCGTCACGCGCCCCTCCAAAGAGGGGATGTATCCCACATGGGCGGAGCCATGAAACGGCACCAAGTGGTGCTCGCAGGTCGAATAAAAGGGGATGTCCTTGACCAACACCATTTCCTCATGCGCGATGTCGAAGGTCGTGGCAAGGACATCCGCCGGATCCTGGTGCAGACCCGCGAAAACCTCGCCGTAAGCCTTGGCCACACGCTTGGGAGTGTCCAGCAGCCCGCTGCGGTCCGGGTCTTCGCCGATGGCCAGCAGGATCTCACGGACAGCTTTCTCAATCCGGGGCAGGTCGACCCGGACCTTTCCGCTCCCCGCTCTTGCGTCGTCGTCGTAATTGGTCACGTCATTGATCTTAGCTGCCGGGAGCTTGGCTGCCGGCCGGGTGCGGCGGGTGCGGCTCATCACCGGACTGGCCGGGCGTGGTGCCGTTCTGCGATGCCGAAGAGCCAGGCGCATCCACGCTGCCGGGCATATTGGCGTGGGCCAGCTGGTCCTGCGGCGCCACTGTTTCCGGGGCGGGCTCACTGGAGGCCAACGCATCCCGGCGTTCTTTATCGCTGACGACGGGCGGCAGATCCGATACCGGCCGGGTCTGCTTGGACAGCCAGACGTCGCGCAGATCCCGCTTGCGGATATCCCGGAAGATGTACTGGATTTCCGCCTGGTTCAGGGTTTCCCGCTCCAACAGTTCCAGCGCGAGCCGGTCCAGCACGTCGCGGTTTTCGTTCAGGATCGTGTACGCCTCGTCGTGAGCCTGGTCAATTAACCGGCGCACTTCCTCATCGATGACGTACGCCACCTGATCCGAATAGTCCCGGTCATGGCCGGCATCGCGGCCCATAAACGGCTCACCGCCGCCGGTGCCCAGTTTCACCGCACCAATCCGTTCGCTCATGCCATACTGCGTGACCATTTTGCGGGCGGTGGCGGTGGCCTTTTCAATATCGTTGGAGGCGCCGGTGGAGGGATCGTGGAAGACGATTTCCTCCGCCGCCCGGCCACCCATGGCGTAGGCCATCTGGTCCAGCAGCTCGTTGCGGGTCACGGAGTACTTGTCATCCTCGGGCACCACCATGGTGTACCCCAGCGCGCGGCCACGGGGCAGGATGGTGATCTTGGTGACGGGGGCGGTGTTCCGCAATGCGGCGGCGACCAGCGCATGCCCGCCCTCGTGATAGGCGGTGATCTTACGCTCCAGCTCTTTCATCACCCGGGTGCGTTTCTGCGGACCCGCCATGACGCGGTCAATTGCCTCATCCAGGGCCCGGTCATCGATGAGCTGTGCGTTGGAGCGTGCGGTCAGCAGCGCCGCTTCATTGAGCACGTTGGCCAGATCCGCGCCCGTGTATCCGGGCGTCTTCTTGGCCACCGCGTTGAGGTCAACCCCGGGAGCCATCGGCTTGCCCTTGGAATGTACGCGCAGGATCTGCTCCCGGCCGATCCGGTCCGGAGCCTCGACGGGAATCTGGCGGTCAAAGCGGCCCGGACGCAGCAGCGCCGGGTCCAGGACGTCCGGGCGGTTGGTGGCCGCGATCAGGATCACGTTGGTCTTGACGTCGAAGCCATCCATCTCCACCAGGAGCTGGTTCAGCGTCTGCTCACGCTCGTCATTGCCGCCGCCGATGCCGGCACCGCGGTGACGGCCGACGGCGTCGATCTCGTCCACGAAAATGATGGCCGGGGAGTTGGCCTTGGCCTGCTCGAACAAATCGCGCACGCGCGACGCACCCACGCCGACGAACATCTCGACAAAGTCAGATCCGGAGATGGAGTAGAACGGGACGCCGGCCTCGCCTGCCACCGCTCGGGCCAGCAGCGTCTTACCCGTTCCAGGGGGTCCATAAAGCAGCACCCCCTTGGGAATTTTTGCGCCCACGGCCTGGAACTTGGCGGGTTCCTGCAGGAACGATTTGATTTCGTGAAGCTCCTCCACCGCCTCGTCCGCACCGGCGACGTCCGTGAACGTAACTTGCGGGTGGTCCTTGGTGATCAGCTTGGCTTTGGACTTGCCGAACTGCATGACCTTGGAACCGCCGCCCTGCATTCGAGAGAGCAGGAACCAAAAAATAGCACCGAGAATAATGACCGGGAAGATCAGGCTCAGGATGCCTGACCAGAAGTTGTTCTGGATCGGCTGATCATCGAAGGTCTTGAGACTGGCCGAGTCGATGGCCTTGACGATGTCGGTGCCGCGCGCATCAACGAAGAAGAACTGAACGTTCTTGCCGGCCTTTACACCATCGGGGGTGGTGTAGTCATTCTTCAGCACCAGGTCCACGCGGTCTTCGCCGTTGAAGATCTTGGCAGATTCCACCTGACCCTTGCTGAGCAGACCCAGGGCGTCCGAGGTGTCGATTCTGGTGGAACCGCCGCCGGAGAGGGTACCGAACGCGATCAGGAGCAGCACGACAACCGCAACGATCCAAACGATTGGACCCTTGAAGATTTTCTTAATGTTCATGTGCTCGAGGCTTTGCCTCGCCCCTCCCGATCAATACGCCAGATAATTCAGTTCACCGCTTCAAGTAGACGCCACTGCACGACCACCGTACTAGCTTTACACGTCCGCAAACTTTCACGATCAACGCGTGGGAATAGTTCCCACGGCTGAACGCCCACCGAGGCATAGCCACCGCTGAGGTGCCTGGTTACTCGTAGATGTGCGGGGCCAATGTGCCGATGAAATCGAGGTTCCGGTACCGCTCCGCGAAGTCCAGGCCGTAACCGACCACAAATTCGCTCGGGATCTCGTACCCGACATACTTGACGTCTATTTCCACCTTGGCGGCCTGCGGCTTGCGCAAGAGCGTGCAGATTTCCACCGATGCCGGCCCGCGGGAGATCAGGTTGGTCTTCAGCCAGGAGAGCGTGAGCCCGGAGTCGATGATGTCCTCCACAATGAGCACGTGTTTACCCATCAGGTCCGTTTCCAGGTCCTTGAGGATCCGCACCACACCGGACGACTGGGTTCCGGATCCGTAGGAAGATACCGCCATCCAGTCCATGGTCACGTGGCTGTGCAGGGCCCGAGCGAGATCCGCCATCACCATCACGGCGCCCTTGAGAACACCCACCAGCAGCACGTCCCGGCCTGCGTAATCGGCATCGATCTGCGCAGCAAGCTCCGCCACCCGCTCCTGGATCTGCTCCTGGGAGTAGAGGACGTGCTTGAGATCGGCCTGGACGTCGTGTGAATCCACCCATTGCTCCTGGTGTTGAAGGGCTTTAGCTTTTGTCCGGTACGGATTACCCGGTGCAAACGTCAGTGCTCTTGCGCATTGCGTCTAAAGACTAGCTTCCCATAGGCGGAGGCGTCTTGGGGAACGGATCTGCTCCGCGGCTGCCGGAAGGCGCTGACGCCACCGGCGAGCTCGACGGGGCCGGCCGACCCCCGGCGTGCCAGCAGAGTCTCGGCGGCAAGCAGGCGCTCAAAGCTGGGCTGTTCCCCGCCCAGTCCGACGACGGCGAGCGCCAGGACGCGCTGTCTAAGCGCCGCCGGCAATGCCCGAAGGCCGGCTTCGGGGAGCTGGACCTCGGCGGCGGGAGCGGTTGCCGGCTCCCCTGCCAGCCGCCGGTATTCGACGGCAGCCTGCTCGTCCAGATAATCCGCGTCCTGCGCCAGGATGCGCGCGGAGCGGTACAACGACTGCGCAACACCCGGTCCCAGCTCATGTTCCAGGAACGGCAGCACCCGGCTGCGCACCCGTGAGCGCAGGAACGCCGGGTCCGCATTGGTCGGGTCGTGCCAAGGCTGGAGCCCCTCCGCGGTGCAGATATCCAAGGTCTCGGTACGCCGCAAGCCCAGAAACGGCCGCAGATAGACGCCGCGCCGCTGTGGGATACCGGCGAGCGAGCGCGTCCCGGAACCTCGGGCCAGACCCAACAGCACCGACTCCGCCTGATCATCGAGGGTGTGTCCGAGCAGCACGGTCCTGGCACCGAGCCGGCTGGCGGCCGCGTCGAGCGCCCGGTACCGCGCGTGCCGGGCGGCCGCTTCCGGACCCACGCCACCACGGGTAACCGTGACGGTGCTGATCTCCACTGGGTCCAGGCCCAGTCCGCGCAGGGTCACGGCCGTGGCCTGGGCCACCCGGTGGCTATGCAGCTGCAGCTGGTGATCGACGATGACCGCGCCGACACGGATTTCTCCGCGTCTGCTGAGGAAGGCGGCGACTGCGGCAAGCGCCAATGAATCCGGGCCGCCGCTGCAGGCCACCAGCACCAGCGGTGCGGGCGCCGCGCCCGCACCGAGGTCTTCAGGCGGCAGCGTATACTGGCCACGCGGTCTGCCTGTGGTGGAGATCCCCAGCAGGTCGCCGAGCATCTTGCGGGCCTTGCCGACCACGGGGTCGAGCCGGGGACGCGGACGCTGCCGGAGCCCCCCGTGCTCCTGCTCCTGCTCCTGCATTAGGGCTAAAGCCCCATCCGCTGGACCCAGAGTGTGGGGGCATGGATTTCCTGCTCGGTCGGCAGGTGGTCCGCGCTGGTCCAGACATGGTTAAATCCGGACATCCCGGTCTCCGCCACCACGCCCCGGACAAAGCGGGCACCGTCGCTGTACTGTCGCATCTTGGCATCCAGCCCCAACAGGTTGCGGATGAACTTCTCGAGTGCCCCGCGGTCCTTCCCGCGGGAGTTGAAGCGCTGCCGGATAGTGCGCACGCTCGGCACGATGCCTGCGTCTACGGCGTCCATGACAACGTTGGCATGCCCCTCCAACAGACTCATCACAGCCGTCAGATGCGAGAGCGCGGCCTTTTCCTCCGGGTCCTGCAATAGGTCCAACAAACCGCCGCGGCTGGGGCCGCCGTCGTGCGCCGCACTTTTCCGAGTCAGGGAACGGGCAGCGGAGACAAGTTTTTCGGCGAGCTTGTCCGTATCGCCCACCAGCAGGGTGCTGAGTTTCTCGATCTCGCTGAGCATATGGTCCCGCAGCCAAGGGGCAGCCGCGAACTGGACCCGGTGGGTCTGCTCATGCAGACAAACCCACAGCCGGAAGTCGGACGGGTCCACGTTGAGCTCGCGTTCCACCGAGATGATGTTGGGGGCCACCAGCAGCAGCCGTCCGCCGCCGGCAGCACCGGGACGTCCCGCCAGGGCTGCGAACGGATCATACTGGCCCAGCACCTTGCTGGACAAAAACGCCAACACACCGCCCAGCTGCGCGCCTGTGACGGTTCCGCTCAGCGCCACACTGGAGGGCCTCAGCGCGGCCGCCTGTTTCTTCGCCAGAGCGGCCATGGTCGATTGCATCAGCACGGAAAAACTCTGCGTATTCGCCTTCGCCCAGGACGCCCGGTCCACCACCAGCACCTGCGAATCGCGCAGGTCCCGCGCGGCATCCAAGCCGGTTATTTCATGCACATACGGAACGGAGCGGTCCGCCAGCAGGCGCAGGTCCGCCACGGCCGCACCAATTTCCTTCCCGCTCAGCGCCGGCCCTGCCGGTGCCAGGTTCGCGGCCGTCGAGGCGGCCAGCTCCCAATTGATCAGGCTGGGGCCCGGGGCTGCTGCACTGCTCTGTGAATCCATAGTCTCCATAAGACCACACAACGATTGCGGCCGGTCAGTAGTTCACCTCCCGGCATACCGGCGGCACATCAGGTAGCCGCGGTGCCGGGTCAGCCGCCGCAGCCGCAGCCGGCAAGGATGGTCGCGGCGGCGTCAATCACCGGTTTGGCCGCCGCGCTGCCGGCATTGAGATCGTTGCCGATAAAGGAAAACACCAGCAGGCGTCCGTCCGTATCCACGACGTACCCGGACAGCGAAATCACAGCGTTCAACGTTCCGGTCTTGGCCCGGACCAAGCCCGCTCCAGCGACGGTGCCCGGATCCAGGTAGCGCTGCCCCAGGGTCCCGCTCAGTCCGGCGATCGGCAGCCCGAGCAGACCCTGCCGCAGGTCCCCTGTGGTGTCCGCCAGCATAATTTTCACCGTCTGGGTCAGCTGTTCGGCGCTCACCCTGTCATCGGCGGCCAGCCCGCTGCAGTCCGCCAGCACCATCGAGTCGGTCTTTACTCCCAGCGCCGCCACCGTTTCCTTAACCGCTTCGCTGGCGCCGGCCGAGGAACCAACCCTTTTCAGCGCTACGGCGCTCAACCGGCCAAGGGTTTCGGCCACGTAATTATCCGAATCCCGCAGCATGTATTCGATCTGCTCCCCCACGGTCGCCGAGCTGACCTCCGCGAGCGTCCTGGCGCCGTCGTCCGCCTTTCCGCGTTGGATATCCGGGTCCACGTCCACCCCGGCAGCCTTCAGCGCGGCGGCGAATGCCGCCGCGACGCTCATGGCGGAGTCCTGTGGCCGGGCACCGACCGAGGCGTCCGGAGTTAAACGGGCCCCGTAGAGCGCCATCGGGAATACCGGCGCAATTTCCCCGGCGACCACGTCGCCCTGCAGCCAGGCCGGGTTGAGGGCCGGGCCGGTGAAAAGCGTGTCATCGACGGTGATCCGCACCGGGCCGCCGGCGCCGGTGGATTCCAGGGCCGCCGCCGTCCGGGCCGCCAGGGTGGCGACGCCGGCATGGCCCACGGTGGCCTCCACCTCGCTTTGCCCCTCGCCGAGCAGCACGTCGCCGCCGGCACGGAGCACAATGGAGCCCGTCCCGGCCCCGGCCAGAACCTTGGTGCTGAGCCGGGTTTGGGCCCCCAAGGTTTTGAGGGCCGCCGCCGCGGTCAGCAGTTTCAGGTTGGACGCCGGCAGCCTACCGGCCGAGGCGTTGCGGCTGTACAGGATCTGTCCCGTCGCCGCGTCCTGGACCAGTGCGGTGTAGTTGCCGCCGTCGGCGTCCATCAAGGTAGCATCGAGGGCTTTGGAGAGAACTCTACCGTCCGGAACAGGGGCGTTGGATGACAGCGGGTTGATGCCGGAGACGGTGCTCAGCGCGGTGGGAAGCTGCTGTGCCGCGGGAAGTTCCGGCAGCGTGGCGGTGGCCGGCGCGGGACCGAAGACCGGCGCCAGATTCATCCCCACGGGCACCGCCAGAACGCCGAGGGCAATCGCCAGCACGGCCGCCGTCAGAATTTTTGACGTCCGGCTCATGGTGATAAGGGTTCCTTCGGTGCGGCGGAAAATCGGGACGGGCAGGCGGGCGGTGGGAGCCCAGGTTTCGGCGCAGCACCGGCCGCTATATCCTACATATTAGACGGAACCCCGGTCTGCCTTCGCGTTGCCGATCGGCCGCGCCGGCCTTGCGGGTTTCCCACACCACCATCCGGCCCCGGACGCCCTCAGGCGACGGTCCACTGCCAAGGAGCAACAGATGAAGCACGACGTCACCATCGAGATCCCGCGCGGGTCCCGCGTTAAGTACGAAGTTGACCATGAAACCGGCCGGGTCCGGCTGGACCGGGTGCTCTTTACCTCCATGGGTTACCCCACGCATTACGGTTATTTCGATAACACTCTCGGTGAGGACGGCGATCCGCTGGATGCGCTGGTGCTGCTGCAGGAATACGATCTGCATCCCGGTGTCGTGGTTGAGGCACGTCCGATCGGGGTGTTCAATATGACGGACGACGGCGGCGGGGACGCCAAGGTGATCTGCGTCCTCGACGACAAGCGCTACGACCACATCCAGGAAATCTCCGATGTGGACGACTTCCTGATCAAGGAAATCGAGCACTTCTTCACGCATTACAAGGATCTGGAACCCGGCAAATGGGTCAAGGCGGAGGGCTGGGACGACCGCGCCGCCGCGGAGGTCGAGCTCGAAGCTTCGATCAAGCGCTTCGTGCCGACCGCGCACTAGACTGGCTGCCTATACCTTGCGGCGGCTCGCGCACCTGGTGAACCCCCGATTGGTCAGCCAGAGCAAGAAAATTCTCCGATGACAATTAAGATGACAAATAAACCGTCAGCAAGTCGTAGTGTCATTCCCGTGCTTTCATGACACCAACGTGAAACCAAATGCACGGGATCGGCGCCCGTCCGGACCGGTGCAGCCGTGGCCCGGGGCAGCCGCGGCCGGGTTCATGGTGTACCTGCTTTAGCTGCCGCCGCTTCGCAGTCGATAGCGGATGGTATCCAGATCGGCCAGCTCCCCGGAAGCCACGTCGATGGTCAGGTCATAAGCTTGCCTTCCGTCATGCCGCCACGGCCAGTGCTTCCTCAAGCGTCAGACCCGGATCCGCGAGTAAGAACTTTTTGACAGGGGTGTGTTAAACCGAACAAGTGCCCCTTGAGCTGGGAAAATAGTAGTTGCGAAGCCAAAATTTTCCAGACAGAGAAGGACACCTGTTCAGTGG